>NZ_FYEY01000001.1:4298088-4912100 GCF_900187385.1 Streptomyces sp. 2114.4
CGGTGCTCAACTCCGCGGCGGCGACCGCGCGATGCCAGGACCGGGTCGAGATGGCGGCGGTGGCTCGCGCGGCCGGGCTGCCGTTCGCCGGTACCGCCGCAGTGGCCACGGTCGGGGAGCTGGTCGCGGCCGGCGAACCGGACGGGCCCCTGGTGATCAAGAGCCGGTTCAGCCGGCGCCATGACCTCGTGGCCCGTGCCGACGGCGCCGTACGACTGCGGGAGCTGGCGACCGACTGGCCCGATGAGCCGGTGGTGGTCCAGGAGTTCACCGCGAACAGCGGCTGGGACCACAAGCTGTGGGTGGTCGACGGGCAGCTCTTCGCCGGATTGCGCCGGTCGGAGCTGTCCCCGGACGGCCGTGGGCCGACGTTGCCGCTGCCGGTCGGTGAGCTGCCCGAGAGCTGGACCGGCGCCGCGCTCCGGGCCGGCGAGGTCTTCGGTCTGGACGTCTACGGGGTGGACGTTCTGGACGCCGGCGGTGGCGCGCCCCTCATCGTGGACATCAATGCCTTCCCCGGCATTCGCGGCCAGGCCGGCGCCCCGGAGGCGCTGGCACAGCTCGCCCTGCGCACGGCCGCAAGGGGCCGGCGCCCCGACGCCGACGAACGAGGCGCCGACGAACGAGGCGCCTACGCACCAGGCACCCACGAAAGCGGCGTCGGTGAAAACAGCGCCGGTGAAAGCGGCGCCGGTGAAAGCGGCGCCGGTGAAAGGAAAGTGGCAGAAGTCGGCGAGAAGTAACCCCCGTTCGGAGGGCACCGAACCGAAGTGAACCGGTGGCGGAAGCTCTTCCTCCGTAAGGCCTAACGCGTTGACCCCTGGGGTAGCGCTGCTCCGTCCGGAGGGCGTGGTTCCCCGCGCCTTCCTTCCGTACGTATGGGGAGAGGCCGGCAACGGTGACACAGCCATTCGAACTGCCTGACTTCTATACGCCCTACCCGGCGCGGCTGAACCCGCATCTGGAGACGGCGCGTACGCACTCCAAGAAGTGGGCCCGCGACATGGGGATGCTGGAGGGCTCGAACATCTGGGAGGAGAAGGATCTCGACGCCCACGACTATGCCCTGCTGTGTTCCTACACCCACCCGGACTGCGACGCGGACGCGCTCTCACTGGTGACCGACTGGTACGTCTGGGTCTTCTTCTTCGACGACCACTTCCTGGAGAAGTTCAAGCGGACGCTCGACCGGGAGGGCGGCAAGAAGTACCTCGACCGGCTGCCCGCCTTCATGCCGATGGAGCTGACCGCGGCCGTTCCCGAACCGGCCAACCCCGTCGAGGCGGGGCTCGCCGATCTGTGGGCGCGCACGGTGCCGCACATGTCCATGGCGTGGCGGAAGCGGTTCGCCGAGAGCACCGAGCATCTGCTCAATGAGTCGCTGTGGGAACTGTCCAACATCAACATTCACCGGGTGCCCAACCCCGTCGAATACATCGAGATGCGCCGCAAGGTCGGTGGCGCGCCCTGGTCGGCGGGCCTGGTGGAGTATGCGACCGGCGCCGAGGTGCCCGCGGCCGTCGCGGGCACCCGTCCGCTGCGGGTGCTGCGCGACTCCTTCTCCGACGGGGTGCATCTGCGCAACGACCTCTTCTCCTACCAGCGGGAGACGGAGGAGGAGGGCGAGCTGAGCAATGGCGTCCTGGTGCTGGAGACCTTCTTGAACTGCACCACCCAGGAGGCCGCGGACGCCGTCAACGACCTGATCACCTCGCGGCTGCAGCAGTTCGAGAACACCGTGGTCACCGAACTCCCCGCGCTCTTCCTGGAAGAGGGGCTGGACCCCCGGTCCTGCGCGGATGTGCTGGCGTACGCCAAGGGGCTCCAGGACTGGCAGTCGGGCGGCCACGAATGGCATATGCGCTCCAGCCGCTATATGAACGGAGGTGGCTCCGCGGCCGGCACCTCGCGCCCCTGGTCGCCCTTCTCCCCGGGCGGATTCGGCACCTCGGCGGCGGACCTGAGGACGGCGTCGGCCGCGGCCGGTGCGCGCCGTCTGCGCAGCTCCACCCATGTCCCGCACCAGAAGGTCGGCCCCTCGCGCATCCCCGACCTCTACATGCCCTTCACCACCACCCTCAGCCCGCATCTGGAGGGCGCCCGCCGCCGCGTCGTCGCATGGGCGCACCGGATGGGTATCCTCGGCCCGCAGCCCGGGGTGCCGTTGTCCGACATCTGGGACGAGCCCGCCATGGTCCGCTACGACCTGGCGCTGTGCGCGGCCGGCCTCCACCCGGACGCCACTCCGGAACAACTGGACCTGGACGCCGCCTGGCTGGCCTGGGGCACCTACGCCGACGACTACTACCCCCAGGTCTTCGGCCGGACCCGCGACATCGCCTCGGCCAAGGTGTGCACCGAGCGGCTGTCGGCCTTGATGCCGCTCGACGCGTCGGCCGCCGTGCCCGAGCCGGTCAACGCGATGGAACGCGGGCTGGCCGACCTGTGGACACGTACGGCGGGGCCGATGGCCCCCGAGGCGCGCCGGGTGTTCCGTGCAGCCGTCGACGCGATGACGGCCAGCTGGCTCTGGGAGCTCGACAACCAGCTCCACCACCGCATCCCCGACCCCGTCGACTACATCGAGATGCGCCGTGCGACCTTCGGTTCCGACCTCACCATGAGCCTGAGCCGCATCGGCCACGACCGGCAGATCCCGCCGGAGATCTACCGCACCCGCACCCTGTGCTCCCTGCAGAACGCCGCGGCCGACTACGCCTGTCTGCTGAACGATGTCTTCTCCTACCAGAAGGAGATCGAGTACGAGGGCGAGATCCACAACGGCATCCTGGTCGTCCAGAACTTCTTCGACTGCGACTACCCGACCGCGCTGCACATCATCAATGACCTCATGACCTCGCGTATGCGCGAGTTCCAGCATGTCGCGGCCCATGAACTCCCGGTCGTCTGCGATGACTTCGACCTCTCGCCCGAGGCCCGCAAGGCCCTCGACGGCTACGTCCACGAGCTGGAGAACTGGCTGGCCGGCATCCTCACCTGGCACCGGGGCTGCCTGCGCTACACCGAGGCCGAGCTGCGTCATCCCATGGGATCGCCGGGGAGGCTGGCGGCGCCGACCGGGCTGGGGATGTCGGCGGCCCGGCTCTTCAGGGCGTCGGTCGCGGGGGTGGGGTAGGCAGACCGGGGGGCCGGGTGGACCGGGTGGACCGGGCGGACCGGGCGGTCTGGACGGGGCCGGCTGGTCCGGGCGGACCGGCCCCCCGGAGGTCGGCCACAGCACGGACACCGGCCCACGGACACCGGCCCACGGACACCGGCCACGGACGGCGGCCACGGACGCCGGTCACGGACGCCGGGCGGCGTCCGTTGCCGTCCCTCGAACAGCGGCCCCAAGGACCCGCAATGCCCGCCGCGGGCTCCTGCTGGCTGGTGAATATCCCGTCCGAGGTGAATATCCCGATATGTCATCGGGAACCCCACATGGCGAAATCCCGGACGGGTGTGACCGAGGGCCGGACCGCTGCCCATGGCTGACGAGGAGTTCCGACTGTGCGACGCATGATCGCTTTGCTTGGCGCTGTGGCCTTCACGGGGGCGTCCGCCGCGTTCGGCCCCACCGATGCCGAGGCCGTCTCCGGCGTCATCACGTACCACATCCGGCAGGGCAACCGGATGTACCGGATCGAGGACCCCGGCGACGACCACTGCTACGGAGTGGGCGAAGGCTACGGCGAGGTGGACAACGACACCCCCACCGACCTGGTCCTCTACAACGGTCGCGACTGCACCGGCTCCGTGGTGACCACGGTGCGCGCCGGATCCTGGCTCAACGCACGGTTCGGGAGCCTGCGGCTGAGCGCGAACGGCCCGCGGTATCCGGAGGACCGGGATACCACGCGTGCGGATGACCCGGGCGACTCGGACGGCCAGGCGCGTTCGGATGACCCGGGGCATTCGGATGACCCGGGGCGCGCGGATGAAGTGGGGCGTTCGGATGGCCCGGGCGACTCGGACGGCCCGGCGTCGTCGGGCGGCCCGGAGGATGCGGACGGTCCTGGAAACTCGGACGGCCCCGGAAACTCGGACGGTCCGGGGAACTCGGATGGCCCAGGGGACTCGGATGGGCCCGGCAACGCCGACGACTCCGGCACCTCCGACGGCCCCGGGAACTCCGACAGCGCGGACCAGCCTGCCGACACGGAGCGTCCCGTGGATCCGGTGAATGCCGCGCATCCGATGAGCGCCAAGCACCGGGTGAACCCCGGGCACCCGGTGAGCGACAAGCGTCGCATGAACGCGGGGCACCCGGCGAGTGCCAAGCACCGGGTGAACGCCGGGCACTCAGTGAATGCCGGGCACCGAGTGAGCCCTCCGCACCGGGTGAACCCTGCACACCGGGTGAACACCGAGCACCGGTCGCGCCCGGGGAATCCGGGAAGCTCCGTACGTCCGGGGAACTCCCTGCGTCAGGGGAGCCCCCTCAACCCGGGGAGCCCCCTCCACCCGGGCAGCACCGTCATTCAAGGGAGCCCCCTCCACCCGGGAAGCCCCGTGTACCCCGGCTTCGTCCACCCCGGCCGTATCCACCCTGGCCTTATCCACCCCGGACTCGTCCAGTCCGGTCTCGTCCGCCCCGGCCTCGTCTCCCCGGGGTTCGCCGGCTGACGGCACCCCGCTCAGCTCCCCACGGGGCGGCCGGCCCAGCTGGTCAGCGCGCGGAAGCGGTCGGTGCGGCGGGTCTGTACGTCCGTGCTGCGGGTGGCCCAGGCGATATGGCCGTCGGGGCGGACCAGGATCTCGCGCACCCCGTCCAGGTCGGTGCGGGATTCGTGCTCGGTGACGCTGAGTGCGGTCACCCGCTTGCCCCAAGCGGTCGCGACGGACTGCCGTATCTCCGGGTCCCCCGCGAGGTCGAGCAGGACGAACCGGCCGTGCGGGAGGAGTGCGTAGAGGTGTAGCGCCTCCGTGCCGGTCGCCGTCAGCGCGATGTCAGGCATTCGTCGTCCCGCCAGCGGGTCGGCGTCCGTGCCGGCGGGGGGATAAGCGGTGTCGAGCGCGGAAATCCGTCCGGCCAGGCGGCGGTTGACCTCCTCGATGCCCAGGAGTTCGGTCAGCAGCCCACGCAGTGAGGCGGCCGGCCGCTGATACGGCGGGAGCAGCGTCAGCTCCGCCAGCAGCGTCTGGACCTCGGTGTTCTCCGTGACCGCCTGTCCGACCGGGTGCCGCTCGGCGTGGTAGCTGTCGAGCAGGCCGGGCGGGGCCCAGCCGTTGATCTCGGCCGCGAGCTTCCAGCCCAGGTTCATCGCGTCCTGGAGCCCGGTGTTGAGACCCTGGCCGGCCGCCGGGAAGTGGATATGGGCGGCATCGCCGGCCAGCAGGACGCGCCCGGCACGGTAAGAGGACGCGAGGCGGGTGGCGTTGCCGAACCGCGACAGCCAGCGGGGCCGCGCCACCCCGCAGTCGGTTCCGCAGATCCGTCGCAGGGAGGCCCGGAACTCGTCGAGGGTCAGGGGTGCGGCGGACGGGGTCCGCATCCGCTGGGGATCCAGGAGGACGATCCGGGTGGCGCCGCCTCCCTCCCGCCCGCCCTCGGGGCCGGGCCCGGCCAGGGGTTCCGGCTCCAGCGGTACGGCCAGTACGCCATGGGCCCGCGCGCGGTCGAGGGCTGCCGGGTCGACGGTCGCGAAGTCCCCCAGCGCTCCGCTCAGCGTCTCGTCGGTGCCGGGAAACCCGATCCCGGCGGCCCGCCGCACCACGCTCCGCCCGCCGTCGCACCCGACCACATACCGTGCGCGTACGGTCTCCAGGGCCCCGTCGGGGGCGCGGACGTCCACCTCCACGCCGTTCTCGTCCACCTCCACGCCGGCCTTGTCCGGTTCCCCGCCTCCGCCTCCGCGGGCTCCGCCGCTCGCACCGTTGCGACCGCCTGCAGCCTTGCCGCCGCCGCCCGCACCGTTGCCACCGCCGCTCCGACGCAGTCCGACCACCTCGTACCCGCGCCGGACCGGCACGTCGAGTTCGCTCGCGCGCTCCGCCAGCAGCTGTTCGGTGCGGGCCTGGGCGAGGAACAGGGTGTAGCCGTGCCGGGTGTCCAGCGCGCTGAAGTCCAGCCGGGTGCCCAGCCCCGCGAAGTGCCACCCCGGCACCCGGCGCCCATGGGCCAGGAACCGTTCCACCAGGCCCCGTTGGTCCATCAGCTCGATACTGCGCGGATGCAGTGTCAGTGCCCGCGAATCCCGCTGTGCCGTGGCCCGCCGTTCGAGGATCTGCACCCGTACGCCGCCCAGCGCCAGTTCGGCACCGAGCAGCAGCCCGGTCGGCCCCGCACCCACCACGATCACATCGGTGTCGGTGTCGGTGTCGGTGTCGGCGTGGGTACGGGCGGCGAGATCCCTGGCGGCATGCATGACTGACCTCCGGTCGAGGTGCCCAAATTTAGTGAACAGTGTTCACGTGAACGATGTTCACTATAGTGAGGCCCATGAGTGCCGCGTCAACCCCCAGCTCGCCCGCCGCCCGTGCCGCTGTCACGCCCCGGGGCCGCCCCCCGAAACTCGACCAGGCGCGCACCGTCGAAGTCGCCCTGGCACTGCTGGACGAGGTCGGGCTCGACGCACTCACCATGCGGCGGCTGGCCGAGGCCATGGACGTACGGGCCGGTGCGCTGTACCGCTACTTCGCGACCAAGCACGAGCTGCTGACCGCCATGGCCGAAGCGCTGCTGGCCGACTGCCTCGAACGGCCGCTCCCGTCGGCGGACTGGAGCGAGTGCCTGGGCGAACTGGCCCACCGGATGCGCGCGGCGCTCCTCGGCCGCCGGGACGGGGCCCGCGTCTACGCCGGTACGCACTCCACCGGCAGCCACACCCTCGGCTTCGCCGACACCCTCATCGGTGTGCTGCGGGAAGCGGACTTCGCCCCCGACGACGCCGCCCGCGCCGCCCTCGCGGTCGTCCACTTCACCCTCGGCCACACCCTGGAGGAGCAGGCCGCCCTCCAGATCGCAGGCGACGGCCCGGCGGACCCCGACCGGCTGCGCGCCGCGGTGACGTCGGCGCAGTACCCCCATCTCGCCCCCGTGCTCCCGGTGTTCACCAGCCCAGACTTCGCTGCCCACTTCACCTTCGGACTGCGTCTGCTCATCGAGGGGCTACGGGCCACCGGGCCCGGCCCCATGCCCCCAACCACCGGTAGCCGGGCCGCCTAGGCAGGGGAGCCCCCGCGTCCGTGGTGGCACCCCGTTGACCTCGTGGTGCGGAACGGCCGCCTCACGGCACACACCAGCACCACCAGCAGCATGGCCGGGGACAGGGCTTCGGCGAGCGGCATGCGCTGGCTGATCCCTTCCGCGCCGCGGAGCGTGACGTGTGGGCGAAGGCCTCACGCGGGGCTCATGGGCCGTGCCCTCGGGTGCGGCACGGCGGGCGCCCCGTGCCTCACCGGAGCCCGGGCACGACGAAACGGGGTCAGTGCCGTGGCATCAGCCCGGAGAGGGTGGCCTCCACGAGGCCGCGCGCATACGCCGCGTCGGTCGGGCCCGGCCGGAAGACCAGCCGGTACATCATGGGGGCGACGATGTGGTCCATCACGAGTTCGGTGTCCGGGGCCGGCTCGCCGCGCTCGGCGGCGCGGGCGAGGATGACGTCCACCTGCTCGGCGGCGTAGGCCGAGCACTGGCCCGCATGGCTGCCGTCCGGATCGCCGGCGAGCGCGTCGCGGAGGTAGGCCCGTCCCGGGGGCGAGGCCATCTCCTCCAGGAATTGTTCGGCCCATGCCTCCAGGTCCGTGCGCAGCGCTCCGTGATCGGCGGGCGGCGCCTCCGGGCGCAGGCGCTCGACGGCCACGTCGGACAGCAGCTCCTGGAGGTCTCCCCACCGGCGGTAGATCGTCGACGGCGTGACCCCGGCGCGAGCGGCGACGAGGGGGACCGTCAGCGCCGCACGGCCCTCTTCGGCTTCGAGGGCGCGCACGGCTGCGTGCACCGATTCCTGGACGCGGGCACTGCGTCCCCCGGGGCGGGTCATCGGCCTGGGGCTCATGGCTCCACCTTAAGGGCTCGGAGCCGCACGGGTCCACATAAAAGCAATCTGTTTGCGTTAGCGCCGCGGCCGCGATAGCGTGGACTTAACGCAAAGGAATTGCCTTTGGTTCGGGAGAGGACACCTCATGCCTGCCGTCAGTGACGCGGCCCCCGCCTGGACGGTGGGCGAGATCACCGTCCGCCGCATCGACGAGACCGCGCTCCCCGCACCGACCGGTCGGTGGCTGCTGCCCGACGCCACCCCGGACGTAGTGGCTCAAGCGCCGTGGCTGCAGCAGGATTTCACCGACCACGACGGCACCCTCCGCCTGGCCACGCACAGTTTCGCGATAGAGACGCAGGGGCTGCGCCTGCTCGTCGACACCGGAATCGGCAACGGCAAAGCCCGGACCAACCCCGCCTGGGACCATCTGGACAGTGACTACCTCCCGCGTCTGACGGCGGCCGGCTTCGCCCCGGATGCGGTGGACCTGGTCCTCCTCACCCATCTGCACACCGATCACGTCGGCTGGAACACCCGTGCCGACAGGGGTGATTGGGTCCCCACCTTCCCCCGCGCCCGCTATCTGACGGCACGTACGGAGTGGGACCACTGGTCGGGCCAGGACCTGGACGACGCGCGCCGCCAGATGTTCCGGGACTCCGTCCACCCGGTCCGCGATGCCGGGCTGCTCGACCTGGTCGAGGTGCCCGGCGAAGGCGCCACGGTCGCTCCCGGCGTCCGCCTCCTGCCCACCCCCGGACACACGCCCGGCCAGTTCGCCGTGGAGCTGCGCAGCGCCGGGCGGACGGCCCTGATCACCGGCGACTGCATCCACCACCCGGTCCAGCTGCCGCGCCCGGACATCTGCAGCTGCGCGGACGTCGACCCCGCACAGGCCGCCAGGACCCGCCGCAGCCTCCTCGCCTCGCTCGCCGGTACCGACACCCTGCTCCTGGGCAGCCACTTCCCGCCGCCCACGGCAGGCCGCGTCATCGCCGAGGGCGACGCCTACCGGCTCTCACCCGTCGCCCCGGACCGCCTCTGATCCCTTCGTCGCCGCTGCCTGTCGCTGCCCCGTCACCGCCCACCGCCGCCCGCCACTACCCCGCCGGTGTCGCCGTCTGCGCGCCGCTTCCGTCCCGACGCATGGCATCCGGAGAGTGATCCCTCGCCACCCTCAGCCACGTTTAATAAGAAAATCGGCTTATGTCTGAATTTTCACGCATTTCGCCTTGTTGGAGACAGTTGCGCGTCGTAGCTTGGGAGTTGTCGGAGCCGGTAACGGTCCGACAACGAGAAAACCCAAGGAGGAGGCGAGTATGAGCTTCCGCAAGGTCTTCCCCAGAAGGCGTCGCGACCATGACGACTGGCACGACCACGACCACGACCGCCGCAGGCGCCGCAGGCGGTTCCGCCGGGGCCGCGGGCGCGGTTACTTCGGCTACCGCTACTGACGCACACCTCTGAGTTCGAGGCAGGCTCGCGTAAGGCGCGAGTTTGCCTCGTCATTTTAGGGGGCGGTGCCTCGTGGTTCCGCTCAACTACCCCACCAGCGACGAGATGACGTAGCGATCATGAACCTGCGTAGCTCACGCCGGCGCGGAGAGCGCCCCGCAGCATCGCCCCGACGAGGCGCGGAATCAGGGCCCGTTGAGGAGAATTCGGCACTGCCGCACGATGCCGGCGACCACTCCACCCAATCCACCCCATCCACCTCCTCCACCAAGACCAGCGAACCCGTCAGCGGTGCGCGGGCCCGGTCGCACCCGGACCCGGACCCCGCCATGGACCGGGTGTTCCGCGCGCTCGTCGCGGACACCTCCATCCGCACCAGACGGGTGGGCTTCAAGGAAGCGGTACGGCGCTTCTGGCCGCTGACCCGGGGCGACCGGCGCTGGATCGCCCTGGTCATCCTGAGTGCCATCGTCGCCGCGCTCGCGGAGACCGTGGCCATCCTGCTCTTCGCCGAACTCACCGACAACGCCCTGCAGAAGGGCTCGGTCAGCGCCTTCTGGCAACCTGCCGGGCTGTGGCTCGGCGTCGCCGTCGCCGGCGCGATCGTCGGGTACCTCGGCGGCTCACTCGCGGCCTGGACGGCGGAACGCTTCGTGATGCGGCTACGCGCCCGCATCTTCGCCCATCTCCAGACGCTGCCGCCGCACTTCTTCCAGCGCAACCGCCGCGGCGACCTGGTCGAGCGGCTGACCGGCGATGTCGACGCCATCGAACAACTCGTGGTCTCCGGCCTCGTCCAGGTGGCCACCGCCGTGTTCGGCATCATCTTCTACGCCGGAGCCGCGCTCTTGCTGCGCTGGGACCTGGCGCTCGCCACCTTCGCCCTGGCCCCGCTGTTCTGGCTCGCCACCACCCGCTTCACCGGCCGGGTCAAGGAGGTGTCCCGCCGGGAACGGGCGGCGGACGGCGCCATCACCTCGGTGGTCGAGGAAGGGCTGGTCAACGTCGTCCTCACCCAGGCCTACAACCGGCAGCGGGACGAACAGGAACGGCTCCGCCGCGAGGCGCGCAGCTGGCTGCGGGCCTCGGTGACCAGCGCCCGGCTCAACGCGCTGTACGGGCAGCTGGTCGAGGTCCTGGAAACGCTCTGTGTCCTGGCGATCATCGGCCTGGGCGCGTGGGAGATATCCGCGGGACGGATGTCGCTGGGGCAGCTCCTGGCGTTCGCCGCATTCGTCGGCTACCTCTACCCGCCGATCCGCGACATCGGCCAGCTAGGTCTGACGGTCACCGAAGCGACCGCCGGCGCCGAGCGCCTGCTGGAAATCCTCGACGCCCCACCCTCCGTCACCGACCCCGACCCCGCGGTTGTCGTGCCGGCACCGGCGCGCGCCGTCGGCGCGGTGGAGGTGTGCCGGGTCGGCTTCCGCTACCCCGGCGGCAAGGAGGACGTACTCCGCGACTTCTCCTTCACCGCGGTACCCGGGGAACTGGTGGTGATCACGGGCCCCAGCGGCGCGGGCAAGTCGACCCTGGCCGCCCTGCTGCTGAGGTTCTACGACCCGGACACCGGCAGCGTCCGGCTGGACGGCATCCCCGTGAACCGGCTGCCGCTCGACCGGCTCCGCCGGAACATCACCCTGCTGCCCCAGGACACCCTCGTCCTGCACGACACGGTGGAAGAGAACATCGCCTGCGGACGCGACGACGTGACGCACCACGACGTCGTCGACGCCGCCCGGGCCGCCGACGCCGACGGGTTCATCTCCGCCCTCCCCGACGGCTACGACACCGTCATCGCCCCCGGCACCTCCCGGCTCTCCGGCGGCCAGCTGCAGCGCATCGCGATCGCCCGCGCCATGCTGCGCAACGCCCCCGTGCTCATCCTCGACGAGCCCACCACCGGCCTGGACGCCCTGGCCACCCAGCGCATCCTCGGCCCGCTGCGGCGCCTCGCCGAAGGCCGCACCACCCTCGTGATCACCCACGACCTGGACCTCGCCACGGACGCCGACCGCATCCTGGTCCTGGACGAGGGACGCCTGGTGGAGTCGGGGCAGCACACCCAGCTCCTCGCCGACCACGGCCTGTACGCCACCCTCTTCCACGCCCACCCACCACCCCGCAACGGCTCCTCACACCCCGTCGCCCGCCCGTCGGGCAGCCACTAGCCACCGGCCACCGGCGGCAACCGGCGCCTGGGCACCGCCGGAAGCGTCACGGCCGGGGCCACGCCCGTCGACACGGCCACCGCCACCCACGCACCCACCCACTCACTCTCGGTGCGAACGCCGACACGCAACGCGTATACCCACCTGGTCCGCCTACCGGGACCAAGATGGTCCCGTGAACCAGGAGCGCGCGTGACCAGGCCATCCGCAGCGGGGAGTGAGAGCGCCACCGGAACCCATCACCTCCACCGGGCGGTCGGGTTCTGGGGGCTGATGTTCATCTCCCTGGGATCGATCATCGGCTCCGGCTGGCTGCTCGGCGCCCTGACCACCGCCGTCATCGCCGGACCGGCATCACTGATCTCCTGGGTGCTCGCGTCCACGATGCTCGCCGTGCTCGCGCTGGCCCACGCGGAACTGGGCGCCACCTACCCGATCGCGGGCGGCACCGCCCGGTTCCCCTTCTTCGCCTTCGGCCCCCTGGTCGGCTTCACCGCGGGCTGGATGTCCTGGCTGCGCTCGGTTCTGATCTCACCGATCGAGGTCGAGGCCACGCTCTCGTACCTGGACCGCATCGGCTGGGTCCACGACCGGGTCCACGTCCTGCACCCCAACGGCACCCTCACCGCGGCCGGCGTGCTGATCGCCAGCGTCTTCATGCTGATCTTCACGCTCATCAACGTCCTCGGCGTACGCCTGCTGTCCGGGATCAACTCAGTCACCGCGGTGGTGAAGACGGCCGTACCGCTGCTGACCGTAGTGGTCTTGATGACCCTGTCCTTCCACGGCTCGAACTTCACCGCGGGCGGCGGCTTCGCCCCGCACGGCGCGCACGGGGTCTTCGCCGCCCTGCCCGCCGGTGTGGTGTTCGCGCTGCTGGGCTTCGAACAGGCCATCCAGCTGGCCGGTGAGGCGCGCGACCCGCAGCGCGACGTCTCCCGCGCGGTGATCGTGGCCATGGCGGTCGGTACCGCGCTCTACCTCCTGCTGCAGATCGCCTTCATCGCCGCCCTGAACCCGGACGCCGTGACCCACGGCTGGGACAACCCCGTGGGCAAGGGCAACTTCGGCCCCTACGCCACGCTCGCCACCGTCGTCGGGGCCGGCTGGCTGGCGACCATCCTCTACGTCGACGCCGTCATCTCCCCGGCGGGCACCGGCCTGGTCTACATGGCCGGCGCCGCGCGGCTGTCCTACGCCATGGGACGCGAGCGGGTCCTGCCCCGGCCCCTCACCCAGGTCGGGCGCAGCCGGGTGCCCGTCGTCTCGATCCTCCTCGCCTTCGTGGTCGGCGAGATCGCGTTCCTGCCGTTCCCCAGCTGGCAGGCGCTGGTGAGCGTGGTCACTTCGGCGGCGGCGATCATGTATGCCTTCGCCCCGGTGGCCCTGCACGCCCTCCGCGTACAGGACGGCGGCCGGAACCGCCCCTACCGGCTCCCTGCCGGGCCCGTACTGGCCCCCGCCGGCTTCGTCTTCGCCAACCTGATCTTCTACTGGTCCGGCTACGAGGCGGACTGGAAGCTCGGTATCGCGGCCCTGCTCGGCTTCATCGTCCTGGCGCTCACCCGCCGCGGCATCCCCGCCGCCGAACGCAGCGGACTGCGCGCACAATCGGCCGCCTGGGTGTGGCCCTGGCTCGGCGGCATGATCCTCATCGGCCACTACGGCCGCTACGGCGGCACCCGCGCGCTCCCCGACTGGTGGGACCTGGTCATCGTGATCGTCTTCAGCCTCGCCATCTTCTACACCGCCGTACGCATGGCCATGCCCCCCGAGGCGGTGGACGCCGCCGTCCAGCACGAGGAAGCGGGCGAATCAGTCCCCCCACCCGCCGCCTCGGCACAGTAATCTTCCCGGCTCCCGGCTCCGGACTTCTCGAAGACGGTCAGTACAGCCAGACACCGAAGGCGGCGACCGCAAGACCCGCCACCAGACAGCAGCCCCCGCCCAGGAGCACCCCGCGCAGGGAATCGCCACGCGGCCGTCCGGCCTTGCGCCAGGTGTCGACCGCCGCGAACACACCGATGAGGACCATCGCGCTCCCGGCCACCACGATGAGCGCCCCGAAGAACATGGCCCAGGTAATGGGGTGGTGCGGATCCGGGTGCCAGACGGCCGCAAGTGTCACGTCGCCGACAGCTCTCATTCGCCCTTGGCCATCTTCTTCTCGTCCTCGACCAGGCTCTGGGCATCCGACTCGATGCCGGAACCCGCCCCGTAGACACCCGTGTTCAAGCCCGTGTCCACCACGTTCCTGAACGTGCTGTCGGCGAGCTTGCCCCGGTCGCTGAGGTTTTCGCCGCCGAGACTCCCGTGCTGCTCCAGAGCGTGGTGGACACCGTGATTCTGGGCGTTTCCGAGCCCACCGGTGAGGGCATTCGTCCCCGCGTCCCATGCGCTGGTCGACCCGTCCTTGCCGGACCAGACGTCCGCCGTGAGCCCGCCTGCCACATTGCCGGCCGCGCCGTTCACGGTGGTGCCGAGCAGGCCGTCCCCTCTCAGCATCCGGCCGGCCACCCCGGTCGCGCCCGCGGCGTCCGCCAGCGTCGCGCTGCCTCCGGCGAACAGCGCCGTCCCGAGCGCGGCTCGGCTGCCGCCTACGAGGTCGTCCCCGACCGTCACCCGCTGTCCGGTGACCGCCTGGTTCAGCATCGAGCTGGCCGAGTCGGCGACGAAGTTCGTCGCGAAGCCCTCCCCGGTCTTCGTGGCGAACCTGGCGCTGAGCCGGGCCACCGTGGAGAGCATCTTCTCCAGCGTCGCCGCGGTCTCGGCGCTGAGCCCGGCGAAGCGCTCCAGCAGGGCCGCCACCTTCTCGGCCGCCGAGGTGAACAGCTTGACCAGGTCCACGATCTTGGCGACCTTCGCGGCAACGGCCGTATTGGCGACGAGGTCGGAGAGGAATCCGGTGAAGGCGGACAGTGCGGCACCGAGCACTTCCATCTCGGCGATCTGGACGCAGATATCGATGATCTCTTCATTGATTTTGTCGATCTCATCGGCGAAGTTCCGCAACCCGTCGGCGACACGGTGGAAATTTTTCGCGGCGTCGGTGAGGGTCTTCTTCTGGTCCTGCCAGTGCTTCTCGAAGGCATCGTGGGCCGCACCGTGCCAGCCCTGCTTGTCGACACCCGCGACGGCGCGGTCGAGGACCCGTACGGCCCCGGTCAGTTCGGTGCCCATGGAGTCCCAACCACGGGCGATCGAACGGAGCGTGTCGCCGTTGCCTCCGGGAAGATCTACACCGAATGCCTGAAGGATCTCAAGGACCTTGCCGTCGATCCAGCTGTTGACGCTCACCTCAGGCCCCCTGGTACCGGGGCACGGACCGCAGGTGGCCGATGGCGGCCTGGTCCGCGTCCTGATAGCGGGAGGCGTTGATCCGCAGCCGGTCAGCGTCGCTCTTGAGTACGTCGGGAAGGTGCCCCAGCGCCTTGACGGTGCTGCTCAGCAGCTTCTGATACTTCTCCGTGGCGCCGTCACAGGCACCGAGGATGCCGAATGCCTCTCCGACCTCCGACGCCGTCGCCGTGAACGTATGGATCGGGACGGCCAGGCCCTTCGCTTCCCGGTCGAATGTGCCCGCCAGTTCCGTCAGCACCGTGGGATCGACACCGAACTGCCCGCTCATCCTGCTTCCCCCTGTTCGCGTACACACAAGGCTTCAGTGGTACGTCGGGAAGCAGTCACTGAAAAGGACCTTAACGAGTTCGGAGTGCGCAATTGGCATGCCTTTTAACTCCATGGACCCACCCGGATCCGGACATGACCAAATCCGGGCACGACCATTGCGGAATGCGGCCCTGGCCGACGGCGTGCCGGCGAGCGCGGCTGGAAGCGGAGCCGACGCCGATGCCGCACTCGGCTCCGCCATCCCGTACGTGATCCAGTGGCAGGCCGCAGCCGGCAGATGGCGGCGCCGGCCGGCTGAGCTGCCGCCCAGGGGCCCGGTACTCCTCGATTCGATCGGCCACGCTGCGCACGGACGTCGACTACCGCGCTTCACGTTTTCGAGCAGGAGCAGGAATGACTCTCGATCGGGGAGACAGGGACCAGGGCGGAGAGCCGAGACGCAGAACCGCGAAGGGCCCCACCGCAAGCGGTGGGGCCCTTCGACGTTGTGCCCGGTGAGGCACTGGCGGAGGATACGAGATTCGAACTCGTGAGGGGTTGCCCCCAACACGCTTTCCAAGCGTGCGCCCTAGGCCACTAGGCGAATCCTCCGCCGCAAACAATACAAGACGTTGGGGAGTGCTCGCGACCATGATCGTGGGGAGGGGGTCGGAGGGGGAGGGGAGCGGGTCCGGGGTGGGGTGTGGGTTCGTTTCCCGGGCGGGGGATCCGCTACTGTGGTGCGCAGCCCCTCACGTGGCGCTATCTGACTGAACTCCCCCAGGGCCGGAAGGCAGCAAGGGTAGGTCGGCTCTGGCGGGTGCGTGGGGGGCGCTTGCGTTTACGGGGCCCGTCGGTTGTCAGTGCGGCCCGATATCGTCGTATGCGTGTCGTCCCTTGCGCTGTACCGCCGCTACCGCCCCGAGACCTTCGCCGAGGTCATCGGGCAAGAGCACGTGACCGATCCGCTGCAGCAGGCACTGCGGAACAACCGGGTCAATCACGCTTATTTGTTCAGTGGGCCGCGAGGTTGTGGCAAGACGACCAGTGCGCGGATCCTGGCGCGCTGCCTCAACTGTGAGGAAGGTCCCACTCCCACGCCCTGCGGGACGTGCCAGTCCTGTCAGGACCTGGCCAGGAACGGCCGGGGCTCGATCGATGTGATCGAGATCGACGCGGCGTCGCACGGTGGCGTGGACGACGCCCGTGAGCTGCGGGAGAAGGCGTTCTTCGGGCCGGCCAGCAGCCGGTACAAGATCTACATCATCGATGAGGCGCACATGGTGACCTCGGCGGGCTTCAACGCCCTGCTGAAGGTCGTCGAGGAGCCGCCGGAGCATCTGAAGTTCATCTTCGCGACGACCGAGCCCGAGAAGGTCATCGGGACGATCCGCTCGCGTACGCACCACTACCCGTTCCGGCTGGTGCCGCCGGGGACCCTGCGGGAGTACCTGGGCGAGGTGTGCGGTCGGGAGGAGATCCCGGTCGAGGACGGGGTGCTGCCGCTGGTGGTGCGCGCCGGGGCCGGGTCGGTGCGTGACTCGATGTCCGTGATGGACCAGCTGCTCGCCGGCGCCGGTGCGGACGGTGTGACGTATGCCATGGCGACGGCATTGCTGGGGTACACCGACGGCTCGCTGCTGGATTCGATCGTGGAGGCGTTCGCCGCGGGGGACGGCGCAGCGGCCTTCGAGGTCGTGGACCGGGTCATCGAGGGCGGCAACGACCCGCGGCGTTTCGTCGCGGACCTGCTGGAGCGGCTGCGGGACCTGGTGATCCTGGCGGCGGTGCCGGACGCGGGGGAGAAGGGGCTGATCGACGCCCCCGTGGATGTGGTGGAGCGGATGACGGCGCAGGCGTCCGTCTTCGGGGCGGCCGAGCTGAGCCGGGCCGCCGATCTGGTCAATACGGGTCTGACGGAGATGCGCGGGGCGACCTCGCCGCGGCTGCAGCTGGAATTGATCTGTGCGCGGGTGCTGCTGCCCGCGGCGTACGACGACGAGCGGTCGGTGCAGGCGCGGCTCGACCGCCTGGAGCGTGGCGCCGGTGCGGCGCTGCTGGGCGGCGGCGGGGCCGGTGGCATGAGCGGCGGTGCGGGCGCCGGGGGAGGCCCCGGGGCCGGGCCGGCGCCCGTGGTGGCGTCCGGTGGTGGGCCCGCGGCCGGATATGTACCGGGGCCGGAGGCTCATCCGGCGATGCCGGCGACCGGGCCGTCCGGACCGGCCGCACCGTCCGGGCCGGCCGCCGCGCGTGCCGCGGTGCGGGGCGCGGCGAACGGCGGTACGGCGGGCCCTGCGGGGGCTCCCCCTACTCCGGCTCCGTCCGCGCCGGCTCCGGCCGCCCCCGCAGTGTCCGGCGGAGAGCAGCAGTGGGGTGACAGCGGTGGCGGGGCGGCCCCGCAGGGCGGCCCGGCGTCCGCTCCGCAGGCCGAGGCGCAGGGCGGTGGCCGTGACGGCGCGGCAGCGCGCCCCGGAGCCTGGCCCGGGAGCACGGGCCGGGGCCCTGGCGGCGGCGCAACCCATGGCGGCGGAGCCAATGGAGGCGGCGGAGCCAGTGGGGGCGGCAATGGTCCCGGTGGCGGGCGGCAGCCCGGTGGGTGGCCCACGGCCGTGGCGCCGGGGCAGGGGGGCCAGGCGCCGCAGGGCGGGTCGCCCGCGCCCGCGCCTTCACCCGCGCCCGCACCCTCACCTTCGCCCGAGCCGGTGGCCGGCCCGCCCGCGCCGCCCGTATCCCAGCAGCCCCAGACCGGGGCCGCTCCGGGGGCGGCGCAGGGTGCCGCTCAGGTGCGGCAGATGTGGCCGGACATCCTGGAGGCGGTGAAGGACCGCCGGCGTTTCACGTGGATCCTGCTGAGCCAGAACGCCCAGGTCTCCGGCTTCGACGGCACGACGCTCCAGATCGGCTTCCCCAATGCCGGCGCCCGCGACAGCTTCGCCAACGGCGGCAGCGAGGACGTCCTCAAGGACGTACTGGCCGAGCGGTTCCAGGTGCAGTGGCGGGTCGAGGCGATCGTCGACCCGTCGGGCGGGGCCAACCCGCCGGCCGGCGGCGCTCCCCGTAGTGGCGGTGGCGGCTTCGGCGGCGGAGGGGGCGGCGGCTTCGGCGGTGGGGCGACCGCCGCGTCCGAGCAGGGCGGACAGCAGTCCCCGCCCCAGCAGGGCGGCCCGTCGTCGCCCCCGTCGTCCGGGAGCCAGTACGGGCAGCACGGGCAGGGCGGCGGCGCGGCCGGTGGTGGCAGCGGCAGCGCCGGCGGCAGCCAGGGCGCGCGGATGGCGCGGGAGGCCGTCTCCCCGTCGGCGTCCGCGGGCGGCGGGCAGCCGGCGCCCCGGGCGGAGGCCTCCTACGTGCCGCCGGAGCCCCCGCCGACATCGATCGAGTACGACATGCCGGCCGAGGACGATCCCGACCTCGTCGACTCCGCGCTCAGCGGACACGACCTGATCGTCCGCGAACTCGGCGCGACCGTGGTGGAAGAGTTCAACAACGAGTAGTCGAGTGGGGGAAGAGTGCAACAACACGTGGGCGTGCAGCAGCAGCAAGTGGTCACGTAACAACGAGCGGTTTTGTAGCAGCGAGTGGTCGTGTAGCGGCAGCGAGTGGATGAGCGGGAAGGCCCAACGGGAGGGGGCTTCCACGGTGCGTAGCCGGCTCGGCGGCACCGCGTAGGCAGCGCGGCGGTGCGCGGGCAAGTCCGGGGTGCGGGGCCGGAGAACGGGTAAGCGGGCGTACACCAGGCGTACACCCGTGCTCCTCCCTACGGCGTAGGGCGCGGGGCCCGTGAAACACGTAGGCTCGGGCTACCGCACAAACGTTGTCGTATGGCAGGAGTCACGTCGTGATCCCCGGTGGTCAGCCCAATATGCAGCAGCTGCTTCAGCAGGCCCAGAAGATGCAGCAGGACCTCGCGGCCGCCCAGCAGGAGCTCGCGGAGACACCCGTCGAGGGTTCCGCGGGCGGCGGCCTGGTCAAGGTCACGGTGACCGGCTCCGGTGAACTCACGGGCCTGGTCATCGACCCCAAGGCGGTCGACACCGACTCCGCCGAGGAGACGGCCGAGACGATCGCCGACCTCGTGCTGGCCGCGGTCCGCGATGCCAACGCCAGTGCCCAGCAGCTCCAGCAGCAGAAGCTCGGTCCGCTCGCCCAGGGTCTGGGCGGTGGCGGAATCCCGGGTCTCCCCTTCTGAGGAGTAGCCAACTAGCGTACGCATCACGGCAGAAGAGAAAGAAGACGTTCCGTGTACGAAGGCGTGGTCCAGGACCTGATCGATGAGTTGGGCAGGCTGCCCGGCGTCGGTCCCAAGAGCGCGCAGCGGATCGCCTTCCACATTCTTCAGGCCGAGCCCACCGATGTCCGCCGGCTCGCGAATGCGCTGATGGAGGTCAAGGCGAAGGTCCGGTTCTGCGGCACCTGCGGCAATGTGGCGCAGGAGGAGCAGTGCCGGGTCTGCCTGGACCCGAGGCGTGATCCGGCGGTCATCTGCGTCGTGGAGGAGCCCAAGGACGTCGTGGCGATCGAGCGGACGCGTGAGTTCCGCGGTCGCTACCACGTCCTCGGGGGTGCGATCAGCCCGATCGAGGGCGTGGGACCCGACGACCTCCGGATCAGGGAACTGCTGGCCAGGCTCGCGGACGGCACCGTCACCGAGCTGATTCTGGCCACCGACCCGAATCTCGAGGGCGAGGCCACGGCCACGTATCTGGCCCGCATGATCAAACCCATGGGCCTGAGAGTGACGCGGCTGGCGAGCGGTCTGCCGGTCGGAGGCGATCTGGAGTACGCGGACGAGGTCACGCTCGGGCGGGCCTTCGAAGGGAGGAGACTTCTCGATGTCTGATGCCACGCTGCACAACGCGACACAGGACCCGGACGACTTCGCCGTATCGATCTCCGACTCGGTCGAGAGTTTCATCGTCGCGGTGACGGAGGTCGCCAAGGGTGACGAACCGGACAGCGCGGTGCCCTTCCTGCTGCTGGAGATCTCCCAGCTGCTGCTCACCGGCGGCCGTCTGGGCGCCCACGAGGACTTCGTTCCCGACGAACGGTACGAGCCGGACACCGGCCCGGAGCCGGACGTCGACGAGCTGCGCGAGCGCTTCGCCGCCCTGCTCGACCCGGTGGACGTCTACTCCGAGGTCTTCGATCCGTATGTGCCGCGTAGCGAGCCGGTCGCCAGCCGGATCTCCGACGACCTGGCCGACATCATCACCGACCTGCGGCACGGCCTGGCGCACTACCGGGCGGGCCGGGTCAGCGAGGCCCTGTGGTGGTGGCAGTTCTCCTACCTGTCCAACTGGGGCCCGACCGCCTCGGCCGCCCTGCGCGCGCTGCAGTCGCTGGTCGCCCACGTACGCCTCGACCAGCCGCTGGTCGAGCTGGACGGCCTGGACACCGACAGCGGCGTCACCGGCGACGAGGAACGGCTCGCCGAGGAGGCCGGAAAGGTCATGGTGGCGGAGATCGCGGGGCCACTGGGGCTGCGGGGAATGTGAGCCGGGGGCGTCCGCCCCGTGGGTCTCTTCGCCGTGGCCGGAGCTTGTGACCTGGGTTACGTTTTCGTGTGTACTGCCCAGAAGCGGGCATGTGCTCGCCGAGCGGGCGCGACGGTGCGCCTTGTGGAGCCGCCTCGGGACGTGAGAACTCACGGGACAGGTGATCACGGTGAAAATCCGTGATCAACCAGTGAGTCGCATGTCTCACGATGTGGTATCAGCAGGGCGGATTCCGCTTGCTCGTTAGACTGAGCCGACCGCAGTACCCCCATTTCCGGGGGTCCGGGAGGAAACTCCCGATGAGACAGTTGCGAGGAGCGCACGTGGGCCTTGTCGTGCAGAAGTACGGCGGCTCATCCGTTGCGGATGCCGAGGGCATCAAGCGCGTTGCCAAGCGAGTCGTCGAAGCCAAGAAGAACGGCAACCAGGTTGTCGTGGTGGTTTCGGCGATGGGCGACACGACGGACGAGCTGATCGATCTCGCGCAGGAAGTGTCCCCGATCCCGTCGGGGCGCGAGTTCGACATGCTGCTGACCGCCGGAGAGCGGATCTCCATGGCCCTGCTGGCGATGGCGATCAAAAACCTCGGTCACGAGGCGCAGTCCTTCACCGGTAGCCAGGCAGGCGTCATCACCGATTCCGTGCACAACAAGGCACGGATCATCGACGTCACGCCGGGCCGCATCAAGACCTCCGTCGACGAGGGCAATATCGCCATCGTCGCCGGATTCCAGGGTGTGTCCCAGGACAAGAAGGACATCACGACGCTGGGGCGCGGTGGGTCGGACACGACCGCCGTCGCGCTGGCGGCCGCCCTGGACGCCGATGTCTGTGAGATCTACACCGATGTGGACGGTGTCTTCACCGCCGACCCCCGGGTCGTGAAGAAGGCCCGGAAGATCGACTGGATCTCCTTCGAGGACATGCTGGAGCTGGCCAGCTCCGGATCCAAGGTGCTGCTGCACCGCTGCGTCGAGTACGCACGCCGTTACAACATCCCGATCCACGTCCGCTCCTCGTTCTCGGGGCTGAAGGGCACATGGGTCAGCAACGAACCGCAAGGGGACCAGCCGATGGAGCAGGCAATCATCTCGGGCGTCGCACATGACACCTCCGAGGCGAAGGTCACGGTCGTCGGAGTCCCGGACAAGCCGGGCGAGGCCGCGCGCATCTTCCGTGCGATCGCGGACTCCGAGGTCAACATCGACATGGTGGTGCAGAACGTCTCCGCCGCGTCGACCGGTCTGACCGACATCTCCTTCACGCTGCCCAAGGCCGAGGGCCGCAAGGCCGTCGCTGCCCTGGAGCGGACCCGTGCGGCGGTGGGCTTCGACTCGCTGCGTTACGACGACCAGATCGCGAAGATCTCGCTGGTCGGCGCGGGGATGAAGACCAACCCCGGGGTCACGGCGACGTTCTTCGAGGCGCTGTCGAACGCGGGCGTGAACATCGAGCTCATCTCGACCTCCGAGATCCGTATCTCGGTTGTCACCCGTGCCGATGACGTCAACGAGGCTGTACGGGCCGTGCACACCGCCTTCGGTCTCGACACCGACAGTGACGAGGCCGTGGTCTATGGCGGCACCGGCCGATGATTCCGGCCGAGGCGGGCCGTCCGTCCCTCGCCGATACGGCGTGGGCGGACGCCCGTAAGGCCGCCAAGCCGCATCTCGCCGTCGTCGGCGCCACCGGCGCCGTCGGCTCGGTCCTGCTCGGCATCCTGTCCGAGCGGGCCGACATCTGGGGCGAGATCCGGCTGATCGCGTCTCCCCGCTCGGCCGGCCGCAAGCTGACCGTGCGAGGTGAACAGGTCGAGGTCGTCGCGCTGAGCGAGGAGGCCTTCGACGGCATCGATGTCGCGATGTTCGACGTCCCCGACGAGGTCTCCGCGCAGTGGGCACCGGTCGCGGTGTCCAAGGGCGCGGTGGTCGTGGACAACTCCGGCGCGTTCCGGATGGACCCGGACGTGCCGCTGGTCGTGCCCGAGGTCAATGCGCACACGGCGCGGGTGCGTCCGCGCGGCATCATCGCCAACCCGAACTGCACGACGCTCTCGATGATCGTCGCGCTGGGGGCGCTGCATGCCGAGTACGGGTTGAGCGAGCTGATCGTCTCCTCGTACCAGGCCGTTTCCGGGACGGGCAAGGCCGGCGTCGACACCTTGCGCGCTCAGCTGTCCGCGGTGACCGGTACGGAGCTGGGCACCACGCCCGGCGATGTGCGCCGGGCCGTCGGGGACACGCTGGGGCCGTTCCCGGCGCCGATCGCCCTCAATGTCGTGCCCTGGGCCGGCACGCTCCGGGAGGACGGCTGGTCCTCCGAAGAACTCAAGATCCGTAACGAGTCCCGCAAGATCCTGGGGCTGCCGGATCTGCCGGTCACCGCCACCTGTGTACGGGTGCCGGTGATCACCACCCACTCCCTGACCGTGCACGCCCGGTTCGAGAACGAGGTCTCGGTCGGCGGTGCGCACGAGATCCTGGCCGCCGCCCCCGGGGTCGTCCTCAGCGACGACCCGGCCGAGGACGAGTACCCGACCCCTGCCGATGTCGTCGGTACGGATCCGACCTGGGTCGGACGGGTGCGGCGCTCCATGGATGATCCGCGGGCGCTGGAGCTGTTCGTGTGCGGGGACAATCTGCGCAAGGGAGCTGCCCTGAACACGGCGCAGGTGGGGGAGCTGGTGGCGCGGGAGCTTCGGGGATAGAGCGGGATGCCCCTGAGGGGAGAGCCTGATGCCCTTAGGGGTAGGGCGGACCCCCGTGGGGGTGCGGTGGTGGGTCCGGTCCCTTGAGGGGGCCGGACCTTTAAGGTTGCGGCGGGATACCGGTGCGGGCTCCGGCCGTGGTGGGGAGCCGAGTTGGCGGGATCGGGCGTCGTGTGCCCACCGCCTGGGGGATACTTCGTGGAGCGTGTGAAGATTCTGTGAGCGGATTACCGGTCCGAACCTCTTGATCTGGACTGACGGCCTGTTCGGCCATTCGCTCCCCGCCAGACTGCAACCGGCAGTTGGGCGGGGAGCGTCTTTGTGGCCGCCCGCAGGGGTGGCCCGGGATGTCCGCGGGTCGCAGGGTGAGGCCGCGGTATCGGGGAATTCGCGTCGGGCAATGAGGGCATTCAGGAAGAGCTGGTGCGCATGAGGGCATTTGATGCATCGTCAAAAGCGGTGCCTTGCGCGTACAACCCTTATAGGGGGAAGCGTGTCCAACAAGCGTGGCAGAGGTACTCGGATTCACCATCGCCCCGGCGGGGGCTGCGGGCGCGACAGTGCGCCCGCCGCGGTCCCTTGCGTCCGGGGGCATGCCAGTGATCGCTCCCTGGCCCACCACCACGCGTCCCGCGCAGATTCCTCCGCAGCGTGGGGACACTGACGACGCGATGGCAGCGGGCACCACAGTCGACCACCTCACCGAGACCTACCGCGCGCACTACCGCTCCCTGCTCGGTCTCGCCGCGCTGCTCCTCGACGACACCGCCTCCTGCGAGGACGTCGTCCAGGAAGCCTTCATCCGCGTGCACTCCGCGCGTGGACGCGTGCGCGAGCCCGAGAAGACCCTCGCCTATCTGCGGCAGACGGTCGTCAACCTCTCGCGCTCCGCGCTGCGCCGCCGCATCCTCGGTCTCAAGCTGCTCTCCAAGCCGATGCCCGACATGGCGAGCGCCGAGGAGGGCGCCTACGACCTGCTGGAGCGGGACCAGCTGATCCAGGCGATGCGCGGTCTGCAGCGCCGGCAGCGTGAGGTGCTGGTGCTGCGCTACTTCGCCGATATGACCGAGGCGCAGGTGGCCCAGACGCTGGGCATATCGCTCGGTTCCGTCAAGGCCTACGGGTCGCGGGGCATCGCGGCGCTCCGCGTCGCGATGGAGGCTCCCGCATGAGTGGCACGACGCGTGGCCGGTACGACCCGTTCGACTCGTGTGGCCCGTCCGGCGCGGCCCGCCAGGGGTACCCGGCCGCGTCGGGCCGGCCGCTCGGACCGGTTGCGTCGGGCCGGTCGCTCGGCCCGGTACGTGAGCTGTACGCGGCGCGCGAGGCGCAGGGGCATCCCGGAGGCGAACGGGGAGCCGGTCATCCGGGCGAGGAGCCGGGGGCGGGCCGCCCGGGGGACGAGCTGCGCGCGGGCCTTCGGCGGGGCGAAACGGCGTGGCGAGGCGCGAAATCCGGCCAAAATTCCGGCGACGGCGATGACATCGGTGTCGCGGAGCAGGCAGCTGCCGGTGCGGACGACGTAGCCGCAACTACGGACGACGCGACGGCGCGCGCCGGGGGAGCACCCGTGGGCACGGCAGGGGGCCCGCTCGGTGCCCTGGCCCGAGCGGACGCCGGTGAGGGGCCCGACGGTCATACGTATGGCAGCGACAGCGAGGAGCACACCGGCACCGCCTTCGGCGGCGGCACGGGCGACGGCCACGGCCGCAGCCACCCCACCGGCGGCTTCGGCGGCTTCGGTGGCGAGGACGACCTGAGGCGGCTGCTGCAGTCCAGCGTCGGCGGCCTCGAACCCGCGCCCGACGCGCTGGAACAGCTGCGCCGCGCGGTGCCCGCCCGCCGTCAGCGCCGTCGCCATGCCGTCCTGGGCGCGGCCGCCGCGCTGCTCCTCGGCGGGACGTCCATCCCCGCCATGGTCCACGTGGTGAACCTCGCCGACGGCTCCGAGGAACGGGCCGCCAAGGCGGCAAGCAACCAGTACGCCCAGGGCGGTACCGGCGGCGCACACGGCGAAGGCACCGAGCAGGCCGGCCCGCGGCCGAGCCGGCAGGGCGGCGAGACGCCGGGCGGCGGCGCGCCGCAGGGCGATGGCCAGGCCAGGGGGAAGAACGGCGCGGGCCCCGGGGCGGGTGCCGGCACCCCCGGCCCGGACGAGACCATGGACGTCACCTCGCCGGCCTGCGGGCGCAACCAGCTCGGCAACGGCAGCAGCACCGTCGGTCCCGCGGACTCCACGGGCCGCATCTACGGCACGTTCCGGGTGGTCAACACCTCCGGCGCCGCATGCTCCGTCGAGGGCGGCGGCACCGTCGGGCTGGTCGCACACGGCTCCACCAACCCTGACCACATCCATGTCGTCGACCACACCTCGGGTGATGAGGCCACCGGCCTTCCCGACCCGGCCACCACCCCTGACCAGCTGGTTCTCAAGCCGGGGCAGGCGTACGAGGTCAAGTTCGCCTGGATCCCGCAGTCCGGCGGCGGCACCACCGGATGCGTCAATCCCGGCCCCTCGCCCACCCCCGCGCCCTCCAAGGACCCGGGGCAGTCGCCGGACGCCGGGGCCACGGCGGCGGGCGACAGCGGTGGCGGCAGCGGCAGCGGTGGCGGCCAGGCGGGCGGCGACGAGGGATCCGGGGGCGGCAGCGCGTCCGGTGGAATCGTTCTCACCCATACGCCGGAGGCCGGCGAACCCTCCGCGGCCGACGCCAAGGTCACGGACGCCTGCGCCGGAACGGTGTACCGCACCGAGGCGCTGGCCGCGCCGTAGGGGGCGGCGGCAGGGGCATGGCCGGAGGAGGCCGGAGGGGGCGGTGCGGCCCCGTCGCACGGGCCCCGTACCGTGGTGGTGTGTACCGGTTCCTGCTGACCCCGCGGTGGTGGGGAATCAATGTGTTCGCCGTACTGGCGATTCCGCTGTGCCTTTTCATGGGCAGCTGGCAGCTGAGCCGCTTCGAGGACCGCGTCAACACCCATCAGCAGCAGGAGGACCGCTCCGCCCGGGCCAAGACCGAGGCGGCCCGTCCGCTGGGCGGTCTGCTGCCCGTCGACACGGTCACCTCCGGACGGCAAGCCAGCGCCCGCGGGCACTACGACACCGGGCACCAACTGCTCGTACCGGACCGCACCTTGAAGGACAAGCACGGCCGGCAGCAGGGCTTCTACGTCCTCGATCTGCTGCGTACGGACGGCGGCAAGGCGCTGCCGGTCGTACGGGGCTGGCTGCCCGGCGACGCCGGTTCGAAGGCCGACACGGCCAAGGTGCCCGCGCCGCCCAAGGGCGAGGTGACGGTCACCGGCGCGCTGCAGGCCTCCGAGAACCAGGGCACCGACGGTGTGCAGGCCGGCGGCGGGCTGCCACAGGGACAGCTCGGCATGATCAGCGCGGCATCGCTGGTCAACATCGTGCCGTACGAGGTCTACGACGCCTGGATCACCCTCACCGACACCCAGGCGCCGCTGCGCGCCGTCCCCCCGGCCGCCGCCGAGGGCAGCGGCCTGGACCTCAAGGCCTTCCAGAACCTCGGCTACACCGGCGAGTGGTTCGTCTTCGCCGGCTTTGTCGTCTTCATGTGGTTCCGGCTCTTCCGCCGTGACGCCGAAGCCGCCAGGGATGCGGCGCTGGGAATCGTGGCGGAGGAGGACCCGGTGCTGGGGGGAGCCCCAGGGCGAGGTCCGGCGCCGGAGGGGGGCGCGGCTCAGGGCGAGGAGCGGGGCGCCGGCGAGGGTGCGGCGGCCCCGGCCCCGCGGGCCTGAAGCCGGCCGCCGGGACCCCGCTACTGCGACCGTGTTGCACCTGGTCAGAGGCTGTATCACGGCAGTAGCCGCAATCGGATCGGCGTGCCACGGTAGGCCATATGGCAGGCAAGAGCACCCACCCGCATGGTCATGATCACGCCCGTCACCCTCAGCGCCCCCCTCACCCCCCTCACGCCCATGAGGCCCAGGGCCACCACCCCCATCCCTCCGGTCACGGCCAACCCGGCCACCATGAACGCCAGGAGCACCGTGACCGCCAGGGTCACCATGGCCACCACGTTCACCGTGATCGTCATGACCACCACGGTTCCGGCCGTTGGTCACGGATCCGGCATCGGGTCGTCCACCTCGTCACCCCGCACAGCCATGACGCGATGGACAAGATCGACACCGCGATGGAGACCTCCCGCCAGGGCCTGCGCACTCTCTGGCTCTCGCTCGGCATCCTGGGCCTGACCAGCGCGATCCAGCTGGTGGTCGTGGTGCTGTCGGGGTCGGTGGCACTGCTCGGCGACACCATCCACAACGCTGCCGACGCCCTGACCGCCGTTCCGCTGGGCATCGCCTTCGTCCTCGGGCGCCGGGCCGCGAACCGCCGCTACACCTACGGCTACGGCCGGGCCGAGGACCTTGCGGGTATCGCCATCGTGCTGACGATCGCCGTCTCCTCGGCGCTGGCCGCCTACGAGGCCGTGGACCGGCTGCTGAACCCCCGCGACATCACCCACCTGTGGGCGGTGGCAGCGGCCGCCGTGGTCGGGTTCATCGGCAACGAATGGGTGGCCCGCTACCGCATCCGTACCGGGCGCAAGATCGGGTCGGCCGCGCTGGTGGCCGACGGCCTGCACGCCCGTACCGACGGCTTCACCTCCCTCGCCGTCCTCTTCGGCGCGGGCGGCGCGGCCCTCGGCTGGCGGGTGGCCGACCCGCTCATCGGTCTGCTGATCACCGCCGCCATCCTCATGGTGCTGCGCGACGCCGCCAGGGAGGTCTACCGGCGGCTGATGGACTGCGTCGACCCCGTACTCGTCGACGCCGCCGAGACGGCTCTGCGCACGGTGGACGGCGTCCGCGGCATCGGCCAGGTCCGGATGCGCTGGATCGGCCATACCCTGCGGGCCGAGGCCGACATCGTCGTGGACTCCCGTCTCACCGTGGTGCAGGCGCATGCCCTCGCCGTCGCCGCAGAACACGCCCTGATCCACGCCGTCCCCCGGCTCACCGCCGCGACCGTGCACACCGATCACACCAGCGAGGGCGCCGATCCCCATGCGGCGCTGGCACATCACGCCACTGCCTGACCGGGCCCGCCCCGCCCGAGCCCGGGAACACCCCCGGAGCCCGGCCCCCGCGGGACGCCCCCGGTGCCGCTCGCCCCTCTCCGCCTCCTCTTCCGTCTCTAGTTCTTCTCGATCACATACCGCTGGGCGAAGTCGAGTTCCAGGCGGACCTGCTTGATGCGCTCCTCCACGACCAGGGAGCCGTGGCCGGCGTCGTAGCGGTAGACCTCGTGCGGATGGCCGCGGTCCGCCAGCCGCTGGACGTAGTTCTCCACCTGCTGGATCGGGCAGCGCGGGTCGTTGACGCCCGCGGAGATGTAGACCGGTGCCCGCACCGCGTCCACATAGGTCAGCGGCGACGACGCCTCGAAGCGTTCCGGGACCTCCTCGGGGGTGCCGCCCAGCAGGGTCCGGTCCATCGCCTTGAGCGCTTCCATCTCGTCGTTGTACGCCGTGACGTAGTCCGCGACCGGGACCGCCGCCAGGCCCACCGCCCAGGCCTCCGGCTGGGTGCCGAGTCCCAGCAGGGTCAGGTAGCCGCCCCAGGAGCCGCCCGACAGGACCAGCCGCTCCGGATCCGCCAGGCCGGATGAGACCGCCCACTCGCGCACCGCGGCGATGTCCTCCAGTTCGATCAGCCCGACGCGATGCTTGAGCGCATCCGTCCAGGCGCGGCCGTAGCCGGTCGAGCCGCGGTAATTGACGCGGACGACCGCGAAGCCGTGGTCCACCCAGGCAGCGGGGGACGAGGCGAAGGCGTCGCTGTCGTGCCAGGTCGGGCCGCCGTGAATGTCGAAGACCGTCGGGAAGGGGCCCTCACCGGCCGGCTGCTGCACCAGCGCGTGGATCCGGCCCCCCGGTCCCTCCACCCATACGTCCCGCACTGGCACCGAACCGGGCGCCTTCCTGCCGGGCGGGTCCAGCACGACCTTGCCGCTCGTCGACCGCACCTCCGGGGGCTGTGCCGCCGACGACCACAGGAACTCCACCGTGCCGTCCGGCCGCGCCGTCGCACCCGAGACCGAGCCGGCCGGGGTCTCGACCCGCGTCAGCCGAGGACCACCGGGCGCGGCAGCCGCGTCCGCGGCACCGGCCGGAGCACCGGTGCCGCCCGGCCGGCCCAGCTCGTAGCGCCACAGCTCGCTCCGTGCCTGGTACTCGTGCTCCACCAGCAGCGCCGACCCGTCGGGATACCAGTCGGCACCCACGTCCCCGGGCAGGTCTATCTCCAGGGCCGTCTCCTTCCCCGTCAGCGGATCCCAGATCATCGGCTCCCAGCGGCCTCGCCGCTGGTGCCCCACCAGCAGCCGGGCGTCCCCGTCCACCGGCGCGAAACCCATCACCGACAGGCCCAGCTCCTCGGTCCCGCCCTTGGTGTCGTCCAGCTCAGCGACCGTGGACCCGTCGGGCCGTACGACGCGGATCGCGGAGTGCATCGCATCGCCGTGCTCGGTGTGCTCGAGGGCGATCAGCGAGCCGTCGTGCGAGAGGTCGCCGACGCCCGCCGACTCGCGGTGCCGGTAGATCTCCACCGGCGCCTCACCCGGCCGTACGACGTGGACCGTCGAACCCTCCTCGTCCGTGGAGCACCCGATGACCGCCGTGCCGTCCCGGCCGATCGCCAGCCCTCCCGGATACGAGGCGGCGAGCCCCGGGGTGGCCGGCTCATCCGGGCCGCCGGCGAACGGCTGCCGCATCCAGACGCCGAACTCGTCCCCGTCGGTGTCCGAGAACCACCAGATCCACTCGCCGTCCGGCGACAGCGTGCCGTCCGTCGTGCCGTTCGGCCGGTCCGTGGCCTGCCGCTGGCTGCCGGTCGCCCGGTCCCAGGCGTACAGCTCGAAGGTGCCGGTGGCGTTCGAGACGAACAGGGAGCGGTCCGGGGCGTCCTCGGCCCAGTCCGGCAGCCCGATCCGCGGCGCGCGGAAGCGCTTCTCCCAGTCCGGCATCGCGGCCTCCGCGCCGCGGGTATCCGCCGGGCCACCCGAGTTCTTCGTCGCACCGCCCGTCACCGCTGCCGGGTCGGCCGAGGCCGGTCCCGTCACGGCCGTGTGGTGGCTATCGGCCGTTGACGTGTGTGAAGAGTGCGAAGGGTTCGGAGCGGTGGCGGGGCCTGGGTCTGCGGTCGTCTCGTCAGTCATGGGCCCATTCTGCGCCCGGCGCAGGAAATCCGTTGGCGAGGGCCACAAGCCTGTGGATAACTTCGCTGTATGCGAAGACACACCGGTCCCGACGACTGGTGGGAGGCCAACCGCGCGATGTGGGACGAGCGCGTCGCCCTCCACACCGTGAGCGATTTTTACGACCAGGAAGGATTTCGCAGGGCGCGCGACGTGCTCCGTGATTTCGAGGTTGCGGAGGTCGGGGACGTCACCGGACGGTCCCTCCTTCACCTCCAGTGCCATTTCGGCCAGGACACCCTCTCCTGGGCGCATCGCGGTGCGGCTCGGGTCGTCGGCCTGGACTTCTCCGAACCCGCCATCGACACCGCCCGTGAGCTGGCCGCCGAGCTCGGCTACGGCCCGGACCGCGCCGCGTTCGTCGCCGCCGACGTCTATGACGCCGCCGAAGCCGTCCCCGACACCGCGTACGACATCGTCTACACCGGCATCGGCGCCCTCAACTGGCTTCCGGACCTGGAGCGCTGGGCCGACACCGCCGCCTGTCTCGTCGCTCCCGGCGGCTTCCTCTACCTCGCCGAATTCCACCCGCTGTGCGACGCCCTGGACGACGAGACCGGATCGCGCCTCGTCCACGACTACTTCAGCCGCGACGCATGGGTGGACGAGACCCCCGGTACGTACGCGGATTTCGGCGCACCGACGGTCCACCACCGCAGCGTCGAATGGCAGCACCCGCTCGGCGAGGTCGTCTCGGCCCTGGCCGGCGCCGGCCTGCGCATCGACTTCCTGCACGAACACGACATGACGATGTTCCAGCGCTTCGCCGCACTGCGACGTGACGACGACGGCTATCACCGGTTCCCCGGCGACCGGCCCCGCGTCCCCCTCATGTACTCGCTGAAGGCGAGCCGTATCCGCTGAAAGCCCCGGGCCCCCGCGGCAGACCGTCCGGGCGGCCTGCCGCGAGAGCGGTGCTCACCCCAACCGCACCGGCAGCGCGGTCAGCCGCCAGTTGCCCGGCAGGGGTGTCCGCTCCAGGCGTTCCGGTGCGATGCCCAGCGCCATCTTCGGGTAGTGCGCGAGCAGTTTGCCGAAGGCGACCTCGCCCTCCTGCTTGGCGAGTGTGGCGCCCAGGCAGTAGTGCGCCCCATGGCCGAAGCCCACATGGTTCTCTGCATGGCCCGCGGGGTGGCGGGTCAGGTCGAGCCGGTCGGGGTCGGTGTAGTGGCGGGGGTCGAAGTTCGCCGACACCAGGATGAGTTGGACCGCGTCGCCCCGGCGGATCGTGGTGCCGGCCAGGTCGACGTCGGTCGCGGCGTAGCGCAGCTGGGTCATCTGCACCGGCCCGCACCAGCGCATCAGCTCGTGGACCGCACGGGGGAGCAGGGCCGGGTCGCCCTGGAGCAGGCGCAGCTGGTCGGGGTGGGTGAGCAGCGCCGCCGTGCCGTTGCTGATGAGGTGAGCGGTGGTCTCGTGACCGGCGAGGACGAGCGTGAGGATCATGGTGACCATCTCGACGTCGCTGAGCCGGCCGCCGTCGTCGTCATGGGTACGGATCAGCTCGCTGAGCAGATCGTCGGTGAGCGCGCCGCGCCGCTCCCGGACCATCTGGTGGATGTGCTCGATCATCGGCGGGAACGAGGTGCCGAGCCGGTCCGGCTCCATCGAGATGAGGTCGGCACCCCATTTCCGCCACTGCGGGCGGTCCGCTTCGGGTATGCCGACCAGTTCGCAGATGACGGTGATCGGCAGCGGGTAGGCGAAGTGCTGGATGAGGTCGACGACGCCGTCCTCGGCGTGCTCGGGCAGCCGGGCCAGCAGTGCGTCGGCGATCTGCTCGACCCGGGGACGCAGGTCGGTGATCTTGCGGGCCGTGAAGGCCCGTGACACCAGGCGGCGCAGCCGGGTGTGATCGGGGGCGTCGTAATTGAGGATCGATCCGCGCAGGTAGGGGCGGAGGTGCTCGGGGAGGCCCAGCATGTCCGTCAGCCTGGTGAGCGGGTTGTCCTCGGCCGCGTGGCCCAGGGCGGGCGCCGCCGGGTTGTTCACGAACCGCTGGTCGCGCAGGACTTGGCGGACCTCCTCGAACCGCGTCACCAGCCAGACGGGTGAGTCATCCATGAAGCGGCCGCGTACGACCGGGCCCTGCTCGCGCAGCGCGCCGTAGCCGGCGAACGGGTCGGTGAGCAGCGCCGGGTCCATCACATTCGGCTCGCCCGGGTGTTTCCCGACGTGTGCAGCGAACGGTGAGGTGGGTAATGCCGACATCTTTCGTTCTCCTCCGGGTCGGGAGTCGGTCTGGGAGGTCGGTGGGGGAGTCGGTCCGGCGTCGGCCGCGCCGCCGTGGCAGGCGGATCGGCCGGACCGGCCGGGTCAGTCGCGTACCTGCCGGCGGATCTCGCGCAGGGTGAGTTCCCCGAACTGTTCGTAGAGCGCGATGATTTCCGGCGCCGCCGCGGCCGCGGCCTTCTGCCCGCCGGGGGTCTCCAGCGCGCCGCGGACCGTGCGGGCGAGTATGTCGGCGCGTACCTCCGGGGTGACCGGGGACCGGCCGGCAAGCAGGGCCTCGCCCGTGAAGAAGCCGGTGGCCATGGCCATCAGGGCATACTGCTGGTGGTGCACCTCGAGGTCGTCGTGCACCAGGCCGTACCCGCGCAGCACTTCGAGATGGCGGCACAGCATCCGGTCGCCTTCGGCTATCAGCTCGGTGAGTTCCTTCTTCGCGGTCTCGTTGAGCCGGCCGAGGACGTCGGCGTCGTCGGTGTATACGGCCCGCAGCACCGGATCATTCAGGAAGTCGCAGAAGAGCCCGCGCAGCATCCGGCTCGGCAGGATCTCCAGCGGATCGGCGCGCATGCGTTCCACCTGCCGGTGATGGTTGCGGAACTGGCTTCGCAGGACGACTGCCAGGAACAGCGCGTCCTTGGTCTTCCAGTGGAGGTAGACCGTGCCCTTGCCGACCTTGGCGCGCCGGGCGATCTCATCGATCGTCACCCGGTCGTAGCCCCAGGCGAGGAGCAGGTCCCCGGCCACGTCGAGGATGCGTGCACGACGCTCCACCCGGTCCACGGTCAGTCCCCCTCTGACTCCGTGACCAGATTTCATATCTGGTCACGGAGTCAACGCTAGATCCTTCGGAACGGTGGGATAAGGGCTATTCCGGCCAGGAGTTGGCCGGACGGACCTACGTGCGTGTGCCGGGTGAGTCGGCGTCAGGTGTTAGAACACTCTCAAAACGGGGTGGCTCGACGCTGTGCGGCGCAGTGCACCAGGCCGCGCGTGGTGTGCGCGAGACCGGCCGTGACCTGGTCATATGCGCGCGGGGTGCGGGAGTGCGGGCGGTGGGGTGCGGCCCTGTCAAGGTGGCGAGAGATGTGCGAAGTTCTCCACTGCTGAGGGTGACTGGTGAGTACACTCGCCGACCATGTGTGAGGCCAGCGGGAACTCAAAACGGCAAAATATACCCGTTTCTCAGCCATGTGCCGACGCTTCGGACTGGCAGGGAAAGGCTGTGCGGAACCCGGCCGCCGCCGACGGATGCGCTCCCCTGCGGGCGTCTGCCGCCGGCGACGGGCGGGTTCCGACCGGGCGAGTGACCGTGACGGGCAGATCGGCCAAGGCCTCGGCCTCCGAGGGCCTTGCGCCGTTTCCCCTTCCCGTCACGGCGGTCGCCCCGACGGGCACCGCCGGCACCCGCAGCGCCTGCACTACCCCCACATCCCCCACCCCCACACCCCCCATGACCCCCACATTTCGCACCACCCCCCACAGTCCCCCACACCCCCACACCCCCACACTCCCCCACACCCCCACCACCGCCCCCTTCTCAAGACACCTCACCCCGGCCGCGCCCAAGACCATTCCGGCCGCGCCCAAGACCCTTCCGGCCGCGCCCGATACCGTTCCGGTCGCGACGTGAGGGGCCGGAGCAACCGGGGCAGGCATGCCCAGTCCCGGGACCCGCGCGGCCATTGGCTGCTGCTGAGCCTTGTGCTCCCCCTGGTGTTCGGTGCCCTGTTCCTCGAGGGCTGGACCACCCATGAGGTGGATGCCGCCAAGGTCCGCAGCGACTGCACCCAGCCCGTACCGCCGGCGGTGGAGAAGGGCGGCCCGGTGGTGGATCTTCGCGGCGGCACCGTGAAGACCGCCGCGATGCCGGCCCGTACGGTGGCGCTCACCTACGACGGCGGACCCGACCCGGTGTGGACGCCGCGGCTGCTCGACCTGCTGCGCAAGCACCATGTCCACGCCACCTTCTTCCTGTACGGCGCCCAGGCCGCCCAACACCCGGACCTGGTACGGCGGATCAGGGACGAGGGCCATGAGATCGGCTCGAACACCTACACCGGCGCGGTCATGGGCGAGGCCTCGCCCCTGCGTGCCCGGATGGAGCTCTCGCTCACGCAGAAGGCGCTGGCCGGCACGGTGGGCATCCACACCAGGCTGCTGCGGCTGCCGCAGACCACCTCGGCGGACACCATGTGCGGCGCGGAGTGGAAGGCCGCCAAGAAGGCCGGCGCGGAGGGCTACACACTGGTCGCCGCCGACCGGTGGTACCGCAAGCCGGCGCAGGGCCTCGTCCGGCAGTTCAGCCAGAACGAGACCGCCTACAAGGACACCGAGCGGCTGCTCGCCAACCGGAACGTCGACAGGTTCACCACCGTGACGGCCGGGGCCAAGCTGGCCCCGGCCGAGAAGACGGTCTCCGGCACCGAACAGGGGCTGGGCAAGGCCCTGGTCTGGGTCAAGGTCGCCGGCTACGCCTTCGTGCACGGCATGACCTGGGTGCTGGGCATCGCCGGCACCCTGGGCGTGCTGCGGCTGGCGTCCCTCGTCGTCTTCGCCCGGACGCACGTCCGGCGGCTGACCCGCTTCCGTCCAGGCTCCCCCTGGCTACGGGAGGTCGCCGGTCCGGTGACGGTGCTGGTGCCCGCCTTCAACGAAGAGGCGGGCATCGAGTCCACCGTCCGTTCGCTGCTCGCCTCCACCTACGTGGAGATGCAGGTCATCGTGATCGACGACGGGTCGACGGACGACACGGCGGAGATCGCCGTCCGGATCGGAGACCCCCGCGTGGAGGTGATCCGCCAGTACAACGCGGGCAAGGCGGCAGCCCTCAACACCGGCCTGGCGCATGCCCGGTACGAGATCGTGGTCATGGTCGACGCCGACACGGTCTTCGAGCCGGATGCCGTCTACCGGCTGATCCAGCCGCTCGCCCACCCGGCGGTGGGGGCGGTCAGCGGCAACACCAAGGTCGGCAACCGCGGCCGGCTGCTGGGCCAGTGGCAGCACCTGGAGTACGTCTTCGGGTTCAACCTCGACCGGCGGATGTTCGAGGTGCTGGAGTGCATGCCGACGGTCCCCGGAGCCATCGGGGCCTTCCGCCGGGATGCGCTGATGGGCGTGGGCGGCGTCAGCGAGGACACCCTCGCCGAGGACACCGACCTGACGATGGCCCTGTGGCAGGCGGGCTGGCGGGTGGTCTACGAGGAGTCCGCGATCGCCTGGACCGAGGTGCCCACCTCGCTGCGGCAGCTGTGGCGGCAGCGCTACCGCTGGTGCTACGGCACGATCCAGGCGATGTGGAAGCACCGCCGGGCCGTCATCGAAGTGGGCCCGGCGGGGCGGTTCGGACGGCGCGGGCTGAGCTACCTCGCGCTCTTCCAGGTCGCCCTGCCGCTGCTCGCGCCGGTCGTCGACGTCTTCGCGCTGTACGCGGCGCTGTTCCGCGGCCCGGTGCTCGCGGCCACCGTGTGGTTCGGCTTCCTAGGGCTGCAACTGGCCTGTTGCGCTTATGCGTTGAAGCTCGACCGGGAGCCGGTGAAGTCGCTGTGGGCGATGCCCTTCCAGCTCTTCGTCTACCGGCAGCTGATGTATCTGGTGGTCATCCAGTCCGTGGTGGCCTTCCTGCTCGGCACCCGCCTGAAGTGGCAGCGCATGCAACGCTCCGGCACCGCGGCCCAGCAGATCGGCCAAACGGTCGCGTACGAGGGCCTGACGTCGAGATGACCCCGTAACGGGCCCTGAGGGGCGTCCGTACGGCCGTGTGCCGTGCGGACGCCCCGGGCACCGGCCCACGGCCGGCCGCCGGCCCGGTCCCGCACCCTCCCGCTCGCTTGTGCAGATCCGCGCCCTCCTTGGTGAAGAGGACATGACATTGGAGACTTCCGCGCATGAATGACTGGCTGGACAGGCCGCCCGAAACCTGGCGAGGCGGCGAAACGGAGACGACGTACCCCGGCCCCGGGCAGGTGTGGCCCCCGGAGGAGCAGCCGCCCCAGATGTACCCGCCCCAGATGCAGCCGCCCCAGATGTATCCGCCCCAGGGCCCTTTGCCTCAGACGCACCCGCCCCAGGGGTCTTTGCCCCAGACGCACCCGACCCAGGAGCTCCCGCCCCAGACGCACCCCTCTCCGGGGCCTCCGCCTCAGATGCACTGGCCCCAGATGGACCCGGCAAGGCCCATGAACAGTCCGCTGCCCGGCGTCCGGGCGCCCGTACCGGCGCCGACGCCCCCGGTGCGCTCCGACGCACCCGGCGGGAACGACGGGCGTGCGGTCCGGCCCGGCCGGGTGGGCCCCGGCGCAGGGCGCTCGGGCCCCGAAGGCGGGCGTGCGGGCCGCGGGCGGCGCGCCGCCCGGCGCTCACCGCGCCGCCGCCGGATCAGGCGGACGGCGATCCTGTTGGTGACTGTCCTGCTCAGCGGCTCCCTGGGCAGCTACGTCTGGGCCGACACCCAGCTCAACCGCGAGGTCGATCTGAGCAAGATCGCGGACCGGATGCCGGAGGGCAAGGGGACCAACTACCTGATCGTGGGCTCCGACAGCCGGGTGGGCCTCTCCGACCGGGCCAAGAAGGACCTGCACACCGGCGGTTCGGCCGACGCGGGCCGCCGCACCGACTCGATGATCCTGCTGCACACCGGCGCCCACGGCACCACGATGGTGAGCCTGCCGCGCGACTCGTGGGTGACCATCCCGCCGTACATCCGCCCCGACACCGGCAAGCACTACCGTGCGGCGAAGAACAAGCTCAACGCGGCGTTCTCGTTCGGCGGCCCCGATCTGCTCGTCCAGACCATCGAGCGCAACACGGGCGTGCACATCGACCACTACACGGAGATCGGGTTCGCCGGTTTCGTGGGCATCGTCGACGCCATCGGCGGCGTCCCGATCTGCCTGGACCGCGCTGTCAGGGACAAGAAGTCGGGCGCGAACCTCAAGAAGGGCTGTCAGACCCTCGACGGCCGTACGGCACTGGCCTTCGTCCGCCAGCGCCACCAGGAGGCTCAGGGCGACCTCGGCCGGAGCCAGAACCAGCAGAAGTTCCTGGCCGCCCTCGCCCGCAAGGCCGCCGAGCCCGACATCCTGCTCGACCCGGCCAAGGTCTACCCGACCATGAGCGCGGGCCTCGGCACGCTCATCGTGGACGAGGACACCGGCCTGACCAACCTCACCTCGCTGTTCAAGGCGATGAAGGGCGTCACGGCGGGCGACGGCAAGCGGCTCAACGTCCCCGTGTCGAACCTCAACCTCCGCACCCCCAAGGGCAGCGCCGTGCAGTGGAACGAGGCGAAGGCGAAGGAACTCTTCACCGAGCTGAACGACGACCGGCCGGTGACGGTCGGGGAGAAGGGCTGACCCGCCGCGCACGGGCCTACGGCCGATCAGCCTCCCGGGCCACCCCACGCCCGGGGAGCTGAACGACCGGGGGCCCGTGCGCTCCGGGCGCCGCTCCGCGGCCCACCGTTCCCGCCGGGGTCCGCCGCGCCGCCAGGCCCTAGTGGAACAGGCCCAGCACGCCGTCGAGCGACCAGCACTGCCAGCTCATGGCGAGCAGTCCCGTGAGGGAGATCAGGGCCATCATCAGGTTCTGCCCCTGCTCCGCCCAGTCGTGGATCATCAGCACGAGGTAGATCAGGTTGAGCACCGCTCCGCAGACCAGGGCTATCGGCGTCAGGAAGCCCGCGACGAGCCCGAGGCCGAGGGCCAGCTCCGCGTAGGCGACGAGGTACGCCATCGGCCGGGGGCGGGGCTTCACCCAGCGGTCGAAGCCCGTACGGACCGCGGACCACCGGTGCTCGGCCGCGATGCCGGCCGCCCAGGTGATGCCGCCACCGGTGAACCAGGTCTTCTTGTCCTTGTGGCGCCAGCTCTCGAGCCACCACAGCCCGAGGCCGATACGGAGGACGGCGAACCACTCGGCACCGCTGAGCCAGATCGTCTGCATGCTGTCCCCTCGCTGCTCATCCACTGAACTGACGGTGTGTCAGTTCAACGGATGTCGTGGCGTCGCGCAAGGGGTGGAGTTTGCGGCCCCGCCTTGTCGTCGTACGGGGGAGCCCATAACCTCGAAACTGATGGGTCGTCAGGTATTGGTCCGGCGTGACCCACCGGCGGGCAGTTGGGGGTACAGCGTGAGCAGCAACGAGAGCGGCACGGCGGAGCTTCCCAGGGTCATCAGCGTGGACGATCACGTGATCGAGCCCGCGCACCTCTTCGAGACCTGGCTTCCGAAGAAGTACCAGGACAAGGGGCCGAAGCCCTTCACCGCCGGCATCGGCGGGCTGGAGTACGTCGGCGGGAAGTACCGGTTCACCACGGACCCGGAAGGCCAGCTCACCGACTGGTGGGAGTACGAGGGCCTGATCTTCCCGTACAAGCGCATCATCGCCGCCGTGGGATTCTCCCGCGACGAGATGACGCTGGACGGCATCACCCGGGAGCAGATGCGGCGCGGGTGCTGGGACCCGAAGGCACGGCTGGCGGACATGGACGTCAACCATGTCGAGGCGTCGCTCTGCTTCCCGACGTTCCCGCGCTTTTGCGGGCAGACCTTCGCCGAGGCCGGTGACAAGGAGGTCGGCCTCGCCTGCGTCCGGGCGTACAACGACTGGATGGTGGAGGAGTGGTGCGGGGACAGCGGCGGGCGGCTGATCCCGCTGTGCCTGATCCCGCTGTGGGACGTCGAGCTGGCCGTCGCCGAGATCCGGCGCAACGCCGCCCGCGGGGTGCGGGCGGTGACCTTCAGCGAGATCCCCACCTACCTGGGGCTGCCGTCCATCCACTCCGGGTACTGGGATCCGTTCTTCGCCGCGTGCGAGGAGACCGGGACCGTCGTGAACATGCACATCGGCTCGTCGTCGCAGATGCCGGCCGCCTCACCGGACGCACCGCCCGCCGTGCAGGCCTCCCTGAGCTTCAACAACGCGATGGCCTCGATGATGGACTTCCTGTTCAGCGGCGTCCTCGTGAAGTTCCCCCGGCTGAAGCTGGCGTACAGCGAGGGCCAGATGGGGTGGATCCCCTACGCCCTGGAGCGCGCCGACGACGTCTGGGAGGAGCACCGGGCGTGGGGCGGGGTCAAGGACCTGATCCCCGAGCCGCCGTCGTCGTACTACTACCGGCAGGTCTTCTGCTGCTTCTTCCGCGACCGGCACGGCATCGAGGCGATCGAGACGGTGGGGGTCGACAACGCGACCTTCGAGACCGACTACCCGCACGTCGACTCGACCTGGCCGCATACGAAGGACGTGGCCGCCGAGCACGTGGCGGGGCTGTCGGCGGAGGTGACGTACAAGATCCTCAGGGGGAACGCCATCCGGATGCTGGACCTCGCGTTCGACCGGGACTGACGGGAAGGCGGTCCTGGCCGGCCCGGGGCCGCCGCCGGGAAGGCCGGCCGGCACTCACCACCTTTCCAGGGGCGTGACGAACAGCATCTCCGTACGGTCACCGGGCAGGATGACGTCGGAGACGCCCACGATCCGGTCGTTGACGTCGATCGAGGTCTTCCGGAGGACGAGCACCGACGTCCCGGGCGGCATTTCCAGCTCCGCCGCCTCTTCGGGGGCCGGCGGCCGGGCGGTGACGCGTTCCTCGACGCGGCCCAGCTCGATCCCGAGGGTGTAGAGCTGGGCCTGTGACCCGCCCGGCCAGGGCTCCTTGGTCTCGTCCAGCAGGTCGGGGTTCTTCGCGATCATGTCGCGGACGAGGTACGAGGTCATCAGGCTGAAGGGCGCGCTCTCGGCCGCGTGCCGCGTCCGGTAGCGGCGTTCGAGGAGCGGAGTGCCTTGTGGCAGGTCGAAGGCCCGCGCCAGGTCCTCGTCCGCCTCGGTCTCGCGGTATGACGCCTGAAACACCAGGTCATCGGGGTGCAGACCGGTGTCCCGCTCGGTGCCGCCGGTCCGGGCCCGTTCCTCCAGCGGCTCGCGCGCCCGGCTCTTCTCCCACTGGTGGCTGAGGTTCGTGCGCGCGGCAACGATGCGCGGGCGCCGGACGACGTTGCCGCGCCCGTGCTGATTCTCGATGAGGCCTTCCTCGCACAGGAACCGGAGAGCGACCCGGACCGCCGGCACGCTCCGCCCGAACTCCTCGGCGAGCTCCGCCTCCGGGGGCAGCCGGTCGCCGGGCTTCCACCGGCCTGCCCGGACGGCCTGCCGGAGCTGGCCCGCGATCCGCTCGTACGCCACTGCCATGCCTGCTCACCGTTCCGTCGCTCGGCGCCCGGTCGGGCCGGCCGTCCCGACGGCGCCACTTTATGACTCATCACGAGCCGTTGACGTGCCGGAAGCGTCCAGATGGCCGAGGCCCGCGCGCGGCCGGCGGCTCTTTCCGGGGGCCGCCACGGCGACCACGGCGAACCCGGCTCAGGGGCGTCGGGGAGGTACGAAGAAGGAGGGAGGGGCCGTCCGCGTCTCACACCGGACAGGAAAATGTCCGACCGCTGGCGACGGGGGATGCACCAGCGGTCGGACTGTCGCCAAGGTTAACAAGGCTGCTTGCGTGGTGGAGCAAACTACCCTGACACAATGCGGGGTTGTGATCGGGATCACGTTCCCCGGTCCGCCGCGGGAGCGGAACCCACGGGGGCCCCGGGCGGGCCGGAGGCTTCCCGCCCGCTGCCCGGAAGGGAAGCAGCGGGCGGGCTGGGGGCCGTGATGCCCGGTTACTCGTTGCACGGGGGCGCGTACGAGAGACGGGGCAGGTACTCCTGCCACCTCTCCGGGGTCAGAACGCCCCGGGTGGTTGAGCAGATGCGGCGCACTGCCGCATCGGTGTCCAGATCCCACAGCCGGACCGTATCGGCGCCGCTCGACACTCCGAGCATGTGGCTCTTGGGGCGGAAAGCCAGGAAATTGCCCGTCTTGGCGTGGGGGCTGATCGACTCCCCGATGGGAGTGGCCCTGGAAGGGCGGGCGACGTTCCAGAGCCGGACCATGTCGTCGTCCCCGCCGCTCGCCAGGGTGCGGCCGTCCTGGCTGAACGTCAGCGACGTGATCGCTTCGGTGTGGCCCGTGAGGGTGGCGAGCCGGGTGGCTTCGCGGGGGTCGGAGACGTTCCAGAGCCGGACCGTACTGTCGTCGCTGCCGCTGGCCAGGGTATGGCCGTCCGGGCTGTAGGCGAGTTTGTTGACGGGGCCCAGGTGTCCCCTGAGAGGTGCGCCGAGCGGGGTGGCATGGCGAGGGTCGGTCATGTCCCAGAGCCGTATGGTGCCGTCGGCGCTGCCGCTGGCGAGAGTGCGGCCGTCCGGGCTGACGACGAGGGAGTTGACGTAGCCCTTGTGGCCGGAGAGCACGCGGCCGAGTGGATGAAGGCGGGACGGGTCGCTGACGTTCCACAGCGCAATGGTGCGGTCGTCGTAGGCAGTTGCCAGCGTGTGCCCGTCCGGGCTGAAGGTCAGCGAGTCCACGTACCGTGTCCGCAGCGTGACGGGCGGCCCGTAGGGGACGGGCCGCTTCGGGTCGGTCACGTTCCACAGACGCAGCGTGCGGCGTCCGGTCCGCACCGCGAGGATGCGGCCGTCGGGGGAGAACTCCATCGACCGCGTGTCACCCTCCCCTGGCTTGAAGGGTTTGCCCAGCAACGCGGTCCGGTGTGGAGCCCGCACGCTCCACAGCCGGACCCGTTCGTCGTCCGCGGTCGTTGCCAGCACCTGCCCGTCCGGGCGGAACGCTCCCGTGCGGCCGATCATGTCCGTCGGCGGCATCGACCACAGGCGGACCGTGTTGTCGCCGCTGCCGGTGGCGAGGCTTCGGCCGTCCGGGCTGAAGCCCACGGCGTACATCTCGTCACTGCTGCCGGCGAGGGGCTGGCCGATCTGCGAGGGGTATGCCGGATTGCTGACGTTCCACATGCTCGCCGTTCTGTCCGTGCTGCCGGCGACGAGCACGGTCCCGTCGGGGCTGAAGGCCACGGACCACACGGGGCCGGTGTGGCCGGTGAGCGGCGAGCCGAGCGGTGTGGTGTGACGTGGAGTGGCCGCGTTCCAGAGCCGGATGGTGTCGTCGTCGCTGCCGCTGGCGAGAGTGCGGCCGTCCGGGCTGAAGGCCAGGGAGTGCACCGTGCCCTTGTGGCCGGTCAGTGGCCTGCCGAGCGGCCGGGGACGCCGCCGGTCGGCCATGTCCCACAGCCTGATCGTGTCGTCGTCGCCACCGGCCGCCAGCGTCCGCCCGTCGGGGCTGAACGCCACGGAGCGCACGGCGGCGGTGTGGCCGGTCAGGACACCGAGCCGCCTCGGCCGGCGCACGTCGTCCACGGCCCACAGGCGGACCGTGTGTTCTTCGTCGGCGGCCGCCAGCGTGCGTCCGTCCGGGCTGAAGGCGAGCAGGAAGAGGGTGCCGTCGTGGCCGGTCAGGGGCGTACCGATCGGGTGCGGGTGACGGGGGTCGCGCACGTCCCAGAGCCGGACCGTGCCGTCGTCCGAAGCGCTGGCCAGGGTGTGTCCGTCCGGGCTGAAGACGGCGGTGCTCACCCAGCTCGTGTGTCCGGTGAGGGGCTTGCCCAGGGGCCTGGGGTGCGTCGGGTCCGCCACGTCCCACAGCCGAACGGTGTGGTCGTAGCTCGCGGTGGCCAGGACCCGCCCGTTCGGGCTGAACGTGGTGAGGTAGACGGCGCCGGTGTGGCCGAGGAGCGGCGTGGCCAGTGGCGCGTTCACCGTCGAGAGCAACCGGTTGTTCGTGCCGTCGTCGTGCGGTCGCAGGTGGTGTGCCACCAGGTCGAGCTGCGCGGACAACGACGGATCCGTCAACTGGACGCGGTCGGCTTCGGCGAGCACCTGCGCGAACACGGCGTCGTCCCGCTGCTGCCAGGCGACCAACGCCGAACCGATGGCCATGACCGCCAGGACGGCCAGAGCCGACACCGCACCGCGGCTGATCCAGGCCGTGCGCTTGCGCAGCCTGACCGAAGCGGCCAGGAATTCCACCGCGCTCCGGGTCAGAAAGGTGTCACCGGCGGACTGCGCCCAGGTGCGGGCCTGTTCCAGCCGCGAACCCCGGTAGAGCAGCGAGGCGTCACGGTGAGCGTCCTCCCAGGCCCTGCCGTCCTCCTCCAGCCGCTGGCGCAGCAGGTTGCCGGCCCGGTCCTCGTCGATCCAGTCGCGCAGGCGTGGCCAGGCGTGGAGCAGCGCTTCATGGGTGATCTCCACGGCCTCCGCGTCGAGTGTCACCAGCCGGGCGTGCACCAGCGCTTCGAGCGATTCCTCGGTCTTGTGGGGGTCGGCGGACTCGTCCGCCAGCTGACGCCGGGTCCCCCGCCGACGGGTGGCCTGAGTGTCCTCGCCCAGCCGGACCAGCCTGAGCAGGAGCAGCCGCGCGGCCGTGCGTGCCGTCGGGTCGAGGCCGGACCAGGCCCGCTCGGCGGTCGCCGCCACCGCTCCCTGGATGCCGCCCGCCGCGCGGTAGCCGGCCAGCGTCAGCTTTCCCGCCTTCCGCCGCTGCCAGGTGGCGAGCAGGGCGTGGGAGAGGAGGGGCAGCACCCCCGCGTCATGCGTCCCGCCGGGGCCGTCGGCGCTCACCTCCCGGACGACCAGCTCCGCCAGCCCCGGTTCGAGTTCCAGGCCCACGGCCTTGGCCGGGCCGGTCACCGCTTCGCGCAGCTCCGCAGTGGTCAGCGGGCCGAGCACCATGTGCCGGTGCTGCAGCGCATCGGCCAGTTCGGGATACCCGAGACACCGGTCGTAGAAGTCGGCGCGAATGCCGAGGATGACGCGCACGGGGGCCGGGGCGTCCGGATCGCCGTGGGTGCAGGCGGCGTGGAGGAGCTGGAGGAAGGTGCGCCGGTCCGCCTCGTCGGCGCAGAGGGTGAACGCCTCCTCGAACTGGTCCACGATGACGACCGGACGCGCGGTGGCGGACGCCTCCCGCCCCGCCCAGGCCCCGACGGCCTCCCGCACCGCACACGCGAAGTGCACCGTGCCGGGTTCCTGCGCCGCCGACTCTCCCGCGGCGGCCAGGACGGCCGCCAGCTCGGGTATCCGGGAGGTCAGCTCCCCGAGCGGATCGCCACCCGGCACCAGCTGCAGGACCTTCCTTTCCTGCGCCTTCCCGTCCTGTGCCTTCCCGCCCTGGGTCTCCCCCTCCTGGCTTTTCCCGTCGCCCAGCGCGCCGTTGCGCAGTGCGGGCACCAGGCCGGCGTTCAGCAGGGAGGACTTTCCGGCCCCCGAGGCGCCCACGAGCATGACCAGGCCACCCGTCTTCTCCGCTGCGCGGAGCTGGGCGACGAGGGCGTCCGTGTACCGCTCCCGGCCGAAGAACCACCGGGCGTCTTCGGGACGGTACGAGGCCAGCCCCCGGTACGGGCACACGCCGGGTACGGCCGGGGCCTCGGCCGCGGGGCGCCCCTCCTCTTCCTCGGCCGCCGAGGCGCGGTCGCCGACCGCGCGCTCCCACAGGCGCTGCCACTCGGCCGCGTCGTACAGGCCCGCGGACACCGGAGTGGGCCGCTGGCGCCGTGCCTGGGGTATCAGGATGTGCAGCACCGCGGCGAGCGCGGGGAACTGCGCGGGCACGTTCTTGGCCCGCCGCCAGTCACTGATCCGCTGCACGGACACCCGCACGGGCCGCCCTCGTTCGTCGACCCGCTGCAGGCGGACGACCGCCTCGGCCACCTTTTTGAGCGGAGGGTTGCCGGCCTCCTTGTACAGCAGCGCGAGGCGTTCCGCGAAGGCTGCGCGTGCTCCCGCATCGGAACTCACGGCCTCCCCCTTTCCTTCCCCCGCATCTGGACGTCCGGACCGGAAAACTCACCTTAGCCGCCTGACCTGCGGCGAAGACGGCGGCCCGAGACCGGAACCTCCTCAGGAGGAACCTCACCTGGCAGGATCACTTCCCGACGGCGCATCAAGAGGTGCCCCACCCCGGCAAGCCACCGGCTCAGCCCGGAGAAGCACTTCTTGATGCCTGTTCCCGGCCACCTGCTGCCGGACTCACGAGCCATGTGACGGTCTCGGCTCATGAGCCCGGGGAACCCGTGGAGCCGGTCCCTGCGGACCGCTCGCACGGTGCCCCCGGGGCCCGGCACGCACGCTCCGCGCCACCCGGTGCGGACCGCCCCCGCCTGCGCCATTCGGCACCGGTCCCCACGAGGGGAGGGACCGGTGACGAATGGCGCGGCGCTGTTTCTGCGGCGGACCGGGATCTCCGCTCCTCAAGGGCCCGGCCGGTATGCCCGGTTCACGGGCTCCCGCAGTCTTGGAGCCGGTGTCCGGGCCGGCCCGCCGGCGCGGCACAGAATGGGAAAAGCCCAGGTCACGAGTGTGACCTGGGCTTTGTGCAGGGCGGACTTGGGGTGTGGGGCCCGGCGCATCGGCACCGGGGTGGCCTCGCACCCCTCGGAGCGCCGGCGCCCGGCGTGGTCCGTGGTGCGCTATCCCATGAGGACCGCGGCAGCCGCATGGTCGAGCATCGACATGGCCCAGCTCTGCAGATCCTGGTCCGCGTCGTCGGCGGCCTGGATCCAGCGCTGGCGGCGGTCCCGGGAGACGTTCACTTCGACACGCATGCTGATGGCGTGCTGCTCGGTCTGCTCGCCGGCCTGGCGGGCTGCCTTGACGCGGCTGCGCAGAAAGTTCCTCGACCAGCTGAGCCGTTCTGCCCGGTCCAGCCAGTACTCCTGCTCGTTCTCCGGAAGGCTCGCCAGTTCCGCGTGGTGCTGGAAGCTCAGCGCGGGGCGCCTGCGCGGCGGTGCGAAGCGCCGGGCGACCCAGGCGTAATTGCGCAGCGTTTGGTAATCAAGGTGAGTCTCCTCGATCGCGCGCTGGTAACGGTCCGGATACATGGTCCGTCCGTAGATGAGCCAGTCACCCAGCCACCAGGCCGAGGAGTCGGCGGCGACGAAGAGCTGCTTGCCGATTTTCTGCCAGTCGTCCAGCGATATACCGGACGTCAATTCAAGGGTGGTGCGTCGTGCAATGGTCTTATCAACGGCTTTGGACAGCTTCTCGCTGAGTTTGGGCAGCGCAGGATGTACCTCCCGTGCATGCGTGCTTGCATTGATTTCCCCCATAGCCTAATGCCTCCGTCGTGTAGGTCAGTTGACGACGATGCAAGAACTCTAGCCAGGGGAGAGTGTACCTTGTCTATACTCTTTCTTTAACTTCTTTGCCGAGCGTGCGAATGCCGGGAGGGCGCTATTCGGCCATTGACGAGAGGGACGCCGGCTCCTGGGGCGACGCCGGTCAACGGCCCGGCTGGCACCCCCTCCTGACGGGCACCCGGCACCCACCAGAAGCCCGGCCCGGCGGTCAGGGCGGGCTCAACTCCGGCCCTCCAGCTCCCCGGCGTCGTGCACCAACAGGGCAACCTGCACCCGGTTGTTGAGGCCGAGTTTGGTCAGGATGCTGGAGACATGGGTCTTGACCGTGGAGACCCCGAGGTAGAGCGCCGCGCCGATCTGCGCGTTGGACTTGCCGTGGCCGATGCCGAGAGCGACCGCGCGCTCCCGTTCGTTGAGCAGTGCCAGCCGGTCCCGGGCCTCCCCGCGGCGCCCCGTGGGGTCCTGCGTGGACAGAACCCGGTCGATCAGCCGCTGGGTGACGGCCGGTGAGAGCACCGGCTGGCCCTGGGCCACCCGGTGAATGGCCGAGACGATCTCCGGCGGCGGAGTGTCCTTCAGTGCGAACCCCGCCGCTCCGGCACGCAGTGCGCGCAGTACGTACTCGTCGGCGTCGAACGTCGTCAGGACGAGGACTTCTGGTGCGTTGCTCATGGCCCGCAGTGCTTCCGTGGCCGCCAGCCCGTCCATGACCGGCATCCGGATGTCCATGAGGACCACGTCGAGGCGGTGCTGCCGGGCCAGGCTGACCGCCTCGGCGCCGTCACCGGCCTCGGCGACCACGCGCAGGTCGGGGGACCCGCCCAGCATCACCGACAGCCCGGCGCGGACGAGTGGATCGTCGTCGGCAATCAGCACGTCGATCGTGGTGGGCTCGGCTGTGGTCATACGGCCAGAGTAGCCGGTGGCGCCTGACGGCTTCTGATGCTGAACCGGCCTGTGGACAAAGGGAATCGGCGGCGCGGAGCGCGGCACCGAAGTCGCCGCGCAGCAGTACTTTGGTCTTCCCCGGCCACCGAACGGCAAGACTCCGGTCGGCGCGAAGAGTACGAGTGACCGATCCGGCCGGCGACCACGGCCTCATAGCGTGGCGCCATGGCAAAGGTTGTTCAGTTCCTCGGGCTCTTCCTGGTGGTCGCCGGCATCAGCGGTACCGTCGACCAGCTGGCCACGCAGCCATTTCTGAGTCCGGTGCTCAACTTCGTCAATCATTACGTGATACCGCACATGGAACCGCTGCAGGGCTACGAGGTCATCTGCAACCTGTCGCTGTCGGTGGTCGGCTCGATCTTGGTGATCGTGGCTAATCGCTCGGAGCGGTCGGAAGGCTGACGCTGTCCCGGGATCCGCGCCGCGGCCAGCCGTTGCGCATACGCGAGAATTAGCCCGTCCAGCCGGAAGTGGCCCGGTGCCACCTCCCGTACGAGACTCGCATCGGCAAGGGCGTGCAGCGCCCTCCAGCAGCTCGATGTGTCCATGCCGCTCAGTGCGGCGGCCCTGGGCTGTGTGACCATCCGGTCGTTCTGACGGCCCAGCGCCAGGAGCATCTGGGCGGCCTTGGGCGGCAGCGCGGCGTACGACCAGTCGATGACGGTGTACAGCGAGGCCTCGCTGTCACCGGACAGCTGCAGGAAATCGACCGCGTTCCGGTCGTCGAAGCTCGCGAGGGCCTCGGCCGGGGACGGCGCGACCTTGATGCGTGTCGCGGCGATGCGCAGCGCCAGCGGGAGCCCGTCGCAGGCGGCGACGAGCTTCGTCACCGCGCGGCGGTGCCGCGCCACGAACGTCTCACCCGCTATCCGGCCGAACAGTTCGAGGGCGGCCTCCTCGCCCATGCCGTCCAGCACGATCCGCCGCGCACCATCCCGGGCGATCAGTCCGGGCAGCCCATTGCGGCTGGTGACGATGACCAGGCACGAGGGGGTGCCGGGGAGCAGGGCTCTGACCTGCCCGGCGCAGGCAACGTTGTCCAGGAGGATGAGCAGCCGGCGGTCCGCGAGCAGGCTCCGGTACGACGCCTGCGCGTCGACCCGCTCGAAGCGCGCCGGTTCGCCCATGGTCGCGGCCAGGTGACCGAGCGCACCATCGATCGTCTTGTGGACCGGCCTGTCGGAGTGGGCGTGCAGATCGACATGCAGCTGACCGTCTGGGTACTTGTGGGCAAGCGAGTGTGCGAACCGTGTGGCCAGTGCCGTCTTTCCCGCTCCGGGACCGCCGGTGATCAAGAGGAGCGCGGGCTCGCCGGCTTCCTCGGCCGCCGTCGCGAAGGTGTGCAACTGCTCCAGCTCCGCGGTGCGGCCGGTGAACCCTGGTACGTCGCGCATGAGTTGGGCTACGGTTCGAGACGGTTCACCGCTGCCGGACGGCGGGACGGCGGATTTCTGCGGCAGCAGCCGTGCGGTGGACCGCTCGCCGCGCAGCACCTTCTCGTACAACTGCTGCAGATGGCTGCCCGGCTCGATTCCTTCTTCCTCGATCAGTCTGCCCCGCAGGCTGTGGTACTCCCTGATGGCGTCGGCGTGCCGGCCGAGTTCGACGTAACAGCGCATCAGGACGTAGCGCAGCCGCTCGCGCAGGGGATGATCATGGACGAGCGCGGCCAGTTCACCGGCCAGCGCGGCGGGCCGCCCGAGCTCCAGCGTCATCTCGGCGCCGTCCTCCAGCGCCAGCAGGCGTGCCTCCGACAGCCGGGCGCGTTCCGCCTGCGCGAACGGGCCGACCGCGCCGCCGTAGGGACTGCCGCGCCACAGCGCCAGCCCGGCTTCCAGTTCCCTGACCGCGTCCCCCACGGCGTTTTCGGCCCGCAGTCGCCGTGCGGTGGCGAGGGCGGTGGCGAACTGCTGGACGTCCACCCCGTCGGGCGCGACACGCAGCATGTAGCCGAAGGTGTCGGAGACCAGGACCTCGGAGCGCATGCCGCGGGCACGGTCGGGCTCCAAGGAGTTCCGCAACCGCGCGATATAGGTGTACACACTGTTCAGAGCAGTGGCCGGGGCGCCGTCGCCCCAGATTGCGTCCACCAGTTCGTCCCGGCTGACGGGGCGGTTCGCGCGGGCGGCGAGCACCGCGAAGATCGTCCGCTGAGTCGGCGAACCGAGCTCCAATTGACGGCCATCTCGTAACGCCAGAACGGGACCAAGAAGTGCAACGGTTGGAGAGGCAAGCATCGTTCCCCCTAATCGACGCGTACTTGCTTCAAAAAATGATCATAGCGGAACGTCAACTTGCTCCGGCCGCACGGCTGGGCAACCGCGGCGGAATCTGGCGCGTTATGAGTGGTGTGGAGAACGGCCGAGATGCCCTTCGCCCGGCCGGGGCCCGCTGTCCCGCCGGCGGGACGGAAGCGGGATCCGCCCGGGAGGTCGAGTAGCCGCTTACCGCCGCCATTGGGCCGTTTAGACGTTGTCTAGGCCCCATCAAGAAAGGTGTGGAAGTCTCCGGTGCCGTACGGGTTGTAACGCAACGAAAGGCGGTGGGGCAGTGGTTGACGGTGCCCGGAATCATTCGGTGAGCTCGGTCGACGGTCGCCCGCAATCCGATCCGTCGGCCGCACCTGGTCAGGCAATGCGGAGAAGAAATAATCTCCGTATCCCGCGCGGGCTGTCCCTTGCGGACTGGTGCAGTCTGGGCCAGCAGATCCAGGCGATTTCCAGCTCCTCTTCCTGGTGGCTCGGGGACTGGCTCCTCTACGGTCAGTCCGAATTTCCCAACCGCTATAAGCGCGCCATCACGGAGACTTCCCTCGACTACCAGACACTGCGGAACTACGCATGGGTCGCCCGCCGGTTCGAACCCCATGAGCGGTACGGCGACTTGAGTTTCCAGCACCATGCCGAGGTCGCCGGGCTCGCTCCGGAGGAGCGCGGCCCATGGCTGGCGCGGGCGCAGGAAAACCGCTGGTCACGGAATGAACTGCGACGTCAGATGCGGGCGCGGAAGGGAATAGCCGGAAGTGCGCGTGCCACGCAGCTGAAGATGAAGCCCGACGACTGCCAGCGGGAACGCTGGCAGGCCGCCGCCCTCCGCACGGGTGAGGATTTGCTGACCTGGATAACGGCGGTCCTCGACGACGCCGCGACTTCTGTGCCCACCGCCAGCGGCTGAGCGGGCCGTATTCCTGTCCGGATCCTCGTGGTGTCGGAGAGGGGCGGTGCAACATAGCGGCATGACTGGAGAAGAGGTGCCGCATTTGGCGCTGGCGACTGGCACCGACCGGCCCCATATCCGCCCGCCCCGCAATCGTGTCGAACGACGGGCCATTTGGTGGTGGACGATTCGTGTCGTCCTGTCCATGGTCATCGTTCTCGGTGCACTGGGAATGACGTATGGGCTGTGGCCGGAGTCCCGGCCCTGGGTCGGTCCGGTCCTCCTCGTCATGGCGATCGGCCATGTGGTGACCGGGGCAGTCATGCCGCGTTGGCGGTATCACGTCCACCGCTGGGAGAGCACCGACCACGCGGTCTACGAGCTCAAGGGCTGGCTGGTACGGGAATGGCGGATCGTCCCCATCTCTCGTATTCAGAGCGTCGATGTGGCCCGCGGGCCGGTGCAGCAGTGGCTCGGTCTGGCCACGCTGCGGGTGGTCACCGCCTCGATGGAAGGCCACATCAAGATCGTCGGCCTTGACGCCGAGGTCGTGGCGCGCACCGCCGCGGAGCTCACCGCGATCACCCAGGCCACGCCGGGAGACGCGACATGACCTCCCTGGACGCCGTGGAGCACGACGCCTGCGGGCAGCAGCCGGCCGACCACGACGTGCCCTGGGAGCGCCTGAACGGGCGGCTGATCTGGGTCAATCTGGTGCGGCTCCTGCTGTCCCTCCTGCCGACCGGCCTGTCGATGCTCATCTTCGGCGCCGGGCGGCGTATGCCGGATCTGTGGCCGGCGATGGTCGCGACCGGGTTCGGCGTGTTCATCAGCGTCTCCGACGTCGTGCGCTGGCTGCGTACCCGGTACCGGGTCACCGCGGACCTGGTCGAGATCAAAACGGGCCGTGTCATGCGGGTCTACCGCCAGATTCCCCGGGAACGCATCCGCGCGGTCGACCACAAGGCGAAGCTGCGGCACCGGGTCGCGGGACTGCGCGTCGTCCTCATCAGCTCCGGCAGGACCCGGCCCGCCCTCAAACTCGACGCGGTCTCCAAGGAGATGGCCGAGGCGCTGCGCCGCGAGCTGATGCGCGGCAAGGCGGACGCCGAGGCCGAGGCCGAGGCACAGGGCGCCGCGGCCCAGGAGACCCTGATCTCGCAGGTGCGCTGGTTCTGGATCTTCTACAACGCCATCAACATCTGGGGGGTGCTCGTCGGTGGTCTGATGCTGTGGAGCCTGGATTCGCTGCTGGATCTGTTCACCGTCGACCTGATCGGCGCGCTGGACCGGGTGATCGGCCGGTTGGTCCCTGAGGGCCCGGGCACCTACCTGCTGTGGGTCGTGATCGCGGCCGTTCTCGGGACCGGCACCCTGACGAGCGGTTTCATCAAGGAGAACTGGCACTTCCGGCTCGTCCGGAGGGTCAAGGAGGACGGCACCGAACTGGTCACCCGGCAGGGCCTGTTGTCGACCCGGGAGGTGCACCGCGACGACCGGCGGCTGCGGGGCGTCCACCTCAGCGAGCCGTTGTTCTGGCGTTGGATCCGGCTCACCGAGACGACCGTCATCTCCACCGGGCTCGCCAACTGGTCGCTTTCCAGCGAACCCGCCAGCTCCATCCTGCCGCGCGGGCCCGTCGGCGAGGCCCGGCGGGTGGCGGCCCTGGTTCTTCCCGGCGACGTCCGGCCGCTGGAGGCACCGCTGCGCCGCCACCCGTCCGCGGCGCTCTACCGGCGGCTGTTGTGGGCGGCGGCGTTCTGTGCCGTGACCGCGGGGCTGCTGGCCTGGCTGGGAGCCACCCGGGCGGTGCCGGCATGGATCTGGGTGATCCCCCTGTGGGCGTTTCCGGTCACCGCCGGGCTGGCGCTGATCGCCTTTCGCGCGCTGGGACACACCTTCGTCGGCCAGTACCTCGTCATGCGGCACGGCCTGTCGCGGCGGCAGACCGCCGCCCTCCAGCGGGAGGCCGTTCTGGGCCTGAAGGTCCGCCAGTCGCTGGTGCAGCGATGGCTGGGCCTGGTGAGCGTGGGCGTGCCGACCGCGGCGGGGCTGCGCTTCTATCAGGCCCCCGATATGAGGGTCGAGCAGTTCATGACGTTCGCCGGCGAATCCGTCCCTGAGCTGATCGCCGAGTTTCTGCAGTCCGCGCCCGACGAGAAGGCGGAAATTAGTGCGCCGCGACGGCTCCCGGACCGCCGACTCGATGAGGAATGATCTCAAGCGGCGCTCTGCCCCCGGACAAATTCCGATGTGCGCCGCGGGAAAGGTCGTTGTGGCCTTTTCCGGCAGCCCATGAATCGTCGGCGCCGGACATTTTGGAGTACATATAGATGTGGGAGACCAAACTGGCCGACGGTTTTTCTGTGAGTGCGCTCGGCCTGGGTTGCAGTTCAATGTCCTATGGCTACGGGTCCGGTCAGCGGGACGACGAAGAATCCACCCGGGTCATACACCGGTCCCTGGACCTCGGCGTCAATCTCTTCGACACGGCTGATGTGTACGGGCCCTTCACCAATGAGGAACTGCTCGGCCGCGCGCTCGAACACCACGGACACGAGGCGAACATCGCGACCAAGTGCGGGCTGATCGCGCAGCCGGACGGCAGATTCGTCCGTGACGGCCGCCCGGAGCATCTGCGCCGGGCTTGCGAGGCGTCGCTGCGGCGGCTGCGGACCGACACCATCGACCTGTACCAGCTGCACCGCGTGGACCCCGCTGTCCCGCTCGCGGAGACCTGGGGCGCCCTCGGTGAACTGGTCACCGAGGGGAAGGTCCGGGCCCTGGGGATCTCGCACGCCACCTGCGAAGAACTCGACCAGATACACGCCATCTTCCCGATCACGACGGTGCAGTACGAGCTGTCGGTCTGGGCGCCGCAGAGCAAACGGGACATCCTGCCGTGGTGCCGGCGCAACGGTGTCGGCTTCCTCGCCTTCGCCCCCATCGGACGCGGCTTCCTCACGGGCAAGGTGTCCCACGAGCGGCTGCACACGGGCGATTCCCGGGTCCGCGACCCGCGATTCCGGGCGGAGGCCATGCGCTCCAACGGGGTCATCCTCGACGGCCTGCGCGAGGTCGCCGCCCGCCATGACGGCGCCACGGCGTCCCAGGTGGCCATCGCCTGGGTGCTTGCGCAGGGCCCGGGTGTCGTCCCGATCCCGGGGACCCGGCACCTGCGCTGGCTGGAGGAGAACGTGGCCGCGGCGGAACTGCGGCTCACGGACGCCGACCTGAGCCGGCTGGAGAGCCTGCCGGCGACGGTGGGGGAGATGTGCTGGGACAGCGTCCGGGCGGAGTACCCGAGCCGGACGGACATACGGGAAGCGACGGGCGTGCGCGAGAGCGCCGGCCCGGGGGACGAGAGGGCGGGCGGCGCCTGAACGTTGCCCCCGTAAGGCTCATCCACCGACCGATTGGACGACTACCGTGCTCTTTCCGCACATCACGTCCCGCCGCCTTGCATTCCGTCCGGCATCCACCCGGCATCACTCGGAGCTCATCCGTACGATGCTGCGGACCGGAATAGAAAACGTCAGTCCCACCGCCCGGTCGAAGAATCGTGACCTGGCCAAGTGTGATGCCGCTTTTCTCGTCACCCGGCGCGGCGACGGAGAACTGCTGGGATTCAGTACGTTGCATGCTCTCGACCCCGCCGGGCATGTCAGCGCCGGCGTCTATCTGGACCCCCAACGCGCCCGGCTCGGTGTGGGATCCGAGGCGATCTATTTGACGATCAACTATGCCTTCGCCATGTTCGACGTCGATAAGGTGATTGCCCAGACCACCGAGGCCACATTCGGCAGCGTCGGACTGAATTCCGAGAAAAGCGCGGCCACCGGAGTGCTCCGCGACTATCTCTACTTCCGCGGGCGGCACTGGGACCTGCACACGTTCCAGACCGTACGCAGCGAGTGGGAGCGGCATGTCGACGGCGCACTCGGCGACGTCCTCGGGCCGCGGCTGAGCTGGCGCGCGGACCCGAACCTGCCGTCCGCGGCCTGCCCGCCCGCCACGAACCACAACGGGATTTGAGGAGAACCAGTGCCAGGTCAGGGAACCGGACAACTCATCACCGTCCTCGGTGCCTCGGGCCTGCTGGGCACGGCCATCAGCAGGGAGCTCGCGAGCCGGCCCGTCCGTCTCCGGCTCGTCGGCCGGCGCCCGGTGGCGGTCCCGCCGCGACCCACCGCGGTGATCGAGGAGCGCCGTGCGGACCTCACCGAGCCCGGGGCGGTCGCCGAGGCGGTCGCGGGATCCGATGTGGTGATCCACCTCGTCGCGCACATCTCCGGCTCGGGCACCTGGCGGGTCTCCGACGGCGACACCCTGGCGGAGCGCGTCAACCTCGGCCTGGTGCACGAGGTCATCGACGCGATCCGCGCCCAGCGTCCGGCCCGGCGGCCCGCCCTGCTCTTCGCCGGCTCGCTCTCCCAGTCCGCCCGGGTGCCGGCCGCCCTGGCCGCGAGCGGTACCCAGCCACACGAGCTGCTGACCGCTTACGACCGGCACAAGCTGGCCGCGGAACAGGCGATCGCCGACGCCACCGCCGAGGGGCTGGTCCGCGGCAGCACCCTGCGCCTGCCCACCCTCTACAGCCTGGGCACGGATCCGGTCGACCTCGACCGGGGCGTGGTGGCGACCATGACACGGCGGGCCGTCGAGGGGCAGCCGCTCACGATGTGGCACGGCGGCACGGCCAAGCGCGACCTGCTGGGCATCGACGACGCGGCCCGCGCCTTCACCGCGGCCCTCGACGCGCTGGACGCGGTCGCCGGGCGGGCGTGGGAGATCGGTACGGGTGAACAGACCAGTGTGGCGGAGCTGTTCGCGGCCATCGCCCGGACGGTGTCCCGGCAGACGGGCCGGCCGCCCGTACCCGTGGTGGACAGCACGCCTGCCCAGCACGCGATGCCCACGGACCAACTCGACTTCGTACTCCGGTCACCGGAGTTCCGGAACGTCACCGGCTGGGCGCCGCGTGTGCCTCTTCACGAGGGGCTGGGCCGGATCGCCGGCGCCGTCGCCCGCCGGCACCGCGCCGTCACCGCCTGAATGCAACTCATAGGGACACGATGCGAATACTGTTCACCACCACCCCGGACAAGTCTCTCTTCCAGCAGATGGTGCCACTGGCGTGGGCACTGCGCACGGCGGGCCACGAAGTCCGCGTCGCCGCCCCGCCGAAGTTCGCCGAGGTCATCACGCAGTCCGGGCTCACCGCCGTCCCCGTGGGCACCGACCGCCCCATCTGGCGCCTGCCGCAGCTGAATCCGGAGCGGATGGAGGCGGAGCGCAAGGGCCTGCCCGCCCCGTACAGCGCCGCCGAACAGGCACCGCAGGACCTCGACTGGCAGACGATGAAGGCGGGTTACGCACACGTCGTCCGCCACTGGCACAGGACCGACAACTTTCCGATGACCGCCGACCTGGTGGAGTTCGCCCGGCACTGGCAGCCGGACCTGGTCATCTGGGAACCGCTCACCTACGCCGGCGCGATCGCGGCCAAGGCCACCGGCGCCGCCCACGCCCGGCTGCTGTGGAGCATCGACGTTCTCGGGCTGACCCGCAGCCGCTTCCTGCACCTCAAGGCACAGCAGTCGCCGGAGGAGCAGAGCGATCCGCTCGCCGACTGGCTGGGTGCCTATGCCCGCAAGTACGGCGGTGAGTACACCGAGGATCTGGCCACCGGCCACTTCAGCATTGACCAGTTCCCGCCCTCGATGCGGATGACGGCGGACGTGCGGTACGTGCCCATGCGGTACGTGCCCTACGGCGGCCCCGCGGTCGTCCCCGGGTGGCTGTGGAAGAAGCCGGAGAAGCCCCGGGTCGCCCTCACCCTGGGCATCGCCGCCACCAGTCGCTTCGCGGGCTACATCGCCGATGTCGGGGACATCCTCGATTCACTGGCCGATCTCGACATCGAGGTCGTCGCCACCCTCGCCGAGGACGAGCAGCGCAAGCTGCCGCGGATTCCCGACAACGTCCGGGTCGTGTCGTATGTGCCGCTGCACGCCCTCCTGCCCACCTGCAGCGCGGTGATCAACCACGCGGGTCCCGGCACCTTCCTGACCACGACCCTCAACCCTCTTCCCCAGGTCGCCGTGCCGTGGGACTTCGATGAACCGGAACTGGCCCGGCGCGCGGCCGCGCAGGGTGCCGTCCTGCCCGTCCGCGCCGACCGGGCCACCGGCCCGCTGGTACGGGAGAGCCTGCTTCGCATCCTGCGCGAACCGGCCTTCCGGCAGGCGGCCACGGACCTGAACGCCCAGTTCCTGGCCCTGCCGACGCCCAACGAGCTGGTGCCCCGGCTCGTGGAGCTCACCGCCGAGTTCCGTTCCCCCCGACCCCAGTGAGGCTGACCCATGCGTGTGCTGTTCGCGGCCAACCCGCACAAGAGCATCTTCCAGTACATGGTGCCGCTGGCCTGGGCGCTGCGTACCGCGGGGCACGAGGTCCGCTTCGCCAGCCAGCCCTCGTTCGCCCCCACCATCACCCAGGCCGGGCTCACCGCCGTCCCCGTCGGACGTGACCACGCCAAGCTGTGGGCGGCACGCGCGACCGGGAACGGGTTCGACCAGGGCCGGGCCGGCATCGAGGAGCCCTACGACGCGTTCACCGAACCGGAGAAGGACACCTGGGACTATCTGGCCACCGGAATGGCGCACGCGGTCGCCGACCGGCACCGCCAGGCGGCCTTCCCGATGATCGCCGATCTGGTGGAGTTCGCGCTGCACTGGAAGCCGGACCTGGTGATCTGGGATCCGCTGACCCTTGCCGCCCCGATCGCGGCCAAGGCCGTCGGCGCCGCCCACGCCCGTCTGCTCTTCGGCATCGACATCCATGGCGGTGTCCGCCGGCAGTTCCTGCGTCTCAAGGCGCAGCAGCCGGAGGGGCGGCGGTCGGATCCGCTTGCTCAGTGGCTGGGGGGCTATGCGCGCAAGTACGGCGGGGAGTTCACCGAGGACATGGTCACCGGGCATTTCACCATCGACCAGTTTCCCGGGAGTCTGCAGACCGAGGCGTGCGGGCTGCACTACGAGCGCATGCAGTTCATCCCGTACGGCGGGCCGGCCACGGTGGCGAAGTGGCTGTGGAAGCAGCCGGAGAAGCCGCGGGTGGCGCTCACCATGGGGCTGAGCGCGACGGATGTCTACAGCGGTTACACCATCCCCACCCAGGAGGTGCTGGATTCGCTGGCCGATCTCGATATCGAGCTGGTGGCCACCATCGCCGACGCCGAGAAGGCCAAGCTGCGGCGCATCCCGGACAACGCCCGCCTGGTCCCCTACGTTCCCCTCCACCATCTCGCGCCCACGTGCAGTGCGTTCATCCATCACGCGGGTGCGGCCACTCTCGCCACGGTCGCCCGCCATCCCGTGCCTCATCTGTCCCTGCATTACCACTGGGATCAGCCGATTCTGGCGCGCAAGCTCACCGAGCACGGTGCCGGACTCGCTCTCCACACGACCGAAGCGACCGGCGGGGCCGTGCGCACCGCCGTGCAGCGTCTGCTGGGCGAGCCGCACTTCCGCAGCCGTGCCACCGCCCTGCGCGACGAGACCCTTGCGCTGCCCACCCCCAACCAGCTCGTCCCCCGCCTCGAAGAACTCACCGCCCGGCACCGCGGCACCACCGCCTGACCCCACGGAAAGCAGCAGCCATGCGAGTCCTGTTCACCGCCTATCCGGAGCGGACCCACTTCCTCCTGATGGCTCCTTTGGCCTGGGCGCTGCGTACTGCCGGCCACGAAGTCCGCTTTGCGAGTCAGCCGAAGTTCACCGAGGTCATCACCCAGGCCGGGCTCACCGCCGTACCCGTCGGCCGCGACCGGGACCTGTGGCAGATCCTCTCCAGGGATCCCAGCTGGCTCGGCCAGGCCGACAAGGGCGGGATGCCGCTGCCGTACGACGTGACCGGCAGGGCGCACGAGGACATCACCTGGGAATACCTCAGCCAGGGGTACGCGACGCAGGTCGAGCGCTGGCACAAGACCAGCAATGTACCGATGATCAACGACCTGGTGGAGTTCGCCCGGCACTGGCAGCCGGACCTGGTCATCTGGGAACCGCTCACCTACGCCGGCGCGATCGCGGCCAGGGCCACCGGCGCCGCGCACGCCCGCCTGCTCTTCGGCACCGACATGTACGGGGTGGCCCGCGAACACTTCCTGCGCCTGCGGGCACAGCAGCCGGAGAGCGGGCGCACCGACCCCATGGCCGCATGGCTGGGCGGCTACGCCCGCCGGTACGGCACCGAGTTCGGCGAGGACATGGTCACCGGGCAGCTCACCATCGATCTGGTCCCGGAATGCCTCCAGCACCGCGCCGGCGGCGTCGAGTACCAGCCGCTCCGGTACGTGCCCTATGGCGGCGCCGCGGTCGTCCCCACCTGGCTGAGCCACCCGCCGGACAAGCCGCGGGTGGCGCTCACCCTGGGACTGAGCACCACCGGCCACGGCGGTGAGTACGCCGTCGGCGTGCAGGATGTGCTCGACGCGCTCGGCGACCTGGACATCGAGCTGGTCGCCACGATCGCGGAAGCCGAGCAGCGCAAGCTGGAGCGGATTCCGGCCAACACCAAGGTGGCGTCCTTCCTGCCGCTGGACGCGCTCGCCGCCACCTGTGACGCGGTCATCCACCATGCCGGTTTCGGCACCCTCGCCACCACGGCGCTGCGCGGACTGCCCCAGCTGACGCTGCCCTGGGACAACGACGGCCCGGCGCTGGCCACCGGCGTCAGCGCGATCGGTGCCGGGCTGATGCTGAACCCGAAGGAGACCACCGGCGCGGACGTCCGTGCCGGTCTGCTGAAACTGCTCGGTGATCCGGGATTCCGGCGGGGCGCAGCCGAGCTGCGCGACCGCATGCTCGCCATGCCCGCCCCCAACGACCTGGTGGGCAGGCTGGAGCGGTTCGCGGCCGGGAACAAGGCCCGGGCCGGCGCCCTCGCCGGGCCGATCGGAGCGTGAGCCGTGCGCGTCCTGTTCGTCGCCAACCCCGAGAAGGCACATGTGCTGCCCATGCTGCCGTTGGCGTGGGCACTGCGCACCGCGGGGCACGAGGTGCGGGTCGCCTGCACCCCGTGGTTCGCGGACGTGATCACACAGGCGGGGCTCACCGCCGTACCGGTCGGCCGGGACTACGACCTGTGGGAGCTGCTGCGCCGCCAGATGCACACCCTTCCTGACTGGTCGTACCGGCCGGAGTTCGGGCTGCCCACACCGTACGACGTGGCACACGACCCGTCCCGGGCCGAGTGGAGCCGTCTCAGCGAGGGCTATGCGGAGATCGTGGACCTGTGGCACAAGCCGGCGAGCTTCCCCATGATCGCCGACCTGGTCCGTTTCGCCCGTTCGTGGCGGCCGGATCTCATCCTGTGGGAGCCGCTGGCGATGGCGGCGCCGATCGCCGCGAAGGCGTGCGGCGCCGCGCACGGACGGTTGCTGTGGAGCGTCGATGTCTTCGGCAGCACCCGCGAGCACTTCCGGCGTCTGCGCGACGAGCAGCCGCCGGGCGGGCGGACGGATCCGCTCGGTGAATGGCTGGGCGGCTATGCCCGCATGTACGGCGGGGAGTTCACCGAGGACATGGTCACCGGGCACTTCACCATCGACCAGCTCCCGGCGTCCCTCCGGCTGGAGAGCGAACTGCCCACTCTGCCCATGCGGTTCGTCCCCTACGGTGGACCGGCGGTGCTGCCGACGTGGCTGTGGACCGCGCCCGAGCGGCCTCGGGTGGCCCTGACCATGGGCGTCAGCTCGACCGACCACGGTGCCGGTTACGCGGTCGACGTCCAGGGCGTCCTGGACTCGCTGGCCGATCTCGACCTGGAGATCGTCGCGACCGTCGCCGAGGACGAGCAGCAAAAGCTCGCCCGGGTGCCCGCCAACGCCAGGCTGGTGCCGTATGTGCCGATGCACGCCCTGGCCCCGACCTGCAGTCTGGCCATTCACCACGCCGGCTTCGGGACCCTGCTGACGATGGCGCAGCATCCCGTGCCGCAACTGTTGTTGCCCTGGGACTTCGATGCGCCCGTACTCGGCCGCCGGGCCGCGGAACAGGGCGGCAGCATCGCGATCGAGGCCGATCGGGCGACCGTACCGGCGGTGCGTGAGGCGGCGCTGCGGCTGCTCGGCGAACCCGTTTTCCGGGACCGGGCGACGGTCCTGCGCGACGAGTTGCACGCCTTGCCGACGCCCAACGAGCTGGTGCCCCGGCTCGTGGAGCTCACCGCCGAGTTCCGTTCCCCCCGACCCCAGTGAGGCTGACCCATGCGTGTGCTGTTCGCGGCCAACCCGCACAAGAGCATCTTCCAGTACATGGTGCCGCTGGCCTGGGCGCTGCGTACCGCGGGGCACGAGGTCCGCTTCGCCGGCCAGCCCTCGTTCGCTCCCACCATCACCCAGGCCGGGCTCACCGCCGTCCCCGTCGGACGCCGCCAGAACCCCTTCCGGCTGCTGGAACTGGTCGACCCTGAGCTGATCGCCGCGTCACGTGTCGGCCTGCCCACGCCCTGGAACGTCGTGCAGGACCCGTCGACGGCGACCTGGGAAAGCATGCTCGAAGGCTATGACCTGGTCTCGGGGTCCCTGCGGGAGGACAACTTCCCGATGATCGCGGATCTGGTGGAGTTCGCGCTGCACTGGAAGCCGGACCTGGTGATCTGGGATCCGCTGACCCTTGCCGCCCCGATCGCGGCCAAGGCCGTCGGCGCGGCGCATGCCCGGCTGCTCTTCGGAGTCGACGTCTTCGGCGTGCCGCGGGAGCGGTTCCTGCGTCTCAAGGCGCAGCAGCCGGAGGGGCGGCGGTCGGATCCGCTTGCTCAGTGGCTGGGGGGCTATGCGCGCAAGTACGGCGGGGAGTTCACCGAGGACATGGTCACCGGGCATTTCACCATCGACCAGTTTCCCGGGAGTCTGCAGACCGAGGCGTGCGGGCTGCACTACGAGCGCATGCAGTTCATCCCGTACGGCGGGCCGGCCACGGTGGCGAAGTGGCTGTGGAAGCAGCCGGAGAAGCCGCGGGTGGCGCTCACCATGGGGCTGAGCGCGACGGATGTCTACAGCGGTTACACCATCCCCACCCAGGAGGTGCTGGATTCGCTGGCCGATCTCGATATCGAGCTGGTGGCCACCATCGCCGACGCCGAGAAGGCCAAGCTGCGGCGCATCCCGGACAACGCCCGCCTGGTCCCCTACGTTCCCCTCCACCATCTCGCGCCCACGTGCAGTGCGTTCATCCATCACGCGGGTGCGGCCACTCTCGCCACGGTCGCCCGTCATCCCGTGCCTCATCTGTCCCTGCATTACCACTGGGATCAGCCGATTCTGGCGCGCAAGCTCACCGAGCACGGTGCCGGTCTCGATCTCCACACGACCGAAGCGACCGGCGGGGCCGTGCGCACCGCCGTGCAGCGTCTGCTGGGCGAGCCGCATTTCCGCAGCCGTGCCACCGCCCTGCGCGACGAGACCCTTGCGCTGCCCACCCCCAACCAGCTCGTCCCCCGCCTCGAAGAACTCACCGCCCGGCACCGCGGCACCACCGCCTGACCCCACGGAAAGCAGCAGCCATGCGAGTCCTGTTCACCGTCATCCCGGAAAAGACGATCTTTCTGAGCATGGTGCCGCTGGCCTGGGCGCTGCGCACCGCCGGCCACGAGGTGCGGTTCGCCGTCCAGCCCTCGTTCGTGCCCACCGTCACCCAGGCCGGGCTCACCGCAGTCCCCGTCGGCCGCGACAGCGATGTGTTCCGCATGGCACGGATGAACCCCGAGGAGCTGGCAGCGGCGCGCGCCGGGCTGCACGCTCCCTGGGATGTCGCCGAGGACCCTTCGAAGGCGACGTGGGAGCACCTGCTCAACGGCTACTACGACGCGGTCGAGAAGGGCCACAAGCCGGAGAACTTCCCGATGGTCGCCGGACTGGTGGAGTTCGCCCGGCACTGGCAGCCGGACCTGGTCATCTGGGACCCGCTCACCTGTGCCGGCCCGATCGCGGCCAAGGCCACCGGCGCCGCCCACGCCCGCCTGCTCTTCGGCGCCGATGTCTTCGGCGTGGCCCGCGCACACTTCCTTCGCCTGCGGGCGCAGCGTCCGGAAGGGCACCGCACCGACCATCTCGCCAACTGGCTGGGTGGCTACGCCCGCAAGTACGGCGGGGAGTTCACCGAGGACATGGTCACCGGGCACTTCACCATCGACCAGTTCCCCCGGTGCCTCCAGCTCGAAGCTGACGGCCTGGACTATCTGCGGATGCAGTTCGTCGCTCACAACGGGCCGTCGAGTGTGGCGAAATGGCTATGGGCCGAGCCCACGAAGCCCCGCGTGGCGCTGACCATGGGGCTCACGGCAACCGATCTCTTCGACGGCTACACCATCCACACCCAGGATGTCCTCGATGCGCTGGCCGATCTCGACATCGAGGTCGTCGCCACCATCGCCGACGCCGAGAAGGCCAAGCTGACAAGCGTCCCCGCCAACGCCCGGCTGCTTCCGTTCGTGCCCCTGCACGCACTGGCGCCCACCTGCGCGGTCGTCATCCACCACGCGGGCCCCGGCACGCTCGGGACCGTTGCCCGGCACGGGGTACCTCAGCTGTCGATCCCGTTCAGCTTCGACGAGCCCCTGCTCGCGCGCAAGCTCACCGAGCACGGCGCCGGCCTGGAGCTGCCACACGGAAAGGCCACCGGGCAGGCCATCCGGGAACAGGTGCTGCGGCTGCTCGACGAGCCGGAATTCGGCGCCCGCGCGGGGGACCTGCGTGACGAGCTGCTGGCTCTGCCCACCCCCAACGCGCTCGTTCCCCGCCTGGAAGAGCTCACCGCCCGGCACCGCACCGGCTGACGCACACCGCCGTCACCCGTGCACCGCCGCCACCTGTTGCACCGCCGCCGCTGACAGCCGTTTTCGGCGTCCGGCCCCCGCTGATCGAAAGACACCCCATGCGCATTCTGTTCACGTGCTATCCCGAACGCACCCACTTCCTGCTCATGGCCCCGCTCGCCTGGGCGCTGCGCACCGCCGGCCACGAGGTGCGGGTGGCCTGCCAGCCGAAGATGACCGAGGCCATCACCCAGGCGGGACTCACCGCGGTGCCGGTCGGCAGTGACCGCGACCTGTGGCAGGTCTTCGGCCGGCTCAAGGGCGCAGGGGCACGGCTGAGACCGGGGCTGGCCGAGCCGTACGACGCCGTGGAGCGCAGGCCCGAGGACATCAGCCTGGAATCCCTGCGCGAGGGGTACCGGGTCCGGATCGAGGCCGCGCACAAGATGACCAATGCGCCGCTGGCCGGTGCGCTCGCCGAGTACGCCCGGCACTGGCGGCCCGATCTGGTCATCTGGGAACCGCTGACCTTCGCGGGCGCGATCGCGGCCAAGGCCGTCGGCGCCGCCCACGCCCGCATGCTGATCGGCGCGGATGTCTACGGGATCACCCGGCACCACTTTCTACGGCTCAACTCCGGTCAGCCGCACCGGGAAAGCGACGACCCGCTCGCCGAGTGGCTGGGCGGCTACGCCCGCAAGTACGGCGGGGAGTTCACCGAGGACATGGTCACCGGCCAGTTCAGCATCGACCTGCTGCCACCGTCCCTGCAGGTGCACGCCCCGGATCTGGACTACCGGCCGCTGCGCTTCACTCCGTACGGCGGACCGGCGGTCGTGCCGCGCTGGCTGTGGGAGCCGCCGCGGCGCCCCCGGGTGGCCCTGACCCTGGGCCTGACCGTGAGTGATCACGATCTCGCCTACCCCGTTGACGTCCAGGACATCCTCGACGCCGTCGGCGACCTGGACATCGAGCTGGTGGCGACCGTCAGCGACGCCGTCCGGCAGCGACTGAAGCGGATTCCGGACAATGCCCGGCTGGTGCCGTACGTGCCGATGCAGGCGCTGCTGCCGACCTGCGCGGCGGTCATCCACCACGCCGGAGTGGGAACCCTCACCACCGCGGCGCTCTACGGAGTTCCCCAGCTCGCCCTGCCCTGGGACGTGGACCAGCCGCTGCTGTCGGCGCGTCTGGCTGCGCACGGTGCCGGCCTCACCACGCATGCGACGAGGGCCACCGGGCCCACCGTCCGCGAGAGCCTGCTCCGTCTCCTGGAGGACGAGGCCTTCCGGCGCCGTGCGCACGACCTGCGCGAGGAGCTGGTCGCCGTACCGCATGCCAACAGCCTGGTCCAGGAGCTGACGGAGCGGGTGCCGGCCGGCGCACTGTGACCGGCCCGGCGGCCGGCCCGCGGGGTGGGAGGGCCGAGGGGGCCGGCTGTCCGGCCCCCTGAACACCGGCGGTCCCACGGTCAGCGCTGCAGCGTACGCCAGTACTGCCGCTTGTCCTTGTCGCGCACCACCACGTCCAGCTGCCTCAACTCATCCCGCAGTTCTCGCAGTTGGTCTGACGATCCCGGCTTCTTCAGGAACTGGTCGCGGGCCTTGAGCAACGCGTGCACCTGCGGGGACAGCTTGGGGCTCTCCGGCACCCAGACCTGGAACTCCTTCTCGTGCGGGTCCTCGTCGGCCCAGGAGTAGCCGTGCGCGGTGAATGCCTCGGCGAGGCGGCGGCGGTCCTGGTCGCAGTCCTCCCGGGCCAGCTCCTCGGTGTGGTGGCCGAGCAGGACGAGCTGCTTGCCGGCGCGGAACACCAGGGAGATGTCCGCGCTCGGGATCTCCCGCGACTCTCCCTTGCGGGTGAGCAGCACCCTGCTGTCGGACACACTGACCGACAGCTCACCGAACTTGATGAGCGCGCCCCCGACCAGGCCGATGAAGCCACCGACGGCCACCGCCCCGATGGTGAGCCCGGGTTCGGGGATCGCGGTCAGGAGCTTGGCCGGGCCCTGCATGGGTGCCCAGGGCAGGGTCACCAGCCACTTCGCGAGCAGCTTGAGCAGCCAGCAGAGTCCGGCGCCGATCAGCCCGAAAACGACACAGACGAGCACTTGGCCCCACAGCGGCTCGGAGACCTTCGTGGTCTCGGCCGCCTTCGGATTCATCTCTTTCGGCACAGCTAGATCACTTCCACTCATTGTTCGACCCACGCCGCGTGTGGGCACCTCTTGACATCGGAAAGCTCGTCCGGACCCGCCCTGGGAGAGCCGGCCGCCCTATGACCAGGGCAGCCGTGCTCCGATCTCCCAGCCCCCTTCCCCGGTCGGTCCGTACTCCAGCCGTCCGCCGGCGAGCGCCACTCGTTCGGCGAGGCCTGCCAGCCCCTGCCCCGGGGGTGTACCCGGCGGTTGCGCGGGCCGGGCGCCGGTGGCGGCATTGGACACCTGGACAGTGAGTTGCTCGCCCGCCTTCCCGGTCACCTGGACGGACACGGCGGCCCCGGCGGCGTGCTTACGGACATTGGTGAGCGCTTCCTGGACCACCCGGTAGACCGTCCGGCCTATCAGGTCGGGAACGGCCTCCGGAATGTCCTTGAGCAGCCGCACCTGCATCCCGGCGGTACACGACTCCGCCACGAGCCGGTGCACATCGGCCAGGGTGGGCTGGGGCAGTTCACCGGCCGGGGCCCGCAGTACGGTCAGGACCTCGCGCAGGTCCTGCAGCGCCTGGTGCGCGCTCTGCCGGATCACCCCCGCCGCCCGGGCGACGTCCTCGCTGGGGGCGTCGGGACGGTACTCCAGTGCCCCGGCGTGCAGGCTCAGCAGCGACAGCCGGTGGCCGAGCACATCGTGCATCTCCCGTGCGACCTCTTCCCTGGCCCGCATCTGGGCCTGTTCGGCCCGCAGCCGGGCCTCGGCCGCCACTTGTCGGAGGAGTTGCCGCCGGTGGTGGATGAACAGACCCCACCCGACCGCGGCCCCCTGGACGATGGTTCCGAAGACGAAGAAGTGGAACGCCGACAGGCCGGTGTCGGGGCGTGTGAAGACATCGGAGATGACGGGCAGCAGGCTCGCCGCGTAGAGGATCGCGGTGGTCCGCGGTAAGCAGCGGACGGCGACGGAGAACAGCGCGACGAGCATGGCGCCCGCGACCATCTCGAACACCACGGAGAGGGCGATCAGCACCGAGGCGACCTCCACCGGTTTGCGCCGGCGCAGCCACAGCAGGGCAGAACCGAGGGCACCGGCTATCTGCTCCAGGTACATCCAGTTCAGCCCCGGCTCGGGGGCCGCCGCCCCCCTGCTCTTCGCGGTCGCGACACCGTAGGCCACCGCAAGCAGGAAGAGGGCGGTGTCCACGGTCCAGTCGCGTGGACTCCGCCGGGCGGGCGCGGGAGCGGGCAAGGTGTCGAGCACGTCCGGGACTTTACCCGCGTGATCTCTTCCCGAGGCCGGGACGGACGGTGGACGATACCTTGGTCGGACTGTTGGAGACTTTCGTCTCGGACGGGTCAGGGGAAAGCACCGAAACGTTTGGCCAGGTCTCGCCGGCGGGACAGGAGCACCCTTTCCTGGAGCAGGTCCGGCAGGCCGTTCCGCCCCGGTTCCCGGCCGATGGTATCCGGTGATGCGCCGCGCCAGGTGTTCTGTCGACGGCCGGACCTTTCCGGAACTCCGCACGGATTCCGGGGCGCTCCCCATTCCACGCCACCGATGCAGCTGCTTTCGGCCGGTGACCCGTTTCTGCGAGAGAAGACCGAATTGACGACAGCGTCAGGTACGAATACGGATGCGCTCAACGGTGTCCGCCCGATGACCGGTGCGGAATATCTGGAGTCCCTGCGGGACGGGCGCGAGGTCTACATCCACGGTGAACGCGTCCAGGACGTCACCACGCATCCGGCGTTCCGTAACAGTGCCCGGTCCATCGCACAGTTGTACGACGCGCTGCACGAGTCGGAGTCCCGGGGCGTGCTGAGCGTGCCGACGGACACCGGGAACGGGGGCTTCACCCACCCCTTCTTCAAGACCGCCAGGAGTTCCGCGGATCTGGTGGCCGCACGTGATGCCATCGTCGCCTGGCAGCGGCTGGTGTACGGCTGGATGGGCCGCACTCCGGATTACAAGGCGGCGTTCTTCGGCACTCTCGAGGCGAACGCGGACTTCTACGGGCCGTACCGCGACAATGCGTTGCGCTGGTACCGGGAGGCGCAGGAGCGGGTGCTCTATTTCAACCACGCGATCGTCCATCCGCCCGTCGACCGCGACCGGCCGGCCGACCGCACCGCCGATGTCTGCGTCCATGTCGAGGAGGAGAACGACGCGGGGCTGGTGGTGTCGGGTGCCAAGGTCGTGGCGACCGCTTCCGCCCTCACGAACGCCAACCTCATCGCCCACATGGGCCTGCCGTTGCGGGACAAGCGTTTCGGGGCCATGTTCACGGTGCCGATGGGCACGCCCGGTCTCAAGCTGCTCTGCCGCACCTCCTACGAGATGCACGCTGCGGTGCTGGGCAGTCCCTTCGACTACCCGCTGTCGAGCCGGCTGGACGAGAACGACTCGATCATGGTCCTCGACCGGGTGCTGGTGCCGTGGGAGAACGTGTTCATGTACGACGCGGCCTCGGCCAACGCGTTCGCGTCCAGGTCCGGCTTCCTGGAGCGGTTCACGTTCCATGGCTGCACCCGGCTCGCGGTCAAGCTCGACTTCATCGCGGGATGTCTGCTGAAGGCCGTCGAGGTGACCGGAACGTCGGGCTTCCGCGGCGTACAGGCGCAGATCGGTGAGGTCCTCAACTGGCGCGACATGTTCTGGGGCATGTCCGACGCGATGGCGAAGTCGCCGACCGAGTGGCGCGGCGGCGCCGTGCAGCCGAACCTCAACTACGGTCTGGCCTACCGGACGTTCATGGGCATCGGATATCCGCGGATCCGGGAAATCATCCAGCAGACCCTTGGCAGCGGCCTGATCTATCTCAACTCGCATTCGAGCGACTGGAAGAACCCGGACGTCCGCCCCTACCTGGACCGCTATCTTCGGGGCTCGCGGGGAGTCGAGGCCATCGACCGGGTCAAGCTCCTCAAGCTGCTGTGGGACGCGGTCGGTACGGAATTCGCCGGCCGCCACGAGCTGTACGAGCGGAATTACGGTGGCGACCACGAAGGAATTCGCGTGCAGACCCTGCTGAGCTATCAGGCACGGGGCCAGGCCGAAGCCCTGAAGGGGTTTGCGGACCAGTGCATGTCGGAGTACGACCTCGACGGCTGGACCCGGCCCGACCTGTTCGGACCCGGCGACCTGCCGCACCCGCTCACCGGGAGCTGAAGCGGGCCGCACCACCGTCAGGGGCACCCTCACGGCGGCCGGGGAACCCCTTTGTCCGAGGGGGAACGGCCGGCCACCGCGTAGGACGTCCGGGTCTTGGTGAACGGGGGCTTTGACGTGCCGGGCTGCCGTTCCGGTGCGGTGCGGGGCGGCCGGCCCGCGACGACGGCCGCGACGACGGCCGGGAACGGGCCGGTCCCGGTGCGCGCTTCAGACCTCCACCAGGAGCGCGTTCTTCCGGATCTCCTCGATCAGCGCCGCCTGCCGGAGGGAGCCCTCCTGCTGCTCCCGTATGCCGCGGTCACCGAGAACGGCATCCACAAAGGTGTCGATGACGTTCGCGAACTGGTGGTCGGCCGGCAGGACGAACTGCTCATGGTGGTCCTGGCGTTCGACCCGCATCACGGGCTGGTACGTCTCCGGCGGTGTGAAGGCCCGGTCGAGGATGATGCGACCGGTGCTGCCCGACAGGCTGTAGGTGTTGCGGTACGAGTGCTCCATGCCGAACGTCAGCCGGGCGGGGACCCCCTCCGGCGTGCTCAGCAGCACACTGCCCGACATCACCACGCCCCGGCTCCGGTGGTGCCGGAACACCGCGCCGACGACCTTCAGGTCGCCGCCGAGGAAATACTGTGCCGCCCGTACCGGATAGCCCCCGAAGTCCAGGAAGGCCCCGCCGCCGACATCGCGCTGATAGCGGATGTCGCCCACCGGCTTCGGCGGGATGGTGAACGCGCTGGAGAAACCGCGCAGTTCACCGATGACGTCCTCGGCCAGGGCCTTGCGCACCACGGTGTGCTGGGAGTGATAGAGGAACATGTAGTTCTCCAGCAGCACCAGACCGCGGGAGCGCGCCTGGTCGATCAGCCGGCCGGTGTCCTCGTAGCCGGCCGTCAGCGGCTTCTCGACCAGCACGTGCTTGCCCGCGTCGAGGGCCCGGGCGACCCATTCGGCGTGGAGCAGGCCGGGAAGCGGGATGTAGACGGCATCGACGTCATCGCGGCCGAGCAACACGTCGTAGCCTTCGATCGGCACACCGCCGAACCGGTCGGTGAACTTCGCCGCGGACCGTTCGTCCCGGCTGGCGATGGCCGTGACCTGCACGGCGCGGTTGCCCTCCATGGCCGGGAGGGTCCGCCGCCAGGCGATATCCGCACATCCCATGATCCCGATGCGCAGTCTGTCACTCGTGCTCTTAAACATGTGGAAGAACTCCGCTCAGCATGGGAGGAGAAGAAATGTGACCGGTCACCTGTGCCACCCAGGAGGGCGTCAGCCCTCGGCCGAGCGCTTTCCCAGCGCCTGGTAGTGGGCCAGGCACTCCTCGTAGGTGGGGAGCAGCCCTTGGGACACCGCCTCGGCCAGCGTGGGCGCCGCGGCGTCCTTCTCCGACATGATCGGCGGTTCCTCGATCCCCCAGGGAATGCCGATGTCGGGGTCCAGGGGATTGACCTCGATCATCGTTCCGGGGACGTACGCCTCCGAGCACAGGTAGTTCATGCAGGCGTCGTCGGTGAGGGCCAGGAACGCATGGCCGATCCCGTCGGCCATGTACACGGCGGTGCCGGACTCCTCGTCCTGTGGCGTCATGTCGTACATCCCGAAGGTGGGTGAGCCCACCCTCAGGTCCACCGCGACATCCAGCACCGCGCCGCGCACACAGGTGACCAGCTTGGCCTGGCCGGGCGGGAGGGAGGTGCTGTGGATGCCGCGCATCGTGTTCCGGCGGCTGAGGGAGTAGTTCGCCTGCCCGACGGTGAACGGATAGCCGATGATCTCCGTGAGAATCCCGCCCCGGAAGGCCTCGAAGAAGGAGCCGCGGATATCCGGGATCTTGTTAGGGACCAGGCGATAAGCCCCTTTGATTGACATTTCGGTAACTCGTGCCGCATCAAACATGGCCCACCAGTCTCAGAGAATCGCACATGTACAGACGCCCGCCCGGTGCCCGCTCAGCACAGGCTGAGCAGGCACGTGAGCAGGGAGCGGGCCTCGATGTTGAGGTAGTGACCGTGGCGGAGCAGGTCGGTCAGCTGCCGTGCCGTCATCCAGCAGAGATGGGGCGGCGTTTCGAGCGGGAACTCCTCGCCCACCTCAAGGATTTGATAACGCGTCAGTGCATGGTGGAACCGCCCGCCCTCCTCCGAGAGCACCTGGTCGTACCGCGTCGTGGCGCCGCCGGGCAGCAGCGCGTCGCGCAGGAAGGGCTCCGGTATGCCGTCGAGGCCCTGTCCCGGGTGCAGATGCACCGTCGGCGCCATCTCCACCTGGTCCATCAGCCCGTACTCGGGCCGGGCCCGCACCAGCAGATGGAGCACTCCGCCGACCGGGCGGGCGATGAACACGGCGCGTCCCTCCCCGCGCGGGTAGAGCAGCGGCTGCGTCCAGCGGGTGACCTCCCGGGTCCCGGCCGCGACCCGGACCGCGATGATGCGGAAGTTCTCGGCCCCCTCGTCGGTGACCTCCCAGTCGTCGCGCTTCCAGCCGGCGACGTCGGTCAGCGGCACCAGACGGGCGGTCCAGTCGCAGCGGGTCTTCGCCTCGGTGAACCAGCTCAGGATCCCGCCCGCGGTCTCCAGCGCGGACCGGCTCTCCTTCGCCGCCTGGTACTGGTACGAGCGCACCAGTGCGTCGTGGAACGCGTCGCCGCTCGGCGTCTCGGCCTCGTCGGGGAGCATGAACGGCATACACGACAGCACGGTGCGGGCGTCCATGTTGACCAGGTTGTCCACCATGGTCAGCTCGCGGATCTGGGCCATGGAGAGCCAGCAGAAGTTCTCGTGCAGCGGCACGTCACCGGTCGCGAGCACCACCATGTTCCGGTTGCGCTTGCGCCAGAACCAGGCGCCCTGCTCCGACTGCAGTACGTCCACGAGCACCTGGCCGCGGTGCGGCCCGGTGAAGTGCTCCAGATACCGGGTGCCGGCGCCGCGGTGCACCTTCATGTAGTTGCTCCGCGTCGCCTGTACCGTCGGCGAAAGCTGGATCGTATTGGCGTTCCCCGGCTCCATCTTGGCCTGCATCAGGCAGTGCAGGACGCCGTCGAACTCCTTGACGAGGATGCCGAGGATGCCGATCTCCGGCTGGTTGATGACCGGCTGCGACCAGATCTCCGCACCGCCGTTGCCGCCGTCGCGGACCTGTAGCCCTTCGACCGTGAAGAACCGCCCGCTCGCATGACCGAGGTTGCCGGTCAGCGGATCGAACTCCCAGGAGTCCAGGGCGTCGAAGGGGATGCGCTCCACCGAGAACCCGCCGGCCTGGCGGCGCTCGGCCCACCAGGCGTGGAACTCGGCGGTGGACATGAGGCTCACCTCGGTCAGAGCCTTCCCAGGACGTCGGACACCGCATCGATGACCCGCTCCTGCTCCGCGTCGGACAGGGACGGGTACATGGGAAGGGAGAAGATCTCTTCGGCCAGGCGGGTGGTGACCGGCAGGTCGTCCTTGCCGTAGCCGAGGTGGTCGAATCCCTTCTGGGTGTGCACCGGCCAGGGGTAGCTGATGTTCAGCGCGATGTCGTGGGCCTTGAGGCCTTCGATGATCCGGTCGCGTTGCGGATGGCGCACCACGTAGACGTAGTAGACGTGCTCGTTGCCCGGAGCGGTCCGGGGGGTGAGGAGACCGGTGCCGTTGAAGGCTTCCGCGTACCTGTCCGCGATGGCTCTGCGGCGGGCGATGTAGTCGTTGAGGCGGGGAAGCTTGGTGCGCAGGATCTCCGCCTGCACCTCGTCGAGCCGGCTGTTGTAGCCGGGTGTCTCGACGACGTAGTAGCGGTCCTCCATGCCGTAGAAGCGCAGCCGCCGCAGGCGGGCGTCCACGGCGGCGTCGTCGGTCACCGTGGCGCCGGCATCACCGTAGGCTCCGAGCACCTTGGTCGGGTAGAAGGAGAACGCCGCGGCGTTGCCCATCGATCCGGCGATGCGGCCGTGGTGGCGGGCGCCGTGTGCCTGCGCGCAGTCCTCCAGGACGAGCAGGCCGTGCTTGTCGGCCAGTTCCTGCAGCGGTGCCATGTCGACACACTGGCCATACAGGTGCACCGGGAGCAGGCAGCGGGTGCGCGGGGTGATGGCGGCGGCCACCTGGCCCACGTCCATCAGGTAGGTGTCCGGGTGGATGTCGACGAACACCGGTGTGGCGCCGACGGCGTTGATCGCCACCACGGTGGGTGCCGCGGTGTTCGAGACCGTGATCACCTCGTCCCCGGGGCCGATGCCCAGGGCACGCAGGCCGAGCACGATGGCATTGGTGCCGTTGTCCACGCCGACGCAGTGGGCGACCTCGTGGTACGCGGCGAACTCCTGCTCGAAGCCGCGGACGCTCTTCCCCAGCACCAGCTGTCCGGAGCTGAACACCGTGTCCACCGCGTCGAGAATGTCCGCGCGTTCCTTCTCGTACTCCGGCAAGTAACCCCACACATGCTGGGTCATCGCGGCACGTCACCTCCAACAGGATTGGCGTCAGGATTGAAGAGTTGGCCGTGGGGGGCAGACCGACGTCCGGCCGTTTCAGACGATCTGCTTGAGAAGAGCCACACCGTGCGGGTTCCAGTCCTCACGGTGGATGGCGAAGATGTGGACGTCCCACAACCTGCCGTGGAAATACGTGTGGTCGGGCAGCACCGCCTCGGCGCGGATCACGGCAGCGGGCGCGTCGCCCCAGCCGATGGCGCTGATGTCCGATGACGTGCGGTGGATGTACACCTTGCGGGTGCGCCACATCGCGAAGGCGAAATTGGCGGTCAACGCGTGGACATCACCGGTGAGTTCATGGTTTTCCGCCCCGGCGAGGTGCACCTCGATACGGACGTGGCCTGCCGGGGTGAGCGGGGAGATCGTACTCAGCCCGACGACCTCGTCCGTGTCTTTCCGGTGGACCAGGAAGCACGCCGACAGTCCTTCTCCGAAGGTCTTGACGAAGGCGTCCAGGACGGGGAGTCCGGCGCTCCCCAGCTGGAAGAGGATCTGGTAGGCCGTAACGGCGTCCTCGGCACCGGCCGGACGCAGTGCGACCCGCCTGGTTTCGGTGTGTGGAAAAAGCATCGGCCACCTGCCTCTCTTGCCGTGGCTGCCCGCAGGGCGATTATCCGTCGCGAATCCCTTTGATTTCTATAACGCCGGGAATGCTGTAGGCAATGCGGCGGGCCGGGTATATCCGGATGCTCACGGTGTCGGAATTACAGGACGGTAGGCAGGGGCGAGACCGCGGGTCAAGGAGGTGAGCCGGAAACGCGCTCACCAGAGGCGGTGCCCGGTGGGTTCCAGGGCCGTGCGACTGTCTCGCCGGCGAGACGGCCGGCGTGGAATCGGAGGCCGTGTCATTGACCCTGCGATGAGCCCCGGACTACGTTCGGGGTCGATCATCGACAGAAATTTCATTCCGCCCGACACGTGACCTCCGATGCCGGAGGAATTCATTGGTGCGCGAGCGGCGGACGAGCGAGCGAGGAATTATGGTGGACAACGGAACGGTCACGGAAAGCGCCCCGTCTCTCATCGATGAATTCACCGAGGTGATCCGGCGGACGGCCGCTACCATTTGCGCCGAGCAGCCCGATGTCCCCGAGCCGGAAGAGCTGCGTGACCTGGATTCCTTCTCGATGGTCCAGGTCCTGCTCGACCTGGAGAACGAGCTGGGGATGAAGGTGCTGGAAGAGCTCGAGGGGTTCGAGGGCCGGACGTTCCGCGAGATCGCGGAGCACATCGCCGAGGTCGCGCACCGCAACGGCACCTCCGCCGAGTTCGAGGCGAACGTGCGACGCATCGTCAACTCCGACTGAGCAGCGGTCATCCGACCGTCCCCGCCCCCGACCCTGGGAACGCCGCATGGACGACCACAGCAGTGACCGCACCTACCGCGTGGTCCGCAACGACGAGGAACAGTACTCGATCTGGTGGGCCGACCGCCCGCTGCCGGACGGCTGGTACGCCGACGGGACCGAAGGCAGCCGTGCGGAGTGCCTGAGCTACATCGACACGGTGTGGACCGATATGCGCCCGCTGAGCCTGCGCCGCCGGATGGAACGTTCCGCCGCCGACTGAACCGCCCTTGCGGCACCTCCCCCATTCCGCCCCGAGGCGACTTTGTCGAAGGAGCATCTGTGAACGACCGGACGCCGTCGGCTCTTTCGCCTGCGGAGGGGGCGCTCGCGGAACGCAGCACACCGGACTCGCCGGGCCCGTTCCCGCTGTTGCCCGAGCTGATCGCCGCGCAGGCCGCGGCCACGCCCGACGCGCTCGCGGTCGACGGCGGGCCCGCCGGCCGGGCCGGCCTCACCTACGGTGCGCTGGACCGGCAGGCCAACCGGCTGGCGCACCGGCTGGTCGCGCTCGGCATCGGTCCGCAGAGCCTCGTCGGGGTGTGCCTGCGCCGTGGCCCCGACCTGGTCGTCGCCCTGCTGGCAACGTGGAAGGCCGGCGCCGCCTACGTGCCGATGGACCCGGACCACCCGGCCGAGCGACTGTCCTGGGCGCTCACCGACACCCGGGCCCCTCTCGTCCTGACCGAGCGGGCCGCCATCGCGGCGCTCCCGCCTCTCGGCGCCACCCGCCTGCTGGTGCTCGACGAGCCGGCCGGTCCGGCACCGGGCGCCGCGCACGGTGCGGACGACACGGCGGTTGAGGGGACGGCTGCCCCGGGGTCCCACGAGGAGACCGCGCCGAAGATCCCCGGCGGGAGGGCGGAGGCCGCCCGGCGTCCGGCCTATGTCCTCTACACCTCCGGATCCACCGGGCGTCCCAAAGGGGTGGTGGTGCCGCACGGCGGGATCGCCAACCGCGTGCGCAGGCTGGCGTCCCCGCACGGATTCGGGCCCGCCGACCGGGTGCTGCAGAAGACCACCATCGGCTTCGACGCGGCCGGGCTGGAGCTGTTCGCGCCACTGGTCAGCGGGGGCACGGTCGTCCTCGCGCCGCTGGGCGCCGAGCGCGACCCCGCGCTGATGCTCGATGCGGTGGCCACCGGCCGTATCACGGTCCTGCAGGCCGTGCCCTCGGTGCTGCGTGCGCTGGTGAACGCGCCGGGCTGGGACGGCTGCACCGCCCTGCGGCTGGTCTTCAGCGCCGGTGAGCCGCTGCACGCGGAGCTGTGCCACCAGTTGCTGGAGCGGGTACCGCAGGTGGAGATCTGGAACACCTACGGGCCCACCGAATGCTCCGTGGACATCACCGAGCACCGCTTCGACCCCGCCCAGACGTCCGGCCCGGTGCCCATCGGGCGGCCCCTCGAGGGCCTGCGCGCGCTGGTCCTTGACCCACAGGGCCGCCCCGTTTTGACGGGCAGCGCCGGAGAGCTCCATGCCGGCGGCGTGGGGGTCGCCACCGGCTACCTCGGCCGCCCCGGTCTGACCGCGGAGCGCTTCGTCCCGGACCCCTTCGGTCCGCCTGGAGCCCGGCTGTACCGCACCGGTGACCGCGTGCGCAGGTCCGCCACGGGCGAACTGGAGTACCTGGGGCGCCTGGACCAGCAGGTCAAGGTCAACGGCGTACGGATCGAGCCCGGCGAGGTCGAGTCCGTGCTCATCGCCCACCCGGACGTGGACGCCGTCGTCGTCGACGCGGTGCCGGATCGCGACGGTGGCCGCCGGCTCGTGGCCTGGGTGCAGCCACACGGCGCCGCCGCACCGTCCCCGGGTGAGCTGCGGGAGTTCGCCGGCCGCACGCTGCCGGGCCCCATGGTGCCCGCCGTCTTCGTACCCGTCGCCGCCTTCCCCCGGACCGCCAGCGGTAAGACCGACCGTGCCGCGCTGCCCGACCCCGGCCCGGGCGTCGGCAGCGACCTGCCCCATGTGCCGCCGCGCACGCCCGCCGAGCGCGTCGTCGCCCGGACGTGGGCGCTGACCCTGGACCTCCCCGCCGAGACCATCGGCGCACACGACGACTTCTTCCGGGCCGGCGGCTCCTCGCTGCACCTGGGCCGCCTCGCCGTCCGGCTCTCCGCCGCATCCGGGCGGCGGATCGCGTTGCGCGACCTGTTCTCCGCCTCCACGGTGACGGCCCAGGCGGCCCTCCTCGGGGACCCGGACGGGCCGTACGACGCGGACGGAGCGCAGGGCCGGGAGTCCGCTGCCACCGGGCAGGACGCGGTGGTCCCGGTCCCCCGCGGGGACGCGCTGCCACTGTCGGGCGGGCAGCAGGGGCTGTGGCTGCTGGAGCGGATGCGCCCCGGCAGCCCCGAGTGGGCCGACCTGGTGTGGATGCGCCTCCCCGGCGACTGGAGCGAACGGACCGTCAAGGCCGCACTGCAGCAGCTGGCGGAGCGCCACGAAATCCTCCGCACCCACTACGCGCTGCGCGGCACCGAACCCGTCCAGGTCGTGGAGCCCCCCGGCCGGGCCGTGGAGCTGCGCGTCGCCGAGGCCGCGGACGCCGCCGCCCTGCGCGACCTCGCCGCGCGGGAACTGGGCGGCGGCTTCGACCTGGAGCGCGGTCCGGTGTGGCGGGCGCTGTTGGTGCGCACTGCCGACGGCGGCCAGGTGCTGCTGCTCGGCATCCACCACATCGCATGCGACGGCTGGTCCTCGGTTCTCCTGGAACGCGATCTGTGTGCCCTGGGCGAGGGGGTGCATACCGGGGGACGGGCCGGTCTGCCGGAGGTCGCCGTGCAGTACGCGGACCACGCCGTCTGGCAGCGCCGCCGCGAGGCGGACGGCGCCACGGAAGCCGACGGCGCACTCGGCTACTGGAAGCGGGAGTTGAGCGGGGCCACGCCGCTGGAGCTGCCCGCGGACCGCCCGCGCCCCGCGGAGCGCGACGGGCGCGGGGCCCTGCGGACCTTCGTGGTGCCCGCCGCCCTGACCGCCCGCCTCGCCGCGCTGGGCCGGGACACGGGCGCCACCCTCCACCAGACGCTGCTGACCGGCTTCGTCGCCTTGCTGGCCCGGCTCAGCGGCCGAGCGGACTTCACCCTCGGCATGCCCGTCGCCGGACGGAACCGGCCCGAAGTGGCCCAGACGGCCGGCTACTTCCTCAATACCCTCGTCCTGCGCTGCCGCCCGGACGCCGGCCGCGCCGTCCGCGACGCGCTCGCCTCGGTGCGCGAGACCGTACTGGACGCCCTCGCCCATCAGGAGCTGCCCTTCGGCCGACTGGTGAGTGAACTGCAGCCGGAGCGCGATCTGTCCCGTACCCCGCTGTACCAGGTGATGTTCGACTTCCACGAGGAAGGACGCACCGGCACCGCCCTCTCCGGAGCCGACCTGGAAGCGTTCGCTGCGGCCTGGCGGTCCGCCCGTACCGACCTGACCTTCGTGGTGCACCGGCGGGCCGACGGAAGCCTGCTGGGCATGGTCGAGTACGCGACGGCGCTGTTCAATCCGGCCACCGTGGACCGTCTGGCCGCCTGCTGGATCCGGCTCCTGGAGTCTTTCGTCGCGGACCCCTCGATGCCGCTGGGTGATGCCGAGCTGCTGCCCGACGCGGAACGGGCCCGCCTGCTGGCGCTCGGTGCGGCCGGCCCGGTGTCCGGGGACGAGCCCGACGGCTGTGTCCACGCCGCGTTTGCGGAGTCGGTGCGCCGTACGCCCGGCGCCACCGCCGTGGTCTGCGGTGAGGAACAGTGGTCCTACGCCAGGCTGCAGGACCGTGCCGAGTGGTTCGCGCACCGGCTGCTCGCCCTGGGGGCCGGCCCGGAGACCGCGGTCGCCGTGATGCTGCCGCGCACCCCCGACCTCGTGGCCTGTCTGCTGGGCATCTGGCAGACCGGAGCCGCCTATGTGCCCTTGGACCGGGCCCTGCCCGACGAGCGCCTGTCCCACATCCTCGCCGATTCGCGGGCCCTGGTCCTGGTCTCGGACGAGTCGGGCCGTGCCCGCCTGGCCCCCTGCCACGGGGGCGCCTCGCTCGCCGTCGACGGTCCCGGGCACCCGGCGGCCCCGGCACACCGCCCTGCGGCCGCCCGCCTCGCGCCGGCCCGGCTCGCGTACGTCATCTACACCTCCGGATCCACCGGCCGCCCCAAGGGCGTGGCCGTCGAGCACCGGTCGCTGCTGCGTCTTCTGCGTGCCTCCCGCGACCACCTGGACTTCGGCCGGGGCCCGGATGACGCCTGGCTCGCGCTCGCCCCGGCCACCTTCGACATCTCCCTCACCGAACTGCTGATGCCGCTGATCGCGGGGGGCCGGGTGGTCCTGGCCCGCGAGGAGGAGAGCGAGGACTACAAGGCGCTGGTGGAGCTGATCGACCGTACCGGCGTCACCCACCTCCAGGCGGTGCCCCCACAGTGGCAGCTGCTTGTGGACAGCGGGCTCGGCGAGCGGCCGCTGACCGGGCAGACCGGCGGTGAGCCCTGTCCGCCGGAGCTCGCCCGCACCCTGGCCCGTCGTCTGAAACGGTTCGTGAACGAGTACGGCCCCACCGAGACCACCATCGCCGCGACCCGTTGGGAGGTCCCCCGGACCGCGACGGCGGTCCCCCTCGGACGGCCCTACCCGCACGTCAGCGCACGCGTCCTGGATCCGCTGCTGCGCCCCGTGCTCCCGGGCACGGTCGGAGAGCTGTGCATCGGCGGGCCGGGGCTGGCCCGGGGATATGCGGGGCGCCCGGGCCTGACGGCCGAGCGGTTCGTGCCCGACCCTTACGGGCCGCCGGGCGCCCGGCTGTACCGCACCGGCGACCTGGCCCGGATGCTCCCCGACGGCATCCTGGACTTCGCCGGGCGCGCCGACGGCCAGGTCAAGATCCGCGGCCGGCGGGTGGAAACCGGCGAGGTGCGGGCGGTGCTGGCCGAGCACCCCGGCGTCGCCGAGGCGGTGGTCGTCGTCCACGGCACCGGGGACGAGGCCCGGCTGGTCGCGTACGGAGTCCCGTCCGGCGACCGGCTCCCGCCCCGGGGCGAGCTGCTGGAGCACTGTGCGCGGCGCCTGCCCGACTACATGCTGCCCACCCTCGTCGTCCCCCTTGACGCTCTGCCGCTGACCCGGCACCACAAGATCGACTTCGCCGCGCTGCCCGCCCCCGACCTGACCACCGTGGCCGACGACGAGCCGTACACGGCCCCCGAAGGCCTCCTCGAGGAAGCCCTCGCCGAGATCTGGCGCTCGGTGCTGACCGGGCCCGACGGGCGCGCCCCGCGCATCGGGGCCCGGCACGGCTTCTTCCGGCTGGGCGGGGACTCGATCCGCGCCGCCCGGGTCATCGCCCGGATCCAGGAGGAGTACGACGTGACGCTTCCGCTGCGCACCCTCTTCGACCGGCCCACCGTCGCCGCGCTCGCCGAGGCCGTCGAGGAGGCGGTACGTGCCGAGATCGCGTCGCTCAGCGATGCCGAACTGGCCGCCGCACACAGGGAGTACCACCCATGACCGAACCTTCCCAGACCCGTGCGGATGCCGCCTCGGACGCGGCCCTGCGCGAGGAGCTGCTGCGCCGCCGCCTTTCCGGTACCGCTCCCCGGGCCCGCCGGGGCATCCGGCGCGTCCCCCGCGGCGAGCCGCTCGCGCTCTCCGCCGGCCAGCGTCAGCTGTGGTTCCTGCACCAGCTCGCCCCGGAAAGCCCCGAGTACCTGCTGCCGGTGGCCTACCGGCTGCGCGGGCCGCTGGACCCGGACATGCTGCGCCGGTCATTCGACCTGCTCGCGGAGCGCCACGAGATCCTGCGCACCCGCTACCTGCTCGTCGGCACCGAGCCCCGGCAGATCATCGACGCCCCGGGCCCGGTGGACTTCGCCGAGTCCGACCGCAGCGGACTCGCCAAGGCCGCACGCGCCGCGGCGGCCCGGCAGTTCACCGAGGAGGAGGCGCGGGCGCCCTTCGACCTCGCCACACAGGCGCCGCTGCGGGTGCGCCTGGTCCGCTTCGCCGCCGACGACCATCTGCTGGTCGTCGTGCTCCACCACATCGCCTGCGACGCCGCTTCCCGCCCCCTGCTGTTCACGGAGCTGTCCGAGCTCTACCGCGCGCAGAGCCGGGGCCGCGCTCCCGCGCCGGCGACGGAGCCGGTGCAGTACGCCGACTATGCCGCCTGGCTCAACGAGCGCCAGGACAGCCCAGAGGTCCGCCGCGCACTCGACTGGTGGCAACACCAGCTGTCCGGACTGGGCTCCCTGGACCTGCCCACCGACCGGCCGCGGCCCGCCGTGCGGTCCTGGGAGGGCGCCCTGGAGCACTTCACCGTGCCGGCCGAGGTCGCCGGGCGGCTGCGCACCGTCGCCACCGAGTGCGGTGCCTCTTCGTTCATGGTGTTGCTCACCGCATTCCAGGTGCTGCTGTCCCGCCACACCGGCGTGCGCGATGTCGCCGTCGGTACCGCCGTATCGGAGCGCACCCGGCCCGAGCTCGCCGGCATGATCGGCTACGCCTTCAACAGCCTGGTCCTCAGGGCCCATTGGGACGGTGACATCCCCTTCCTCCGGCTGCTGGAGCGGAACCGGGAAACGGTGCTGGCCGCCTTCGACCACCGGTCCGCGCCCTTCGACCGGGTGGCCGACATGCTGGAGCCGGAGCGTGACCTGTCCGCCACCCCGGTGTTCCAGGTGATGTTCGACCTGACACGGGCGGACCCCGCCGAACCCCTCGACCTGCCGGGCGTCACGACGACCGAGGCCCGGGTGCCCGGCCACACCGCCCGTTTCGACCTCACCGTCCACCTCGAAGAGCAGCCGGACGGCTCCATCGAGGGTTCGCTGGAGTACGCCACCGCCCTCTTCGACGCCGCGACCGCCCGGCGCATCACCGGCCACTACAGCCGGCTGCTCGGCTCGGCCGCGGCCTCGCCCGCCACGCCGGTGTCCGAGCTGGACATCTTCGACGTGCAGGAGCGAGCCCTGCTGCTGGACGGCCCCGGCGAGCCCCTGGGCACCCGTACCCCGCTCGACGCCTCGGCGCTGTGCTCCGTACCGGAGACCATTGACCGCCGGGCCGCGGCCACCCCCGGGGCGACCGCCGTCGTCCACGGCGGGCGCCACCTGTCGTACGGCGAACTGGACGCGCTCGCGAACCGCATGGGCCACCGGCTGCGTGCGCTCGGAGCCGGGCCGGAGGACACCGTCGGCGTGCTGCTGGACCGTGGCCCCGAGATGGTGGCCGCCCTCCTGGGCATCTGGCGGGCGGGTGCCGCCTATGTGCCGCTCGATCCCGGATACCCCGACGAGCGGATGGCGTTCATGCTCTCCGACACCGGGAGCCGGCTCGTCGTCACCGAACGCCGTCATGCCGGACGGCTGGCGGGCACGGCGGCCCGGACCGTGGTGATCGATGACGACGCCGAGCGCCGGCTCCTCGACGGCTGCCCGCCCGCGCCGCTCGCACCACCCGCCGGCGGCCACCACCTCGACCACCTCGCCTACGTCATCTACACCTCAGGCTCCACGGGCCGCCCCAAGGGGGTGCAGATCACCCACCGCGGGCTCGCCAACTACGTGGGCTGGACCGTCGATGCGTATGCCGGTGCCGGGACGGGCGGGGCCCCGCTGTTCTCCTCCGTCGCCTTCGACCTCGGTGTGCCGGACCTGTTCACCCCGCTGATGACCGGACAGCCGGTGCACCTGCTCGATCAGGACTTCGACATCACGGAGCTGGGCCGGCTGCTGACCGAGGGTGCTCCCTACGCGTTCGTGAAGCTGACGCCGGGCCATCTCGACCTGCTCACCCAGCAGCTGTCGGAGGAGGAGCGCGCGGGCCTGGCCGGGCTGGTGATCGCCGCCGGTGACGCCTTCACCGGGCGGCTCGCCAACCGCTGGCTGCGGCAGCCGGCAGCCGGCGGTACCCGGCTCGCCGCCGAGTACGGGCCCACCGAGATCACCGTGGGCAACTCCGCCTACTTCATCGACGGCCCCCAGGACACCGAGCTGGTCTCCATCGGCCGCGCCATCCCCAACACCACCATGCGCGTCCTGGACCAGGACCTGCGGCCGTTGCCGGTCGGCAGCGTCGGCGAGGTGTGCGTCGGCGGCATCGGTCTGGCCCGCGGCTACGTGGGCCGCCCCGGCCTGACCGCGGAGCGCTTCCTTCCCGACCCCTACGGCCCGCCCGGGGCCCGCCTGTACCGCACCGGCGACCTCGCCCGTGTGCTGCCCGACGGCAACCTCGACTTCGTCTCCCGCGCCGACCACCAGGTCAAGCTGCGCGGCTACCGCATCGAGCCGGGCGAGATCGAGGCCGTGCTGACCGAGGACCCGGCCGTGGCCGAGGCCGTCGCCCTGGTCCGCGAGGACACGCCGGGCGACAAGCGCCTGGTCGCCTACCTCGTGCGCGCTCCCGGCACCGAAGACCCCGCGCTCGCGCCGGCCCGGCTCCGCGAACTCCTGGGCACACGACTGCCCGAGTACATGGTGCCGTCGGCGTTCGTCACCCTCGACGCCCTGCCGCTGACCGCCAACGGCAAGCTCGACCGCACCGCTCTGCCCGCGCCGGAGCGTGCCGCCACCGCTGTCGGGGAGCATGTCGCGCCGCGCGACGACGCGGAACACGCCATGGCCACCATCTGGTCCGAGGTCCTGGGCCTGGAGAGGATCGGCGTGCACGACAACTTCTTCGACCTCGGCGGCGACTCGCTGCGCGCGGTCGCGCTGGCGGGCGCGCTGCGGGAGGCCGGGCGGACGGTGGCGGTGCGCGACATCTTCGAACACCGCACCGTGGCGCGGCTCTGCGCGGCGCTGCAGAGCGGCCTGGTGGCCGCGGAGCAGGGGGCGGAGCCGGTCGCCCCCTTCGCCCTCATGGCGGACGAGGACCGGGGGGCACTCCCCGCCGACGCCGTCGACGCCTACCCCGTGTCCCGCACACAGGCCGGGATGTTCGTCGAGATGTTCGGGGACAGCGGCGACCACCGTTACCACAACATCACCTCCTTCCGGATCCGTGACGAGCGGCCCTTCGACCCCGCGGCCTTCCGCGCCGCCGCAGACCTGATCGTGGCCCGGCACGAGGTGATGCGGACCTCGTTCGCGCTCACCGGCTACGCACAGCCGCTGCAGATCGTGCACGCCCACGGCACCATGCCGTACGTGCACCACGACCTGCGGCACCGCCCGCGGGACGAGCGATGGCCGGCCCTGGTGGACTTCGCCCGCCGCGACCGCGGGCAGCTCTTCGACATCACCCGGGCTCCGCTGATGCGGATGGCCACGCACCTGCTGGACGACGAGAGCTGGTGGCTGTCGATCACCGAATGCCACCCGGTCATCGAGGGGTGGAGCTACCACTCCCAGCTGATGGAGATGCTCCGTGCCTATCAGCGCATCCGCGACGGGCACCGGCCCGCCCCCGCCCCGCCGGCACCCGCCGTCCGCTACGCCGACTTCATCGCGGCCGAGCTGCGCTCGCTCGCCGACGGGGGAGACCGGGCCTATTGGCGCGAACTCCTGGACGGATACGAGAAGTTCGAGATTCCGGCGGGCTGGTCCGGCGGCCGTCAGGTGCCGGCCGAGCGGTACCGCATCGACCTGCCGCTGCACGACCTGGAGCCCGGACTGCGGGCGCTGGCGTCACAGACCGGCGTGCCGTACAAGAGCGTGCTGCACGCGGCCCACAGCAAGGTGCTGAGCCTGCTCACCCGGCAGCGGTCCTTCCGCGGCGGCATGGTCGCCGACGCCCGGCCCGAGGTGCGCGGCGCGGAGCGGGTCTCCGGCATGTACCTGAACTCCGTGCCGTTCCCCTACGAGCGCGGCGCCAGGACCTGGGGAGAGCTGGCCCAGCAGGTCTTCGCCGCCGAAGTCGGGCTCTGGCCTCACCGGCGGTTCCCGATGCCGGCGATGCGCCGGCCCGAAGGAGACCCCCACCTGATCGACGTGCTCTTCCACTACCTCGACTTCCACCAGGTGGACACCGGCCTCGTCGACACCGCGGCCACCCGCGACGACAGCCCCAACGAGTTCCCCGTCGTCGTCGGAACCCCGGTGCGCGGCCACCTCACCATCGCCTCGGACACCCGGACGCTGCGCCGGGACCGCGCCGACCGGCTGGCCCGGCTCTACCTCGCGGTGCTCGCGGACATGGCCGCGGGTGGACCGGACGGCGAGGTGCGGGGCGGGTACCCGGAGGAGGGGGAGCTCGGGCTGTGCCTGCCCGCCCACCCGGACGGCGAGGCGGGGGCCGAGGGCACTCCGGCGCCGTTCGAGGACACCCTCCTCGCCTTCGAGGCACAGGCCGCCCGCACCCCGAAGGCCACCGCCCTCGTCACCACGGACACCGAGCTGACCTACGCCGAACTCGACACCCGCGCGAACCTGCTGGCCTGGCGGCTGCGGGAGACCGGAGCCGGTGCGGAGGCGTGCGTCGGGGTACTCCTCGACCGCGGGCCGGATCTCCTCGTCACGCTGCTCGCCATCTGGAAGGCGGGGGCGGCGTATGTACCGTGCGATCCGTCCGCTCCGGACGCCCGGCTGCGCACGCTGTTCGCCCAAGCCGGCTGCCGCCTCGTCGTGACCCAGAAGACCCACGCCGCCCGGGTCCCGGCCGTCCCGCGTCTGGTCGTGGACGACCCGGACGAGTGCCGCGCCCGGCAGGCGGCTGTGCCCGGCCCGCCCGCCCGCGTGCTCGATCCGGACCGCCTCGCCTACGTCCTGCACACCTCGGGTTCCACCGGGGCACCCAAGGGCGTGGCGGTCGGCCACCGGGCCCTCGCCCACTACCTGCGCTGGGCGGTCGGCAGCTACACCACGGGCGCGGCGGGCCGAGGAGCCCCGTTCTTCACCTCGATCGGTACCGACCTGGGAGTCCCCGCGCTGTTCGCCCCCCTGATGACCGGCCGGACGGTGTACATGCTGCCGCAGGGGTTCGAGCCGCATCAGTTCGCGAAGTTGCTGGCCGGCTGGGCCCCGTACACCTTCGTCGGCATGACGCCGGGACACCTCGCCCTGCTGGAGGAACAGCTCGGCGACAACGAGCTGGCCGGCCTGGCGGAACTGCTGATCTGTGCGGGCGACGCCTACCCGGCCGGACAGGCCGAGCGCATCGCGTCCCGGGTCGCCGCGGCCGGCGGCCGGATGCGGCTGGCGGCGGAGTACGGGCCGGCCGAGGCGACCGTGGCCGCCGCGGCATACCGTGTGACCGGCCCTCTGGGGCGGCCCCTGGTGCCGCTGGGCAAGGCCCTTCCGGGGACCGTGCTGCGGCTGCTGGACGACGACCTGGAGCCGGTGCCCGACGGCATCGTCGGCGAGGTGTACATCGGCGGGCCGGGGCTTGCCCGGGGCTATACGGCACGCCCCGGCCTGACGGCGGCGCATTTCGTGCCCGACCCGTACGGTGCGCCGGGCGCCCGCCTGTACCGCACCGGAGACCTCGCCCGGCTCGGGGCCGGCGGAGAGCTGGAGTTCGCCGGGCGGGCCGACCGCCGGCTCAAGGTCCGCGGCCACCGCGTCGACCCGGCGGAGGTGGAGGCGGCGCTCCTCGGCGACCCGCGGCTGCGCGAAGTGCTCGTCGATGCGGTACCCGACGCCGCGGGCGGGCACCGGCTCACCGCCTGGGTCGTGCCCGCCGAGGGAGCGGCACCGCAGCCGTCCGCACTCCGGTCACGACTCCGGCGGGTGCTGCCCGCGCCGCAGATCCCCGCGGCGTACCGGATCGTCGACGCCCTGCCCCTGACGGCGCACGGCAAGTACGACCGCGGGGCCGCTGCCGCCGATGCCGGGACGCACCGGGAGGCGACGGCCGTACGGGCCGTGTACGTGGCGCCCCGTACCGACACCGAACGCCAACTCGCCGAGGTGTGGCAGCAGGTGCTCGGCGTCGACCGGGTCGGCGTCCACGACCACTTCCGCGATCTGGGCGGTGACTCGCTCCTGGTCCTGCATGTGCTGTCCGCCGTCCGGGCGGCCGGACTCGCCCTGGACCCGGGGACCGCCCTGCGCCACCCGACGATCACGGAACTGGCCGCCGCCCTCGACACCCCAGCGAAACCCCTCCCCACCACGGAAGGCGCCTGAGGGGGAGGGGTCCGGGTCCCGTCCGCCACCCGGTCCGGGCGCTGTTCGGGGCAGGGAGGCGTACGGGATGACAAGGACGTCGAAGCCGCGCTGGATGCCCCCCTCCGCCGCGCGGCGACGACAGCCCACGGGCCTCGCCGGTCCCTTGACGCCGGCGAGGCCCGTGGCGGAGCGGGGCGGTCAGTCCAGGACGCTTCCCCCGCCCGGCCGGCCGGCTCGGGAGCGGCGGTGGTCCGCAACGGCGTAGACCCGGTGCAGCCAGCGATCGGTGCCGTCGTACCGGGGAGCGAAGGACGTCCGTCCGTGCACGGTGAGGCGGTTGTCGACCACGGCCAGATCGCCCACGGAGAGGGCGAGGGCGTGGGTGGCCCGCCCGAAAGCGGTGCGCAGCTCCTCCATGGCCCGCCGGGCCCCGTCGTCGAGCGGGTGGGTACTCGCGAAATCGACCAGCACATCAGGGTCTTCGGGGGCGCCCCGCAGGATCGAATGGACCGGAGGGGGAACGCTCCCGGAACCGCCGAACGACGGCGGCGGCTCGGTCATGAAACGCTGCTCGGACAACACCTGCCTGGCGTCCCGCGACAGCATCGGCAGCGCCCGGCGGATGGACGCGGTGCACAGCCTGGCGTCGCCCGTCGGGTCCTCGCGTACACACAACAGGCCCACGTAGTCGGGGCGGTGGTGGTGGAAGGCGTTCTCGGTGTGCAGCTGCAGGCGCACCGAGCCGGCGTTGCTCTGCTGCCGCTCCCGGCCCGGCACCGGCACGACGTCCTGGACCAGGGCGCCGGACTTCTCGCTCCGATAAGCGATCACCTCACCGAGCTGGAGCATCACCGCGGCCATCGCCGCCGCGGCCGGGGACGCGGTCCGTTGCACGGACCCCGGCCTGGTGGGGGTGGCGGGCAGTCCTTCGGGGACGGGCAGGTTGCGGACCAGCAGTACGCCGTCGGGCCCGGCGTGGTGCCGGAACTCCCGTGCCGCTGACCGCAGACGACGGGGCAACCGCACAGAGACGTCACGGGCCGCTGCGAGCCATTCGGCGCTGTCCACCACACCGGACGCCACACGGCCGAGTTCCCCGGCCAGGAGGGCAACCTCTTCGCGCTGCGGGTCGGTGAGCACCACTGCCGTGTCGGTCAGGGCAGGGGGAGAGCTTGTCTCTGTCATCGTCACATGCCTTATCGCTGAAGCCGCGCGAGGGGGCCGCCGGCGCGGCCGGCGGTGGCCTTGCACAGGATTTCTTGGCGGATGCCCGCGATTTCCGCGGGACGCCTCTTGCGGTCCGCACAGATGTACTGGGACGCGGCAAGGCTAATCACTGCCGATCCGGCGGAACAGAGGGAAATTGCAAAGGGCGTGCGGGCGCGTCCGGGGCCGCCGGAAAGTCATGGGGCGGCGGCGGTTTCTGTCCCGCCAGCGAGACAGTGGACATTCCGAACTCTTCCGCCGGCGCCGGTTTCTGGGGCAGACTCGCCGAGAACCGCTTCGAACGGTGCCCGGTGCTCACGCCGAAGTGTCCGTATTCCAGTATTTGGCCGTCGGTCGGCCTTCCAGGAGCATGTATGTCGAGCAAGTTCCAATGCCGTATCTGTGCCGCTCCGGTACAGGAATTCTTCGACTTCGGCCGCCAGCCTCTGTCGGACGCATTCCTCGCCCCGGATGCGGATCTCGCCAAGGAGTTCTTCTTCCGGCTGGCCGTCGGCGTGTGCGAGTCCTGCACCATGGTGCAGCTGGTGGAAGAGGTCCCGCGGGACCGTATGTTCCATGAGGAGTACCCGTATCACTCCTCCGGTTCGGCCTATATGCGGGAGCACTTCGAAAATCTCGCCAAGCGGCTGCTGTCCACCGAGCTCACCGCGGACGACCCGTTCGTCGTCGAACTGGGCTGCAACGACGGCGTGATGCTCAAGGCGATCGCCGACAACGGTGTGCGGCACCTGGGCGTCGAGCCGTCCGGCGGCGTGGCGGACGTCGCCGCGACCAAGGGCATACGGGTCCGCAAGTCGTTCTTCGAGGAGTCCACGGCACAGGAGATCGTTGCCGCGGACGGTCGGGCGGATGTCATTTACGCCGCCAACACCCTGTGCCACATCCCGTACATGAGCTCGATCCTGACCGGCGTGCGCACGCTGCTCAAGCCGTCCGGCGTGTTCGTCTTCGAGGACCCCTACCTCGGCGACATCGTCGAGCGCACCTCGTTCGACCAGATCTACGACGAGCACTTCTACTTCTTCACCGCGCGGTCCGTGCAGGAGATGGCACGGCGCAACGGGCTGGAGCTGGTGGACGTCGAACGGCTCACCGTGCACGGCGGCGAGGTGCGCTACACCCTGGCCCCCGCCGGGCAGCGCAAGCCGTCCGGGGCGGTGGCCGAGCTGGTCGCCGAGGAGGAGCGGCGCAAGCTCGCCGACCTGGTCACCCTGCGGGAATTCGGCGAGAGCGTCCAGAAGATCCGCGAGGACCTGACGGCGCTGCTCGGGCAGCTGCGCGACGAGGGCAAGACGGTGGCCGGCTACGGCGCGACGGCCAAGAGCGCCACGGTGACGAACCTCTGCGGCATCGGGCCCGACCTCGTCCCGTTCATCTGCGACACCACCCCCGCCAAGCAGGGCCGGCTCAGCCCGGGTACCCACATTCCCGTCAAGGCGCCGGAGGCGTTCTCCACCGCGTACCCGGACTACGCCCTGCTCTTCGCCTGGAATCACGCGCAGGAAATCATGGAGAAGGAACAGGAATTCCGTGACGCCGGGGGAAAGTGGATTCTCTACGTGCCCGACGTACACGTCCTGTGATCGCCATTTCCGGCGGCACCGGCCTTGATGAATGGGGAGAGTGTTGAAGGGAATTGTACTGGCCGGTGGCAGCGGAACTCGGCTGTATCCCTCCACCCTGGCGACGTCCAAGCAGCTGCTCGCGGTCTATGACAAGCCCTTGGTCTATCACCCGCTGTCCGTCCTGATGCTGGCCGGAATCCGGGAAATATTGGTGATCTCGACGCCGTCCAGCATTCCCGCGCTGCAGTCGCTGCTGGGGGACGGTTCGCACCTGGGGCTCACCATCACCTATGCCGAGCAGCAGGCCCCCCGGGGCATCGCGGAAGCACTCATCATCGGCGAGAAGCACATCGGCAACGACCCCTTCGCGCTGATCCTCGGTGACAATGTCTTCCACGGCGCCGGATTCCCCAGGATTCTGCGGGCGGCCCGTGACGGTCTGGACGGCTGTGCGCTCTTCGGGTATCCGGTCTCCGACCCCGAGCGCTACGGGATCGGCGAGACCGATGCCGAGGGAAACCTGGTCTCGCTGGAGGAGAAGCCGGTCAACCCGCGTTCCAGCAACGCCATCACCGGTCTGTACTTCTACTCCCCGGACGCGGTGGAGATCGCCCGGCAGCTCACCCCCTCGGTGCGCGGCGAACTGGAGATCACGGACGTCAACCTGGCCTATCTGAAGCAGGGCCGGGCCCGGCTCATCCGGTTGGGACGCGGCTTCACCTGGCTCGACGCGGGCACCCACGATTCGCTGCTGGCGGCCAGCCAGTACGTCCACGTCATCGAGACGCGGCAGGGCGTCCGGGTGGCCTGCGTAGAGGAAATCGCGCTGCGCATGGGGTACATCGACGCGGAGAGCTGCCACCGCCTCGGCACGCGGATGCAGAACTCGGAATACGGCCAGTACCTCATACAGGTCGCCCAGTTGGCCGCCTGATGATGTCCCCGCAGGGAGTTTGAGTGGGTTACCAAGAGCTGACCCCGGAGCAGCTGCTGTCACCGGCGGTCGGCGCGGCGGAGATCACCGACCGCGCCTGGTGCGTGCGCTGGGACACCGCAGCGGGTGCCGACGAGCTGGTGCTCGGCGCCCTGCCGCCCGCCCTGGGCTTCGACACCTCGGGGAGCACCGGCCCGGCCCGCCGCTGGCAGCACAGCCGCGACAACGCCTGGCGGGAGGCAGGCATGCTCGCCGACTTCGTCCGGCAGGACGAGCCGGGGGCGGTGGTCTCCTTCGCCCCGCCGGTCCACGTGTACGGCACGCTGGCCACCCTGCTGCTGCCCGCCCGGCTCGGCGTCCCGGTCTGGTACCGGCCCGACTACATCGGCGCGATGCCGGATACCGGGCAGCGCCGGATCGTCGTCGTCGCCACGCCGTGGATCTTCTCCCTCCTGCTGCGGCACATGGACTGGGTCCGCTCCTTCGAGCACCTGACCGTGCTGTACAGCAGCGCGATGCTCCCGGCCGATGCGGGGGCCTTCCTCGAAGCGGCCGGTCCCCGGCGCGCGGCCATCGTGGAGCTGCTCGGCTCGACGGAGACCGGCGGCATCGCCATGCGCCGCTGGCGCGAGGGCGAGCCGCCCGCGTGGACCCTCTTCCCGGACGTCCGTCTCGCCGCTGCCGATGCCGACGGTGACGGTGCCGAGGACGGTACGGCGGTACCGCTGGTGATCCGCAGTCCGCGCCTGGCCCACCGCCCCGGCGAGCCGGTGCCGCAGCAGTGGCGTACGGGAGATCTCGTGGAACCGCTGGACGAGCGCACCTTCCGGCTCCTCGGCCGCATCGGCCGCCTCGTGAAGGTGAACGGGCGGCGGATCAACCTCGACGAGGCGGAGCACCTGCTGCGCGCCACGCTCGACTGCGCGGACCTGGGACTCCTGGCCGTCGACGCCCCCATGATCGGCGAGCACATCGACCTCTACGTCGTGCCCCGGCCCGGGACCGGGCCGGACGGCGTCGATCTGGCTCCGGTGCGCGCAATCCTGGGCGTCCGCCCCCGGAGGGTGCACGTGGTGCCCCGCCTCAGCCGGTCCGCGACGGGCAAGTTGCAGCACCTTTCGACCTCACACACCGACTCAGGGATAGCAACGTGACACGAACCCCCACGACGGCTGACGGCGGCACCACGGACATGCCCAGCCTCGATGCCATAGTCGAAGCCGCCTCCTGGACCGCGAAGCTCGGCCCGCTCGCCGACGCGGACGTGGCCCGCATGCGCGAGAGCGGCGCCACCGTCGACACGTATCTGGCCGAAGGCAAGCCCGTGTACGGGCTGACGCAGGGCTTCGGGCCGCTGGTGACGTACTCCTCCACCTCCGAGATGGAGCAGGGAAGTTCGCTCATCTCCCACCTGGGCACCGCACAGGGCCGACCGCTCGGCCCCGAGGCCTCACGGCTGGTCTTCTGGCTCCGGCTCAACAGCATGCGCAAGGGCTTCTCCGCCGTCTCCCCGGGCTTCTGGCAGCGCCTGGCCGATCTGTGGAACGCCGGCTTCACCCCGGTGATCCCGCGGGACGGCACGGTCAGCGCGAGCGGCGATCTGCAGCCGCTGGCGCATGTGGCGCTGGCGTGTGCGGGCTACGGCGAGGCGTGGGTGCGCGACGCGCAGGGCCAGTGGTCCCCGCGTCCGGCTTCCCAGGCCCTCGCAGATCTGGGCACCGAACCGCTGGAATGGCCGGTCCGCGAGGCGCTGGCCTTCGTCAACGGAACCGGCGTCAGCCTCGCCGTCGCCATCCTCAACCAGCGCTCCGCCGTCCGGCTCGTACGAGCCGTCGCGACGCTCACCGCCCGGCTGACGGCGCTGCTCGGCGGCAACGCCGAGCACTACGACGAAGGGGTCGGCCAGGCGCGGAACCAGGCGGGACAGCTGCTCGTGGCACGCTGGATCCGGCAGGACCTGTCCGAGGACCACCGGCGGGACGAGCGCCGGCCGCTGCAGGAGCCCTACAGCCTGCGCTGCGCCCCGCAGGTCCTGGGCGCCGTGCTGGACCAGCTCACCATGGCCGGAGAGATCCTGCTCCGCGAGGCGAACGGCGTCACCGACAACCCCCTCACCCACGAGGGCCGGGTGCTGCACGCCGGCAACTTCCACGCCATGCCGGTCGGTTTCGCCTCGGAGCAGACCGGGCTCGCCCTGCACATGGCCGCATATCTGGCGGAACGGCAGCTCGGCCTGGTGGTCAATCCCACCACCAACGGCGACCTGCCGATCATGCTCACGCCCCGGGCCGGCCGCGGCTGCGGACTGGCCGGGGTGCAGATCAGCGCCACCTCCTTCATCTCGCGGATCCGGCAGCTGGTCACCCCGGCGTCGCTGACGACGCTGCCGACCAACGGGTGGAACCAGGACCACGTACCGATGGCGCTCAACGGCGCGAACGGCGTCGGCGAGGCCCTGGACCTGGGCTGGCTCGCCGTGGGTTCGCTCGCCCTGGGCGCGGCCCAGCTGGCGGTGATGACCGAGGACGCTCCGGAGCCCGTCGGCGTGTGGGCGCAACTGGCCCACATCTCCCCGGCGCTGGAGGCCGACCGGCCGATGGCGGCCGAGGTGCGGGCGGCCGCCGAGCTGTTCCGCAGCCATGCGCACGCCCTGCAGGCCGACGCCGGCTGACGGACACAGCGGGCGCCCCGGCCCGGCCCGCCCAGGGCGCCCGCTTCGTTGTGGATACCGCAGAGGACTGGAGACCAACGCGATGACCCGATGGGGGATCACCCTCCCGCTGACCGGCGTGCCCCTGCCGGCGCACCGCGAGCTTGTCGAGCGGCTTCCCGGCCTCGGCTACACCGACGTGTGGACGGCCGAGACCTCGGGCACCGACGCGTTCTCACCCCTGGTGCTGGCCTCGCAGTGGTCGTCCGGCCTGCGGCTGGGCACCGCCATCGCTCCGGTGTTCACCCGCGGTCCGGCCCTTCTGGCGATGACCGCCGCGGCCGCCGCCGACTGCGCGCCCGGCCGGTTCGCGCTGGGCATCGGCGCTTCCTCCCCCGGCGTCGTACGGGACTGGAACGCCATGGAACACACCCGCCCCTACGCGCGTACCCGCGACACCCTGCGGTTCCTGCGCACCGCCTTCGAGGGGAAGGTGGTGAACGCGCAGTACCCGACCTTCTCGGTCCGCGGCTTCCGGCTGGAGCGGCCGCCGGCTTCGCCCCCGCCCCTCCTGCTGGCCGCGCTGCGCCCCCGTATGCTGCGGCTCGCCGCCACCGAGGCGGACGGTGCCATCACCAACTGGCTGGCCCCCGCCGATGTACCGAAGGTCAGGGCCGAGATCGGCCCCGGGACCGAACTCGTCGCCCCGGTCTTCGTGTGCCTCACCGACGATGCCAGAAAAGCCCGCCGTCTGGGCCGGATGATGATCAGCAGCTACCTCACCGTGCCTGCGTACCGGGCGTTCCAGGACTGGCTCGGCCGTACCGAACCACTCGCCGCGATGCACCGGGCCTGGGACGCGGGCGACCGCTGGCGCGCGGGCATGGCCGTTCCGGACGAGGTGGTCGACGAACTGGTGGTGCACGGCAGCCCGGAGGAATGCCGCGCACGGATCCGTGCCTACACGGCCAACGGGCTCGACACCCCCGTGATCGCCTTGCTGCCCACCGACGACGGTGACCCTGTCGAGCAGGTCGAAGCCCTCGCGCCGTGTCAGGACTGACGGCGTGATCGCGCGGATACTGCCGGACTGCGTCGCGGCGGCGGAGTCCTACGGCGACGAACCGGCCGCCGAATTGTTCCCCGAGGAGAGCAGGCTGACGGCCACCATGTCCGACGTCCGCCGCCGCGAGTTCACCACCGTGCGGCACTGCGCCCGGCGCGCGGCACTGCGCATCGGCGTTCCGCCGGCTCCTTTGCTGCCGGGGCCCGCGGGCGCTCCGCAGTGGCCCCACGGCATCGTCGGCAGCATGACGCACTGCCGGGGCTACCGCGCCGCCGCCCTGGCCCGTAGCGACCAGGTGCGGGGCGTGGGCATCGACGCCGAGCCCCATCAGGCGCTGCCCGAGGGCATGTTGGACCGCATCGCACTGCCGGGAGAGCAGGAGCAGCAGCGTGTGCTGCGGCGGCTGAACGGCAGCATGTGCTGGGACCGACTGCTGTTCTGCGCCAAGGAGGCCGTCTACAAGGTGTGGTCACCTCTGACCCGCGCATGGCTGGGCTTCCACGAGGCCTCGATCAGCATCGCCCCGGACGGCGGCACCGGGGCGGGCACGTTCCGCGTGCGCGTGCTCCGGGCCGTGCCGGAGGGGGCCGACGGCGAGGTCCCGACGATGCTTCAAGGGAACTGGCTCGCCAACCGCCACCTGCTGCTCGCCGCGATTGTCGTACCCCGTGCCCCAGCCACCCCGTAAACCCAGCCCACCAGCACACCGGCCCGTGCCGGCGATCACAGCAAGGTGCGAATTCCTCATGGCGACCCGGATACTCGTGACAGGGGGAGCCGGCTTCATCGGCTCCCACTACGTACGCACGCTGCTCGGCCCGCAGGGGCCCGGCGACGTGTCCGTCACCGTGCTCGACAAGCTCACCTACGCGGGCAGCCCCGCCAACCTCGACGAGGTACGCGGGCATCCGCACTTCACCTTTCGCAAAGGCGACATCTGCGACGCCGCCACCGTGCGCGAGCTGATGGCGGAACACGACCAGGTGGTGCACTTCGCCGCGGAGTCGCACGTGGACCGCTCGATCGACGGCGGCGACGAATTCATCCGCACGAACGTCCTCGGCACCCACACCCTCGTGAACGCCGCCCACTCGGCCGGGATCAGCACCTTCGTCCAGATCTCCACCGACGAGGTGTACGGCTCGATCGACCAGGGTTCCTGGCCCGAGACCCACCCGCTGCGCCCCAGCTCGCCGTACTCCTCGGCCAAGGCGGCCGGGGACCTGGTGGCGCTCTCCTACCACCACACCCATGGCCTGGACGTGCGCGTCACCCGCTGTTCGAACAACTACGGGCACCACCACTTCCCCGAAAAGGCCATCCCGCTCTTCATCACCCACCTGCTCGACGGCAAGCGGATCCCGCTCTACGGCGACGGCTCCCACATCCGGGACTGGCTGCACATCGACGATCACGTACAGGGCATCGAGCTGGTGCGCACCCGGGGCCGGGCCGGGGAGATCTACAACATCGGTGGCGGTACCGAGCTGTCCAACAGGGAGCTCACCGAGATGCTGCTCAGGGAACTGGGCGCGGACTGGGACACCTCTGTGCAGCAGGTGGCGGACCGCAAGGGCCATGACCGCCGCTACTCCGTCGACTGCACCAAGATCAGCGAAGAGCTGGGCTACACCCCGCGTGTCCCCTTCGACAAGGGACTCGCCGAGACCGTGCAGTGGTACCGCGACAACCGCGCCTGGTGGGAGCCCTTGAAGGCGCGAGCGGCACTGTGACGGCACACGAAGCGCGGCCCTGGCTGGTGACCGGCGCCCAGGGCCTGCTTGCCCGGGCCCTCCTCGGCCACCTGGCCGGTGCCGGCATCACCGCGGTCGCCGCCGGTCGCGGTGACCTGGACATCACCGACCGAAAGGCCGTGCAGGCGGCCTTCACCGGCCGTCCGCCCGCCGTGGTGATCAACTGCGCCGCATGGACCGCGGTCGACGCCGCTGAGGACCACGAGGCCCAGGCTCTCGCGGTCAACGGGACCGGCGCACGCCTGCTGGCCGAGGCGTGCCGCGCGTCGGGGAGTGTCCTGCTGCAGCCATCGACGGACTACGTATTCGACGGCCGCGCCCGCGAGCCGTACCCGGAGCACGCCCCGACCGGCCCCCGCAGCGCATACGGCCGCACCAAGCTGGCGGGTGAGCAGGCAGTGCTGCACACGCTGCCGGACACCGGCTATGTCGTGCGAACGTCCTGGCTCTACGGGGCGGGCGGAAACAGTTTCGTGGGCACCGTGCTCGGGCTGGAGCGCGAGCGGGAAACCCTTGAGGTGGTCGACGACCAGTGGGGCCAGCCGACCTGGACGGCCGATCTCGCCGCGCAGCTGGTCCAGTTGGGGCGGGGCGCGCTCGCCGGCACCGCTCCGGCGGGGGTGTACCACGGCAGCAACGGCGGTGCGACCACGTGGTTCGCCTTCTGCCGGGAGATCTTCCGTCTGCTCGGCGCGGATCCCGAGCGGGTGCGCCCCCTCACCAGCGACCGCTACGCCCGCCCGGCGCCCCGGCCTGCCTACAGCGTGCTCGGCCACGGCCGCTGGCACGCGGCAGGCATGGCACCACTCAGGCACTGGCACGCGGCACTGGCCGAGGCACTTCCCGCGATGCGGCACCGTCCGGCAGAAGAACCCGCAGGACCGGCCGGAGGACCAGCAGCTCCGGCAGAGACATCCGAGACCATGCGCGAGGAAGCCGAGATTACATGCGACCGCTGTCCATAGAAGGCGCCTGGATCCACGAACCCGAAGTCTTCGCCGACGACCGGGGAAGCTTTCACGAGTGGTTCAGGAAAGACGCATTCCGCACGGCTACCGGACAGGAACTCCCCCTCGCCCAGGCCAATCTCTCCGTATCCCGCCACGGCGCCCTGCGCGGCATCCATTTCGCGGAATCCCCTCCGGGACAGGCGAAATACATCACGTGTGTGCGCGGCGCCATTCTCGATGTCGTCGTCGATGTCCGGACGGGCTCCCCGACATTCCGGCAGTGGGAGACGGCACGCCTCGACGACACCAACAACCGTGCCGTCTATCTCTCCGAGGGACTGGGCCATGCCTTCATCGCCCTCACCGATGAGGCCACCGTCGTCTACCTGTGCTCCGAGGGGTACGCCCCCGAGCGCGAACACGGCATTCACCCACTGGACCCGGACCTCGCCATCGGCTGGCCCACCGGCATCACCCCCTTGCTGTCTCCGAAGGACGCCCAGGCCCCCGCCTTCGCCGAGGTGCACCGGCAGGGACTGCTGCCCTCCTACGACACCTGCACGGACCTCCGAAACCGGCTCCGCCACCACTGAATTCAGCATGCGGCCCCCGCGCCGGCAGGCCCCCCATCCGCCCCTCGACCCTCCCCCCTTCATGCCATGAACTCTTCGCTCCCCGGGACCCGGCCCGCCGCCCATATCGCCATGTTCAGCGTCGCGGCCCACGGTCATGTCAATCCGAGCCTCGAACTGATCCGTGAACTCGTCCGCCGTGGGCACCGGGTCACCTATGCCATCGCCGAGTCCTTCGCCGACACCGTCGCCGCCACCGGCGCCGAACCCAGAATCATCACGTCCACGCTGCCCACGAGCGAGGACCGGGATGCCTGGGGAGGCGAACTGATCGACCACCTCCGACTCTTCCTCGCCGACGCAGGCCGGGCGCTTCCACAGCTGCTCAAGGCCTACCAGGACGACCGCCCCGACCTGATCCTGTACGACCCGATGGCCTACGCCGCACGGGCCCTCGCCGACCGCTGGAGGATCCCGGCCATCCAGCTCTCCCCGCACGCGGTCGCCTGGGAGGGCTACGAGGACGACATGGCAGCCGAGCTGTCGGGGCCACCGGGCCACGGCGTGGCGGCGTCGGAACCCGGGGGCCGGCAGGCACACGCCTGGCTCGCCAACAACGGCACCGCGATCGGACCGGGCCGCATCGCCCGCCGCCCCGAGCGCTGTATCGCGCTGCTCTCGAAGGTCCTGCAGCCGCACGCCGACCGGGTCGACAGTGCTGTCTACACCTTCACCGGCCCCTGCCGGGCCGACCGCAGCCGCCGCGGCGACTGGTCGCGCCCGGCCGGTGCGGAGAAGGTGGTCCTGATATCACTCGGCACGGTCTTCACCAAGGCCCCCGACTTCTACCGCGCATGTGCCGCCGCCTTCGGTGACCTGCCGGGATGGCACGTCGTACTGCAGATCGGCGCCGGCCTCGACCCCACCGAACTCGGCGAGGTCCCCGACAACATCGAGGTGCGCACCTGGGTCCCCCAGCTGGCGATCCTGGAACAGGCCGACGCCTTCATCACACACGCGGGCGCGAGCAGCGCGCAGGAGGGCCTGGCCTGTGGTGTGCCGATGGTGGCCGTCCCCCAGGCAGTCGATCAATTCGCCAACGCGGAAATGCTCGCTGCGCTGGGCGTCGCCCGCTACCTGCCCAAGGACCGGGCCACACCGCGAAACCTGCGGGAGGCGGTGCTCTCCCTCCTCAACGATCCGGACGTCCCACGCCATGTCTCCCGGCTCCAGCAGCACTTGGCCCACGAGGGCGGCACCCGCCAAGCCGCGGACCTCGTCGAGGCAGCACTCCCCAGCCCTCTCTGAGCATCGCGCGAACCGGCACGAGCGTGCAGGACGGTGCCGTCCTGCCGTAGCCGAACCCGCGTTCCTGGGCGGGTCACCGCGGCGCGTCCCTGCCCATGGTGCGAGGCCGTTGCCGGCGTACCCGGGGTTGCTTCCCGAAGAAAGGAAAGTTCCGCTGTCCGGCGATGAGCAGGGTAATGCGAACGGAACAACTCCCACCTCCGCGAATCAAGGTCAGGAAGTGGTAAAGAGCCCTTCCGGCATTCATGCGGCCATTGCGGCGGCCTAGGGTCAAAGGAAAGTGTCCCGATCGGCCGAGTCGTTGAGGTTATCCAGATGCATCCTGTGTTCAGCGCGAGAATGAATGTCGTCGTCATCGGAATGGGGGGAACCATTTCCGGGGTCTCCGAAGGGCGGACCGGATTCGAGACATATGAGCCGGGCCGGATTCCGGTCGCCGAATTAGTGAACGCATTACGGCCGGAGATCGATGAGATCGCGGACGTCGGAAGCGAGGAATTCGGATCCAAGAGTTCCGGGGAGTACACGATCCTCGACTACTACGACCTCTCCCGGCGCGTGGACGCGTCCCTGCGGCACGCGGACGCGGTGGTGATCTGCAGTGGAACCGCCGCCCTCACCGAACTCGCGTACTTCCTCGACCTGACCGTCCGCAGCGGCAAGCCCGTGGTCCTCACCGGTGCGATGCGTCCGTGGACGGTGCTGGGGAGCGACGGCCCGCCCAATCTCTACAACGCCGTCCGGCTCGCCGCGAGCGGGCGGACCCGCCGGCTCGGGACCACGGTCCTGCTGAACGACCAGATACTGCCGGCGCGCGACGCCACCAAGACCGACACCCTTCGGCTGCACACCTTCAGCACCTCCGAATACGGCGCGCTCGGTACCGTGGACGAGAAGGAGATCCGCCTCCAGCGTGTCCCCGCACGTCCCGAGGCGGGCGTGCGAACGCCGTTCGACCTGGCAGCGATCCCACGGGACGGCCTGCCCCGGATAGAGATCGCGGGGTCGTACGTGGACGCGGGCGGCGAGGCCATCACCGCGAGCGTGCATGCGGGCGCCAGCGGCATCGTGTTCGCCGGAGTGCCCTCACCGCGGCAGCTCGCGGCGGCCCGGGCGGCCGAGCGCGACGTCACATTCGTGGCGGCCAACGGCTACGGCGCGGGCGCCATGCGCGTGCAGTCGAAGCAGGTGGATGTCATCAGCGCCGGCGATCTCGCGCCGAACAAGGCGCGCATCTTGCTGATGCTGGCGCGCGCGGTGACATCGGATCAGATCCGTATCCGCGACTGGTTCGCCACGATCGGAAACGCTCAGTTCTGACGCACCGGACCGGCCGAACAGGGCGAACCGGCCGACACCGGCGAGCGCGAGGCGGCTACTGCGGTGTCCGTCGCCGGGTTGGCCGTTCCCTTCGCCCCCGCGCCCGATGACGGTCGCTTGGCGTTGGCCATGTCGCCGGCCTGCGGTGACGTAGCTTGCTGCGCTCGCTCGGCATCACGCTGACTTACGTCACGATCTCGCTGCCGGAACCGTCCTGGGCGCCGGGGTCTCCGGCTCCGATGAGGGCAAGTGCCGCGTCGAGAAGTAGAGAGGTCAGGGCGGGGAGTTGGTCGGGGGATTCGGACAGCAGGAACAGCCAGGCGAAGACGGGGCCGACCAGCAGGGCGTTGAGGGCGGCCGGGCCGGGGCGGGCCGTGAGCTCGCCGCGCGCGGCCGCGCGGTCCAGGACCTCCGTGAGGGTGCGGCGCTGGGCGGCGAGGTATTTCGCGTCGAACCGTTTGCGTAGTGCGGGGTCGGCCTGGACGTCGGCCAGCAGGCCGGGAATCGTGCCTGGCGGCGGAGCGGCCATGCTGTCCGCGACTTCGGCGAGCACGGCGGCCAGGTCGGCACGGAGCGATCCGCGGTCGGGTGCCACGGCCAGGAACTGGCCGGGCACGAGTACGTCAAAGATCATTTCTTGTTTGCCGGCGTGGCGCCGGTAGATCGCCGCCTTGCCCACCCCGGCCCGCGCCGCGACCGCGGCCGTCGTGAGCCGTGCGTACCCCACCTCGGCCAGCAGCTCTCGAACGGCGGACGCGATGGCGTCATCGACGCGGCTGTCCCGGGGGCGGCCGCCCCGGTTTCCGGCTTGTGTGCGCGCAGACATGGGTACATCATACGGAACTGCGAGTATCGAAACCAATGGTTCCAGATCTCGGGACCCGGGGCCGGCCCGGATGGATCCGAACCACGGCCGAACGACAGGCGGGCGGCAACCCAGCGCCGCGCGCCGACGCGACGCGGATGTCGTAGGAAAACCGTCCGGACGGTGGAGAGCGCGATGACGGATGGGTCGAGGTGCGGGCCGGCCGGCAGGGGCAAAGGGCGCGCCCGACAACTGCACGATCCTCGGCGGGATACACGTGATCCCGCCGCTCGGTGCTCGGAAGCTCCGGGGCCCGAGCGCGGGGACGTGGACAAGTGGCGTGCCCAGAAGGCGAAGACACTCAGCACGGTGCGGCGGACCTTCCGCCGAGCGATCAACTCCGCCGAGCGATCAACGAAGCCGAGGGGGTGAACGCCTGAGAACGGACACCACGTGAGCTACGCCACAGCTTCGTCTCGCCGCTGCTGGACGGCGGCGTCCCCTTCGCAGAGGCCTCCCGTCCGGTCGGGCACTCCGGGACGGCGGTTGCCGAGGAGGTCTGCCGGAAGCAGGCCCGCCCCGTGATGCAGCGGGGAGCGGTCGCCATGGACGGCACCTTCAAGGTGAACCCGCGGCGCCGACCACGCAGTTGGTCACGCATCACGCAGGAGAGCCACCTACGGAAATCCGTAGGTGGCTCTGACCTGTGTTCCTTCAGTCGGGGTGGCGGGATTTGAACCCACGACCTCTTCGTCCCGAATGAGGGTCGGGCAAGATCGAGACCTGCCTGTTTGGCTTTTCCACAGGTCAGGGCGTTGGGCTCGGTGGGCCTCGGGTGGTTTCGGGAGGGTTTGGAGAGCGGGTCGGCTCCCAGATGGCTCCCCGCGGCGTCGGCCTCATTCCCGGGCCTCAGTCCCGTACTCGCCCTCGCCGAGCTGATCGGTGACCGCCGCCTCGCTCCGCTTCAGCAGGAAGATCCGCTTGGCCCGTCTTGCCGGACCTTCCAATCTTGCGGCGGCGCTCCGTCACCTGCCAACGCTGACGTCGGTGTTCGAGGACTGCCTTCCACAGCTCCAGGCGATGGCGAGAATCCTTCGGCAACATGAAGCGGAGGGCTCCGAGGACAACGGCAGCCACCAGCACGGGCGCGGCCCCCGGGTGGTCGGTGAGGAACGGCATGGATCAGCCCTTCCCGTCGCACAGGTCGAGTGAGGCGGTGCCCAGCACCACCCGGTAGGTGTCATCGCGGCGGGTAAATCTCGCGCCCTTGACCCCGGCCTCCCGGTGGGTCAGTGCCAGAGCCAGGTCGCCGGGTTCGGGATAGCCGGTCCAGCGGCACTCCCATGAGTCGCCGGCGCCCCAGAGCCGACGTACGGGACCGTGCCGAATCACTTCCGGCTCCTTCCGGCGTTCAACTCCGGGGCGCTCCAGAGGGTCCCAGGACAGACTGGTCGCCCAGCGGCCACACCGGTCAACCAGGTTGTAGCGAGAAACGAGACCTGCCAGCAGAGTGGTCGCTTCCCCTGAGATCGGGGGGATGGCTGCCAGTGCGCGGCGCTCGTGCGCGGTGAGGTCGTTGTCCAGCGTGACATAGGGGTGCCGGGGCACGAGGCTGCGCCTGTTGCCGCGCCGGCATCCGGCTGGGTCACCGGTGATGGTCAGCAGTGCACCGGTGGGCAGATGGCGTAGACAGACGGAGCGCTGCCCATGGCACGTGTATGTGACCTCGTGCCGTAGTCCAGGGACGCCGCGTGAGCCGGCCCCCTGGGTGGCTAGCAGCCGGGTGGCCACGTTCTCCGGGGCGCGCTCCGCCACTATCACCAACTGGTCCCTGCGGGGCGACATCACCGGGTCGTACGAGGCGACAACCGAGTAGTTCCACCTCGCCGTCGGACCGGTGTACACGTTGCCGTTGAAAAGCGCGAGCGCTAGTAGGGCCCGGAAGGCGCGCTGGTCGTCCGAGCAGTGGTCTAGGCCCAGCCCGTGGGTGTCGCTGCTGATCGCGGATTCGGCGGCGGCTTCGCTTTCCCCGGTGTACTGGACGCGGAGAGGGATCCGCTCCTCGGGCGCCATAGTGTGGACAGACAGTCCGCCCAACTCGCGCGCGGCGGTCAACCGTGCCTGCTGGAAGGGGATGACTTCACTGGACTCGTGCTGGATGCGGCGTGCGAGTTTAACGATGTCCCTGTCGAGCGTCATGTCCGGCTCCCGGTGGGCGTGCCTCAGTGCTCCCGCCCACTGCGCCCCATTAGGAGGAACGACAGTTTTCAATCACGCGCGCACTACGGCACTTTGCGCCCTCAACCCTGGGTAGCTGCGGGAGGAACCCAGGTCCGACGTAACGGCGAGCGTGGTCGCCTGGCCGGAGCATAGCGTCTTGAGGGCGTGTGGGCGAGGTAGGTGCCGGACATCTCAACCGCTCCGTCACGGGCGGCCCGCCTGCGCACAACTTCGTCACGTTCATGGACTATCGCGACCCGCGCATTCGTTTGACGCTTGCCGTCCATCATGTCGTTGCGCTGGAGGGTTGCACGGTCATCCGTCAGCTCCCCAAATGGCTCCCAGGCCGCCGCAGTCATTCGAGCGATGGTTGCTTCGCGTGGTCACGCCGCCTCGTCCTCCTCCAACCGGAACAGTGCCGGAGTTTCAGCTGGGGCTGTAAAGAGAATGAACGGCATGGAAACGCGGCTCATCCTAGGGGCCTGTCGCTCAAGTTTCCGCCGTTGGAGTACGGCTGGGTACCGACGGCCGATCGCTCACAGCAGACGTGCATGAGTGGATATCTCGTCGGACGCCATGGCAACCTAAATATGTCGGCGAAAATCCTGGTTATCTTCTATGTGAGACGTTGTGCGGGAATATCTCTCGCCCCAGACATTGTCGGCGTATAAGCGGTCTCGCCGGAAATCGAGCGGGACAAAGCAAATCAAGCGCATTGGAGTTCAGGCGGTGGGCTCAGATGACCCAATTTCCCAGAGGTTGCATGCCTCGCTGCCGTCGAGGCTTGCTGGGCGACCTCGTGACCACCGAGGTTACCCAATCACATATGTCACAGTAATCCGCCCTGACGGGCGGCCAGATTTCACTGAGGTTGACGGCGCCACACGTCTGGAGTGCATCCGTGACGGGCTCTGCGGCTTGTGCGGTGAACTACTTGGGTATTGGCGAGCAGTGATCGGCGGTCCGGTGGTCATGCGGAGCCGCTTGACGCTTGACCCTCCTATGCATATTGAATGCGCGAGATTCGCCGCTACGGACTCGATCAACGGTTGCCCGTTTCTATTGCATATGGGGTTTGCTCGATATGCAAAATCACCCCCTGCAGACCGGGTGGCGCGTCCCAGCCGCATGTTTCTCGGTAGGACTCGGTCTCACGAGTTGAAGCGTGACGGTGCTGATGTGCTAGCTCATTGCGCGCCGTTCAAAGAGATGTGGGAGGTTCGAGCCGGGAGCCTGGTCAAGCTTCGAGATGCGGCGTCTTGGCCCTAGCCCCAATCTGGGGCGGCGGATGGATTCCATCCAGTCGTCCTGCTGGGGCTGGCGTGGCTATTTTGGTCGAAGGATTACGGGTGGCAGCCGGGCTGGGGGCTGCTTGTGCTGCCACCCTCGGCACATCGGAGCGTCCCAGCCTGGGCCGACTGCCTCGATGGTTACTCGCGATCGGGGTCCTGCTCTGCGCTCGACGCGTCATCCAAATCCAGCTCAGATTGAACGGGCCGGCCAGGATGGGAGGATCGCCACGCTTCGAACTCCTCGTCTGAGCCCCCGAACCAGGTGCGAAGGGCCTTTTTGAGCGCGCTGGTGGCCAGCTCTGTTGCCTTTTCCTCCCTTGCACCCGGCCCAAGCGTGGGCTCACTGACCTTGAGCGCGTTCGACTGCTGCTTGGTGCACAGGTCGAGGTAGAGGCGGCGAGACTGGCCCAAGCCCTTGTCGAACGCCGTGCGGTCGATCAGCCACGGGGCGATGTGTTGCCACGCCGACGGGGTGGCGAGTGCCTGCAGCCAGAAATACCGGAAGTACACCGCGTTCGGCGTGTCCATGTTAACAATCTGGTTGATCGACTTGCTTGCCTCCTTGCTGAAGGCGTGCCGGCGATCGTGAGCCTTCCGGCGGTCCAGCTCGAAGAACGCGTTCCAAGCGTCAACGAGGGACGCTGCGAAGGCGGGTAGGTCTTTGAGCTCGGCTCCACCCGGCTGGTTCTTGCGCATTTCCCACAGAGAGGCAAGGGTCATGATCATGCCGAGCTGGCAGGCGTGAGTGTTGAAGACTGCGAACGCGGCCTTCGACTGCTTGATGGTGAGGGGGGTCGTTGCGTTGAGGTAGGCGCGGGCACGGTGCTCCTCGAAGTCAGCTTCCTTCTCCTTCAATGCCTCCCAAGCCCGGATGACATCCGTCTTCACCGGCATGTGACCCGTTCCTTCGGCGCGCCGCCGTTGGTACTCGTCGTAGCTGTCGCGCAGGGTCCAGTAGATTCCCACACCGCCGAAGAGGGCGTCATACGCGAGTGCAGAGTGGTTATGGGTGGTATCCCAGCTGTCCTTGAAGGTGGCGAGGCCGGCGGCATGCGCCCTATAGGGTTCCGTCTTGGACAGAAGGGTCAAAAAGGCTGTCCCCCACGAGTCCATGAACCGGCCAACCAGCTCCTCTGCGCGGCCCAACGGAAATTCCGTCTCTCCGATGCCTTCCACGGTGTAGTGGCGTCCGACGTCGCTGAACTCGGGCGGCAGCAGGCTGACGAGGTCGAGCTGCTCGCGCATGAAGCTGTCGCGGTCCTCCAGTTTCTCCCGACCACCGAACGGTTGCGCCAGGTTGGTCAGGTACTTGGGCGGGCCGAAAATGCACCGCTTGACGACCATCTTGAACAGGTGAATGTTCGTCATCACGGACCAGCGTGCCGGGCGACTGCCGTTGATCTCGGGGTTGTCGTACTCCACCGCGTATAGCGGCAGCAGGCTCTCGGCCCGGCCACGCAAGGCGCTCAAGAGACTCCGAGTGAGTACGTTGGACAGCTCGCCGTCTGACAGCAGAATGATTCGAGACTCGCTCGGTGGCCGGGCTTCCTTGTTGACGTCGACGAAGAGCTTGCGGGCGGCCTCGTGCGGACGTGATGACTCGCCAGTTTCCTCCGGGAACCAGCACACTGTGACGGGGACTTCGATCTTCGCCAGGTCAGCCTCGGTGACCTGGTGGTCTCGCAGCAGCTGCTCGACCTGCTGCTCGTAGAAGGGCCGGAACTGCTTTCCGGCGCCCTGCCACGAGCGGGACAGAGTGCGTTCCACAGCCAGCAACCCCATAGCACGATGCTGGCCATCGAGAACAACCAGACTCGACTCGGAGTCGTTCCACCACAGCTTGCCCAGGTTCGCGGGGTGCAGGTTGCCGTCTGCCCCGAGAAGGCGGTGGATGCGGAACGCATTGCCAGCTTGTTCCTCCCGCCAGGGCGCATCATCGTGGTCCACCGGGATTGGTGCCCCAAGTGCCGGGAAGGTGGTCGGCCTCTTGGCCTGGAAGGGCAGCAGCACGGCAACGATCGGAGGAAAGAACGCTGGCCCTGTCATCTGCTGCTTGAACAGATACGGAATCAGCTTGCCCGCGACCCGGTGGTCATCGAGGTCGCGCTGCAGCAGCTGGTTGAAGTCCAGATCCACGGGGTCCATGACCTCGCGAACGGGCGCAAGGCTCTTGGTGAGCTGCCGCTCCGGCGCGTCGGCCTCTCCACCTAGCCTCGCCTTTGTCATGATGTAGTCGACTCGCCCAGCCGGAGTGTCGAAGCTCCCCCAGGTTCCCTGGACGAAGTCGCGGAACGTGAGCTTGGAACCTGAGCCAAACATTCTTGGTGATGCCTCTCAATCGGTTCTACCGCATGGCGGCGGATGCTGGTGATGCACGGCGCAAGACGAGCTGGATGCCTTGACGCTTGAGAGCAAGGGACGTCGTTTGGGTGCCGCAGATGAAGGCCCCCGGGGGCCGTTGGGCGGGGTGGGTGCCGAACACCCCGCCTGAGGCTCGCCTACTGGTCCCTGAACGCCTCCCGCAGAAGCGCCTCGGTGAACATGCCCCAGTAGGTCCGGAGGTCGTCGAGCCGCTCGGGGTCTGGGTACATGGCCTCTGCGTGGGCGTAGGCGATGAGCAAGTGGTCGACGGCGGTCTGCGCCCGCCGTGCAAGATCGATGATCTCCTCGGGGTCCAGGTTCTGTGTGCCCTCATCGGCGAGCTTTTTAAGGGGCAGATAGACCTGCTCGAACAGAGCATGTCGGAGGTTGAACTTGACGGCGGCCTTGCCGTTCAGATGGTCAATGACCAGTAGTTCCTTGCCGGGCCACGAACCGCCCATGAGGGTGATGGGCTTGGTACGGATCTGCTCGCGGATCCGCTCGATCTTCTCGGCATCCTCTTCGTGGTCCAGACCGAGATCGACCACAGCCTGCTCGACAACCTTCTCTTCGTCTTCGGGGGTCGCGCCACGGCCGGCAATGCCTCTCGGGAATTTCGGAAAGACCCGAGCTGCGGTGTCCATCGTCTCGGTGTGCTCACCGTCCTCGAGACGCTTGCGCTTCTCGGTCTCCTTCCAGTCCGCGCGAACCTTCTTGAGGGCCTGCTTAACGGGTGCCTTCAGCCATTCGCGAAGCTCGCTGCGGAGCTTGCTGACCGGCTCAGTCCCGCGCTTGACGTTGCGGACCTGGAAGTACTCGTCCAGCTCCGCCGGGAAGCTCACCTCGATTGCAACGTAGCGCAAGACCTTGTCGCTGCGTCCACCTTCGAGCAGCCGTGGAACGATGTCGTAGTAGATCTCCCGACCGTTGCGCAGGATGCTGATTTTGGCAGTGTTGTCCTCGTTGATCTGGAACTCGGAGATGTCGTGACCCTTGTGGTCCGTGCTACCGCCTGCACCCGAGTAGGGACGGAATTCGCGGGGCACGATGGCGACGGCAACGTGCACGTTGTGGCCGTCGATCTTCAGATCAGTCTCTTCGACCAGTTCACCGCGAGGGTCGAGTGGCTTGTAGCGCGAGATGATCCTCGGGTTGTCGCGCAGGAACAGCGGATCATGCAGCGTGGTGAGCTTGCCGTCCAGCTCGAAGGTCCTGCCGGTGTCGATGTAGGTCCGGAAGGCGCGTGCGATGAACTTGCGGAGCTCGGCAATCTTCTGCTCCAGGGAGGTGCCGTAGGTCCCGCCGCTGGAAAGACGGTCGATCTTGCCGAACACGACGAGTGTGCCGGATGCGAACGGCGTCTCGTCACGGCTGGTCATCAGCTTGGCCGCCTCGGCGGGCCACTCCTGAACCTCGTCGGTGGTGATGTAGTGCTGCTTCCCCTCGCGGATCTCCTGTAGGTCGATGTAGCTGTGGTAGAGCTTCGTGCTGCCAGTCTGTCGGCTGTAGATGTCGATGCGCTCACCGAGGCTGAGCCCGGCGAGTTTGAGTCCGACACCGAAACGTCCCAGCCCCTTTCGCTCGCCGTAGCGGCTGCTGTACCCCATCGAGAGCACGTGGTGCATCTTCGTGGGCTCGATGCCGACGCCGTTGTCGGCAATGAGGATCCTGTCGATCGTCTTTTTGCCGCGGCCGAAGACCGTCCGCACGCGCATCAGGGTGGCCTCGGCCTCGATGGAGTTGTCCAGCGGCTCACCGATGGCCGCGGTCAGATCGAAGCCGGCATCCCGCATGGAGTCCAGTGCGCGGTCGACCTGAATGAGATCGGCGCGCTGGTCGTGTGGGGCTAGGAACATGGGTGTAGTCATCGTCGGTCCTTCGTCGTGGCGGGCCGCACGTGCTCGTGGGCGGCATGGATGCGGTCTCGGCGGGCGGCCTGCTGCTGGGGTAGGCAGAAGGCGCAGGGGATGGGATGACCCTCTGGCCGTGCCGGGTGGATTCGATTAGAAGCGTCAAGGGCGAGCAGGTGGAACAGCGCGCACTCGACCATGTATGCGCTGGTGGCACTGTGGTGTACGTCGTAGGTGAAGTAGTCGGCACGGCGGTCTGAGCAGTGCCGTAAGAGCCGTCGACGGATGTCCGTGTCGCTCCGGCCGACGTAGGTAGGGCGACCATCCTCTGCGTACAGGACGTAGGTGCCGATCCGCTGCGGCGGTATGAGGGTACGCACGAGGGTCGGACTGAGCCTTACGGGGATGGGGGTCACGCCACCGCCTCCGCGGCCTGCCACAGGGCCCGCGCGCGGCGCCGGGCCCGGCTGACGCGCTCACGCATGCGCAGCAGCGGCACCGCTTGTCGGTCGGCTAAGGACACGGCGTCGTGGCCGCCCGCGAGGTCGTTGAGCAGTATCCGCTCTGCGTGGGTGAGGTTCGGTTCGGTGTTGACCCACGCGAGAATTTCGACGGCCAGAAGGCTGGAATCGGGCTGCCCGCAGTTGACGCGGTCAGGGTCGAGCGGGATGAACTGGGCAATGGCTCGGCGGCGCTCGAGCACTTCGTAAGCATGCCCCATGGCCGACTTCGTGCGGTAAGGGGCTGGAGTAGAGGCGTCCGTCGGGTTGCGCAGGAGCTCGTCGAGCGCACGGTCGATGCGGTCGAGCTCGTAGGTGTCACTGCTGGCCAGCGCCTGCTTCTGCAGCGCGTTGACCGCCCCGGCGACGGGGTAGCTGATCATGCTGTTTCGCTCCGGGTGTCTGGTGGTGGGCCCCATGCGGTGGCACACGTCCGAAAAGTGAAACGGTGTTATGTGGTTGTTGGTCCAGCGTACTGCCAGGGGCTGACAGGTCGGGAGTGTTTGAGTGAAGTCCGCGTCGTTGAGGGGGCCTTGGTCCCCTACCTATAGAGGTCGGGTGGCAGGGAGAGTTGTTGCGCCTAAGAGGAAACATTTTTGATGGCCCGACAGCTCCTAGTGCCACGGGTACGGCAAAGCCCGCCTCCCCAGTGCTGGGGGAAGCGGGCTTCAACGGGGCGTGGCTACTCGGTGGTGATGGTGATGAGGTCCTGGATGGAGCGCAGATCCTGGCGGCCGGCGAGGTAGCCAATACCGCGGTGCAGGTGGATCAGCAGGGTCTTGCTTATAGCGGCGTCCGTGGGTTCCTCGCCGTCCTTCGCGCACCGCTGCTTGAGGAGCGACAGGTAGACATCGCCGTGTGGTCCGGCGAAAGTCCTCCAGGAGATCTCCACGTTCGAGTCGGTGGTGATGTCCCGCACGAGCGGTGTCGACGGGTCACGTAGAGACAGCGCGAGCCCCCAGCGGCACAGTTCGTTCCACTGGGTCAGCCCAGTGTGGCGCTTGAGCCAGGCAAGCTGGTCTTTGGCGGCCTGGGAAAGCCGGATAGTGATCTCAGACGACATGGAGGGCTCCCTCGGTCCACCAGTAGCCCTTGCCGACGCGGGTGGTGAACGTGGTGTCGTCGTGCGCGAGGACGTAGCTCTGGGCGATGGAGGGCCGCAGCCGGTTCAAGAGGTTCTCGTCAATCTCCTCGTCTGTCGACAGCAGAAGGACCTGCCGGCCGGCGTAAGGGAAGTACCGATCAACGAGATGTTCGCGGTGGAGGCTGTCCAGGCGCCCGAGAGGGGTGTCGATGACGGTGGGGAGTCGGTTGCCGGCCACCTTGGCCAGCCCCCATAGGAGGGAGACGGCCAAGAGCTGACGCTCTCCGGCGCTGAGCCGGGCGGGGTCGACGGGATCCCTGTCCTGGTCGGTCAGAGCGATGGTGAACTTGTCAGTATCGATCCGCAGGCTCTTGATCAGCCCGCTCTTGCGCATCAGAGTCTGGAAGCTGATCAGGACAGCTACCTGCAGGCTGCTGATGTGCTTGCGCAGGAGAGCGGAGCCGAAGCGTTCCAGGGTCGCGCGAGCCTTCTCTGCGTAGGTGGCGACTCGCTTGAGCTCCTCCTCGCGGACTAGTGGCAGGGCCTGCTTCTCGCGTGTGCGCTCGAAGTCGGCCTCAAGCCGCGCCTGGCGGGCCTCGGCTTCTGCGAGCAGTTGGGTGGCCTGTTCGACGGCGGCACGGGCGATGGTCACTTCATCCCTGGCCGCCTGACGCTTGTCGATAAGGTTTTTGATCTTGCGTTCGTCCGGGACGGCGGCCAGTTGACGTTCAGCCTGCTGCAGCTCGTGCGCACCCTTGTCGGCGGCTTCCAGGAGTTCGGCAGCGCGAGCCTCGTCAGCTCGCAGAACCTCATCCAGCGTAGACAGTTTCCGGATGAGGTTGTGCGGTAGGCCCAGATCCAAGCTGAGGTCGGCTGCCGCGGTGCGCTTCTTCCTCTCGACCGTCAGTTTCTTCTTCAACGCGGTGCGGGCTGCAGTGGGCACGCTGTCGGCCAGCTGATCAATCAGCCATGCATCTCGTGATTCGAGGATGCCGACGACCTGTCGCGCTTCGTGTGCCTCCTGCTCCTGTACGGCCTGTTCCATCAGCGTGGCGAGTTGATCACGGAGCAGTGCCAGAGGGAACGCGCCTTCAGCCAGACCGCGCAGGGACTTCTGTGTCTGCGCCAGGCGATCCGCAGCAGCTACCTTGGCCGCCTCGAGCGCGAGGCGCTCCTCGAACAGATGCCCACCTGCGCGCTTGAATTGTCGCTCTATCTTCTTGAGTTCTGCCTCGGCCTCGGTGTGGCGCTCATTGGCCTGATCCAGTTCCGTCTCTCGGGCGGACGCCTCCTGGGAGGCTGCCTGCTTCTGAGCCTTCAGGTCGTGGAGCTGCTCAAGGGCCCCCCGGTCCTCTGACGACAGCCTCTGCCGGCGCTGAAGGACGAGGAGGTCGGTGCGCAGCTGTTCGACAGCCCTGACGCCGAGAAGCGAATGGACGGCGGCTTCGATTACGCCGGCTGCCCGCTCGGGGTCGGCCAGCTGCTCGACTTTCTCACCGTCGAAGAAGAAGAGCGAGGCAACCTCTAGGGGCAGGATTTCCTCGACGTGCTCTGCCCAGTTCTCGCTGATCGTGGCGTCATACCGGCCGTCGATGGTGACGGCCAGGTTCTCCCTCACGTTCTTACCGATGAGGGCCCAGGTTCGGTCGACCTCGTAGGTGCGGCTGCGGCCCTCTACGGTGATCGAAAATTCCAGTTGTAGCGCAGACCCCTTGGCGGAGTCGGCTGCGCGGTTGATGCTTTCGCGCAAATATGTGTCGTACGCGCGATTGCCTCGCCCGCTGCAACGGGCCCTAGGGCCGTACAGCACGAGCTGGATCGCGTCGAGCAGCGTCGTCTTGCCGCAGCCGTTCAGGCCGCCGATCAAGATGATCGGACGTTTGGGCTTGACCCGAAGGTCGAGGTGCTGCCGACCTTGGTAGGCGCCGAAGTCTTGGAGTGTCAGGCTATGCAGGTGCATCGGTGGTGGTCTCTTCGTTCAGCGACAGCTGGGTCGGGTCACTCTCGCGCAATGCCTTCAGCTTCTTAGCGAAATGCAGCGCGTCGTCCGCGTCCTCGTAGTAGCCCTTCTTGATTGCTTTCTCCAACGACTCGAACAGGCCGGCGCGTCGGGACATCGTCCGGTACTGCCGCTCGACCGCGAGGAGTTCACGCGTCATGGAGAAGTGGATCGGATCGTCCTCACATGCTTCCTTGAGTAGACCGATCTCCTCCGCGCCCAGCACGAGCTGCTCGTCCAGGGGCAAGCCGGGGAACGTCTCGCCGGTCACCTCTTCGTAGATCCGCGGCACGGAGTCCTCAACTTCGTGCTTGTCGAACACCCAGATCCGGCGGATCTCGTGCAACTCCTTCATCGAGATCAGTTCGATGCCGCGCACGTGCTCCGGGGCTTTCTTGTGGTTGCGGACCTTGTTCTGCGCGCTGAGCAGCTTGCGCAGCCAGTCCTCGCGAGCGGACTGCTTGTACGGTCCAGGAATGGTTCGGTCGCCGTCGCCGAGCAGTTGGACATTGCCGTTCATCCGGCGGAAGTCGCGTGTCTGGCTCTCGTTATTGACGTCGTCGAGCTCGTTGCGGAGCCTGAGCAGCGGCCGCATCCACTCCTTCTCGTCGTCATTGCGAATCATGGCAGTCATCGACTTGTCCTGCTCGACCAGCGTGCACGTCCAGCAGCCGAACCGGCTGTCGCCGCATGAGGGTGTGGTGTCGTCAACAACCAGCGGGCATTCTGAATCATCAGATGCGCCCTGATACATCGTCAGCAGGTCTTTGTTGTCGTGACCCCACGGGTTGGGGTACTGCATCAAGAACGCCCACACCTCCTCGGTCGACCAGTCCTCAATCGGGCTGTAGACCAGGGAATTGGGGAGCTTTCCATTGGGTGAAAGGCGGTCGCGAACGCGACGCTTCTCGTGCCGGGCCATCGCCCGAGCCCGGGCCTGGCTTTCGGCCTTGCGGATGCCCAGCACGAGGATGGTCTCCCCGTGACGTCGCACAACTCGTCGGATGAAGGCGTTAGACGGCTTAATCTTCAACCGCTCTGTGCACCAGCGGAACTTCGGCCGGGGCGCGGGGTAGCCCTTGCCGATCAAGCTGACCCAGAATGTGTCTTTGACGTCCGGGGTCAGCTTGTGTGACTCGACCGGAAGCTGCTGTTCCTGCGCGGCGGCACGCATGGTGTCCAGGGATTGCCCGACCCAGGCGGAGACGACAGGGTTCTCCACCAGGGTGTCCGTGCTGATCACGTGGACTGGCTTGGTGCGCTGGTCGGTGGGCAGACCCTTGAGCGCGAGCCATACCAGTTGGAGCACTGCAGTGGAGTCTTTCCCGCCGCTGTACCCGATGACCCAGGGCACTTCATCCGCGACATAGAGTTCGCGAATTTCCTCCGTCAGCTCTTCGACGACCTCTGCCAAGGGCCTGTCTTGGAAGGTCCTCGTCGAGTTGGGGGTGCTCATGACTCTCCTCGCAGATAGGCATCTTCCACGCGCTGTTCCTCGGCGCTCAGCTCTAGCTTGAGGTGCTTACGCACGTAGTTCACGGTCAAGGTCAAGTTCTGTCGGCTCTTGGAGACCCGCCCGCCGACAAGGGCTCGCCCTTCCCACTCCGTGTTGGAACGCGTCCAGTCCACAGTGGACAGGCGATTGAGGGTTAGAGCCCAGCTCCGTGGCGCCAGGGACTTTCGCAGCAACGTGTTGCCGACGCGTCCCAGTGCATGCAAGGCGATGCCGTGGCTGTGCAGGAAGTCGCTGCGCATCTCTGATGCCGACATCTCACGCCGTCGCACCATGTCCCACTCTGGGATCAGTGCGTCGATCGCGCTCCAGTACGCCTCGGCCAGCTCCTGGGACTGTTGCTTGCTGATTTTTAGGTCCTGCAGCAGAGACTGCGTGGCGTAGTAGAGGGAGCTCAGAGTGAACAGCTTACGGGAGCGCTTTGACAAGGTGCTGTTCTCCATGTCCACGTGCCCCTTGAACATCGGGGCACGCATGGCCAGCAGCCGCACCGTGGTGGACAGATCGTCACGGTGGTCGTACAGCACACCGATGGAGCGGGGTGGTCTCACGGCATGCCGGTTCAAGTCGGCGAACATCTGCTGGCAGCGAGCAAGGCCGGCGTCGTGAAAGAACACCACGGCTATCGTCTCCTCGCCGAGGTCGGGGTTCTCCTTGAGCGCCTGCTCGATCGCGGCGCGTCGGTGCTGGCCGTCGTTGATGAGGAACCGGGCAGCCATCGAGATGCGGATCTGGCCGGCGCGCATGCCCACGCCACTGTCTGCAATGCCCCCGAAGCGGATGTCGCCATCGACAGAGGCCGTTAGCGCACTGAAGACGTAGTCGGTGGGGTTGTCGATGATGTAGCGGGTCAGCGCCGGCAGTCGCCCCTTGTTCAAAGTCCGCTGAGCGCGTACCTCAGGGGCCAGCTCGTCCTCATCGAAGAGGAAGATCTTGGGGATGAGGCGGAGTGGGCACATGGACACGTAGAACTCGCGTCCTGCCTGGATACCGCGGATAGCCGGAAATACGTACTCAAAACCGGCAGACGTCGGCGATTCGGCAGGTTGAGGAGCGACAGAAGATCCCACCTGCACACGCTATCGTACGTCAGGTAAATGACGTACACAGCACGTGGGAATCACGCTCGAAGGTGGTTGGGTTCGATGGTGACGTACCTCGACGCGGCGGCGACGACGCGCGTGGACCAGAGAGTGGCCGATGTTGTCCTGCACTGGATGACGGCCGAGTTCGGGAACGCCGGTAGCCGCCACGAGTACGGTCTCCGCGCCAAGCGCGCGGTTGAACGTGCCCGCGACTACCTGGCGGGGACCGTTGGAGCGGAGCCCGATGAGTTGATCTTCACTAGTGGCGCTACGGAGAGCAACAACATCGCTCTGCTTGGGCTCGCTGCCTACGGCGAGCGGACCGGCCGGCGCCACATCATCACTTCCGCTATCGAGCACAAGGCGGTGCTTGAGCCCCTGGAGTACCTAGCCCGCCGGGGTTTCGAAGTGGACTTCCTCAAGCCCGGCCCCTCGGGCCGGGTCGCGGTCGAGGCTGTGTTGGAGCGGTTGCGACCGGACACCCTGCTGGTGTCACTGATGCACGTGAACAACGAGACCGGGGTCATCCAGCCCGTTGTCGATCTCGCGCGCGAGCTACTATCCACTCCGACTTACTTGCACGTGGATGCAGCTCAGGGGTACAGCAAGGTCCCTGCCGATCTGACCGCCCCGATCGACATGATCAGCATCAGTGGTCACAAGATCGGCGCGCCCAAAGGCGTAGGGGCTCTGGTTACTCGACGTCGAGAAAGCATGGACGACGAGCGGCCTCCCTTGGAGCCGATCATGTTCGGCGGCGGCCAGGAGCGCGGCCTGCGGCCCGGCACCCTGCCCGTGCCCTTGATCATGGGCTTGGCCGAGGCCGCGAAGGTCTTTGAAAGGGAGCATGCCCAGTGGAAGGCTGCCGCACTGGAACTGCGCGCGCGGCTCCTCGAAGGGTTGGCATCAGAGCGCTTCCACCTGAATGGTGACCAGGATCACGTTGTTCCGCACATCGTTAACGTCTCATTCGAGGACGTGGATTCTGAAGCGTTTCTCGTCACGCTCAAGGAGCTGGTTGCGGTCGCGACGGGCTCTGCGTGCACTAGCGCCTCCTACACGCCGAGCCACGTACTCACCGCAATGGACCTGCCTGACGCGGTGGCGAGGAACGGGCTGCGGTTTTCCTGGTATCCCGAACAAGCAGATGGCCTGGACGTCGCGGAGCTGGCCAACGGAGTCGGGAAGCTCCGGCCGCGGGTCTGAGTGGGCCAGGGCCTAGTCGCGAGTTCGGACGAGTCGGTGCCCGTGGAGGGTTCGCTGGCACCGAGCGAGCTCGCTCTCCCAGCCGGCCTCGGTGCCAATCAGGTGTGGGTATGCATACAAGCCAGCCTTGACCTCTGCCTCTGTCAGGCGCTGGTACTTCGGCGCATCCGGGTCGTCGGGGTGCAGGAACTCATGCTTGCGGTGCAGCAGCGGCCGATTGCTACGACCTCCGTACGAATGATGGGAGGTCTCGAAGGTCCCCAAATCCACCTGGTAGGACGTCAGCAGACGCGGATGGGGGTCACGGTCGAACTCTGGGTAGTCCAACCAGCTAACCGCACGGCCCCGGTGGCAGAGTTTGACAACGGTCCACGCCTGCGGTCGGCCGGCTGCAATCGATGCACAGTGCTCGTACAAGCGCAGTACGGTCGGCATTCGATCCACCGCTCTGCGGTGCACGTAAAGCGCGGTCGGGGTCAGCTTGCCAACGGTGGAGGCGCTCATAGCTCCGCGGATGTAGGCGTCGTCCCGCAGCTTGAGCAGCAGCCGGTCGGCTCGTTGGCACGCCTCCTTGTATGACGAGAAGAACGCCCGAATGTCCAGCTGCACAGTTAGCGGCAGACTCGTGAACGGGCCGCGCCCGTTGAAGAGTTCAACTGCAAGGAACAGCAGCGTGTTGAGAGTGGTGCGTTTGGCCCCCTCACTCACCTTGGCTGGGTCGGCGGACTCGCGTGCAAGGCGGCGTACCTCCGCCTGGCTCAGGTGCGCCAGTAGTTGGGCTGTGAGCCGGGGCGTTTCTTCCAGGCGCGGAGGGCGCCCGCGTCGCTCCACGTGGTCGATGAGCGCGGCTACTGCGGTAGCGGTGTCGCTCGAAGCCAGCCACTCGTCATCGGCGATGATGCGGCGTGCGAGATAGCTCAGCCGGTCGCTGTCGGCCTTGAATGCATAGATGATCCCTGGCCCGGCGGAGACGGCCCGGACACCAGTGATCTCTTCAACGTAGATCCGAAGCTCGTTGGCCCCATACAAGTGTTGGAATGTCTTGCGCCGGGTCAGCAGACCGTCCCCGAACTCTTGACCGTTGACCTTCGATCTTTCCCAGGACAGGCGTGCGGAAGCGATCAACACCTTCCCTGCGAGGTCCCAGGCGCTCTGGAGGGTGCGCCGCCGTTCGACAGGGTCTTCGATGACGTTTAGGACGTAGGTGAGAAGCACCACCGTGGCTGGCTTCAGTTGCACATCGGGCTCGTAGAAGGGATCCCAGCCGGCGGCGTCACACCCCAGGTGCCGCAGTGCGCGAACATCTTCCCCGCGCCCGCATCCGTAGTCGAAGACAGCATCGTCGGGAAGGATCTGTCGGTCGAGTAGGGCTTGGCGGGCGGGAACGGACAAGCTGCCTCGCGTGATGGCAGTGAGCCATCTCCTGCTTCTGGCCTCTTGAGACATGACCTTCCCCGGTGTCTGCTCGTTTCCTCTCGGAGTATGGCGGATTTAAGCGGTCAGGGACGGCGCCTCGTCGGATCCTCACCGCCTGGCAGCTGACGAGACGTACAGGAGTGCTGTCATGACTGTCGGAGCTTGCTGGAAGGATCTGTGCCATGGATGCTTCGAGGTCTATCAACGCCGCAACTACTGGAAAGGAATTGGGAGTTCGCCCTAGAACGGCACCGCCGCGGTACGCCATGATCCTGGTATCTCCCCACGGCGTGGCGCATCTCCCCGGCAAGTGCAACCACCATCCCGACAAGAGCCACCGAGAGGCGGGCTGGGGATGGGTGGTGGAGCCAGATGAAGGGGTCTGGGAGGGGATCAGCCGTGAAAACCCGCTCCAAGCGACGCACGGCAACGCAGCACGTGTCGCATGGGAACGATGTGGTCACTGCCTCATGTAGGGGGCGCGACAGAGCATTGAGACGGGCAGCGGCCCCCGAGCCGCTGCGTTCATACGGGCCGAAATCAGATGGGTCACAAAACAACCCCAGGTGGCTGACCTGGGGTTGTTACATGGATCGGGCGACGGGAATCGAACCCGCGGAACGGCCGCCAAGGCGGGCCCTCCCTGGGAAGGATAGGGCCATGAACACGGCGGATGTCGTGGTCATCGGCGCCCTTCTCTCCGTTCCCGTCGCCAGAAGCTGGTCACCTGCCGCACCAACGCCAGCGGCGTTGTTTGCTGACCTCCGTTTCGCTGCACCAGCATGGGGAGGCCAACCGAGGGAACGGGACCCCGGTGGATCCCCCAAGTTCTCGTCCGAGTGATAGCAGGGCGACGCGTCACCCAGGGCGCCCCAGCATGCCTAGCGTGCCGGGATGACGATCGAGTACGAAAGCCTTGGGCAGCCCCTGGGGGAGTATCAACTGACGCGAGCTGATCACCGCCGTCAACAGGAGGCCGAGGACATAGCCGCATGGGTGGAGAAGCAGCTTGCTAAGGCGCCTCGCTGGTCTGAGGAGAAGATCCGGCAGGTTCAGGAGCTCTTTGAGAGCTGCACGGTGCCACCTCCATGGGAGTACATGAGGTGGCGAGTGCGTCTCTACTGCGGCCATATTCAGGAGGTCAAGGGACTGCGCCGCGAGAGTCGCCCTGACGGGAGGGCCACGGACGTTTGTTGCTCCGAGTGCGGCAAGAGTCCTGCGGTGATCGTGGCCTTTGAGGTGATCGGGCCAGTGGCCGAACCGCCGGCAGCGCCGCAGGTCATGCCTCGGAACACGGCGTCACGCCCTGTTCCCGCTGATCGCCGCACAAAGGCGGAGCTGGAGGCGGAGAACGCCACCCTCCGGGCAGAAGTCGAGCGTCTACGCCGCACCTGACCGAGTAGATCGCGTTTCCAGCAGCCGCGGTCATCTCAGCGGGTGCCTTTCCAGTAGTCGTCCGGGCGGTGGTGCGCTCGCTGGGCGTTCACCGAGTCCGCCATGCTGGGTTGATACCTCAGCCCAGACTACTTTTCCGCCGTGCCGGGGCGGGTGGGAGTAGCCCCAGCGGCTGGCCATGGCTTCTGTCAGGAGCAGTCCCCGTCCGCACGTTGCGTTGCTGTCCGCCGAGCGGCGTGATGGTGGGCGAGGGTCGCAGTCGCTGACCAGGATGAGCACGCTCGGTCCTGTCAGGCGGAGCCTGAGAGAGATCGTTCTGACCTCGTACGAGCTTGAGGGAGCGACTTCTTGCGCCGGGCTAGCGTGCCGGACGGCGTTAGTCGTCAGTTCGGAGGCGAGGAGCCGAACTGTCTCGACAACGTCGCTCCCGAGCTGCCATCGGCGCAGGACGTCGACGGTGTGTCGCCGGGCCCAGGAGGCGGCGTTGGGCGTGGCCGCAAGGGTGAGATCGCTGATCGTTTGGTGGGCCTGATTCATGGGGGATGCCTCCCTCAGGGGGATGGCTGAGCATGAGTGGGTGCCAGGCGCTGTTGGATGTCTGTATGGCAGTCCCTGGGCATAGAGAGCCGCTTGTGGCCGCTACCTGGCCAGTCGGCGTCGGCGGAGATCGCTACTTCGTGGCGATGACATAGACGCTGCCCCAGCGACGCTTCGGATTGGCGATCTTGGGGTCGAAGGTCCACGGCTCTACGGTGGCGAAGCCTGCTTCGGTGAAGAGCTGGACGAGCTTCTCGTAGTCGTAGGCCCAGAGATGTGGGGTGTACTTGGGGTCGTCGTCTTGGTCACGGAAGACGAGGTTGACGAGGTCGAGCCGGGTGTTGATGTCGTTGCGGCAGTCGCGCTTGGCGTACCAGCGCTCGACCATCTCGTCGGCGGGGTCCAGCGGCCCGGGGTACTGGCTGAGGGCGAAGGCGGCGTCGGGGACGCCAGTGATGATCCGGCCGCCTGCTGCGAGTACGCGGTGGGCTTCCTGGACGTAGTTTTTGACGGAGCGGGGGTAGTCGATGTGCTCCAGGAAGTGCTCGGAGAAGATCAGCTCGACGGTGTCGTCGGGCAGGGGGATGCCTTCGCGGACATCCCAGAGCAGGTCGGCCGGCGGGACGGCGTCGACGTTGAAGAACCCCTCGATGCGGTGGGTTCCACCGCCGATCTGGACCTTGGAGGGCTTCTGGTCGATGCGGCTGTCAGGCCAGGCTCGCTGGCTGGCGTGATGGTAGCGGTGGAGTCCGATCTCCCAGGCCGCTGTGCGGAGTGCTCGGGCAAGGCCGTGGGTGGTGGAGGGGGCGCTCAGCAGGGCGTCGATCTGCTCCCCGAGGAGGTCGACGGAGGGCATGCCGAAGTAACTCATGGCGAGGCTCCTTGGAAGAAGAGGCAGCAGAGAAGCTGCTGATGAGGGCAGGGGTGGTTACGCGGCGCTGGGCGCCGGGGCGGTCCACTGGTTGTTGCGCATGAGGGTGTACTTGATGTCCACCAGCCGCGGGGCGATGGTCAGGGAGAGCTGCTCGGCCGGGTGGAGGTGGCCGGCGTCGTCCTGTTCGGCGCGCCAGACGCGGTAGTCGAGGTTGGGGTAGGCGGGGTTGATCCCGATCTCGCCTTTGGGCATCGTGCCGTTGAACGGGGCGACGATGTCCATGTGGTTCCAGTAGTTCCAGGCTTGCAGGGCCTTGTACTGGTCGAAGTAGAAGTAGAAGTCGGGGTAGCGGCCGAAGGTGCGCAGTTCCCGGTGGATGAGGTGGCCCAGGAGAGGGCCAAGCTGGGTGGAGAGGGCGTCGAATTCCCAGCGTGTGTGGTGCCGGGCTTCCGGGGCCTCTCCAGGAGCGAAGAGCCGGGCTGCGATGAGGTGGCTGATGCGTTCGACCAGGTAGTCGGCCGCGTGGTTGATCTCGATGGTCGGGTCGACCTGGTGGATGAGGTCGGCCAGCTGGCTGGGCCGGGGGCGGAACCTCGCGAGGTCGAACTTGCCCGCCATGTTCGGGTAGGAGGCGAAGAGCATCTCCTTGTACAGCCAGTTGTTCAGCTCTCCGATGTCGGCCAGGCGTCGCGTGTGCTGTGAGGCTGAATGGAGCATCAGGTACTCCGCCAGTGCCTCGAAGTAGAGGTAGCCCAGGATCGGCAGGCGGGGGATGGTCTCGTCGAGCAGGCCGAGGAAGGGCCTGGCGGCGATGCGCGTACCTCGGTAAGCCACGGCCGCTGCGGTGGCGAGGAAGGCGGCGGAGTTCTTCACCCTGGCCACGACGGTCTCGCGTAAGCGGTGCCGCTCGCTCTTGCTCAGCAGGTATTCGAGGTGGCAGTAGATCCGCAGGTGGATGAGGCCGAGGCGCAGATAGTCCACTCCCGCCAGCCCTTGGTACGCCTGCGGCGGGGTGTTGATCTCGAAGATCAGCGGGGTGGGTACGCGGTCGGTGACGCCGAGCTTGGCCAGGAAGGCCGGCGCTTCCCTGGTCAGGACATACGCGGCCAGGTTGTGCATCCGCAGGCCCCGGTCCGTAGCCGTGAGCGGGGCGCAGTAGATGCTGCCGACGAGGCAGCCCCCGGACGGGTAGAGGACCCCTTGCTCGTTGATCTGCTCCAGTGCGTGGGTGACGTGGAGGAGGTGCAGTGTGCCGTTGCCGTTGAGGGCGTCGAAGAGGGAGTTCTGCTGCAGCAGGCGCCCGTTCGGTGTGGCGGCCAGTCGCTCGTCCCAGATTGCCGACTGCTGGGCCAGCGGATCGTTTGTGTCGGCGGGGCTGGGGATGAGGGCGGTGTCGTAGAAGGCGTGGGCGTCGGCCCAGAGATGGTAGGCGTCGAGGAAGTCCATGGTTACGCCAGCTCCTTCTCCGCAAGCGCGTACAGGACGGCTGCCGGGCTGTGCGCGCCGGCCAGGTGGGCCTTCTCGGAGATGCTCACGAGGTCGAAGGCGAGGCTGTGGAAGGTGTCGAAGGCGGGTTCTTTGATGTGCTGGGCGTTCGGCCACCACCTGGTCTTCGGCAGGCGGTAGCGGTCCAGGGCGTCGGCGGCCTTCACCACGTCGCAGATGACCTGGCTCCGCAGGTAGTCGGCCTGGTCGTCGGGGCTGAACGCGCTGTACGGCACGTCGTGCAGCCGGATGGTGGTGGCGGCCCGTGTGACGCGACGCGGTGTGGCCGTGAGGTCGAAGCGGCCCCAGACCGTGTCCGCGTTGGCGGCGAGCCAGATCGCCGCGCGTTCCCCGTGCCCCCGGTCGTCCTTGTCGTGATGGCGCTGGCAGTCGTGGACGGCAGCGGCCACGATGACGGTGGTGGTGTCGGCGTCGTCCAAGCCGTGCGCCTCGGCGAGGACGGCGGCCAGTGTTGCGGTACGCATGGCGTGCCGGACGCCGTGGATCGAGTCGTACAGCCGGGGCTCGGCCAGCCAGCCGCGCGGCAGTGCGGCCCGTCGCAGGAGGTACTGCGACAGCGGCCGAAGGGCCGGTTGCGGTGAGGGCTGGAGGTCAGGCCGGTTGGTGGCGATCCAGTCGATGGTGGCCCAGTCCATGTACTGGTGGAGCGGCAGCTGCCCGCGGGCAGCAAGGTCGATCAGGCTTGCGGTCGCTGGGGTCGTGCTCATCAGTGCCCACCCCCTGGTGGTCTCCGCGGTGACGTGCTCCTATCGGATGGGCGCGGCCTGCCGCTCGCGCTCCTTGCGTTCCTTCTCAGCGGCTTCGAAGGCGGCGGTGAACTCAGCCAGTTCCTGCTCGGTCATCAGGGCGACACCCAGCTCGTCGGCGACGTCCGTGATCTTGGCGGCTGCCTCGGCACGCGCGGCGTCGGGGGCGTCGTCGTCCAGCAGGACCTCGAATTCGGCGTGGTAACCCCATGCCTCGCTCCACTTGACCGCGATCTCGACACCGCCGAAGCGGAAGTTGTGCCGAAGATTGGACGCCTCGTGCATCGCTCCCTCGAACCCGAGAGCGTTGAACACCTTCACCGCGGCATCCACGTCGGCCGGGGCGATGGCGAACTCGGTCTCCGCGAATGCGGCGCCCTGCCCGATCTTGCTTCCCTTGAGGGTGATCTTGGCGGTGCCGGCAGCCGTGTTGTCGGTGACCTTCAGCAACTGGTCCGGCAGCACGTAGAAGTAGATGTGCTTGTCGTCGGGCCCCAGGTCTTCGCCGTCCCTCTTCAGACGGTCGACGAGCTGGTCACGGGCCTCTCTGCTGAAGCGGGCACGCATCTCGATCTCGATGGGCATGGGCGTATCGCCTCCTGAATCAGGCATGACGGAGCCATCCGGACCGGCGCCAGGGGGATGGGTAGCCGGTTCGGGCGGCTGCTGCTTCTGCGGTTGTGGGTCAGGGGCGGGGCGGTGCGGCCGTCACTCGGCCCGGCTCACCACCCCGCCGGATGGATCACTGGTCAGTCCAGGTCGCCGAAGCGTTCCCGGACCACGCCCTCGTGCAGGTAGGTCGGGAGCTGGACGCCCCCCACCGAGGTGCGGCTGGTGGCCACCTGCTCCTCGGTGTCGCTGGGGAAGCCCTCCAGGAGTCGCAGGCACTGCTGCACCCACTCACGGGACTTGGGCCGGTCCCCCAGGTCGCGGTGGCGTACCGCCAGGACGTACGCGGTCTCGGTGGCGGCCCACCGGTCTGTCGTCAGTTCGCGCTGGAAGACGGACTCCAGCTCATCGGCGGAGGCCAGGCGGGTCTGGATGGTCATCGTTTCCCCTCAGAAGTTCGGTCGTGCACTGATGGTGCTCAACGCATCGGCGCCCCCGCGGTGACGCCGTAACCCGCCGCTAGTAGGTGTAGAGCTCCGCGAGGGTCTTGTAGTCGTGCAGCTCGTCCTTGTCGAACCACAGCTCAAGCTCCTGCTGCGCTTCCTCCTTGTTGCCGGAGGCGTGCACGAGGTTGGCCACGGCCTTGCCCGAGGCGATGCTGCCCGCGGCGCTGTAGTGCGAGAAGTCGCCCCGCACCGTTCCCGCCGGCGCCTGGTTCGGGTACGTGCTGCCGACGATCTTCCGCACCGTGGCGATGGCGTCGAACCCTTCCAGCACCAGTGCGATGACCGGCCCCTGCTGCATGAACGTCGACGTGACGCGGTAGACGTCCGATCCCAGCCGCTCCTCCAGATCGAAGTAGTGCCGCCGGGTGAACTCCTCGTCCATCCACTTCATCTTGGTGCCGACGATCTTCAGCGCGGCTTCCTCGAACCGGGTGATGATCCTTCCCGCCAGGCCACGCACGAGCGCATCGGGCTTGAGCAGGACGAGCGTGCGCTCAACCGGGTTTGCCTGATCCTCAGCCATGGGGTCCCTTTCGGTTTGTCAGCATGGAGATTGACGGCAGGTCAGCCATCAGGTAGCTGAGGTTACCGGCGCTTACTTGCTCGTCCGGACGCTCGGACCTTCGCTCGGATGGCGGACAGCGGAAGGCGACACGATAGGGCTGAAAACAAGGGCCTATTTCAGCCAAGTGCGATGGCACGCCTACTTGTTGGGGGTCCTCGCCTAGACTCTCCTTTTGGTCGACCGGCGCTTTTGCGCACAGGCGGGTTGGCCGCTCAGGGGGTCTCCTGCGGCTCATTCCGCCCTGGCGACCATCATTCTTCCGAGTCACCCACGGGGCGGCCATGAAGCGCCAGTGCAGCCGGAGTGCACCTTCAGTGCGTGAGCTCCTGCACTGAGAGCGGGGCGAAGGAGGAGGGTGGACTGTGGATGTGATCGAAGTCTGGAGCGGCCGCCACGCCTGCCTGCTGCAGTCGGCTCTGCGCCTCACCAATGAACAGTTCGCGGCCCGGCTGGGCATCGCGGTACGGACCGTGGCGGCCTGGCACGCTGACCCAGCTGTAGTGCCGCGCAAGGAGATGCAACAGCTCCTCGATACCGTCCACGAGAAGGCTCCGGCAACGGCACGACAGCGGTTCACGCTCCTGGTCTCCGGTGAACGAGGGTCGTCCGCGCCGAGCGCAGTGGGTGCGCAAGCCCTGCGCGTTGCGATCGCCGTGGTCATACGTGAGAGCGAGGTGCTGCTGGTCTGCCGGCGAGACGATGACGCAACGGGCCTCAGCTGGCAGTTCCCGGCAGGCGTGATCAAACCGGGCGCCAAGGCCGAGACCGCGACCGTGCGGGAAACGCTGGATGAGACCGGCGTGCACTGCGCGATCCGGCAGCATCTCGGAAACCGGCTTCACCCGGTGACCGGCGTCCTGTGCGAATACTTCCTGTGCGAGTACCTCGCGGGCCAGGCCACCAACTCCGATGCCGTCGAGAACATCGACGTGATGTGGGTTCCCAGAAACGCGGTGACCCGTTTCATCCCCGTCGATACGATCTTCCCACCCGTGCTTGCCGTCCTGGAGGAGCAGACATGACGCAGCAGACAGCCGATGAGCGACCCGGCATTGCAGCGGCCATCATCGTTCACGAGGGACGCGTTCTGATGGTCCGGCGCCGGGTCAGTGAGGGGAAGCTCTCCTGGCAGTTCCCGGCCGGCGAAGTCGAGCCCGGCGAAACCCGCGAGGACGCCGCTGTGCGGGAGGCCAAAGAGGAGACCGGCCTGGACGTCTCCTCCGTCAAGCTGCTGGGCGAGCGTGTCCACCCGGCAACGGGCCGGCTGATGTCCTACACGGCCTGCGACGTGGTCAGCGGAACCGCGCACGTCGCGGACACCGAGGAACTGGCCGAGCTTGCCTGGGTTGCGCATGACCAGATCCCCGAGTACGTCCCGTACGGCCTGTTCGGGCCGGTGCAGGAATACCTGGACGCCGCTCTCGCCAGCTAGCCACCCCGCCCCACGCTGTCTCCTGCGTACGGCCTGAAGGGCGGCACGGGAAAGCCTGATGTCTTCCTTCGCGACGAGCGGGAGAGGACATCAGCCGTGCAGAGTCCAGAACCGCATCACTTCTGCCGACAGCTTGGAGTCCCCGCGTGACCGATCAGCCTGACCAGCAGACCAAGAAGCCCTTCCTGTACATCGTCGTCTGCGCAGCCGGAATCGCTGGCGATGTCGGCAAGCTGATCACGGCTGCCCAGGAGGCGAACTGGGACGTAGGCGTCATCGCCACCCCGCAGGGCCTCGGCTTCGTCGACGCCGACGCCTTGGCGGCCCAGACCGGCTGCCCCATCCGTCCGGCATGGCGCTCGGCCGGAGACCCGCGTCCGCTGCCGCCCGCCGACGCCATCGCGGTCGCCCCGGCCACCTTCAATACGATCAACAAGTGGGCAGCTGGGATCTCCGACACCCTTGCGGTGGGCATCCTGTGCGAGGCGTACGGCTTCGGCATCCCCACCGCCGTCTTGCCGTACGTGAACTCGGTCCTGGACGCCCACCCCGCGTACCGGCAGAGTCTGGAGCGGCTACGTGGGATGGGCGTCCTGATCGGCTCGTATGAGCCGCACCTGCCGAAGGCCGGCGGCGGGGCCGACCGTTTCCGTTGGGAAGAGGCGCTGGAATTGCTTACTCCCCGAGTGTCTGCCCCATCGTGATCAGCGCCGCCGTCCTTGGGATGGCTGCGACGATCGAATTGCCGCCGCGGTGTGGGCCGGAGCCGGAACAATGGGGCCTTGCGTAACGCTGCGAGCCTTGGCGGCCTGCGCCCGTGGGCTGGGGGCGTGGCGTTCACCGAGGCGGCGGACGCGCCAGGTCAGTGCACGGGCGGGGTTGCGAGCGTCATCCAGCGTGCGCTGGCCCAGTGCCTGGTCGAGGACGGTGGCTGCGTTGTGCCCAGTAGCTTCTGCCTCGGCGAGCACGGTGGCGAGTGCCTCCCGGGCGGGGTCGTTCAGGATGCGCCCGGCGTGCTCGGGTACCACCTGCTGGAGGTGGTGGGCGAGACGGTGTTTCGTTGGGAGGCTGGGGGCGCGGTGCGCGAGGACGGTCAGGACCGGCTCGGCGGTCTGCTCGTACGCAGACTGCAGGTGGACGAGGGCCTGCTTGGCTGCGGCTTCCTGCTGGGCGTGTTGGCGGGTGCGGTGCCAGTGCACCGCAACGGCCACCGCCGTGAGCATGGTGTCCAGGAGCATGGCGAACCCGGCGCCGTCCCTGTCCTGGGGCCGGTCGCGCCAGATCGTCTGCATGCTGCGGCGCAGGACGCGGGCGCTGTCGCGATCGCCGGTTATGCGGGAGCGGGTGGCGCGCTCGAAGGCAGCGGCGGCCTGTTCGAGGTCGGCCTTCACCGCCGCCGGTGCGGTGACCGGTAGCAGGTCCAGTGCTCCACCGAGTGCTTCCAGCTGGCCCTGGGCCACTGTGTCGTCACTGCCGGCTAGGTGGCTGGGGATGCGTTCGGTGGCGGCGGTGGCCTGATGCCACGGATTGCCCGGCAGGGCAGTGACCGGTTCGGGGCTGGTGGCGGCGAGGCGTTTGCGGATCTGGGGCAAGGACAGGTCGGGGGAGAGAGTCGAGCCCGCGTAGAACACCGGCTCGCCCTTGTCATTGGTGTCGCCGGGCAGGGCGAAGTTGCAGCCGAGCGCGTCGCCGGAAGGGCCGAGCTTGAGGCGCACGGTCACGTCCGTCGCCTCCAGCAGGGCGAAGAACTCCGCCTCGTCGGCCGCGGCGGCCACCGCGCGGCGCACCCGCAGGCGCAGGACGTCGCGGGCGGCGGCGTCGTGGCCCAGGCGCTTGGCCTTGAAGTGCTCCTTGCTGGTGGTGCGCTTGGCAGCGGTGCCGTCACCCGGCTTCAACCGCCTCAGCCCGTAGTTGACTTCGATCTGGCGGGCCTCGCGCTGGACGGCGCGCTGGTCGTGGTCGCGGTTGGGGCGTTTGCCGTCTTGGCGTACGAGGGTGGCGGCGATGTGGATGTGGTCGTCGGCGTGGCGGACGGCGACCCAGCGGCAGGCTTCGTCGTCTCCTTCGGGGGCGATGCCGGCGGCGGCCACGATCCGGCGGGCGATGTCGGCCCACTGGGTGTCGGTGAGGATTGGGTCTTCGGGGGAGGCGCGGACGGGGCAGTGCCACACGGTGTGCTTGGGTGCCTTGTCGCCCAGCATCTTCACGGGCTGGTTGAGCTGTGCGGTGAGCTGGTCCTCCACGTCCTTCGGGTCGCGGTGGGTGCTGCGGCCGGGGTCGGGGGCGAAGTCGTTCCAGGAGGCCACCAGGTGCGGATCGGTGTGCTCGTTGGCCCGGCCTTTGCCGAAGAGGTAGCGGATTGTGCGGCGCGTGGCGTCTGGGCCCGTGCCGAGGATGATCTTCGGTATCACCGGCTCACCGTGCCTCTGTGACCCGGGCGACGGCGGTGTCCAACTCGGCGATGGACGCCTCGACCCGGTCCAGGAGCCGTTGGACGGTGTCGGGGTGGGGCCAGGCGCCGTCCTTGTTGAGGTGCCAGGTGAGCTGGTTGAGGTTGTTGCCGATGCCGCCGAGCTGCCGGTTGGCGGCCATCAGTGCCTTCACCATGGCGCGGTAGTCGGCGACGGCTGCGGTGGGGTCGTCGGCACGGGCGGCAGCGAGCGAGCACTCGGCGACGTAGCCGCCAGGGTTCATGCGGCTGAGGTCGGCGGCGTTCTTCACGAGGGCGAGTTCGTCGTCGTTGTAGCGGGGAGAGATGCGGTGCTCGCGCAGCTGCTTGTCACGCAGTCGACGACGCGGCGCGGGCTTGGGCGGCACGTTCGACGACTGCTCGATGGCCCCTCCTGCGGTCGGCTCCCCTGGGCCGGCCGACTCCGGTGCCTCCTCGGCGCCGGATGCCTTCGCCTCCTCCGGGGCGGAGGCCGGGTAAGGACTCCTTACCCGACAACTTGCTGCGCGTGAGACGGGGGCGGTGGTCATCTCAGGCTGAGGGATGAGGGGTTCGTGGTGCTGGTCGTGCATGGATCGGTTCTCCGTGGGTGCTGGTGTCGGGTGCCCCGCTGTAGCGGTGCCCGTGTCCCCGCGCTGTCGGCACGGGGACACGGGGTGAGCGGGAAGGGTGGGGCGATCGGCGTGATCGCGGGGTCAGGCAGCGGCGACGGGGGCTGCGTCGCGTTCCGCCTGCCGCTGGTAGGCGGCTTCGTCGAGTTCGGCCTGAAGGATCTCCTTCAGCCTGTCCGCCTCCTTCCTGCCGATGGTCAGGTCCTGGCTGCGGAACGTGTTCTCGATGTGGCGGCGCGAGGCTCGGCCTTGGCGCCCCAGTGGTGCAGTACGCGCGATGGCGAGCCGTTCGGGGGAGATCTCGCCGGCCTCGTGGTTCTGCGATGCAGTCGAGGGCTGAGGGGCCTCGGCCACGTCTGGGGTGTCCGAAGCCACGTAGGCAGAACTCCGAGCCACGTCGCCCGGGCCGTGAGCCACGTCGGCAGCGGTTGGCTCCGGTGCATCGGGAGCGGTGCCCGCGGGGACGGCGGGCTTGTCGCTGTCGGTGCCGTTGTGGCTGTGCCCGACGAGGTTGTGGCTCTTGGTGATGCCGGGCTCGTGGGGACGGGGCGAGGGTTGGCGGCGGATGACGATGTAGAGGTGGACGGCGCCGGCCAGGGCGAGCGGAGCGATGGCGGACAGGGCTCCGACGGTGAGGTCGTCGAGTCGCAGGCTTTCGCCGTGGCGGGCCTGCTGGTTGAGGCGGACGGCGTGTAGGGCGTTGGCCCAGATGCTCGTCACGGTGGCCAGTCCAACGAGGGCCCACACGTACACGCGGGAGCGTGTCGGGGCAGTGCGGAGCTTGAGCAGGGCGCCGACGCCGATGGCGATGAACCCGTCGATCACGAGCGGGAAGGCGTAGGTGAGCAGTCCGCGGATGTGGACGGCGACGGCCATCTGCCGCAGGGCGTCGTAAGAGAGGGCAAAGGCGAACGCGGCGAGCAGCGCGATGCCGGCGCGGATCGCGGTGGTGCCCGGTATGGCGGGCGTGGTGGTGCTGTGGGAGGTCAAGCGGAGGTACTCCAGGTTGGGGCGGACGGCGGCCATGGGCGCGGGTAGGAGTGGCTGCCGCTCCGTTGCGGTGACTCGTACCACTCGTTGCATGCCTGGTCAGAGCAGGTACGAGTGGCGTGGTGATGTCGAGTTGACTCGTTGCGGGACGGGTGGTACGAGTCGTGGCGGGTCAGGCTCCGGTGCCGGGGAGCGGCTCGGCGGCCTGATGGGCGGGCCCAGCCGAAGGCGTCGGCTCGGGGCAGTAGCGCGCCCAGGTGTCGAGGAACTGGTTGCGGGTGAAGCCCCTGGCCTGGGTGCCGTCGGGGAAGCGGCGATTGGACGAGTGGAGGCCGTAGGGCTTCAGCAGGATCTGCAGGCCGCGCGGGGTCAGGCCGTTGGCGCTGTAGTCCGCCCACGGTGCTTCCTTGTCCGCGTTGAGGTGCTCCAGCAGGCGCTGCGTGCGTATTGCTGGCGGGTCGTTCTCGGCGGCGAAGGCCCGGCGGATACCGACCAGCAGGCGCGTGCGCAGACCGCCCTGTTCGTCCTGCCCGGCCTCGTAGTCGGTCATGATGCGGCAGGCGGTGCGGGCCAGCGCAGGCCACTCGCCGCCGGCGAGGTCGGCGATGGTCACCAGAGGCTCCCAGGTGTCCGCTGCACGGTCCTCCACCGGCATGGCCGGCTCCATGTCCATCGCCTGCCGGAACAGCGGCTTCAGCCACGCGGCGAGACGGTCGCGTATCGCGTGCAGGGCCGGAGTGTCGCGGACGGTGCGGAAGTGCGCCACCTTCTCCTTCCCCACTCGGCGGCGCATGCGGATGACCACCGACCGGTCCATGACCGTGTCCGGCAGGTCGCCGATCCCGGCAAGCGCCGCCATGGCGAAGGTGGAGAACTTCGTCGGCTTGTGCTCTGGCCCGACCACCCGCAGCGTCGGGCGGTTGCGCTGGTGGCCTGCGTTGATCAGGCCGCGCACCTCCTCGTTCTTCTCCGCTGCCTTGGTGGTGCCGAAGAGGGTGTCGGCCTCGTCGACCAGGAGCGTGATCGGGTCATCGTCGTCGACCGACCGGAAGATCGCCGCCGGACTGGCGTTGACCGTGATCAGGGGGTTGTGCACCGTCTCGGTGATCACGTCCAGCAGCCGCGACTTGCCGCACCGCTTCTCCGGCGCGACGATCGCGAGGCGCGGCGCGTGCTGCCACGCCCGCTGCAGGTGCGTCGCCGCGACCCACAACGTCACCGCCGTGAGCGCCTCCTCACTCGGCATCACCACATACCGCGCGATCTGCGCCCGCAGGTCGGCCAAGACTTGCGCTCCTTCGGGCAGCGGCGCCACCGAGGGCGCGTCGTCGCGGTCCCCTGCTGCGGGAGGTGTGGCGGGGATGGCCAGTTGGCCGGGTATGTGGGCCGGAGGCCGCGACATGGCGGCGTCGTCGGGAAGGGATGGCGTATTCGGCTGGGCATCGGTCATACTGGGTATCAGCTCCTCTGCTCGCGGGCCATATGGGACGGCAATCCCGGACTCCGCGGGTCGATCGCTAGGGATGGCGGTTGAGAGGTTTGCGCTTGAGCCCCCGGCATCGCCGGGGGCTTCTTTCATGCGATGTGCGGTCGTGCGGGGCTCCTCGGGCTGGTGGGGTGGGGGCCACCAGTATGCCACACGAATTGCGATTCGCAGAAGTGTTTTGCATTTCGCAGTAGCCATGCTACTGTTTAGGGGTCGCTGCAAATTGCAGTGATCTGCTACGAACGGAAGGAGGTGGCCGTGGCGGACGAAGACGCCGCAGAGGGCGTGCTGCTCAGCGGAGAGGCGAACGTCGCCGTGCGCATCAAGGTGGAGCGCGAGGCGCGTGGCTGGAGCACCAACGCCCTGTCCGACCGCCTGAACGAGGCCGGATTCGAGATGAACCCGTCCGCGGTCTGGCGGATCGAGAACGGCAAGCGCCGCATCAACCTCAACGAGGCCATCGGATTCGCCGAGGTCTTCGGCCTCGACCTGCGCAACCTCGTCGGCCCCCCGCAGCTGGCCGCAAAGGCCCGTGCAATGGAGCTCATCGACGATGTTGTGGACGCGTTCCGTGGGACGCAGCGTGCCAACGCGGCCTTCACAGAGGCGCGCGACGCCCTCGACGCCTACCTCGTCGAGCACCCCGACATCCGCGAGGAAGCCGACGTCATGGTCTCCAACGCCATCGCGGAGGAGGCCAATAAGAACCTGCTGAAGATGTATGGGCCGCCGCCAGGCGAGGGCGGCGACGCCGCCTCCGCCGGCGAGGCATAGCCTCCGCCTTCATTCCCGTCCTGGACCCGCAAACCCCCAGTACGGGCATCTCACCCTCATCCCTAGCGATCGACCGGCGGGCCGGTGTTGCCGCACCCACGCCCGCCACGACCTGAAGAGGACTCACTCCTTGCGCCGACCCGCAATACCCCCTGCCTCGGCACCGGCTCCGCACGCCGAGGCCGACCTGCCGCGCCTCTATGTCCCGGAGGAAGTCGCCGCCTTCCTCGGCTGCTCAGCCTGGTGGGTCAAGGACCGCGCCCGTCGACGACTCATCCCGTTCACCCGCGTCGGCCGCGCCTACCGCTTCACCGGCGAGCACCTCGCGGAGATCATCCGCATGCACGAGGCCCGCCCTGCCCTCCCGCAGCAAGGGGCGGTAGCTGCTGCTGTCTCCAAGCCCTCTGCTCCTCAGCCTTCTCCGTCGCCCGTCGTTTCCACGGCTCGCCTGCGCGCTCGGCCACCACGCCGAGCCCGCCAGAGCCAGTTCGGGACCGCCGCCTAGCACGACGACGAAGGAGGGGAGGGATACATGGGTTTCGGCGAGAAGCGCGGGAACTACTGGCGAGGCCGGTACAAGATCGCGCCCGGCAAGCACCTCACGGTCGTCGGCGAGGACGGCAAGCCGCTCAAGTTCGCGACCAAGGGCGAGGCCCAGCGCGCCGCGAGCGAGGCCGAGAACAAGTACCGGCGCGGTGACTGGCGCGACCCGGCGCTCGGCCAGGAGACCTTCGGTGAGTACGCGAGCCGTTGGTACGCCGCCCAGGACCTGGCCGCCTCGACGATGCAGAACTACAAGCGCCACATCGAGGAGCACCTGCTCCCCGAGTTCGAGGACAAGGCGCTCGCGGGCATCCTGCGCACGGACGTCGACCTGTGGGAGAAAAGGGAGAGGGCCGTGTACGCGGCCTCCAGCGTCAAGACCTGGCGCTCGACGCTCCACCTGATCTTCGAGGGCGCGATCGACGAGGGCCTGATCACGTCCAACCCGGCGGCCAGGCGGCGCGGGCGCGGCAAGCGCGCCGGCCGCTCGCGGGATCGCGGTCCGGAGAAGGTCGTCACCGACGCGCTCGGCATCCTGCTGACCGCCGAACGGGCAGCCCTGCTGTCCGGCCGCGACGACGAGTTCGTCGCCACGGTCCTCAAGGGCTACACCGGCAAACGCTGGGGCGAAATAGTCGGCCTGGAAACGGAGTTCGTCCGGCCCATCGCCTTCAGGGTCGAGTGGCAGCTGTACGAACTGGACACCGGCGAGCTGGTGCGCTGCCCGCCCAAGGACGACAGCTACCGCACCATCGACTCGATGGACTGGCTGTCCTCCCTGGTCTTCAACCACATCGCCCGGACGAAGCCGACGCCCTGCCCCTGCCACCGCAGGACGTACGTCTTCCGAGGCCAGGGGGCCGCCCGCACCAGCGGGCATCAGGGCGCGAAGCTCGCCGACGTCGCGCGCCTCGCAGGGGTGTCCACGGGGACGGTGTCCAACGTCCTCAACCACCCCGACCGCGTACGGGAGGACACCCGCGTCCGCGTCGAGCAGGCGATCGCCGACCTCGGATTCGTACGGGGCGGTACCACGTCCGAGCACGCCGCCCACTGGCGCCGGAACGGTTTTGCGACGTGGCTGTTCACCCCGGCGGTCTCCGGCTGGTACCCGAAGAAGGCGCCCCAGGAGGCCCGCCCGGTACCGATCCTCGGCGAGCCGTGGCCCGGCATCCCCGCACGCGGTCGCGGCGCCGCTGCTCGGGCTGACGCCTGCTGGCTCCCGATCGCCAAGGGCCTCACACCCCACGGCCTGCGTCACACCCACCGCACGATGATGGAGGACCTCGGCACCGAGAAGGTCCTCATGGACGAACGCATGGGCCACATCGACGGTTCGGTCTCCGCGCGCTACGCCCACGTCACGCCCGGCATGCGCCGACGCCTCATGGCCGGTCTGACCGAGCAGTGGGAAGCAGCACTCGACGCCCGGCTCGTGATGAGTCCCACGTCGCCGGTGCGCGTGCTCAATGATCTCCTGCGCGCACGCGCGGTCCAGTAGTCCCACGGTGCCCCCGCAGCGTCGTTGCGGGGGCACCGCCGATCTCATCTGCCACAAAGGCGACGCCTGGTTCTGTGCCGTCGGGGACAAGAAGGCTGTCCCGAAACGGAACAGAGCGTTCCCTAGTGGAGCGGACCTCCGTCGCCCGCCGCATCACCAAGGGGCGGCCATGATTTCCGCCGAGTCCCGCTCAGCCGGACAACTCCTCCGTACTTCTCACCCCGGCCGCTCGCTGCCAGGACTCGACACGGCCACCTCAGCGAAGTACGCACCGGCGCTTTCCCTGCCGCACCCAGCTACCCGAACAACCACTCATGCCCCGATCACCGCCTCGGCCCGGACGCGAACCATCTCTCTCGCGCTCGCCCCGCCCTCTGAACTCCCATCCGCTATCCGACATGGAGCACACCCTGAAGATCCACCCCGCCGCAGACATCTTTCCGATGCTGAGCCAGGACGAACTGCTCGACCTCGCCGAATCCATCAAAGCCGAAGGCCAGCACCACCCGATCGTCCTCGACGCCGACGGAGCCGTTCTCGATGGCCGCAACCGCCTCGCCGCCTGCAAGCTCGCCGGCGTCGATCCCCGCTTCACCACCCACACCGGCAACGACCCCCTGGCTGAGGTCCTCAGCGGCAATCTGCGCCGCCGGCACATAGGCAAGGGCCAGCAGGCCATGATCACCATCATGGCCTGTTCCCTTTCGGGACACTCTCTGCGCGAGCAGGCCAAGCTCCACGGACTCAGCCGCAGTCGCCTGTCCGCCGCCAACGTCGTCCTCAAACACTCCCGGCGCCTCGCCGAACAGGTCCGCACCGGTGAGACCGGCCTCGACACCGCATACCGCACTGCTCTCGAAGACAAGGCCCGGACCGCCGCCCTCCAAGAGAAGTACGACCGCCTCCGCGAGTACGCCCCCGAACTCGCCGAACAGGTCACTGAGGGCCTCCTCGCCATCGACGACGCCATCAGCACCCTCGACGAACGCCAAGAGGAGGGACGACTCCAGCACCATGTGCGCGACGCCGACGCCATCCGTCTCGCCGACGGCGACACCGCTCCGTCCCTCGCTCAGCTCGTTGAGCAAGGAGACATCACCTGGCGTCAGGCGCACCAGCGGGCCGAGGAGTTCCTCGCCCAACGACAGGACGCCATCCACCGAGCGCGACAAGCCCTCCAGTTGATCGCCGAGACGTGGGCCACCGTCCAAGATCTTGCCGCCCGACTCGACACCCCCTACGGGCGAGACATCCTCGACGGCCTCACCCCCGAAGCCCGCTCCCTCGCCCAAAGCCTGACCACCCTGGTGTGACGGGGCGCACACCTCTTGGGGCCGGCACCCAGTCTCCGAGGGGACAGGAGGGGAGCCATCCGGGAGCCCGATTCCGAAGTCGGCTCCCAAATGGCTCCCAAGAGGCCCGAAAAACGAGTCAGGGGCCTGATCCGATTTCTCGGATCAGGCCCCTGACCTGTTGTTCCTTCAGTCGGGGTGGCGGGATTTGAACCCACGACCTCTTCGTCCCGAACGAAGCGCGCTGCCAAGCTGCGCTACACCCCGAAGCAACGAGCTCTACTTTAGCGGACTGATCCCCGTAGGTGAAATCCGGTTGTCGTGGAGCCGGGGAGCGGGCCTGACCTGGTCGATCCCGATGGTGATCAAAGGGAGGGCGCAGATGGCCAGGCCGAGGGTGAGGGCAGCGGTGACGGTGGGGGAGGGCGCGCCCGCGGCGGTGGGGAAGGCAAGGGTGAAGGCGAGGTAGAGCAGGGGGTAGGCCGGCCACTGCCAGGCGTAGGAGAGGCGGAAGCCGCGGGGGGTGGTGAGCAGGAGCCAGTCGGCGAGGGCGGCGAGGGGGGTGAGGGTGTAGAGGAGCTGAGAGGAGAGGGCTTGGGTCACGCCGGTGGTGGTGACCGGCAAGGTGAAGGCCGTGGTGCCGGCGGCCGGGAAGACGTAGTGGAGGAGGGCGGGGAGGCAGAGGAAGGGGACGAGCGCGCCGGCGATGCGAGGGCTTACGGGGTGGCGGCCGGTCCAGGCGCGGTGCGCGGAGCAGGCGGAGACCAGTGCCGCGGCGATGTTGGCCTGGACGGTGAAGTGGGTGAGGAGCTGGGCCGGGTCGGTGGTGCCGAGTGCCGCCAGGACGAGTCCGGTCAGGGCGGCCGCGGTGACGAGGAGACGGAAGGCGGCTGCCAGGGGGTGGCGGCTCGTAGGGGCGACGGCTGCTGCCGGGGTGCGGGCGGCGGCGCCGGCCGGGCCGGTGGCGTGGCGCGTGGACTGCGAGGTCCGGGTGGGGTCGGACATCCCTCCACCGTAGAGGGATGATCAACGGGTGCGGGAGACCCCGTCGGGCAAAACGCCCATCCGGCGGGATGACCGCCGGGTGAGAGGGATGCTCGGCAGGACGGCCGCCCGGCAAGACGGAGACTCGGCAGGACGGCCGCCCTGGCAAGACGCAGGCTGGGCCAAGACGGAGAGCGGGCAACACGGCCGCCCGCAAGACGGAGGCTGGGCCAAGGCAGAGGCTGGGCAAGGCGGCCGCCCGGTAAGACGGCCGCCCTCCCGCCCGCCTCGCCCCGCCCCGTTGGAGTCAGCCCCGCGCCGTAAGGGTCAGCAGGGTCGCCTCCGGGGGGCAGGCGAAGCGGACCGGGGTGTAGCGGTTGGTGCCGCAGCCGGCGGAGACGTGGAGGTAGGAGGTGTGGCCGCCGGCGGTGTGGGTGGACAGGCCCTTCACGCGGTCGGTGTCGATGTCGCAGTTGGTGACCAGGGCGCCGTAGAAGGGGATGCAGAGCTGGCCGCCGTGGGTGTGGCCGGCCAGGATCAGCGGATAGCCGTCGGCGGTGAAGGCGTCCAGGGAGCGCAGGTAGGGGGCGTGTACGACGGCCAGCGAGAGATCGGCACCGGATTCCGGGCCGCCGGCGACCTCGGCGTAGCGGTCACGCTTGATGTGCGGGTCGTCCAGGCCGGTCAGGGCGATCTCGATGCCCTCCAGCTTGAGGCGGCCGCGGGAATTGGACAGGCCGACCCAGCCGGCCGCGTCGAAGGCGTCGCGCAGCTCTTCCCACGGGTTGTGGACGGCGCCCACGGCGGGTGCATTGCCGTTGAGGCCGTGCCGGCCCTGCGCCCGCTCGAGCAGGTAGCGGGCGGGGTTGCGCAGCTTGGGGCCGTAGTAGTCGTTGGAGCCGAAGACGTAGGCGCCGGGGAATTCCATCAGCGGGCCGAGCGCGTCCAGCGCTTCGGGGACGCCCTCGGTGTCGGAGAGGTTGTCGCCCGTGTTGATGACGAAGTCGGGGCGCAGCCCGGCGAGCGACTGCAGCCAGCGCTGCTTCTTGCGCTGTCCGCTGACCATGTGGATGTCGGAGACCTGCAGGACGCGCAACGGCCGCATGCCGCGGGGCAGTACGGGCACGGTGACGCGCCGGAGGCGGAAGGAGCGGACTTCGAAGCCCGCGGCGTAGGCCAGGCCGGCCGCGCCGACTGCGGTCAGGGTCAGGGGTACTCCGTATCGCGCGCGCATGCACCCATCGTCGCAGAGTGCGGGGGGTGGATGCAGCGGGCGGGAGCCGCCCGGCGGGGTGCGCCGTGGCGGTGCCGGGGAGAAAAGGCGCCGTGGTTGTCGGCGGGTGGGGGCATACTCAACGTCATGACCACGCTCAAGTCCAAGCTGCAGGACGACCTCACCACCGCGATCAAGGCGCGCGACGAACTGCGTTCCTCCACCCTCCGCCTCACGCTGACCGCGATCCAGAAGGAGGAGGTCGCGGGCACCGAGGCACGCGAGCTGTCCGACGACGAGGTCGAGAAGATCATCGCGCGGGAGGCGAAGAAGCGCCGGGAGGCCGCGGACGCCTTCGAGAAGGGCGGCCGGGGCGATTCGGCCGAGCGGGAGCGCGCCGAGGGTGAGGTGCTCGCCGACTATCTGCCCAAGCAGCTGACCGACGACGAGCTGGAGCAGCTGGTCGCGGCGGCCGTGGCCGAGGCCAAGGGCGCCGGTGCCGAGGGGCCGCGCGCGATGGGTGCCGTGATGAAGATCGTCAACCCGCAGGTGGCGGGCCGCGCCGAGGGCGGCCGGGTGGCCGCGGTGGTGAAGAAGCTGCTCGCCGGCTGAGCGGCCGGACGGAGCTTTTCAGGGAAGATGAGGGGCGCCCCCATGGTGTGGGGCGCCCCTCCTTCTTTCGTTGTACGGGCCGGCGTCCTTCGCCGTACGGGCCGGCATCCGTGGCCGCCGTAGGGCCCAATCGGCCGTTCGCCAGCGGCAGTTCACCAGCCGCCGTTGCCGCCGCCCAGGACGTCGGGGAAGCCGGGGATGTGCCAGCCGCCGCCCGGCTTGTTGTTCCCGCCGTGGCCGCCCCGGCCGGGCTTGTGCTTGCCGCGGCCCTTGTCGCCCTCGTCGCCCTGGCTCTTGTCCTTCGTCGGATCGTCGATCGCGACGGTGGGCAGGGTGGGCGCGGGCCGTCCGGCCAGCGCGCCGGACATGGCATCGCGCCAGATGGGGCCGGGGGTGTCGGCGCCGTAGACCTTGTCGTGGGGCACGCCGCCGATGGTGATGTCGTACATCTTGCGCTTGTGCTGCGGGTCGCCGACCCAGACCGCGCCGGCCGCGTTGGGGGTGTAGCCGACGAACCAGGCGGCGTAGCGGCTGTCGGTGGTGCCGGTCTTGCCGGCGCTGTCGCGGCCCTTGAGTCCGGCCTCCTTGCCGGTGCCGTCCTCGACCACGCCCTTGAGCAGCGTGTTGATCGTGTCCGCGGTCTTCTTGGACATGGCGGTGCGGCAGCTGCTCTGCGGGACCTTCAGCGCCCGGCCGCGCGCGTCGGTGATCGACTCGATGGCCACCGGCGAGCAGTACCGGCCGCCGCCGGCGAAGGCGGCATATCCGGCCGCCATCGTGAGCGGCGACATCTCCTGGGTGCCGAGTGTCATCGACGGGACCTGCTGCAGCGCCTTGCCGTCCGCCCGCTCGATGCCCATCTTCTGTGCCATGTTGACCACGGGACAGACGCCGATGTCGCTGATCAGCTGCACGAAGTAGGTGTTGACCGACTTCGCGGTCGCCTCCTTCATGGAGTACGGGCCGACCTCTTCCTTGTTCTCGTTCTCGACGTTCTCGGAGCCGCTGCCCCGCCATTCGCCGTCACAGGTCTGGACGGGGCTGGGGTAGGGCATCCGGTACGGCGACGGGTACTCCTGCTCCGGATTCGTCCCCTGCTCCAGCGCGGCCGCCGCGACCACCGGCTTGAAGGTCGACCCGGGCAGGTAACCGGCGCCGCCGCCCATGTCGTGGTTGACCGAGAGGTTGATCACGGTCTCGTTCTCACCGAATCCGTACGGGCGCGACTGGCCCATGCCGAGGATCTTGCCGGTGCCCGGTTCGACGATGGTGGCGGCCGAGGCGACCGGGTCGTCCTCGTAGACGTGGTCCTTGAGCGACGCCTGCACCGACTTCTGGGTTTGCGGGTCAAGGGTGGTGCGGATGGTCATACCGCCCTCGTTCCAGCGCTGCAGACGGATCTTCCGGCTCTTGCCGAACGACTTGTCGCGGAGGAACACCGTGCGGATGTAGTCGCAGAAGAAGCCGGCGCCATGGGTGGCGGTGATGCAGCCGTTCTTGGGGCGGCTGACCGCCAGCTTGATCGGCTTCTTGGCGGCCGCGTCGGCCTCCGCCTGGGTGACGTCCTTCATATCGGCCATCCGCTGCAGCACGGTGTTGCGCCGCCGGGTGGCCTCCTGCGGGTCATTGACCGGGTCATAGCGGCTGGGCGACTGGACGATGCCCGCCAGCAGCGCCGACTCCCCGAGGTTCAGGTCCTTGGCGTGCTTGCTGAAGTAGCGCTGGGCGGCCGCCTCGATGCCGTAGGCCTGCTGCCCGAAGAACGTGATGTTGAGGTAGTTCTGCAGGATCTTGCGCTTGCCGAGCTCTTTCTCGACCTGGATCGCGTACTTGAGCTCCTTGACCTTGCGGCCGAGGGTCTGCTGGGTGGCCTGCGCGACCTTGTCCGGGTTGTCGCCCGCTTCCTCGATGAAGACGTTCTTCACATACTGCTGGGTCAGCGTCGAGGCGCCCTGGGAGACGGCACCGGACTGGGCGTTCTTGTTGAGCGCCCGCAGGATGCCCTTCACGTCGACGGCACCGTGCTGGTAGAAGCGCGCGTCCTCGATCGCGACTATCGCCTTCTGGATGTACGGCGACATGTCCTTGAGGTCGACGACCGTACGGTCACGGGAGTAGACCTTGGCGATCTCGCCGCCCTTGGCGTCCAGAATCCGGGTCCGCTGGCTGAGCGGCGGCGTCTTGAGGTTCGCCGGGATGTCGTCGAAGCCCTCGACCGATCCCTTGGCGGTCAGGCCCAGCGCCCCGGCCGCCGGGAGCGCAAGGCCGGCGAGCACTGCTCCGGCCAGGACGCTGACACCGAGGAACTTGGCGGCCTGCTGAGTCTTGGGCAGACCCCCGCCATCGCGCTTCTTAGGCATGAGGGCACCCTACGTTCTCAATCGCCGGACAGGGGCGCACCTGTTCGTTTAGCCTGTTCTCAGCTACCACAGCTGAACGGTTACGCATCGGTTCGTCAACCCCCTCCTCCCGCGGGTCGCGCCCCCACGTGCCCGTGTATGTCGAGAGAAACCCCGTGTCAGGACGGTGAACTGTCCCGTCTTGTGCACAACGTGACGTATGCCGTTCGGTCACTCCGTTGGGTGATCTGCCGCGTACGCATAGTCCGTTCGGGCCATTCAAGATTGGGCCCGAAGGGGGTGTTGCGCCCTGCCTGCCTTCCGTAACGTCCTCAACTGGCAACGGTGAATATGCCGATTGCCGCCGTGGGGGAGCCTCGATTCGGGAGAGGACGGCGCCAGCATGAGCTGGGTAACCGACTGGAGTGCACAGGCAGCCTGCCGCACTACCGATCCGGATGAACTGTTCGTACAAGGGGCAGCGCAGAACCGCGCCAAGGCAGTGTGCACCGGGTGTCCGGTACGCACGGAATGTCTGGCCGACGCCCTGGACAACCGGGTGGAGTTCGGCGTGTGGGGCGGGATGACCGAGCGCGAGCGGAGGGCGCTGCTGCGTCGCCGCCCGACCGTGACGTCATGGCGTCGGCTGTTGGAGACAGCGCGCACGGAGTACGAGCGCAGCACGGGCATCCTGCCGTTGGACTGCGAGGACGAGATCTTCGACGAGTTCGCCGCGGTCGGGTAGGCGGGCACCTGCGGGCTGTGGCCCGTGGCCCGCGGACTGCGGCCGGGAGATTTGGCCGAGAAGCTTTGGCTGGTGGCGCGTTCTGAGTGACGTGTGATGGCGTGCCATCAGTGTTGTTACGGCGCCCGGGAGTTGAGTGCTCCGGGCGCTGCGTGCACGGGAGTTGGTGCGTCCGGCAGTTGGGCTGCCAGATGTGGGACGCCCGGGGCGTGCGCAGGTGGTGCGGTGTGACACTTGGCTGTGTGTGACATGCGCCGGCGTGCGGACGTGTCGGTGCGTGTGTGCCTACCTGTTGTGCGCGCCGGTGAGAGACGTGGCATGAGGTGAGCGGCGCTTCGGTGGAAAGGCTCTTCGTGAGTGGCGACGGGCGCTGCGCGTTCGGTGGCTGAGCCGGCCGTGCGTACGGCTCAGCCGTCGGTGTCCGCGGGGTTCAGCGCGAGGCGGTCGCCGATGGCCCGCAGCCCCGCGAGGTCGTGGACATCGCCGGGCAGCGCGGCGACCTCGGCCACCGGAACCTCGGGATGCAGCGCGGTGAAGCGGTCCCGAGTGCGACGTTCGCGCGCGAGGACCTGCATACGTTCCGCGTGCAGCCGTAGCAGCCCGGCGGCCAGTTGGGCCGCCGAGACCGACGTGGGTGCTACATGATCCGCCGCGACAGCGGGGGAGAGGCTGCCGGCGGTACGTGATCCAGCCTTCCCGCCGTCGAGATCCACAATGCCGGTGGTTTCAAGATTATTTTCTGCGCGGCCGGGAGCCGGGTCGGCATCCATGGCGGAGCCGTGGTCGGGGCCGGCCGCTGCGACCGTGGCGGCGCCGGCGTCCGTGGCGGTCTCCGCGGCCGTTTCCGCGGCCGTGTCCGACGTTTCCGAAGCCGTGTCCGCGTGGGTGTCCTCCGCCATGCGGTCGGTCAGGGTCTCCGCGGCGGCCAGGGCGCGCTCGGCGCTCAGTTGGGCGGCGCCGCTGCCGTGCACCCGGTTCAGCACGAGGCCGGCCAGCGGCATCCGCTCGGCGGCCAGCCGCTCGACGAAGTACGCCGCCTCGCGCAGCGCGTCCCGCTCCGGCGCGGCCACCACGAGGAACGCCGTGCCGGGCGCCTGCAGCAGGCGGTAGGTGGCGTCCGCGCGGGTGCGGAAGCCGCCGAACATGGTGTCCATGGCTGCCACGAAGGTTTGTACATCGCGCAGCAGTTGACCGCCCATGAGCTTGCTGAGGGTGCCGGTCATCATCGACATGCCGACGTTGAGGAACTTCATGCCGGCCCGGCCGCCGACCTTCGCCGGCGCCATCAGCACCCGGATGAACTTGCCGTCCAGGAAGGAGCCGAGGCGCTTGGGAGCGTCGAGGAAGTCCAGTGCGGAACGGCTCGGCGGGGTGTCGACGATGATCAGGTCCCACTCGTCGTTCGCGCGGAGCTGGCCGAGCTTCTCCATGGCCATGTACTCCTGTGTGCCCGCGAAGCCGGCCGACAGGGACTGGTAGAAGGGGTTCTCCAGGATGGCGCGGGCCCGGTCGGCATCCGCATGGCCCTCGACGATCTCGTCGAAGGTGCGCTTCATGTCCAGCATCATGGCGTGCAGTTCGCCGCCCGCGCTCTCGTCGACGTCCTTGACCTGGCGCGGGACGTTGTCGAGCTCGGAGATGCCCATGGACTGGGCCAGCCGTCTGGCCGGGTCGATGGTCAGCACGACGACCCGGCGGCCGCGCTCGGCGGCGCGTACGCCCAGGGCCGCGGCGGTCGTGGTCTTGCCGACGCCGCCCGAGCCGCAGCACACCACGATGCGGGTGTGCGGGTCGTCGATCAGGGCATCGACCTCGAGCCGCGGGGCCGAGGCGTCCAGCGTCGTGGTGTCCGAGGTCATATGGGCCCCTGTTTCCGCAGGTCTCTCGCCAGGTGGTAGAGCCCGGCGAGGTCCACTCCCTCGGGGAGCAGCTCCAACTCGTAGGTGGGCAGGCCGAGCGCGGTCAGTTCGGCGTGTTCGGCGCGCTCCAGCTCGACCCGCTCGGCGTGTTCGCGCGCCTGCTCCAGCAGGGGGTCGATCAGCCGGTCCGCCAGGCCGCCGCGGCGGGCGCCGCCCAGACCGGCCTCGGAGAGCGCCTTGGCGACGCCCGTACGCGCCCCGCGGGCGGCGCTGTCGAGGGCGCCGTTGTCCAGCAGTGCCGGGCGGGTCATGTTGATGACGACGCCGCCCACCGGGATGCCGGCGGCACGCAGCTCGGCGACGCCGTCCGCGGTCTCCTGGACCGGCATCTCCTCCAGCAGCGTCACCAGATGCACCGCGGTCTCGGGCGATTTGAGGACCCGCATCACGGCCTGTGCCTGATTGTGGATCGGGCCGATCTTCGCGAGGCCGGCGACCTCGTCGTTGACGTTCAGGAAGCGGGTGATCCGGCCGGTCGGCGGGGCGTCCATCACGACCGCGTCGTAGACGAACTTTCCGCTCTTGTCCTTGCGGCGCACCGCTTCACACGCCTTGCCGGTCAGCAGGACGTCCCGCAGGCCCGGCGCGATGGTCGTGGCGAAGTCGATCGCGCCGAGTTTCTTCAGCGCCCGGCCCGCGCTGCCGAGCTTGTAGAACATCTGGAGGTAGTCCAGAAGGGCGCGTTCGGCGTCGATGGCCAGGGCATGGACCTCGCCGCCCGACCGTCTTCCGCCGCCGCGGGAGGACTCTCCCGCGGACTCCGCCCGGGGGGCGCCCCACGGCGACGCACCGTCCGATGCGGGACCCACCGCGATCTTGCGTTCCTCGTAAGGAAGCGCTTCCGTTTCGAACAACTGGGCAATGCCCTGCCGGCCCTCGACCTCGACCAGGAGGGTTCGTCGTCCCTCGGTGGCCAGGGCGAGGGCGAGGGCAGCGGCGACCGTGGTCTTGCCGGTACCGCCCTTGCCGCTGACGACATGGAGCCTGCTCACGCAAAGGAGCCTAACCAGTCCGCGTCCCGGCTACGCACGGGATACACCTGGGAAGCCCCGGAGAATCTTCCCGCGGCTTCTCCGGGAAGGGTCCGGGATGCTCCGTAGGGGTCGGGCGGCCGCGCGGCCGGAACGCCGTACGGGAGGGGTGCGGGCGGCCCGCGGCGGACGGCGTCCACCGCGCTCGTGGACAGGCATTACGCTCGGTCCATGACCAAGTGGGAATACGCGACCGTGCCGCTGCTGGTGCACGCGACGAAGCAGATTCTGGACACCTGGGGCGAGGACGGCTGGGAGCTCGTCCAGGTCGTGCCCGGCCCGAACAACCCCGAGCAGTTGGTGGCCTACCTGAAGCGGGAGAAGGCGTGAGCGCGGCGGAGGACAAGATCGCGGCGCTCGGGCTCAAGCTGCCGCAGGTCGTGCCGCCGCTGGCCACCTACCAGCCCGCCGTACGCTCCGGCGCCTATGTGTACACCTCCGGCCAGCTGCCGATGGTGGACGGCGCGCTGCCGGTCACCGGCAAGGTCGGTGCCGAGGTCAGCGCCGAGCAGGCCAAGGAACTCGCCGCGACCTGCGCACTCAACGCGCTGGCCGCCGTGAAGTCGGTCATCGGCGACCTCGACAAGATCCAGCGGGTCGTGAAGGTCGTCGGTTTTGTGGCCTCCGCGCCGGACTTCACCGGCCAGCCGGGTGTCCTCAACGGCGCCAGCGAGCTGCTGGGCGAGATCCTCGGCGACAAGGGCGTGCACGCCCGGTCCGCGGTGGGTGTGGCGGTGCTGCCGCTGGACGCCCCCGTCGAGGTCGAGATCCAGGTCGAGATCGCCGAGTAGACACCCTGTAACGGCACCGGGAAGACACCGCCGTAAGGGCGCCGGGCCAAGACCCGTACGGGATCTGCGCCCGAAGTGTGTGCCGTGTGCCGGAGGGCCCCTCGTCAGCAGGGGCCCTCCGGCGCGGAAGACGCCCTCGAACATCCGCGCGCGAGCGCATAGCATCCGGCCATGTCGTCCACGACCAACGGCCAGTGGTACCCACCGGAGTGGCCGGACCGCATCCGGGCACTCGCGAACGGCGAGCTGACCCCTGCCGAGCCCCGGCGGGCCGCCACCGTCCTGCTGCTGCGGGACTCCGTCTCCGGCGGGCCCACCGTCCACATGCTGCGCAGACGCACCTCCATGGCCTTCGCCGGCGGCGCGTACGCCTATCCGGGCGGCTCCGTCGATCCGCGCGACGAGCGACCGGTGGCCTGGGCCGGCCCGTCGCGCGCCCAGTGGGCGGTCCGTATGGGCGTCGACCCGGCGACCGCGCAGGCCATCGTCTGCGCGGCGGTCCGCGAGACGTTCGAGGAGGCGGGCGTGCTGCTCGCGGGCGCCTCGGCCGACACGGTCATCGCGGACACCACCGGCGAGGACTGGGAGGCCGACCGCGCCGCCCTCGTCGCCCATGAGCTGTCCTTCGCCGACTTCCTGGGCCGCCGCGGCCTGGTCCTGCGCTCCGATCTGCTCGGTGCCTGGGCCCGCTGGATCACCCCCGAGTTCGAGCCGCGGCGCTACGACACCTGGTTCTTCGTCGCGGCGCTCCCCGAGGGCCAGCGCACCTGGAACGCCTCCACGGAGGCGGACCGTACGGTATGGATCCGGCCGCAGGAGGCGGCGGCCGGATACGACCGCGGTGAGCTGCTGATGATGCCGCCGACCATCGCGACGCTGCGCTCGCTCCAGCCGTACGCCGCCTCGGCGGAGGTGCTGGCCGCGGCGGAGGCCCAGAACCTGACGCCGGTGCTGGCGCGGGCCCGCCTCGTGGGCGGGGAGATCGAGTTGAGCTGGCCGGGGCACGACGAGTTCACCAAGCACATCGCCCAGACCGGTGCCGGCACCGCTACCGATGCCGGTGCCGGCGCTGAATCCGGTGCCCCTGCCGACACCCGTGCCCCCGAGGACGACGACGGCCTTTCGGACGGCCCCGGCCCCTCGGACAGCCCCAGCCCCAGCCCCTCGGGAGGGACCCCCGCATGACCGAAGCATCCGCCCTCCCCGGTCAGCCCCGCGGCGGAGTGATCGCCGGGCAGGCGACCGCGCGGGCCCGGTGCGTACTGGCCCCGAACCCGTCGCCGATGACGCTGGACGGCACCAACACCTGGATCGTGGCCGAGCCGGACTCCGATCTCGCCGTCGTCATCGACCCCGGGCCGCTCGACGAGAGCCACCTGCGGGCCGTCATCGAGACCGCCGAGCGGGCCGGCAAGCGCATCGCACTGACCCTGCTGACCCACGGTCACCCCGACCACTCCGACGGGGCCGCCCGCTTCGCCGAACTGACCCGTTCGGCCGTACGGGCGCTGGACCCGGCGCTGCGCCTGGGCGACGAGGGGCTCGACGCGGGCGATGTCATCACCACCGGAGGCCTGGAACTGCGCGTGGTGCCCACCCCGGGCCACACCGCGGACTCGCTCTCCTTCCACCTCCCGGCCGACCACGCGGTACTCACCGGCGACACGATCCTGGGGCGCGGCACCACCGTGGTCGCACACCCCGACGGGCGGCTGGGCGACTACCTGGACTCGCTGCGCCGGCTGCGCTCCCTGACGGTCGACGACGGGGTGGCGACGGTCCTCCCGGGGCACGGGCCGGTGCTGAACGATGCACAGGGGGCGGTGGAGTTCTATCTGGCGCACCGCGCGCACCGGCTCGCCCAGGTGGAGACCGCGGTCGAGGCCGGACACCGCTCACCCGCCGAGGTCGTCGCGCACGTCTATGCCGATGTCGACCGCTCGCTGTGGCCGGCCGCCGAGCTGTCCGTGCGGGCACAGCTGGACTACCTGGGCGAACACGGGCTGATCGAGAGCTGACGGCGGCGGGTGGGGACGAGGGCGGGCGGCCGGGGAACTCCGGGCGAGGACGTTGGCCGGGGCGGTGGCGAGGGCGTGGGCCCGCCCCGCCCCCGGGCCCGGCGGAGAGGCGCCGTCAGTCCGTCCGGGGCGGGGGCGTCTTCGCCCCGTGGACGGCCAGATATTCGGCGGCCAACCAGGGGGCGAGGCCGGTGAGCAGGTCGTCCAGCAGCTCCGGGTATGCGGCGGGCGCCCGCGCGGCGCGTGCCGCGGCGTGCATCTGCTCGGCGTGCGCCGGGTAGTAGCGGCCGAACACCTCGGCGGACTCGGCGAGATCGCTCGTCCAGCCGCCCCAGTGCGGCATGACCAGGGTGAATCCGGTGCGCACCAGCCGGCGCGCCACACCCCGGGTCAGCCGGGTGCGCTCGGCCTCCGTAGTGGCCGCCGCAGCCTTCTCACGCCAACCGGGCAGGCTGCGGAAGAGGTCGCCGTTGGTTTCCCGGGCGAGGAGCGAAGTGGGACGGTAGCGCGGCAGCTCGGCGGCGAGATCCGGACCGCTGACCGGGGTGCACAGACAGGCCACGAACCATCCGAGGTCGTACCGCTCCCGCGCGCTGCGCAGCCGGTGCACGCCGAACAGCAGGATTCCCACGCCGTTGATCTGCGGAAACGCGGCATCCAGCGCATGCTCGACGGCGCGGACGGCAGCGCGGTCGGCATCGGTCGGCTCGTCCCCCAGGGCGATCAGCGCGTCGAGGTCGGAGACCCCGGGGACGGCGGTGCCGCGCGGGACGCTGCCGAAGAGGTAGCTGCTGTGCAGGCGACCGGGGCCGAAGCACGTGCCGATCCGGGCGCCGAGCTCCGCCACGACGGGCGCGAACGGCGCGGAGACGCGGTCCAGGGAGCCTTCCCGCAGGAAGTAGCCGTCCCGGTCCAGCCCCGCGCCGTGTTCGGTCATGGCGCCACTATGGCCAGGAGGGCGGTGGTGCGGCGATCCGTTTACGGGGGCCGGCGACTGCGCTACGGGCGGAGCTGGTGATTCCGCGGGCCCTGATGAAGGAAGCGGCGGTCCCCGTGGCCCCATGACGAAGGGCCCCGCCGGCGGGGCCCTTCCAGGAGGTCTGCGGGATCAGCGCGAGCGCTTGGCCAGCCGCTCGACGTCCAGCAGGATCACGGCGCGCGCCTCCAGACGCAGCCAGCCGCGGCCCGCGAAGTCCGCGAGGGCCTTGTTGACCGTCTCGCGGGAGGCACCGACCAGCTGGGCCAGCTCCTCCTGCGTGAGGTCGTGGACGACATGGATGCCTTCCTCGGACTGCACGCCGAAGCGGCGCGACAGGTCGAGCAGGGCGCGGGCCACCCGGCCCGGCACGTCCGAGAAGACCAGGTCGGACATCTGGTCGTTGGTCTTGCGCAGTCGGCGGGCCACCGCACGCAGCAGGGCCGTGGCCACCTCGGGGCGGGCGTTCAGCCAGGGCTGAAGGTCGCCGTGGCCCAGGCCGAGGAGCTTGACCTCGGTGAGGGCGGAGGCCGTGGCCGTACGCGGGCCCGGGTCGAAGAGCGAAAGCTCCCCGATCAGCTCTCCGGGGCCGAGAACGGCGAGCATGTTCTCCCGGCCGTCCGGGGAAGTGCGGTGCAGCTTCACCTTGCCCTCGGTGACCACGTACAGGCGGTCGCCGGGGTCCCCTTCGTGGAACAGGGCGTCGCCGCGGGCGAGCGTGACCTCTCCCATTGAGGCGCGCAGCTCGGCCGCCTGCTCGTCATCGAGCGCCGCGAAGAGCGGTGCGCGCCGCAGAACGTCGTCCACGAGATCTCTCCTTGTCGACATGCTCCGGGGGACTGTGGTCCCCATCATGCCGGAATGCAAAACAGTGCGATCAATCACAAGTTTGCCGGACCGGCGCCCCGAGCCATAAGGCAGGGGGCCGATTGGGGTCAGGAATCACAGCGATCAAGCCGGATGTCAGTGGCTGGCCTTAGTCTGGCCGAGTGTCCAATACGCCGGTGAGAGCAGAGGAGTGGGGGGCCGGAAGAGTGAGAGCAGGGCGTGATTCCGCTGTGGGCGAACAGCCGTCCGGCCACACATCGAATTCCGATGAAAGTAACAAATCGCCCTCCGGGGTGACGTCCGGCAGGACGCCGGACACCCTCAAGCCTGGCGCGTCGCGACCGGCGGCGCCGGACACCACCTCGCAGACCTCCGTGAAGAAGACCCAGGTAGGCAGGACCTCGGCAGGGAAGAAGGCCGCCGTGAACGAAGCACCAGAGCAGCCGGCGGCGGCCACGAAGGCCGCGGCGAAGAAGGCCGTCACGAAGAAGGCCACCGCAAAGAAGACCGCCGCAAAGAAGACCGCCGCAAAGAAGACCGCCGCAAAGAAGACCGCGGCAAAGAAGACGGCGGCAAAGAAGACGGCGGCCAACAGGACGGCGGCCGAGAAGACGGCCCCGAAGGCCCCCGCCAAGAAGGCTCCCGCCAAGAAGGCCCCCGCGCGCAAGCCCGAGTCGCGTGTCGCCATGGTGCGGCGGGCCCGCCGGATCAACCGTGAGCTGGCCGAGCTGTATCCGTACGCCCACCCCGAGCTGGACTTCACCAACCCCTTCGAGCTGCTGGTCGCCACGGTCCTGTCCGCGCAGACCACCGACCTGAGGGTCAACCAGACCACCCCCCGCCTCTTCGCGGTCTGCCCGACGCCCGAGGACATGGCCGCGATGGACCCGGAGCGGCTGGAGGAGCTGATCCGGCCGACCGGCTTCTTCCGGGCCAAGACGAAGTCGCTGCTCGGTCTGTCGGCCGCGCTGCGCGACCGCTTCGGCGGCGAGGTGCCGGGCCGCCTGGAGGACCTTGTCTCTCTCCCCGGGGTCGGCCGCAAGACCGCCAATGTGGTGCTGGGCAACGCCTTCGGCGTTCCGGGCATCACCGTCGACACCCACTTCGGCCGGCTCGCCCGCCGTTTCGGCTGGACCACCGCCGAGGACGCCGAGAAGGTCGAGGCGGATGTCGCCGAGATCTTCCCCAAGAGCGAGTGGACGATGCTCTCGCACCGGGTGGTCTTCCACGGCCGCCGCGTCTGCCACTCCCGCAAGCCCGCCTGCGGCGCCTGCCCCATCGCCCCCCTGTGCCCCGCGTACGGCGAGGGCGAGACGGACCCGGAGAAGGCGAAGAAGCTGCTGAAGTACGAGCTCGGCGGCCAGCCGGGGCAGCGGCTGAAGCCGCCGCCCGGCTATCCGGGGAAGCCGGCGCCCCCGATGGCGCCCTCTGTGGCCGCCTCATGAGGCGCCCGCCAGAGGTGACCGACGATCGACGCCAGGCCTGAGGGGGCGCGTATGAGGAGCGCACGGGAGCAGCGGTACGGCGAGGAGGCGGACGCCCGCGCGGCGGCGGCAGGCGCGGGGGCCGAGGTGGCGTCCGGCCGGGACGCCACGGTCACCGCCGACGGCCTGCCCGAGTGGCTGGCCCCGGTGGCCCGCGCGGCCGCCACGATCGAGCCGCGCCAGCTCAGCCGCTTCCTGCCGCCCAAGAGCGGAGGCCGGCAGTCCGCCGTGCTCATCCTCTTCGGCCACGGCGCCCGCGGCCCCGAGCTGCTTCTCATGGAGCGCGCCGGGACCCTGCGCTCGCATGCCGGCCAGCCCTCCTTCCCCGGTGGCGCCCTCGACCCGGAGGACGGCGACCCCGACGGCCCCGGCCCCGTGCGGGCGGCGCTGCGCGAGGCCCAGGAGGAGACCGGCCTCGACCCGTCCGGTGTGCAGGTCTTCGGCGTGCTGCCGCGGCTCTACATCCCCGTCAGCGGCTTCGTGGTGACGCCGGTCCTGGGGTGGTGGCGCCGGCCGAGCCCGGTCGGCGCGGTCGACCAGGCGGAGACCGCCCGGGTCTTCACGGTTCCCGTGGCGGATCTCACGGACCCGGCCCATCGGGTGACAACCCGCCATCCCAGTGGCCACACCGGAGCCGCGTTCCTTGTCGAGAATGCCCTGGTCTGGGGTTTTACGGCCGGGGTGATCGACCGGATCCTGCACTACGCCGGCTGGGAGATTCCGTGGGACCGTGACAAGGCGGTCCCACTGGACTGGCGCTCATGAGACGGTGGCCGGCGTGAACGTCCTGGACATCTTGCTGCTGGTCGCGGCCGTGTGGTTCGCGATCATCGGCTATCGGCAAGGCTTTGTCGTCGGCATCCTGTCCGTGATCGGCTTCCTCGGAGGCGGTCTGATCGCGGTCTATCTGCTGCCCGTGATCTGGAACGAGATCACCGGAGACGCGACACCCGGCAGCTTCGCGGCCATCGCGGCGGTTGCCATCGTGATCGTGTGCGCATCCGTGGGCCAGGCGCTCACCACCCACTGGGGCAACAAACTGCGCCGCTACATCACCTGGTCACCGGCGAGGGCCCTGGACGCGACCGGCGGCGCGCTGGTCAACGTCCTGGCGATGCTGCTGGTCGCCTGGCTGATCGGCTCGGCGCTGGCCGGTACGTCCCTGCCGACGCTCGGCAAGGAGGTCCGCAACTCCAAGGTGCTGCTCGGTGTGTCCCGGGTGATGCCCCAGCAGGCCGGCACCTGGTTCGCGGACTTCTCCTCGGTCCTCGCGCAGAACGGCTTCCCGCAGGTCTTCACGCCGTTCTCCAACGAGCCGATCCACGACGTGCCGGCGCCCGACCCCCGGCTGGCCTCCAGCCCGGTGGCGGCGCAGGCCAGGCAGAGCATCGTCAAGGTCGTCGGCACGGCCCCCGGCTGCGGCAAGGTCCTCGAAGGCAGCGGCTTCGTCTTCGGCCGGCACCGCGTCATGACCAACGCCCATGTGGTCGGCGGGGTGCGCGAGCCGACCGTCCAGGTGGGCGGCGAGGGCCGTACGTACGACGCCAAGGTCGTGATCTACGACTGGCGGCGCGATATCGCGGTCCTGGAAGTGCCCTCCCTGGAGGCACCGGCGCTGCAGTTCGCCAACGGGGACGCGAACAGCGGCAACAACGCCATCGTCGCCGGCTTCCCGGAGAACGGCGGCTACGACGTCCGCGCCGCCCGTATCCGCGGCCGCATCCAGGCCAACGGCCCGGACATCTACCACCGCGGCACGGTCGGCCGCGACGTCTACTCCCTCTTCGCCACGGTCCGGCAGGGCAACTCCGGCGGCCCGCTGCTCACCCCGCAGGGCAAGGTCTACGGCGTCGTCTTCGCGAAGTCGCTGGACGACTCGCACACCGGCTATGCGCTGACCGCCGACGAGGTCCGCCAGGACGTCCTCAAGGGACGTACGGCCCGGCAGCAGGCCGACAGCCAGGGCTGCGCCATCTAGCCGACAGCCAGGGCTGCACCATCTAGCCAACAGCCGGGGCGTCGCCATCCGGTCGGCACTCGGGGAGGCGCCGTTTGGGGGTGCCTCCCCGGGACGCATCCAGACGGTGTCCGTAAGGCCCTCACGGGTGCCCGGCGCGCGTGCGCGGCGCCCGGTCAGGTGTGCCCCGGCGGTCGGTAGGGGTGTGCCCGGCGGGTCGGCTGCGGCGCCGGACACGCGCCATGGGGCGCGTCAGGCGCGGGAAGACGTGCTTCCCACGCCCCGCCGGCGGCACGGCCGATGGAGGTACGCCGTGGATTCAGGTACGCCGTGGTTCAGGTACGGGGATGGCGTAGCCGCGCGCTCATCCAACGCGCTCTGCGGCGCAGGATGCGCGGGATGCCCATGGGGTGCGCCGGGTCGGGGGATTGGCCGGACCCGAGGTCCGGGGTTCCCCTGTCCTGAGTACCCACTACAGCGGCACTGCTGCGGCGGTTGCGTGCCACGTCACGGTAGTCGTGCGTCCAGCCCATACCCTCGACTCTGCCCGTGGCCCAAGGTCCGTAACCGCCTCGGGGGCCGCCAATTGGCCTATGCGCCAGGCAAGTGGCTGTTCGTCATACGCGCGTTCGAGCTTCGGGTGGGTGAGCCCCGCCGAGCGGTTCGCGCCGCCCGCTCAGCGGGGTACGGGCCCGTGACGGGACGGGGCGCACACAGACGCCCACGGCAGGCGTCCGCGGCCGGTACGCCTGGCCAGCGGGCGCGGCAGGCGGGCACGGGCCTCAACGGTCGGGCCCGGGCTCAACGGTCGGGCCCGGGGCTCCTGTTGCCGCGGGTCCGCTCCCGCGCGCGGCCGTTCAGCGATCCGGTTCCGGGTCCTTGAGCCAGTTGATCAGCTCCGTGGAGAACGCCACCGGGTCCTCCTCGTGCGGGAAGTGGCCCAGGCCGTCGAACAGCCGCCAGCGGTACGGCGCCTCGACGTACTGGCCGGAGCCGGCCGCGCTGCGGGTGCGCATCACGGGGTCGAGCGAGCCGTGCAGGTGCAGGGTGGGGACCCGTACGGGCATCTTCATCCGGCGGTTGAACTGGAGTCCGTCGGGGCGCGCCATCGACCGCACCATCCAGCGGTACGGCTCGATCGAGCAGTGCGCCGTCGACGGGATGCTCATCGCCCGCTGGTAGACCGCGATCGCCTCGTCCTCCGGCTGCCGGGGCCCGGACCAGTCGCGGACCATCCGGCCCACCAGCGCCGCACCGTCCGCCGTCAGCGCGCGTTCGGGCAGCCAGGGCCGCTGGAAGTTCCAGATGTGCGAACTCCGGGCGCTCTGCCGGACGTCGGCGAGCATCGCCGAGCGCCAGCGCCGCGGATGCGGCATCGAGGACACGGCCAGCCGGCGCACCAGCTTGGGCCGCATCACCGCCGCCGTCCAGGCGAGGTAGCCGCCCAGGTCGTGCCCGACGAGCGCGGCGTCCGGCTCGCCCAGGGACCGTATGACGCCCGTGACGTCCAGGGCGAGATTCGCCGGGTCGTAGCCGCGGGGGGTGCGGTCGCTGCCGCCGACGCCCCGCAGGTCCATCGCCACCGCGCGGAAGCCCGCGTCGGCCAGGGCGGTGAGCTGGTGCCGCCAGGTCCACCAGAACTGCGGAAAGCCGTGCAGCAGCAGCACCAGCGGGCCTTCGCCCAGCTCCGCGATGTGGAAGCGGGCGCCGTTGGCCGCGACGTCGCGGTGCGACACCTCTTTCCCGCCGGGGATGCCGAGCCGTACGACCGAGGCGGTGCTGTCAGGGGCTGTCATACCGATGAGCGTGTCACAGACTCCAGCGCCGGGTGTTCCACCGGGGCCAGGCGCGGGTGCGGCTTGGCCTTCTGGAGCACGGCCGCGGTCTCCTTGGCCGAGCTGATGGACCTCTCCGGCTTCTTGATCTTCTTCATCTTGGCCATCGCAATGAGGGCCAGCAGGCCGGCGAGGACCAGGAAGGCGCCGCCGACGATCAGGAAGGACCAGGCGAGCCCGAGTCCGAGGTTGTGGATGCCGTAGGCCGCGGCGAAGCTCAGTACCGGCAGCGCGAACAGCGCCAGCGCGCCCGCGACCATGAACGCGGCACTGCCGATGCCCGCCCGCTTGGCGTCCTGGCGGAACTCCGCCTTGGCCAGCGCGATCTCGTCGTGCACCAGCGCGGACATCTCGGCCGTGGCCGTGGCCACCAGCCGTCCGAGGCTGCGGTCCGTGCTGTCGTCGGCTGCGCTCATCGCCGTCTCCCTCTTTTCTTCACCCGGATGCAAAGCCTCTCAGATCATGCCGGACCATCGTCTCCGCCATGCCTGCCGGAGGCCACTTCGGCAAGCCGCCGGTGTTCCGCGGCCTTGGCTTCGTGGATTGCCGCCATCCGCAAGTGGTACTCCGGGTCGTCGCGCTCGTAGATGTCGGGGATGCCGTCCTGGTCCTCGTCCCGCTCCTCTTCCTCGCACAGTTTCCTGTACTTGGTGTTACGGAGCTTGAGGAGGACGCCGGCGAAGACGGCCGCCAGCAGCGAGCCGATCAGCACTGATGCCTTGATCTCGTCGGTCAGTACCGGGTTCCCGGCGAAGGCGAGTTCGCCGATGAGCAGCGAGACGGTGAAGCCGATGCCGGCCAGGGAGGCGAGGGCGAAGACATCCGGCCACTTGAGGTCGGGGTTGAGTGTGGCCTTGGTGAAGCGGGCGGTGAGCCAGGTGCCGCCGAATATGCCGAACGTCTTGCCCACCACCAGGCCGAGCACCACGCCCAGCGTCTCCGGCCGGGTGAAGACGTCGTGGACCGCGCCGCCGGATATGGAGACACCCGCGGAGAAGAGCGCGAACAGCGGCACGGCGAGGCCGGCCGAGAGCGGGCGGACCAGATGTTCGATGTGCTCGCCCGGGGACTGTGTCTCGCCGTCGCGCCGGGTGCAGCGCAGCATCAGGCCCATGGCGACACCGGCGATGGTGGCGTGCACCCCGCTGTTCTCCATCAGACCCCAGATGACCAGGGCGAGCGGGACGTAGACGTACCAGCCCCGGACGCCCTTGCGCAGCAGCACGTAGAAGAGCACCAGACCGGCGACGGCCAGGCCGAGCGCCAGGAAATTGATCGTCGAGGTGAAGAAGACCGCGATGATCAGGATGGCGAAGAGGTCGTCGACGACGGCGAGGGTGAGCAGGAAGGCGCGCAGTGCGGCGGGCAGGGACGTGCCGATGACGGCGAGTACGGCGAGGGCGAAGGCGATATCGGTGGCGGTGGGGACCGCCCAGCCCTGCAGTGAGCCGCCGCCGATGCTGTTGACGGCGAAGTAGACCACCGCCGGCACCGCCATGCCGCAGAGCGCGGCGATCACGGGCAGGGCGGCGGCCTTCGGGTCGCGCAGTTCGCCGGCCACCAGTTCACGCTTGAGCTCGATGCCGGCGACGAAGAAGAAGACCGCGAGCAGCCCGTTGGCGGCCCAGTGCTGAACGGACAGGTCCAGGCCCAGCGTGGCCGGTCCCAGGTGGAAGCCGCGGACCGCTTCATAGCTCCCACCGAGGGTGTTTGCCCAGATCAGGGCTGCTACGGCGGCGGCGAGCAGAAGGACGCCGCCGACGGTTTCGGCGCGCAGCGCGTCCGCGACGAAGTTCCGCTCGGGCAGCGGCAACCGCCCCAGGAAGGGGGTGCGGCGGGGGGTGGGGGTGCTCACGCGGTGACCTCCGGGCCTCTCGGTAGCTGCGTACGGCTGTTGCAGTTGCCGACCAGACTTCCCGGCGCACCCTGAGTTTCTTGACGCGTCATTGACGCGGTTCCCACTGTACCGGGGAGGGGCAAGCGGCTATCCGGTGGCCTCACTTTACGGGCAATTCGGACCCCGGGCCGCTGGAGCGGGACGGGCTGCGGGAGGGGGACCGGAGGGACCGGGCGGGGTGGACTGGCCGGGCCGGTGGAGGCGACGGGAGCGCCGCGCCGGGAGCCGGGCTGACCGGCGGAGGCGGCGGATCGTCGGGGAAGCGGGGTGGCGGAGAAGCCGGACTGCCGGAGACGACGGAGGGGCACCCGGCCGCGTCGGCCGGGTGCCCCTCTGCAATCCGTCCCGCTCAGTCCTCGGAGGGCGCGCTCGGCAGCTTCGCCTGGATCAGGTCCATGACCGAGGAATCGGTGAGGGTCGTGACATCGCCGAGGTCACGGTTCTCGGCCACATCGCGCAGCAGCCTCCGCATGATCTTGCCGGAGCGGGTCTTGGGCAGCTCCGCGACCGGCAGGATCCGCCGGGGCTTGGCGATCGGGCCGAGCTGCTGGGCGACATGGGCGCGCAGCTCCTCGACCAGGCCCTCGTCCTCGGCGGTGGCGCCGCCGCGCAGGATGACGAAGGCGCAGATGGCCTGGGTGGTCTGCGGGTCGGCGGCGCCGACGACCGCGGCCTCGGCCACCTTCGGGTGCGAGACCAGCGCCGACTCGACCTCGGTGGTCGAGATGTTGTGGCCGGACACCAGCATCACGTCGTCCACCCGGCCGAGCAGCCAGATGTCGCCGTCGTCGTCCTTCTTGGCGCCGTCGCCGGCGAAGTACTTGCCCTCGAAGCGCGACCAGTACGTGTCGAGATAGCGCTGGTCGTCGCCCCAGATCGTGCGGAGCATGGACGGCCAGGGCTCGGTCAGCACGAGGTAGCCGCCCGCGCCGTCGGGAACCTCGCGGGCCTCGTCGTCCACCACGGTCGCGGCGATTCCGGGCAGCGCCACCTGGGCCGAGCCGGGCTTGGTGGCCGTGACGCCCGGCAGCGGGCTGAGCATCATCGCGCCGGTCTCGGTCTGCCACCAGGTGTCGACGATCGGCGTCGCATCGGCCCCGATGTGCTTGCGGTACCACATCCAGGCCTCGGGGTTGATCGGTTCGCCCACCGACCCGAGGACCCGCAGCGACGACAGGTCGAACTTCGCCGGGATGTCGTCGCCCCACTTCATGCAGGCGCGGATTGCGGTCGGCGCGGTGTAGAGGATCGTCACGCCGTACTTCTGCACGATCTCCCACCAGCGGCCCTGGTGCGGGGTGTCCGGCGTGCCTTCGTAGAGCACCTGGGTCGCGCCGTTGGAGAGCGGGCCGTAAGTGATGTACGAGTGGCCGGTCACCCAGCCGACGTCGGCGGTGCACCAGAAGACGTCGGTCTCCGGCTTGAGGTCGAAGACCGCGTGGTGGGTGTACGAGACCTGGGTGAGGTAGCCGCCGGTGGTGTGCAGGATGCCCTTGGGCTTACCCGTCGTGCCGGAGGTGTAGAGGATGAACAGCGGGTGCTCGGCCTCGAAGGCCTCGGGCGTGTGCCGGTCGTTCTGCCGCTCGACGATCTCGTGCCACCACACGTCCCGGCCCTCGTGCCAGGCGACGTCCTCCTGGCCGGTGCGGCGGACGACCAGGACGCTGCGGACGTTCTCCGTGCCGGGCTTGGTCAGCGCCTCGTCGACGGCGGGCTTGAGGGCGGACGGCTTGCCCCGGCGGTAGCCGCCGTCGGCGGTGATCACCACCCGGGCGTCCGCGTCGTTGATGCGGGTGGCCAGCGCGTCCGCGGAGAAGCCGCCGAAGACGACGGAGTGCGGGGCGCCCAGGCGCGCGCAGGCCAGCATGGCGATGACCGCTTCCGGGATCATCGGCATGTAGACGGCGACGCGGTCGCCGCTGCGCACGCCCAGCTCGGTCAGTGCGTTGGCGGCCTTGGAGACCTCGCGCTGCAGCTCGGCGTAGGTGATCGCGCGGGTGTCACCCGGCTCGCCCTCGAAGTGGATGGCGACCCGGTCGCCCAGGCCGTTCTCCACATGACGGTCCACGCAGTTGTACGCGACGTTGAGCTTGCCGTCGGCGAACCACTTCGCGAAGGGCGCGTTGGACCAGTCGAGGGTCTGGGTGGGAGCGGTCTCCCAGGACAGACGTTCGGCCTGCTCGGCCCAGAAGCCCAGCCGGTCCGCCGCGGCCTGTTCGTACGCGGCGGCCGTGACGTTGGCGTTCGCGGCCAGATCGGCGGGCGGCGTAAACCGCCGCTCCTCCTTGAGCAGGTTGGCCAGGCTTTCGTTGCTCACAACTTCTCCCATTCCCAGGGCGTCCGATGTGTCCCCAGGTCATAGCTCATCAGCCCGCGCCTGGCCCTGACAAGGTCTGTGGAAAAATATTGGTGTAGACCTGTTGGTTCGGCGCTGTTTCAAGGGTGTTGTGAGGCCGCCGCGCAGGTCAGACCGTTACCGGTGCCGGTTCGCCGCGGACCGGACTGAACCGCCCGGTCGCCTCGTCCAGCACGTAGGTCTGGGCCTCGCCGACATGGAAATACATGCCGTGCAGCGTGAGCGTGCCCTCGGCCACCCGGCGGGCCACGCAGGCGTGCTCCCTGAGGTGGTCGAGCTGCTGCATGACGTTGACGAGCGCCAGTCGCTCGTGGTCGTCGCTCACCGGCCGTCCGCTCAGTGAGACTTCGCCTCGCCCCAGCCGTCCGATGCGTGCCATACGGGCCAGGCTCGGCCGGCCGTGCCGCAGCCAGCGGGTGAGCGAGGTCGGCTCGGCTTCTTCCGGTGCGGCGGCGCCCAGCAGCGCCCCCATGGCCCCGCACCCCGAATGGCCGCACACCGTGATCGAACCGACCCGCAGCACCTCGACGGCGTACTCGATCGCCGCTCCCACGGAGTCGCAGGAAGCATCCGAGCCGGGCGGCGGCATCAGGTTGCCGACGTTGCGGACGGTGAACAGATCACCCGGTCCGCTCGATGTGATCATGCTCGTGACCAGCCGGGAGTCCGCACAGGTCAGAAACAGCTGGCGGGGCCGCTGGCCCTCGCGCGCCAGCCGGGCCAGCTCCTCGCGCACGAGCGGAGCCGTATGGCGCTGGAACGCGCTGACCCCGCCCAGCAGTTGGCTGCCGCTGCTCTCCGGGGCCGCTGCCGGGTCCGCGGCGGGCCGGGTGCAGTGATGGTTGCGCCACGGGGTCCACGGACGGCAGGAGTGCGCACTGACCGGCTCGGCGATCGGCCGGCCCGAACGGCCGCCGAGGGTCACCCAGCCGCCGTGCGCCCGGTGGGCGCTGGACCAGGACTGCAGCGCCTCGTAGGCGGCATGGTCCATGAACGACCCGCCCAGCTCGACGACGACATCGGTGTGCGCGGGCACCTGCCCCAGCGCCCGGGTCAGCCGTGGCACCGCCAGAAAAGTCAACTGCCCGCTGACGCGCACCCGGTAGCCGTCGGCCTCCGCCGTCACGGTGATACGGGTGTGCGTCAGGCGCCGCAGCGCCAGGAAGAGCGCGACCGCGATGCCCGTCACCACGCCCTGGAGCACACCGAGCAGCACGACGCCGCCCAGCGTGGCGGCGTACACCGGGAATTCGCGGTGCCGCTGGACGTGCCGGATGTGCGCGAAGCTCACCATCCGCACGCCGACGACCATCACCAGAGCGGCGAGCGCGGCCAGCGGGATCATCTCCAGCGCCCCGGCCAGCAGGCCCGCGCACACCAGCACCCAGACGCCGTGCAGCACGGTGGCGCGGCGGGTGGCCGCACCGGCCCGCACATTGGCCGAGCCGCGCATCGCGCCTCCGGACACCGGCAGCCCGCCCAGCAGCCCGGAGAGGGCATTGGCCACGCCCTGCCCGGCCAGTTCGCGGTTGAGCCGCGCCCGCCCCGTGGGAGCGCCCGGCCGTTCGGCCGCCAGCCGGTCCACGGCCACCGCCGACAGCAGCGACTCCATACTGGCGACGAGGGTGACGGTCAGTACCGCGGCGGCGAGGGCCGGAAGGGACGCGTCCGGCAGCGTGGGCTGCTCGGGCAGTTGCCAGGACGGCAGCTCCACGCGCGAGACCGCCGCCCCCGCGCTGACGGCCGTCGCGGCGAGCACGGCGGCCAAGGGGGCGGGGAGTACACGTGCCCATCGCCCGGCGCGGCCCGGCAGCCGTCCCCAGCCGATGAGGATGCCGACGGTGACGGCGCCGATCAGCAGTGCGGTGGTGTGCGGATGCGCCAACTGGCCGGGCAGCGCGGTCGCGTTGTCGAGCGCCGACCCGTCGGGGCTGCCGCCGAGCACCACATGGAGCTGCCCGAGGGCGATGGTGACCCCGATGCCGGCCAGCATGCCGTGCACGATCGCCGGGCTGACGGCCAGCGTCGCCCGTGCCACGCGCAGCGCGCCCAGGGCGAGTTGGGCGAGGCCGGCCAGGACCGTGATGGCGCAGGTGGCGCGCCAGCCGTAGCGCTGGACCAGGCCGGCGGTGACCACCAGGAGGCCGGTTGCCGCGCCGCTCACCTGGAGCGGGGCGCCGCCCAGCAGGCCGGCGACGATGCCGCCCACAACCGCGGCGACCAGTCCGGCCTGGAGCGGGGCGCCGGTGGCCAGGGCGATGCCCAGCGACAGCGGGACGGCGAGCAGGAAGACGACGGCCGAGGCGGAGAGGTCCCCTCGGAAAGCGGCCCGGCGGGCCTTCTTGGCGTGAGGATCGGGCTCGCGAGACTCAGGACGCTCGGGAGGGATTTCGGTGGGGGGCGAGGTGCGCGGCGGCTGCGGCGGTGACTTCTCGATCTGCGGCATTCCCGTCTCCTCCGGGGCGACGCGGTCGCGCGGGGCGCGATCGTGGGGCGGCGGTGTACTGCGGCGGGACGTGAGCCGGCCGGAGGTCATCGCTGTGGGGCGATGGTCCGGCGACTCTCAAGCATCGGTAAATGAACCGTAATGACAGGTAAAGGAAAGGAGAGGCTTTTACCGGCATATGCCGTCATCCTCCCCTCTATCGGGTGAATCCGAGGGTTTTTGGCTTGCCCTTTCTCTGCCTTCTTCTTCGCGCAGGGAGTGGGTGCGCAGTTATTCCGGCGCATTACCCGGAAGGTGCGCACCGGCGCCGGGAGCGGGAAAGGAGTCGTCCGAAACGGCCCCTTGCGTCCCGGCGCCCGTCTGCGGGTCAGGCGGGCTGTGGGGCAGCCGTTCCCTCGAAGAGCACGAAGGACGGGTCGACCTGGGCCGCGAGGTCGAAGCCGGTCTTCGCATTGCCCCAGCTCTCCGCGTTCTTCAGGTGGAAGTGCACCATCTGGCGTGTGTAGCGCTCCCAGTCCCGGCACCCGTAAGCGGCGTCGGCCGTGCGGTGCAGCGTCTGCAGGGCATGGCGGTTGCCCTCCTCCAGGCGGCTGAAGGGGGCCGGGCGGCCCTTCTCCATGGCGCGCACCCAGTCGGAGTGGCCGACGGTCACCAGCAGGTCGTCGCCCACCTCGTCGCGCAGGAACGCCAGGTCCTCGGGGCCCTGCACCTTGTTGCCCACCACCTTCAGGGGGACGCCGAAGTCCCGTGCGTACTCCTTGTACTGGCGGTACACGGCGATGCCCTTACGGGTCGGCTCGGCGACCAGGAAGGTCATGTCGAAGCGGGTGAACATCCCGGACGCGAAGGAGTCGGAGCCGGCCGTCATATCGACGACGACATACTCCTCGCGGCCGTCCACGAGGTGGTTCAGGCACAGCTCCACCGCGCCGACCTTGGAGTGATAGCAGGCCACGCCCAGGTCGGACTCGGTGAACGGCCCCGTCGCCATCAGCCGCACGGCGGACTCATCGAGCCGCACCGTCCTGGCGCAGGCCTGGTAAACGGGGTTGTCCTCGCCGACCCGCAGCAGCCGTGACCCCTCGCCGGGCGGGGTGGTCTTGATCATTGATTCGGCGGACGGGATCCGCGGGTTGCTGCCGCGCAAGTAGTCCTTGATCAACGGGAGGTGGGCGCCCATCGCGGGAAGCGCCGCGCCCTCCGTCTCGTCGAGGCCCAAGGCGGCGCCCAGGTGCTGGTTGATGTCCGCGTCCACGGCGATCACGGGGAGCCGGGCCGCGGCGAGATGCCGGATGAACAGGGAGGACAGGGTGGTTTTGCCGCTGCCGCCCTTGCCTACGAAAGCGATCTTCATGTTCACCAAGGGTAAGTGCGATATCGCTCTGAGTGAGAGATCTGCGTGAGGAAGACCACTCCTTCGAGGGGTCGGGCCCGGTGGTGCGTAGGGTCGTACCCATGGCTGGAAACACCCGGGGGACGTCCCCCGCACCCCCGAAAGCGAGCGACGACCCGCTCGCGACCCTGGCCTCGCTCCCGGGGGTCGCCGACTCCGTGGACTCCGTGCGCAAGGGCGTCGACCGGGTATACGGGCACCGGATCATGCGACGCCGCAGCAATGAGGTGACATCCGAGGCGGCGCTGCGCGGAGCGCGCGGTTCCGCGGCCCTTTCGGGGGCCGACTGGGCGCTCGAAGAGGTGCGCCGCCGCACCGACTTCGGAGTCGAGGGAGAACCGCGGACGGTCGGCGCGGCTCTGCGGCTGACGGCCGAGGCCGGACATCTGCTCAGTGTGTGGCGGCAGTCGCCGCTGCGGGTGCTGGCGCGGCTCCATCTGGTGGCGGCATCGGGAGGCGGGCGGAGCTCCGACGGCGCCGACGGCGCGCGAGAGCCGGTCGGGGCGGCGGACGAGACGGTGGGGCGGCCCCGTTTGGCCGCCGAGCCGGTGGACGAACCGCTCATCGAGCTGCCGCTGCCGGATGCCGACGAGGTCGCCGGGCGGCTGGACGGGCTGTCGCGTCTGCTGCTCACCGGCACCGAGGCCCCGGCCCTGGTGACCGCGGCGGTGGTACACGGCGAATTGCTCGCCCTGCGGCCGTTCGCCACCTGTAATGGGCTGGTCGCGCGGGCCGCGGAGCGGATCGTGCTGATCGGCAGCGGGCTGGACCCGAAGTCGATCTGCCCTGCCGAGGTCGGGCACGCCGAACTGGGACGCGCCGCCTATGTCGCTGCCCTGGACGGCTATGTCTCCGGCACCCCGGAGGGCGTCGCGGCGTGGATCGCGCACTGCGGACGCGCGGTGGAACTGGGCGTACGGGAGAGCACCGCAGTCTGTGAGGCACTGCAGCGCGGCGCGGCATAAGAACCGGAGCGAAAGCTTCGGGTGGTGTTCAACAATTCCGGAAGCATTGCTTCATCCACCCCTGAACAGGGTTGCGGCGGTACCAATGAGTGGTACCGCCGCTGGCATGTCCGCCCAGTTACCATGCGTGCTCACATATATGCCCATCAGGTCGGAATCTTCGTCCGGTTACCTGGTGCGGCTGGCCCGTAATCGACGGGTCGGCGTCGCGTGGGTGCTCGGCATTCATGCATCGGTCCGTGGGCCACTTCCTGCGTTAAAGGTGTTCCTCTCGGATGTCCTTGGTCTCGCGGGCCGTTAAGTCCTTTGTACTCCTCGGGCCGGACAAGCGGAACCCCCACCTGCAGATCTTTACGTTTGGCTTCAAACGCGGGCATTGCGGGCGGTGCGACCGGTGCGGCCGATAAGGCCGAGCCGTGGCTTTGTGGATTTCCGCCGGCTCGTGTACCAGACCAGCGTCGCGGTGGCCATGGCCGCCCCCACCGCCGCCATGACGGCGAGCGCCGGCCGGGAGGGCATCGTCAGCGTCGGGAGTCGCTGCTTGAGCGGGACCGGGCGATTGAAGGAGAGAACCGGCCAACCGCGCGCGATCGCCTCACGGCGCAGTGCCCGGTCCGGGTTGACCGCGTACGGATGACCGACCGCCGAGAGCATCGGCACATCGGTCGCCGAATCGCTGTACGCGTAGCAGCGCTCGAGGTCGTAGCCCTCGGATGCGGCGAGTTCCCTCACGGCCTCCGCCTTGGTCGGGCCGTAGGCGTAATACTCCACCTCACCGGTGAAGCGACCGTCCTCGCCGACGACCATACGGGTGGCCACCACCCGGTCCGCGCCCAGGAGTTCACCGATCGGTTCGACGACTTCGGCGCCGGAAGTGGAGACGATCACGACATCCCGTCCGGCGGCGTGATGTTCCTCGATGAGCGAGGCCGCCTCGTCGTAAATGATGGGGTCGATCAGATCGTGCAGCGTCTCGGCGACGATCTCCCGCACCTGCGCGACGTCCCAGCCGCGGCACAGTGAGGAGAGGTATTCCCGCATACGCTCCATCTGATCGTGGTCGGCGCCGCCCGCCAGGAACACGAACTGGGCGTACGCAGTGCGCAGTACGGCCCGCCGATTGATCAGGCCGCCTTGGTAGAAGGACTTGCTGAAGGTCAGCGTGCTCGACTTTGCAATGACGGTCTTGTCCAAGTCGAAGAACGCGGCAGTACGGGGAGTCGAGTGAGGCACGGAGTGGTTTTCCACGGGGCGAGCATAGGCGCCCACCATTCGGCGTAAGGTGTGGCGCGTGGGTTTGCCTGAGAAGGCTCTCGGGTACACCATGGAAGTCACGGATCGTTCGCGACCGTGCTAACCCGGTCCGACTCCTCCCCCCCCGAGTCGGCCGTGGGGACGACCCCCGCTCTCCCCCCGGCGGGGGTCGTCGCATGTCCGGACGCATTTTCGGCGGCCGGACGCCGACCCGCTCCAGCCCTTGCCTGTGGGCCGTCGGCACCCTCGACGCAAGCATTCCCTTACACACCGTAGTCGGCGTGCTGCTCCGGGGAGAGTCCCGTGAGTCCCAGAAGTAGCCGTTCGTCGCTGGAATAGGTGACGGGGATATACACAGCCCTGGAGTTGTCCACAATTTCGGCTCAAGATCCACAAGATTTTCCCGATCGCTGCATCGTAAAAGTCGCGAGTTCGCGGATGTGCGAGTTGCGTAGCGACAGGGGGACGGAACGTGGCCGAAACCACGCCATCGAATGGATCGGTCCGGACCGGCGGAGAGCGGGGCGGACCATTGATCATCACCGAGGACGAAAGGCTCCTCGACGATCTTCTGCGGCTGTGTGCCGCGGCCGGTGCGCTGCCCGAAGTGGCACATGGCCTCCCGGCCCGCAGAGCGGACTGGGAAGCGCCGCCCCTGGTGATCGTCGGCGGTGACTGCGCGCCCCGGATGCTCGGCTGCGCACGGCGCGCGGGAGTCATCCTCACGGGCGGCGATGCGGACGACCCGGATCTCTGGCGCCAAGCCGTCGCCCTCGGGGCCGAGCGCGTCCTCGCTCTCCCCGACGGCGAGCGCTGGCTGGCCGACCGGATCGCCGACGCGGTCGAAGGCGTCGGGCCCCCGGCCCTGACGGTCGGAGTCATCGGCGGCTGCGGCGGCGCCGGAGCCAGCACCCTGGCCGGCGCGCTGGCCGTCACCGCGGCCCGGACGGGGCGGCGCACCCTGCTCGTTGACGGAGACCCCCTGGGCGGCGGACTGGACGTCCTGCTCGGCGGGGAGAAGGAGAAGGGCCTGCGCTGGCCCGCCTTCGCCGAATCGCGCGGCCGGGTGGCCTGCGGCGCACTGGCGGAGTCGCTGCCGCGGCTGCATGCCTTGCGGGTCCTCAGCTGGGACCGGGGAGGCGAGGTCACCATCCCGCCCCCGGCCATGCGCGCGGTCATGGCCGCGGCCCGGCGGCGTGGCGGCGTCGTGGTGGTGGACCTGCCGCGCAGGGTCGACGAGGCGGCCGCGGAAGCCCTCGGGCAGGTGGACATGGCCCTGCTGCTCATCCCTACGGAACTGCGCGCGGTAGCGGCGGCCCAACGGGTGGTGTCGGGGGTGCAGAAGGTCCTCGGCGATCTGCGGGTGGTGGCGCGCGGGACTCCCGGACGCCATGGGCACGGACTGCCGCCGGACGAGATCGCCCGCCTCATGGAGCTGCCACTCGCCGGTGAAGTGGCCTGGGAGGCAAGCCTGGTGGCGGATCTGGCGCGTGGCGTGCCACCGGGGGCGCAGGTGCGCGGACCGCTGGCGCGATTCTGCGCGGGGTTCTGGGGGCGCGTGACGGAGAGCGGCAGCGAAGGCGGCGGGGCGGGAGCCGCCGGGCCGCCGGGGGTCCGGCCCGGCAGCGGTCCGGGGCCGGAGCCGGAGCCGGGCGGTGGCCAGGTGGCCGGGGCGGGGTCGAGGCCCGGTGCGGTGTCGTGGCCGGTGGCCGAGCCCATGGGGTCCCGTGCAGCCGGCCGGGACGGGGAATGGTCATGAGCCAGGGCCAGGACTTGCTGGAGGTGGTGCGCAGACGGCTCGCCGAGGCCGGGGCGGAGCCCACGCCCGCCCGGGTGGCGGTGGCGCTGCGCGAGCAGGGGCGGCTCCTCGGGGATGCCGAAGTGCTGGGCGTGGTGGCCGCGTTGCGGTCCGAAATGGTGGGCAGCGGGCCGCTGGAACCCCTGCTGGCCGCGCCCGATGTCACGGACGTCCTGGTCACCGCGCCGGACGAGGTATGGGTGGACCGCGGCAGTGGGCTGGAGCGTACCGGCGTGCGTTTCCGGGACGCGGCAGAGGTGCGCAGGCTCGCCCAGAGACTGGCGGCGGTTGCCGGGCGGCGGCTGGACGATGCCCGGCCATGGGTGGACGCCCGGCTGCCGGACGGCACCCGGCTGCATGCGGTGCTGCCCCCGGTGGCGGTCGGCGGGACCTGTCTGTCGTTACGGGTGCTGCGGCCGCGGGCCTTCTCCCTTGCGGAACTGGTGGCGGCCGGCACGGTTCCGCCGGGCGGCGACCGGCTGCTCGCGGCTGTGCTGGCGGCCCGGCTGTCTTTTCTCATCAGCGGCGGTACGGGATCGGGAAAGACCACATTGCTCAGCACGCTGCTCGGGCTGGTCGGCCCGGCCGAGCGGATCGTCCTGGCCGAGGACTCGGCGGAGCTGCGGCCGGACCACCCCCATGTGGTGCGGCTGGAGAGCCGGCCGGCCAACCAGGAAGGCATCGGGCGGGTGACGCTGCGCGACCTCGTACGGCAGGCACTGCGGATGCGTCCGGACCGGCTGGTGGTGGGGGAGGTGCGCGGTGCCGAGGTCACGGACCTGCTGGCGGCGCTCAATACGGGCCACGAGGGTGGCTGCGGCACGGTCCATGCCAATGCGGCATGCGACGTCCCCGCGCGCCTGGAGGCCCTTGGTTCGGCGGCGGGCCTGGACCGCGCCGCGCTGCACAGCCAGCTGGCCGCCGCACTCTCCGTCGTCCTGCATCTGGTGCGCGATCGGACCGGCCGCCGCCGGATCGCCGAACTCCATGTCCTGGAGCGGGGCCGCGACGGATTCGTGGTGACCGTGCCGGCTGCCGTCTGGGGCCCCGACGGCTTCCAGGAGGCGCGGGGCTGGGAGCGGTTGCTGCGGCTGTGTGAGCGGAGCGAGGGCGGAGCCCGATGAGCGTGGTCGGTATGACGCCGGTGGCCGCGGTGCTCTGGGTGGTGGGGGCGGGCCGGCTGGTCAGCAGCCGTCGGGGCGACGTACGGCAACGGGCCCGGGCGCTGTTCGGGGGCGTCGGAGAGGCGGATCCGGAAGTGGGGTGGCGGGCCTGGCTGCGGGGTGAGGGGGTGCGGAAGTGGTGCGCGGGGCGGTTGGTCGAGGGGGAAGCGGGGCGGCGCTGGAGCTTCGGTCGCTGGGGGGACTGCGGGCGGGAAATCTGGTGTCTGCCGGCGGGGCTGGTGCCGGCGGTGACGGGCAGATCGGTCCTCCCGGTGCTCGCATCCGTGGTCGCCTTCTTCCTTGTCCGCCGCTGGCTGACCGCCCGCGGAGCGGCGCATGCACGGGGAGGGCGCTCTGCCGCGGTGATCGGGCTGTGTGCGGCGGTGGCGGGCGAGCTGCGGGCCGGACGGCAGCCCGCCCAGGCCCTGCTGGCTGCGGGCGCCCCGGGACTCGGTGCGGCCGGCTCGGCGGTGATGGCGGCCGCGCGGTACGGCGGGGACGTGCCCCGGGAGCTACGGGCGGCGGCCCGGTTGCCGGGGGCCGGGGGACTGGCCGGGATGGCCGCGTGCTGGCAGGTGGCGGTGGAGGGCGGCGCAGGATTGGCCTCGGGTCTGGAGCGGATCGCGGCAGGACTCAGAGCCCAGAGGGATCAACGCGACGATCTGCGCGCGCAGTTGGCGGGCCCGCGGGCCACCGCGCTGATGCTCGCACTGCTGCCGGCGGGCGGGCTCCTGATGGGCAGCGCACTCGGCGCCGACCCGCTGCGGGTGCTGCTGCACACCCCGGCCGGGTGGGGCTGCCTGGCGGTCGGCGGGCTCCTGGAGTGGTGCGGAGTGGCCTGGACGGCCCGGATCGTCGCTGCTGCGGAAGACGCGTAGGGAGGGGATCGGAGTGAGCGCGGAAGTTGTCCACAGGGTGGGGATGGCGGTTGCCGTGATGGCGGTGGTGCTGTGCGCCGTGGCCCTGGTGCGGGAGGCGCGCCGTGGGCGTGCCGTACGGAAGCGGGTCTCGGAGATGTGGGGCGCCGGGCCCGGCCGGTACGGCGAGCCCGGCACCCCGCACAAGCAGTTCGCCCGGCTCCGGCTCCGGAGCCGAACGTCGAGCATGGAGGACGGCACCCCGCGAAACGGCCTGCTGAAGGAGTGGGCCGGGCCTCTCGGAGCGGCCGCATTCATGGTCATTCTCATCGGTGGCGTCACGGGCGTCCTGGCGGGACTCGCCGTGGGATACGGGGCGCATCGCAGGCTGGCGCGGCAACGGAACACGGACGCGGCCCGGTCGGCGGATGCGGAGGTACGGGCGGAGCTGGCACCGGCCGGCGACCTGCTGGCCGCCTGCCTCGCGGCGGGAGCCGGGCCGCGGGAGTCGGCCGAGTCGGTGGGCAGGTCGCTCGACGGGCCGGTTGCCGAGCGGCTGCGCCAGGTGGCGGCGGAACTGCGCCTGGGCGGTGAACCCGCGGTCGTATGGCCTCGGCTGGCGGCTCTTCCCGGCGCCGAAGGGCTGGCGCGCTGTATGGAGCGCGCCGGGATATCCGGGGTGCCGGCCGTCGAGTCGGCCTCCCGGGTCGCCGCCGAACTCCGTGCGGAGCAGGCCCGAGCGGCGACCGCACGGGCCCGGCGGGCCGGGGTGCTGGTCACTCTGCCCCTGTCGGCGTGCTTCCTGCCCGCGTTTTTGGCACTCGGAGTCGTGCCGGTGCTGATCGGGCTGGCCGGCGGCCTCCTGGGGCGTAACTGAGCGGCAGGAGAGACGAGTTCGAGACCCGGCGGGAAGAGCGGGAAGAGCGCACCTCCGAGGTCGCACATCAGAAGCCACGTATCAAAGGCCATTCATGCAGAGGCCGTGCAAAGGGGGATGGAATGTTTCGGTGTGGAAGTTTTCGACGGTGGTGGGCGGAGCTGCGTGCGCTCGGGGCCGACGACCGGGGGATGACCACGGCGGAGTACGCCGTGGGGACGCTTGCGGCGTGCGCCCTGGCGGCGGTGCTCTACAAGGTGGTGACGAGCGGGCCGGTGAAGGCGCTGCTCCAGTCGGTGCTGGAGCGGGCGATCAATGTCCAGTTCTGACAGCCGGTATCCGTGCCTCCGGGCCCCGTGCCCCAGGGCCTCGTGCCACCGAGGCCCGGGTCCCACGGCCGGGGGCGTCCCGCGGGGCCCTCGTGACGCCGGGTTTGTGACGGCGGAGACCGCCGTGGTCCTGCCCGTACTGGTGGCGGTGGTGGCCGCGCTCATCTGGGGGCTGATGGCGGTCTGCGCCCGTATCGAGTGCGTGGATGCCGCGCGGGCCGGGGCACGGGCCGCTGCGCGGTCGGAACCGCGGGCGGCGGTGCTCTCGTCGGCGCGGGGCGCGGCTCCGAGGGGCGCGCGGGTCGCGCTGGCACGGGAGGGCGATCTGGTGCGGGTACGGGTCGAGGCCGAGCTGCCCGGCGTGGGTCAACTCACCGTGAAGGTCGGCGGGGAGGCGGTGGCTCTTGCGGAGGAGACGGTGCGGCGATGAGGGCTCGGCGACGGTCTGGACGGTCTTCGCGGTGGCGGCGCTCTGCGCGGTCTTCGTGGCCCTGATCGGAGTGGGCCAGGCGGTCACGGCGCGGCACCGCGCGGGCGGTGCCGCGGACCTGGCGGCGCTGGCCGCCGCGGATCACGCCCGGCAGGGGCCCGCCGAGGCCTGCGCCGCGGCCCACCGGGTGGCAGCCGCGCAGCACACCCGCCTGGTGCGCTGTGCGCTGGCCGGGTCGGTCGCCGACGTCTGTGCCGAGGCGGGCCGCAGCCCGTTCACCTCCCGGGTGCGGGCCCGGGCCGGCCCGCCGGGGCACAGCGACCCGGCGCGGGCCCGAGCCGGAGCCGCTGCCCGCGCCCGCCCCCTAGGCCTGCTCCGGCACGCCCCGCAACAGCTCGCCCAGCAATCGGATGGCTCCCCGCTTGTGGAGCGGGTCGTTGCCGTTGCCGCACTTCGGGGACTGGATGCAGGAAGGGCAGCCGGCCTCGCATTCGCAGGCGGCGATGGCGTCACGGGTGGCGGTGAGCCAGTCGGCGGCCGTGTGGAAGGCGCGCTCGGCGAATCCGGCGCCGCCGGGATGGCCGTCGTAGACGAAAACGGTCGGCAGCAGGGTGTCCGGGTGAAGCGGCACGGAGACGCCGCCGATGTCCCAGCGGTCACAGGTCGCGAAGAGCGGCAGCATGCCGATGGAGGCGTGTTCCGCGGCGTGCAGCGCGCCGCCCAGCTGCTCGGGATTGACGCGGGCGGCGTCGAGCTGGTCCTCGGTGACCGTCCACCACACCGCACGGGTGCGCAGCGTACGGGGCGGCAGATCGAGCTTGGTCTCGCCCAGGACCTCGCCGGTGATCAGTTTGCGGCGCAGGAAGGAGACGACCTGATTGGTGACCTCCACGGATCCGAAGCACAGCCGGCCGTCCCCCCACGGGATCTCGGTGTCGGTCTCGAGGACGGCGATGGCGGTGGTGTCGCGGGCGGTCGTGGAATAGGGCGGGTGGGCCTCTTCGACGAGCGCCACGCTGTCGGCCAGGTCGAGGTGCCGGACGACATAGGTACGGCCCTGGTGAAGGTGGACCGCGCCGTCGTGGACGGCGGTGTGCGCGGCGGCGGCGTCCACGGTGCCCAGCAGCCGTCCGGTGCCCTCCTCCACGACCTGCACCGGCGAGCCGCCCTGGCCGCGGATGTCGGTGAGGTCGGCGGCCCGCTCGCGGCGCGTCCAGTGCCAGGCCCTGGCTCGCCGGCGCAGCAGGTTCGCGGCCTCCAGCTGCGGCATCAGTCCGGCGGCCGCGGGCCCGAAGAGCGCGAAATCGGCTTCGGTGAGCGGGAGTTCGGACGCGGCCGCGCACAGATGCGGGGCGAGCACGTACGGGTTGTCGGGGTCGAGGACGGTGGACTCCACGGGCTGGTCGAACAGCGCCTCGGGGTGGTGCACGAGGTAGGTGTCCAGCGGGTCGTCGCGGGCCACGAGCACGGCGAGGGCGCCCTGCCCGGAGCGGCCCGCCCGGCCCGCCTGCTGCCACAGCGACGCCCGGGTGCCCGGATAGCCGGCGATGACCACGGCATCCAGCCCGGAGACGTCCACGCCCAGTTCGAGCGCGGTGGTGGCGGCCAGACCGAGGAGATCGCCGCTGTGCAGCGCGCGTTCCAGGGCACGGCGCTCCTCGGGCAGATACCCGCCCCGGTACGCGGCGACCCGCCCGGGCAGCGAGCGGTCCACCTCCGCGAGCCGTTCCTGGGCGATCAGGGCGATCAGCTCGGCGCCGCGCCGGGAGCGGACGAAGGCGACGGTGCGTACGCCCTGGACGGCGAGGTCGGTGAGCAGGTCCGCGGTCTCGGCCGTGGCGGTCCGGCGGACCGGGGCGCCCTGCTCGCCATGGAGTTCGGTGAGCGGCGGCTCCCACAGCGCGAAGACCAACTCGCCGCGCGGCGAGGTGTCCTCGGTGATTTCCACCACGGGGAGGCCCGTGAGCCGGGTCGCGGCCTCGGCCGGCTTCGCGGCCGTGGCGGAGGCGAGCAGGAAGACCGGCTCGGAGCCGTACCGCGCGCAGACGCGGCGCAGCCGGCGGATGACCTGCGCGACATGCGAGCCGAAGACGCCGCGGTAGCTGTGGCATTCATCGATGACGACATAGCGCAGCGCGCGCAGGAAGGAGGACCAGCGGGGGTGGGCCGGCAGGATGCCGCGGTGCAGCATGTCGGGGTTGGTCAGGACGTAGTTGCCGTACTGGCGGACCCATTCGCGCTCCTCGACGGGGGTGTCGCCGTCGTAGACCGCGGGCCGCACGGCCGTCCCCAGGGGAGCGGCCAGCTCGCGCACGGCACGCCGCTGATCGGCCGCCAGTGCCTTCGTGGGGGCCAGATACAGGGCCGTGGCGCCCCTTCCGTTCGGCGCCTCGGAGCCGTCCAGGAGCGTGGAGAGGACCGGCGCCAGATACGCCAGGGACTTCCCCGAGGCGGTGCCGGTGGCGACGACGACCGATTCGCCGCGCAGTGCGTGTTCGGATGTCCGTGCCTGGTGGGCCCAGGGACGATCGATTCCGGCCGAACGGATGGCATCGATCACTTCCGGCCGGATCTGTTCCGGCCAGTCGGCATGGCTGCCGATGCGCGGGGGCAAGTGCTCCGTATGAGTGATGCGCGCAGCGCGGGTCGCGCCCCGGGCGAGACGTTCGAGAATCATGCCTGGGGAAGGGCGCGCGCCCGCATCCGGCGGGACTGGATTGGAGGCCATCGGCACCGAGTGTGTCACCGGAGTGACGGACAATGCCTAAAGGGCGTCGTGCACGCCTGCCGGTAAGTGATTGAATGCCATCGCGGCTGCCAGATCCGCCCCTACCTTCGGTGGGGAGGCCCCAGGGGGGCGACCGCTCGATAGCAAGGTGCTGGAGGATCCGTGGACCTGTCCCTGTCGACCCGGACCGTTGGCGACCGTACGGTCGTCGAGGTCGGTGGCGAGATTGATGTATACACCGCGCCCAAGCTGCGGGAGCAGCTGGTCGAGCTTGTGAACGACGGAAGCTACCACCTCGTGGTGGACATGGAACGTGTCGACTTCCTCGACTCCACTGGGCTCGGCGTGCTGGTCGGCGGACTCAAGCGGGTGCGTGCCCATGAGGGCTCGCTGCGCCTGGTCTGCAACCAGGAGCGCATTCTCAAAATCTTCCGAATCACCGGACTGACCAAGGTGTTTCCCATTCACACCTCGGTCGACGAAGCCGTCGCAGCCACTGACTGACGGTTTTGCCGGTCCCCCGCGCCACCGGGCGCGGGGGGAGGAAGCAGTGGGGGGTTCCGGACACGGTGTCCGGCCCCCTACGTCGCACGCCCGCAAAACGAGGGGGATGGCATGGCCACCGTCGAACTTCGCTTCAGCGCCCTTCCCGAGCACGTCCGCACCGCGCGTCTGGTCGCGGCTGCCGTGGCACGGCGCGCCGGGGTGGACGAGGCCGTGCTGGACGAGGTGCGGCTAGCCGTCGGTGAGGCCTGCAGCCGAGCCGTGGGGCTGCACGAGAGCCATGACATCGCGGAGCCCGTGCGCGTCCTGCTGATCGAGGACGAGAAGAAGTTCTCGATCGAGGTCGGCGACGGCGTCTCCGGCGTCTCCGGCGACTCCGGTACGGCCGGGGCGCGTGGCGGCGGCGAGGCCGAGGGCGCCGCGGAGAGCGACGCCGAGGGCGAGGACGAAATGGGCCTCGCGGTGATCAGCGGGCTCGTCGACGACGTCGAGGTGACCGCCGGCAAGGACGGCGGGCTGATCCGCATGACCTGGCCCACCACGACGGCCGTGGTGGTGCCGTAGCGACTGGGCCCAGCCCGGCGAATGCCCTGACCCCGGACTCAGTCCGTAGCCGGTGGGGGTACCCATCGTTGCTGCCTGCTGCCTGCTGCCTGCTGCCTGCTGCCTGCTGCCTGCTGCCTGTGCTCGCCCTGTCGCTTGGTGTGCGCCCCTGCTGCCCCGCGCACCCCCTGCCGCCCGCGCCTTCTCTGCCGGCCCTCCGTGGTCGGTCGTGCGCTGACCGGGCGTGCCTGAGCGGGGCTCCGCGCCCCCTCGTCCGGCAGCCCCTCGCTCCAGCCCGTCGCTCCGGACTCCGGCCCCTTCCCGTGGCCCCTCAGCGGCCTCTCACCGCGGCCTCTCGATGCGGCCTCTCGATGCGTCCTCGTGCGTTGCGATCCGGACTCGATCTGACGTGGCCTCACCGGGCGCCGGGATGCGTCCCGCGCGCCGCGGGTCACCCGTTCGGCCGAAGCCGGGCGGATCAATTCTCCCCGGGGTCACGCCGGCCTCCGTCGTCCCGGGTTCCGGGGTGGCGTCCGTGAGCAGCGGCGATCAGTTTGCCCCCCATGGACGATCAATACGACAGAGAGATCATCGGGCGGCGGTCAGTGAATTTGCGCCTTTCCTTCGTCCGGGCGAATTCCGTGTGGCGGCAGCCTTTTGATCTTCGCTGCTATCGGCGAATTCCCTTTGACGCGTACTGTTTTGATCAACCGCGGCTCCCTACAATCCGTCCACATCTTGCTCAGGACGCCTGAGCGTGCTTCCGCGCGCCCATGTGCCAAACGTCAAGGAGGACGAATGGCGGGGCCTTACACCCCTCAGTTGCTTGACACCCCCACTTTTCTGGCCGGACCGTCGCTCACGGCGGGTAACCGCGGCATCGTGCTGGTGATCGCCGTGGTCGCCCTGGCGGCGCTGGCTGTCGCGGCGGTGCTGGTCCGCCAAGTGCTCGCGGCCGGTGAGGGAACCGACAGTATGAAGAAGATCGCGGCGGCCGTGCAGGAAGGCGCAAATGCCTACCTGGCACGGCAGTTGCGGACGCTCGGCGTATTTGCCGTCGTGGTGTTCTTCCTGCTCATGCTGCTGCCCGCGGACAATTGGACGCAGCGCGCCGGACGCAGCGCCTTCTTCTTGATCGGCGCCGGATTCTCGGCGGCCACCGGCTATATCGGGATGTGGCTCGCCGTGCGCAGCAATGTGCGCGTCGCCGCGGCCGCACGGGAAGCCACTCCGGCCGAGGGCGATACCGAGAAAAAGGATCTTACGGCGGTCTCCCACAAGGCGATGAAGATCGCATTCCGTACCGGGGGCGTCGTCGGCATGTTCACCGTGGGGCTGGGCCTGCTCGGCGCGTCCTGCGTGGTGCTCGTGTACGCGGTCGACGCGCCCAAGGTGCTGGAGGGCTTCGGTCTCGGCGCCGCGCTGATCGCGATGTTCATGAGGGTCGGCGGCGGCATCTTCACCAAGGCCGCGGACGTCGGCGCCGACCTCGTCGGCAAGGTCGAGCAGGGCATCCCCGAGGACGACCCGCGCAACGCCGCGACCATCGCGGACAACGTGGGCGACAACGTCGGTGACTGCGCCGGTATGGCCGCCGACCTCTTCGAGTCGTACGCGGTGACCCTGGTCGCCGCCCTCATCCTGGGGATGGCCGCCTTCGGTGACGCCGGGCTGGCCTTCCCGCTGCTGGTCCCGGCCATCGGGGTGCTCACCGCGATGATCGGCATCTTCGTCGTCGCGCCCCGGCGCAGCGACCGCAGCGGTATGACGGCGATCAACCGCGGCTTCTTCATCTCCGCGGGCATCTCGCTGGTGCTGGTGGCCGTCGCGGTGTTCACCTACCTGCCGTCCAGCTATCAGGACCTGACCGGTGTCACCGACCCCGAGGTGCTGGGCCGCAGCGGCGATCCGCGGATGCTGGCGCTGGTGGCGGTCGCCATCGGCATCGTGCTGGCCGCGCTGATCCAGCAGTTGACCGGCTACTTCACCGAGACCAGCCGGCGGCCCGTCAGGGACATCGGAAAGACCTCACTGACCGGCCCGGCCACCGTCATCCTCTCCGGTATCTCGATCGGCCTGGAGTCGGCGGTCTACTCGGCGGTGCTGATCGGCCTGGCCGTCTACGGGGCGTACCTGCTGGGCGGCGCCTCCATCATCCTGGCGCTGTTCGCGGTGGCGCTGGCCGGCACCGGTCTGCTGACCACCGTCGGCGTGATCGTGGCGATGGACACCTTCGGACCGGTCTCCGACAACGCGCAGGGCATCGCCGAGATGTCCGGCGATGTCACCGGTGACGGCGCGCAGGTGCTGACCGACCTGGACGCGGTCGGCAACACCACCAAGGCCATCACCAAGGGCATCGCCATCGCGACCGCCGTACTGGCCGCGGCCGCGCTCTTCGGCTCGTACCGGGACGCGATCGCCACCGCTGTACGGGACATCGGCAACGCCGCCGGCGGGATGGGGCTCAGTCTGGACATCTCGCAGCCCAACAACCTGGTCGGGCTGATCCTCGGCGCCTCGGTTGTCTTCCTGTTCTCCGGGCTGGCGATCAACGCGGTGTCGCGGTCGGCGGGAGCGGTGGTCTTCGAGGTGCGGCGGCAGTTCCGCGAGCGCCCCGGCATCATGGACTACACCGAGCAGCCCGAGTACGGGCGGGTCGTTGACATCTGCACCAAGGACGCGCTGCGTGAGCTGGCCACCCCCGGGCTGCTGGCCGTGCTCACCCCGATCGCGGTCGGCTTCTCGCTCGGCGTCGGCGCGCTCGGCTCGTTCCTGGCGGGTGCGATCGGCACCGGCACGCTGATGGCGGTCTTCCTCGCCAACTCCGGTGGCGCATGGGACAACGCCAAGAAGCTCGTCGAGGACGGCCACCACGGCGGCAAGGGCAGTGAGGCGCATGCCGCGACGGTCATCGGCGACACCGTGGGTGACCCGTTCAAGGACACCGCGGGCCCGGCGATCAACCCGCTGCTGAAGGTCATGAACCTGGTGGCGCTGCTGATCGCGCCCGCTGTGGTGAAGTTCTCATACGGCCAGGACAAGAGCATCGGCGTTCGCCTCGTCGTCTCCGTACTGGCGATCGCCGTCATCGTCGGTGCGGTGTACGTCTCCAAGCGGCGCGGAATCGCCGTGGGTGACGAAGACAACTCCGAAGACCCGGAAAGCATCGCCAAGTCGGCCGAGACGGCGGTGGCGTCCTAGCCGGAAGGCACCTCCGGAAGGGCCCGCTGACCGCTCAACTGGGCGGGTGGACGGCGTATTTTGCAGACGCCGTCCACCCGCCTTACGCGTGCTCGGGTGGCCCTGCGGTCCTTGGTGCAAATGGCTGCAATGAGGGCAGGGCGGGATGCCCGACCGGTGGCCAAGGCCGTTTGGACGTGTATGTTCCGGGGCCGAGAGCCATGGAAGGGACCAATCCGGTGAACAAGAAGCTTGTGGCTGCACTGTCCGGCGGTGCGGCACTGGTGCTCGCGCTGACCGGCTGCAGCGACGACAGCAACAAGAAGCTCAATGACTGGGCGAAGAGTTTCTGCGACCCCGCGCAGGCTCAGTTCAAGAAGATCCAGGACGCCAACGGCGCCATGCAGACGGCCGACAACGGCAGCACCGACTCCAAGAAGGTCCAGCAGACGGACTCGGCGGCCTTCCAGAAGATTTCCCAGGCCTACGCCTCGCTGGCCACGTCTCTGGAGAAGGCCGGGCCGCCGCCCACCGACCAGGGCAAGCAGGCACAGCAGAACGCCGTCAAGGAGCTGAACTCGCTCTCCAAGGGCTATGCGGACCTCCAGAAGCAGGTCAACAAGCTCGACACCTCGGACAAGCTGAAGTTCGCGGACGGGCTGCGCGAACTCTCCAGCGGCATCAACAAGCTGAACAAGCAGAGCGAGGCGGCCTTCAAGAACCTGGAGTCCGGCGAGGTCGGCACGGCGATGGCCGCCCAGAAGGGCTGCCAGAACCCGGCCGCGTCCGGCTCCCCGGCACCCACGCAGTCCAAGAAGTCCTAGAAGTCCTGGGAGCAGCGCGGAGCCTGCGGCGAACGTCCACCGCAGCGGCTCCGTACGGCCCGGCGACGCGCCCGAGAAGGGTGTGGCGCCGGGCCGTCGCCGATTGTCAGCGGCAGGGCCGACAATGGTGGATGTGAGTACGCACCTCCCCACCGCCGATGTCCAGGACCCCGAGAGCACCGCCCGCACCGCCCGGCTGCGCGAGGCGTTGCTGGCCGCCTCCTTCACCGCCGACGGGCTGCTGGATCTGCTCGGCGGGCCGGCCTATGCCGCGCTGGCGCGCAGCGAGACCGTCCCCGCCCTGCGGGCGACGCGCGGCGACAGCCCGTTGGAGACCCTGGTGCGGCTGTTCCTGCTGCAGCGGCCGGTGGAGCCGCGGCGGGCGCGGGCCGCGCTGCCGGTCGCGGACTGCCTCGCCGACGGCTGGCTGGTGCAGGACGGCGACGAGCTGCGCGCCAGTGTGGACGTGCGTCCCTATGGCGGCCCCGAAGGGCAGGACTGGTGGATCGTCTCCGACCTGGGCTGTGCGGTCGGTGGCGCCGGCGGCATCCGGGGTGCCGGGGAAGCGGACCGCTCAGAGCTGGTGCTCGGTGTCGGCGGTGCCTCCACGACCCTCGCGGGGATCACGGTGCGCAGGCCGGTCGCCAAGGCCCTCGATCTCGGCACGGGCTCCGGCATCCAGGCACTGCACGCCGCTCAGCACGCCACCCGCGTCACGGGCACCGACCTCAACCCCCGGGCGCTGCGGATCGCCGCGCTGACCCTGGCGCTCTCCGGGGCGGGGCCGGCGGATCTGCGGGAGGGCTCGCTGTTCGAGCCCGTGGGTGACGAGACGTACGACCTGATCGTTTCCAACCCGCCGTTCGTGATCTCGCCGGGCGCCCGGCTCACTTACCGCGACGGCGGCATGGGCGGCGACGACCTGTGCCGGACGCTCGTCCAGCAGTCCGCCGCGCATCTCAACGACGGCGGGTACTGCCAGCTGCTGGCCAATTGGCAGCATGTGGCGGGCGAGGAGTGGCACGACCGGCTGCGCTCCTGGGTGCCGGCCGGCTGCGACGCCTGGATCGTGCAGCGCGAGGTGCAGGACATCACCCAGTACGCCGAACTGTGGCTGCGTGACGCGGGCGACCACCGGGCCGGGGACGAGGCGTACGCCGCGCGGTACGACGCCTGGCTCGACGAGTTCGAGGCACGCAAGACCAAGGCCATCGGCTTCGGCTGGATCACGCTGCGCAAGTCCGGGTCGGATTCCCCGTCCATCACGGTCGAGGAATGGCCGCATCCGGTGGAACAGCCGCTGGGGGAGTCGGTCGTACGCCACTTCGACCGCCAGGACTACCTGCGGGCCACGGACGATGCGGCGCTGCTCGCCGGCCACTTCCGGCTCGCCGACGAGGTGGTGCAGGAGCAGGTGGGGCTGCCCGGGGCGGAGGACCCCGAGCACGTGGTGCTGCGTCAGAACCGCGGTATGCGGCGGGCGACGAAGGTGGACACGGTCGGCGCGGGCTTCGCCGGGGTGTGTGACGGCTCCCTCCCGGCCGGGCGGATTCTGGACGCCATTGCCCAACTCGTCGGCGAAGACCCGGTTCTGCTGCGGGACCGTACGCCGGCCTCGATCCGGATGCTGGTCGAGCAGGGGTTCCTGGAGCCGGTGGCCGCGGGCGGCTGACAGGGGAGAGCGACGGGGGAATCGGAGAGGAAGGGGGATGCGGGGGAGCGGGGCGGGAGAGGCACACGGCGAGCGGGAGCAGTTCATCCGGCGTTCGCCGGGATGCCGTCCTGGAGTGCCAGGCTGCCCGCATGGAGAGTGGACCCGAGGTGTTCGCCGGAGCGGCGTTCGCACTGTTCGGCGCCGGACTGCTGGTGTGGACGGGCGTCTGCGCACGCACCGGTGCCCCGGTCGCCGAGGGCGTCAGCCGGCCGTTCGCCGCGGTGACGGCGCTGCTGTTCGGGGTGGCGTTCCTGGCCACGGGCTGCTGGTTGCTGGCCGCGTTGTAGCCGTGGGGTGCCGGGGCCTGTTGTCCCTGCGTCGTCCCGCCGCCAGGAGATGGCGCCCCGCCAACTGCCGTTGCGTGGGGCTACGGTCACTTCACGCCAGTTCTGTGACGGATGGCCGATGTGTGGTGGTACACGGGAACTTTTCCGGGCCGTTGGCCATGTTCCTCAGTGAAGGTCAGCAACGACCGGCACGCTCACGACCCTTCAGTGAGGAACCAAAATGAACCGTGCACTCCGCTACGCCGCCGTCGGCACCATCGCCGTTTCCCTGCTCGCCGGCGGCTCGGCCGCGGCCTTCGCCGCGCCGCAGGACCTCCACTCGCCCACGCCGGTCGTGGCCACCGCCCCGGCCGCGGCCGCACTGACGGCCAAGGCCAGCGTCTCCACCGTCAACGCCTGGCAGGAGTTCCGGATCTCCGGCACCGCCAAGGGCATCAAGGCCGGCACCAAGGTCACCGTCCAGCAGAAGCAGGGCACGAAGTGGGTCTCGCTGCCCGCACAGACGCCGGTGAACGCCGGCGGCACGTACTCGGTACGGGTCAAGCTCGGCATCAAGGGCGTCAACCAGCTCCGTATGGCAGCCGGCAGCACCGTCTCCCCGGTGGTCCAGGTCACCGTCCGCTGACACCGGTTGGCCCGCTGACGCCGGGCGTCCCCTAACCGACAAGGTTGCGGGCGATCATCCACACCGCGGCAATGCCGAGCACCACGGCGTTGCCGCGGGCCTGGAAGCGTGGCCGGTAGACCCGCCCGCCGATCCCGGCGACCAGCCAGCGCCCGACGGCGTACGCCACGGCCGGGCCGGCCAGTGTGAGCAGCAGCGCGTTGTCGTGGAACGCCCGCACGACATCGCCGTGCATCAGGTCGTACGCCATCCGTGTCCCGCCGCACAGCGGGCACAGCAGCCCGGTGGCCCATTTGAACGGGCAGGGGAGCAGCAGCTGCCCCGGCTGGTGCGGATCGGTGTGCCAGAGATAGACGGCGGCCGCCGCCCCGGCGCCGAGGGCGATCGACGCCTGGCGGACGGTGCGCGCCCGGACCGATTTCGCGCTGGGTCCCGAGGGCTCGGCAGGACCCCACGGCGTGTCGGGGCTCACACGCTCAGCGACCTGGCGTAGTTGACCTGGTTGAGGACGAACATCACCTGCTCGCGGGACTGCACCGGGATCATCGTGGAGTGGTGCCGGCCTCCGCTGTTCACCGTGACCTGCACGAAGCCGGTGGTCACCCGCTCCTTCATCAGCAGGAAGAGCAGGCCGAGCAGGCAGAAGAAGAAGAAAACGATGGCGAGCACGACCGCGTGCGTCGGCATCTTCTCCTCCGTGCGCGACATATCGGTCGCCGTCCAGACCGCGCCCCTGAGCGGCATCGGCCCGGCCGGCGTCATGATCGTGTCGCCGGTCACCGCGATGTCGCCGAGCGACAGCACCATCCCGCCGGGCTGGGTCCCGGCCTGGAACCCGCCGGGGCCGCCCGGGAACCCCCCGGGCGCCGGCTGCGGTGGAGTGCCGGGCGGGAATCCGGGCGCGGGCGGCGCCGGGACGTCGCTCGGGTAGCCGTACCCGGGCTGGGCCTGGGGCTGCGCAGCTGGCTGCGGCGGCGAGCCGGCCTGCGGATAGCCGTATCCGGGCTCCCCGGGGCGGCCGCCCTGCGGGTTGCCGTAACCGGTGTCGGCGGGCTGAGGGCCGTCCGGCTTGGCGTAAGGGTTCTGGCCGGACTGACCGGACTGACCGGACTGGCCGGCCTGACCGGGCGGCTGGTCCGGCGGCGGTCCGGGGTACTGGTTCGCCATGGGTGAGGTCCCCCCGAGGGTGCGTGATGACGGCAGTACGCGGCTCGAACGGCGAGCCGTGCCGTTTCCATCCTGCCAGCCCGCTTACGTGCTGTATCAAGGCAATGACGACAACCGGCGCCGCCCTGTGACAGTCGTCGGTCCTGCGGACGGTGCGGCGTGCGCCTGCGGGCGGGTGGCGGACGGCCGGGATTCGTCACTGTGTGACATCACCGAGGGTGCCGGAGCCGCGCCGCACGGGGAACGTCCGAGGTGGGCGCCGGGGAGCCGTACGGGGCCACCGTGATCCACAAGGCGCGCCCCGGGCCCGTAGTGAGCGCCCGAAGCGGTCCGGGCGGCATGAAGGCATGTAGTCGGGTTACCGTTCGAGTGGCGTTGCGGGGTTTTTCCGTTTGACACGGGGCCGGGAGGTACCGTCACACTCCGCAGCGTCAAGCGTCACCGCATAGCGCCCCCGGCGTCCGGCCGGGGGGCATTCCAGCGTCGACCGGAGAGAAGAGCGAAGTTGTCCCCGACCAGCGAGACCACAGACGGCGGCGGCCGCCGACTCGTCATCGTCGAGTCGCCTGCCAAGGCGAAGACGATCAAGGGCTACCTCGGCCCTGGCTACGTGGTCGAGGCGAGCGTCGGACACATCCGCGACCTGCCCAACGGCGCCGCAGAGGTCCCGGCGAAGTACAAGGGCGAGCCCTGGGCCCGCCTCGGCGTGAATGTCGACGCCGACTTCCAGCCGATCTACGTCGTCAACAGTGACAAGAAGGACCAGGTCAAGAAGCTCAAGGAGCTGCTGGCCGAATCCGACGAGCTCTACCTCGCCACAGATGAGGACCGCGAGGGCGAGGCCATCGCCTGGCACCTCCAAGAGATCCTGAAGCCCAAGGTCCCCGTCCACCGGATGGTCTTCCACGAGATCACCAAGGACGCGATCCGTGAGGCCGTCGCCAATCCGCGCGACCTGAACCAGAAGCTGGTCGACGCCCAGGAGACCCGCCGGATCCTCGACCGCCTCTACGGCTACGAGGTCTCGCCGGTCCTGTGGAAGAAGGTCATGCCCCGGCTGTCGGCCGGCCGGGTGCAGTCCGTCGCGACCCGGCTCGTCGTCGAGCGGGAGCGCGAGCGCATCGCCTTCCGCTCCGCCGAGTACTGGGACCTCACCGGCACCTTCGCCACCGGCCGGGCCGGATGGGGGTCCCCCCGGGCGAGCGAAGCCGAGGCTGGGGGAGCCGGTGACCCGTCGGTGCTGACCGCCCGCCTGAGCACCGTCGACGGCCGCCGTATTGCCCAGGGCCGTGACTTCGGTCCCAACGGGCAGCTCAAGAACGACGTCCTCCATCTGGACGAGGCGAACGCCCGCGCGCTCGCCACCGCCCTGGAGAACACCGACTTCGCGGTGCGCTCGGTCGAGTCCAAGCCCTACCGCCGCTCGCCGTACGCCCCGTTCCGGACGACCACCCTCCAGCAGGAGGCCAGCCGCAAGCTCGGCTTCGGCGCCAAGGCGACGATGCAGGTGGCGCAGAAGCTGTACGAGAACGGCTTCATCACCTATATGCGTACGGACTCCACCACGCTCTCGGACACCGCGGTCGCCGCGGCCCGGGCGCAGGTGACGCACCTGTACGGCGCGAACTACCTGCCGGACACGCCGCGCACCTACGCCGGCAAGGTCAAGAACGCCCAGGAGGCGCACGAGGCGATCCGCCCCTCCGGCGACCGCTTCCGCACCCCGGCCGAGACCGGTCTGACCGGCGACCAGTTCAAGCTCTACGAGCTCATCTGGAAGCGGACCGTCGCTTCCCAGATGAAGGACGCGACCGGTAACTCCGTCACCGTCAAGATCGGTGGCCGGGCCGCCGACGGCCGGGACGCCGAGTTCAGCGCGTCCGGCAAGACCATCACCTTCCACGGCTTCCTCAAGGCCTATGTGGAAGGCGCCGACGACCCCAACGCCGAGCTCGACGACCGCGAGCGCCGGCTGCCGCAGGTCGCCGAGGGCGATGCGCTCGCCGCGCAGGAGATCACCGCCGACGGGCACGCCACCAAGCCGCCCGCCCGCTACACCGAGGCCACGCTGGTCAAGGAGCTGGAAGAGCGCGAGATCGGCCGCCCCTCGACGTACGCCTCGATCATCGGCACCATCCTCGACCGCGGCTATGTCTTCAAGAAGGGCACCGCGCTCGTCCCGTCCTTCCTCTCCTTCGCGGTGGTCAACCTCCTGGAGAAGCACTTCGGCCGGCTGGTCGACTACGGCTTCACCGCCAAGATGGAGGACGACCTCGACCGCATCGCCCGTGGTGAGGCGCAGTCCGTGCCGTGGCTGCGGCGCTTCTACTTCGGCGAGGGCGATGCCGCGGGAGCCGCCTCGGACGCCGGGAACGGCGACGGCGACCACCTCGGCGGTCTGAAGGAGCTGGTCGAGGACCTGGGCGCCATCGACGCCCGGGAGATCTCGTCCTTCCCCGTCAGCGACGACATCAAGCTGCGGGTCGGCCGCTACGGCCCGTACGTCGAGCGCGGGGAGAAGGACGCCGAGGGACATCAGCGCGCCGATGTCCCCGACGACCTGGCGCCCGACGAGCTGACCGTGGAGTACGCGGAGGAGCTGCTCGCCAAGCCGAGCGGCGACTTCGAGCTCGGCATGGACCCGGAGTCCGGCCGCCAGATCGTCGCCAAGGACGGCCGCTACGGCCCGTACGTCACCGAGATCCTGCCCGAGGGCACCCCGAAGACCGGCAAGAACGCGGTCAAGCCGCGCACCGCCTCGCTCTTCAAGTCGATGTCCCTGGACACCGTGACCCTGGCGGACGCGCTCAAGCTGATGTCGCTGCCGCGCGTCGTCGGCAAGGACCCCGAGGGCGTGGAGATCACCGCGCAGAACGGCCGCTACGGCCCGTATCTGAAGAAGGGCACCGACTCGCGCTCCCTGGAGAGCGAGGAACAGCTCTTCACGATCACGACCGACGAGGCGCTGGCGATCTACGCACAGCCCAAGCAGCGCGGGCGGGCCGCCGCCAAGCCGCCGCTGAAGGAGCTGGGCACGGACCCGGTGAGCGGCAAGCCGGTGGTGGTCAAGGACGGCCGCTTCGGTGCGTATGTCACCGATGGCGAGACCAACGCGACGCTGCGGCGGGACGACGACGTCGAGACGGTCACCGCCGAGCGGGGCTACGAGCTGCTGGCGGAGAAGCGCGCCAAGGGGCCGGCGAAGAAGACCGCGAAGAAGGCGGCCAAGAAGGCGCCGGCCAAGAAGACGGCCGCGAAGAAGACGGCCGCCAAGAAGACCACGGCGAAGAAGACCACCGCGGCGAAGACCGCCACGGCGAAGAAGACGACCGCCAAGAAGGCCACCGCCAAGACGGCGGCGGCGAAGAAGACGGCGGCGGCGCCGGCGGAGGACTGAGGCCCGCGCCACTTCCGGCCGCGCCGGTAAAGCGGAGGGCCGCGGGCGCGCCGCTTCCGGCACGGCCGCGCCGGTAAAAGCGCAGGACATGGGCGGGTACAACGGATGCGTTCCGTTGTGCCCGCCCATTTGTTCGGGTGGGCGCTCGGCGGCGTGCCCCGTCCCGCTAGGCTGGCGGGATGACGCGTGCCGAGCAGCCAACGGTCGTGACCCCCACATCAGGCGCCCTAGCGGCGGATTCCCGCGAGCGCGCCGTGCGAGCCCTGCTCCGCTTCCCCCCACTGAAGCGATTGTGGAGCGCCCAGTTTGTCGGGGGCATCGGCGATGCCCTGTCCATGCTTGTCCTCGTACTCCTCGCCCTGCAGGCGGCGTTGTACGTCCCGTTGGGCGGCGAGCCCGTCTTCGGCGGCGGCTATCGGGGAGCAGCCCTTGCGGTCACCGTGGTCTTCGCGGCCCGGATGCTGGCGATGCTGCTCTTCGGGGCCGTCCTGCTGGGCCCGCTGTCGGCGATGACCTCACCCGCCGCGCGCGCGGGGGGAACCTCGTCCGGCGGGCCGCTGGACCGGCGCTGGACCATGATCGGCGCGGATGTGCTGCGGCTCGCGCTGCTGGTCATCGCACCCCTCTGGATCGACTGGACGCCGGACGACGCACTGGCCTGGCTGCTGGTCACGGTCTTCGTCACCGGTGTCGCCGAACGCTTCTGGACCGTCGCGCGCGAGAGCGCCGCACCCGGGCTGCTGCCCGCACCGCCCCCCGAGGGCTCCGCCGTACGCCCCCTCCCCGACAACATGGACGCCCTGCGCCGCCTCTCGCTGCGCACCGGCTTCGTCTCGCTGCCGATCGCGGCGGCCGTCCTGGTGGTCGTCACGCTCATCAGCAAGCTGCTGGGCACCGGCATCGACTGGTTCCACCTTCACCAGGCCGCGCTCGGCTCGTATGTGGCCGCCGGTCTGTTCGCCGCCTCCGTATCGATCCTCTACTTCATCGAGCTCCCCGGAGTGCCGACGCCGCGGCCGCGCTCCCCTCTGGAGGGGCTGCGCCGCCCGAAGGCGACGGGGACGAAGGCCGGAGCGACGGGCGAGGGCGACAAGCCGGAGAACGGCGCGGCCCGCGCGGGCGCCGACAAGGGCCGTACGGGCGCGCTCCCGCTGCTGGTGGCGTCCTGCGCCGCGGTGGCCGGGGCGATCGCCGCGGCCGTCTCGCTCGCCGTCCTGCACGGCTACGACCTGGCCGGCGGCCCGGCCACCTTCGCGCTGCTGGTGCTCGCGCTGACCGGCGGTACGGCCGTCGGCATCCGTGCCGCCCACCGGGTGCTGCCCGCCCTTTCCCGGCGCCGGCTGCTCGCTCTTGCGGTGGCCGCCACCGGCCTGGGGCTGCTGGCCATGGGGCTGGTCCCGGACCCGACGACGGTGCTGGTGCTCGCGCTGCTGTCCGGCGTCAGCGCCGGTATCGCCGCCAATACGGGCCATGTGCTGCTGGAGCAGGAGACCGAGGAATCCCGTGCCGCCCGTACGACCGAGCATCTGCACGCCGTCGTACGGCTGACGGTTGCGCTGGCCGCCATCCTCGCGCCGCTGCTCGCGGCGATCATCGGCCCGCATCAGCTCGGCGACGGCACCTTCAACTTCGCCTACGGCGGCGCCGCCTACACCCTGATGCTGGCCGGCGCGCTGCTGCTGCCGGTCGCCGCCCTGGTGCTCGGCAAGGTCGACGACCGGCAGGGCGTACCGCTGCGGCGTGATCTGCGCGAGGCGCTGCGCGGCGGCGACCCGGCCCAGGCGCCCGCCCCCACCGGCTTCTTCCTCGCCCTCGAAGGCGGCGACGGGGCCGGCAAGTCCACCCAGGTCGAGGCGCTTGCGGAGTGGATCCGCCACAAGGGCCACGAGGTCGTGGTGACCCGTGAGCCGGGCGCCACCGCCATCGGCAAGCGACTGCGCTCGATCATTCTCGACGTCTCGACCTCCGGGCTCTCGGACCGTGCGGAGGCGCTGATGTTCGCCGCCGACCGGGCCGAGCACGTCGACAGCGTCATCCGCCCCGCCCTGGAGCGCGGCGCGATCGTCATCACCGACCGGTACATCGACTCCTCGGTCGCCTACCAGGGCGCCGGACGCAACCTCGCGCCCACGGAGATCGCCCGGATCTCGCGCTGGGCCACCGACGGCCTCGTCCCTCATCTGACGGTCCTGCTCGACATCTCCCCGGAGACCGCACGGGAACGCTTCACCGAGGCACCGGACCGGCTGGAGTCCGAGCCCGCCGAATTCCACCAGCGGGTGCGGGCCGGCTTCCTGACCCTGGCCGCCGCCGACCCCGCGCGCTATCTGGTCGTCGACGCCGGGCAGGAGCCCGAAGCCGTCACCACCGCCGTACGGCACCGCCTCGACCAGGTGCTCCCGCTGTCCGAGGCCGAGATCACGGCGCAGGCCGAGGCCCGTAAGGCGGCCGAGGAAGAGGCCCGCCGCAAGGCCGAGGAGGAGGCCGCGCGCAAGGCGGAGGAGGAGCGCCTGGAGCGCGAGCGCCAGGAGCAGCTTGCCAGGCTGCGCGCCGAGGAAGAGGAGCGCAAGCGCCGCGAGGCCGAGGAGGCCAGGGCGCGCGAGGAGGCCCGCCAGGCGGAAGAGGCCCGCAAGCGCGCTGAGGAGGCCCGCCAGGCCGCGGAGATGGAGCGGCAGCGGCGCGAGGCCGAGGAGCGGGCCCGCCAGGCCGAACAGGAGCGGCTGCGCAAGCAGCACGAGGAGGAGGCGCGGCTGCGCAAGGAGGCCGAGGAGCGCCGCCTGGAGAAGCAGCGCAAGGCCGAGGACGCTCTGCTGCGCGCCGAAAAGGCCCGGATCGCGGCGGCCGAGGCGGCGGCCGCGGCGGAGGCCAGGGCGACGGCTGAGGAGGCCGAGGCGGCCGAGGCGCCCACCGCGGAGACGTACGTCGCGGATCTGCGGAAGCGGCTGGGGCAGGATGCGGCTGACGACTCGGACTCTTCGGGTTCTGGTGCGTCCGGTTCCGGATCGGGTGCTTCCGTTCCGGACGGGGAGCGGACCGAGGAGTCGCTGCCGCAGCCCGGGAGGCCGCAGTCCGGGACGCAGCAGTCCGGGACGCCGCAGGCCGGCGCGGCGGACGAGACGGCGGTGCTGCCGTCGGTGCGCGACACGCGCGACGCCTGGAGCGGCCGTGGCGCCGGTTCGGACGCGGAGGAGACCGCCGTGCTGCCGCCCGTGCGGGGCGAAGGCGCGCGGGGCGAGGACGGCCGGGGCGACGCCCCTGCCGACCGCGTCCCGCCGTGGATGTTCCGCAAGGAGACGCCCCCCGCCGCGCACGGCGGTCACGGTGCGCACGGGGGCAGCGGTCCGGCCTCGGGACACTCCGCCGCCCCTGCCGAGTCGCACGTCGAGCGCACCCGCGAACTCCCGCAGATCGACCCGGCGACCGGCCACCCCGTGGAGCCCCCGCAACGCAGCCGCCCCCGCCCCGAATGGGCGGAGGAGACCCCGCTGGACGATCTGCCGACGCTCGCCGACGAACTGCTCGGCCCGCGCGGCGACGACGAGGCGGACGACGGTGTGGACGACAACGGCCGTCGCGGCGGCCGGGGACGGCGCGGCTGACCTCGCGCAGCCCGGAAGAAGCCCGGACGAACCGGCCGTGGCCGCAGCGCAACAGCTGCGGCCACGGCCGGTTCCGGCTTCCGGACGGGCTTGCTTCGGCCGCTGCGGTCCCCCTTCGGCCCCGCTCCGGTCCTCCTTCGGCCGACCGGCCCCGGCTTCCGGATTCGTTTGTCAGTGGGTTGCACCACAATGGGTCAGGTGTGGAGCACTGCGCGGTGTGCGGCCGGGCACCCACCCACCTCGCATGGCACGAGCAGGACGGCACGGACAGGAACGGCGGACAGCGATGGCGGTATGGGACGACGTGGTCGGCCAGGACCGGGTGACGGCACAGCTGGCCGCGGCCGCGCGCGATGCGGACGCCTACGTCACCGCGGAGCGCGAGAGGGCGGGAGCGGAGGCGGGCCCCGGGCCCGGTGAGCAGGCACCGCAGCCGGAACCGCAGTCGCAGTCGGAACCGCGGCCGTCCGGCGACCGCGGCAGCGCCTCCCAGATGACCCACGCCTGGCTGTTCACGGGTCCGCCCGGTTCCGGCCGCGCCACCGCGGCCCGCGCCTTCGCCGCCGCCCTGCAGTGCGTCAGCCCGGACCGCGCCCTCGGGGGCGCCCCCGGCTGCGGTTTCTGCGACGGCTGCCATACGTCCCTGGTCGGCACGCACGCCGACGTCGAGATCGTCCGTACGGACCTGCTCTCCATCGGCGTCAAGGAGACCCGCGACCTGGTCCGCCGGTCCTCCCTCTCGCCGGCCGGCGGCCGCTGGCAGGTGATCGTCCTGGAGGACGCCGACCGCCTCACCGAGGGCGCCGGCAATGTCCTCCTCAAGGCCGTCGAGGAGCCCGCGCCCCGTACGGTCTGGCTGCTGTGCGCCCCCTCCGTGGAGGACGTCCTCCCCACCATTCGTTCGCGCTGCCGCCATCTCTCCCTGCGGACCCCGCCGGTCGGCGCGGTGGCCGACGTCCTCGTCCGGCGGGACGGCATCGAGCCGGAGGCCGCCGACCGCGCCGCCCGTGCCACCCAGGGCCACATCGGCCGGGCCCGCCGTCTCGCCACCGACGAGCGTGCCCGCGCCCGCCGGGCGGCCGTACTCAAACTCCCCCTCCGCGTCGACGACATCGGCGGCTGCCTCAAGGCCGCCCAGGAGCTGATCGACGCCGCGGGGGAGGACGCCAAGCAGGTCGCCGAGGACGTCGACACCAAGGAGACCGAGGAGCTGCGCGCCGCGCTCGGCGCCGCCGCCGGCACCGGCGGACGCCTGCCGCGCGGCACGGCCGGCGCCATGAAGGAGCTCCAGGACAAGCAGAAGCGCCGCTCGACGCGTACCCAGCGCGACAGCCTCGACCTGGCCCTGGTCGACCTCACCGGTTTCTACCGCGATGTCCTCGCCCTCCAGATGGGCGCCTCGGTGCCCCTCGCCAACGACGAGGTGCGCGACAGCATCCACCGCATCGCCACCGCCTCGTCCCCCGAACGAACCCTCCGCCGTATAGAAGCCGTGATCGCCTGCCGCGAGGCCCTGGACCGCAATGTGGCCCCCCTCCTCGCGGTCGAGGCAATGACGGCAGCCCTCCGCGCCGGCTGACCACCACCCGCCGCAGCCCACCCACCGCAGCCCACCTACCCCCGCCGCACACCCGGCTCGCCCCTTCAAGGAAACGCACACACAACGTCCCCGCCCGGATACTCTCCGTCCGAACGCGCCAGTGCTCTCCCGCCCCCGACATCCGTCACGCGCCCACCCTCACCCTCACGACTGCCACCGCCCCCAGCACCACCCCACTCAGCCCCTCCCGGCACTCCTCCGCCCCCGCCGCACTCCACCCACCAGGGACCTCCAGAGACCGACGCCGCACTCACCTCACCCCCTATCCCAGGGACCGAGACCAAGGGACCGTCCATGGCCACCAGCCGACTGCTCCGCACCTCCGCCGCTCTCCTCGCGGCCACCGCTCTGCTGATCTCCGGCTGCTCCTCGGGGAGTTCTTCCCCCGACGACGAGGCGTCCCCGGGCCGCACCACGGAGGCCGGCGCCCAGCGCCCCGCCGGCGAACCGACCCTCGCGCCCCTCCCGGCCTCGACCCCCACAAGCCTCCGGTCGTACTACGACCAGAAGCTGAGCTGGCATTCCTGCGCGAGCAGCGGCTTCGAATGCGCCACGATGAAGGCGCCCCTGGACTACTCCCACCCCGGCGGGGGCGACATCAAGCTCGCGATCGCCCGCAAGAAGGCCACCGGCGCCGGCCACCGGCTCGGCTCCCTCTTGGTCAATCCGGGCGGCCCCGGCGGCGCGGCGATCGAATACCTCGAGAAGTACGCGCCCCAGCCCGCCGCGGTCCGTGCGCGTTACGACATGGTGGCGATGGACCCGCGCGGCGTGGCCCACAGCCAGCCGGTCGAGTGCCTCACCAACCAGCAGATGGACCGCTACACCCAGACGGACCAGACCCCGGACTCACCCGCCGAGGTCAACAAGCTCGCCACCGCCTACCGCGACTTCGCCAAGGGCTGCGTGTCCCGCTCCGGCAAGCTGCTCGCGCATATCTCCACCGTCGAGGCCGCGCGTGACATGGACGTGCTGCGCGCTGTCCTGGGCGACAAGAAGCTCAACTACTTCGGTGCTTCCTACGGCACCTTCCTCGGCACGACCTACGCCGGCCTCTACCCCTCCCGCGTCGGCCGCATGGTCCTCGACGGCGCGATGAACCCGGAGCTCGACGCCCGCGCCACCAACGTCCAGCAGACCGCCGGCTTCAACACCGCCTTCACGGCGTTCGCCGTGGACTGCATCAAGCACAAGAACTGCCCCCTGGGCACCAAGAGCACCGAGGACGCCGCCAAGCAGATCTCCGCCCTCTTCAAAAAGCTGGATGCCCACCCGGCGGCCACGGGCGAGGACCGGAAGCTCACCGAATCCCTCGCCACCACCGGCGTCATCGCCGCCATGTACGACCAGCGCGCCTGGCCCCTCCTGCGCGAATACCTCGCCCAGGCCAAGGCCGGCAACGGCCGCGGGCTGCTCGCCTTCTCCGACAGCTACTACGAGCGCAGCCCGAACGGCTCCTACAGCAATCAGATGTACGCCAACCCCGCCGTCAACTGCATCGACCTCCCACCCGCCTTCACCGGCCCCGGCCAGGCCCGCGCCGCCCTTCCCAGCTTCCGCAAGGCCTCCCCGGTCTTCGGCGACGCCTTCGCCTGGGCCGCCCTGAACTGCTCCTACTGGCCGGTCAAGCCCACCGGCACCGCCCACCGCATCGAGGCCAAGGGCGCCGCCCCGATCCTCGTCGTCGGCACCACCCGCGACCCGGCCACCCCCTACAGCTGGGCCCAGGCCCTCGCCTCCCAGCTCTCCAGCGCCACCCTCCTCACCTACGAGGGCGACGGCCACACCGCCTACGGCCGCGGCAGCAAGTGCATCGACTCCACGATCGACACCTACCTCCTGGACGGCACCGTCCCCCCCAAGAACAAGCACTGCAAGTGACCCGCCTCACACCTCCACGCCCCACTCCCCGCTCACCCCTGACCAGCTCCTAAACCGGTTACAGAGCACCCCTCCGCGATGTGTAGACTGGGCCGCGCACCACGCCGCCTTAGCTCAGTTGGCCAGAGCAACGCACTCGTAATGCGTAGGTCTCGGGTTCGAATCCCGAAGGCGGCTCCGTGGAAGCCCCAGGACTCACTCGCCGTGACCTGGGGCTTTTGCTTTCACCGGATGCGGCGACGACGCCGGGAGCGCTCCGTGCGCAGGTCGCCGGGCGTCATCGTCATCGCCGGACGGGAGAATCCGGGGCCGTGACGTCTGCGGTCGGCTGGGGTGTCCTCAGGTGCGTTACCCGGGCGGGCGGCAGGTTGCGCCAGGCGACGCCGACGCCGCCCCCGTGGCTGTGGCGAGTGGAGAAGTCGGCCAGTACGGCCGCCACCGCGCGGTAGCGGGCGGCCTCGGTGGGCCGGGCGAACAGGGTCCGCAGGGGCAGCGTGCCGAGATAGCTGAAGAAGGTCAGATGCCCGCCGGGGACCAGGGCGGCCATGTACCGCTCCAGCAGGGAACGCACCATGTCGGGGGCGAAGTTCATGAAGGGCAGACAGGAGACGATCACGTCGTAGCTTTTCGGGGGCAGCGGCGTGTGGCTGATCGACTCCGGGATGATCCGGATCTGTCCGGACGCGGCGGCCAGCACCGGGTCCGTGCGCAGCGCCCCGGTCAGCAGCTGTACGAACCGGGGGTTGACCTCCACGGTGTCCAGCCGGTCGCCAGGGCCGATGCGCTCGGCCAGCGCACGGGTGACCGTGCCGGTACCCGCGCCGACCTCCAGGACACGCAGGGGGCTGCGGCCGCCGGGGGCGGGCAGTGGCGCGGCGAGCCGCTGGGCGAGCGGGGAGCCGCTGGGGGCGACGGCGCCGGTGGTCTGCCGGGAACGGACGGACTCCCGGAAGAACGCGACGGCGGTGTTGCGCTGTCGCGGGCCGGTGAGGGCGGTGATCCCGGGAGCGGTGGCGGCAGTAGCCGGTGTCTGGTTCATGCGCATCAACGCTAGGAAGCGGGCGGCCCTGCGCCATCGGCCGTTACGCCGCGGCCACCCCGTACGAAAGTAGGGGGTGACGGTCGCCAACTGGCCAAGGCCGCAAGGGTGTTGTCTCACTATGCTGACCTGGTGAACAAGGTGAGGGGCCGGGCCTGGCCGTGGTGGGCCGAGGCGCTGATGATCTGCGTCGTCGGAGCGGGAGCGGTGCAGCAGGCGTATGTGGCCGCGGGGGCACGCTGTTCAGCCCCCGCGTCGGGGCGGCCGCGGTGCTGACCCTCCCGATCCTGCTGCGACGCCGCAAGCCGGTGCTCGCCGTAGTGAGCACCACGGCCGGCGCGGTGCTGCTGGGATCGTTCTTCCCCCTGCTGGTCGTGCTCTTCTACCGCGCCTCCCGGGGCCGGTTCGTCTTCGAGGGGCTGTGCGTGGTGGCCGCGATGGTCGGCAGTTCGCTGGCGCATCCGGGGAACAGCCTGTGGATGACCCGCACATACGGGCCGCCGGCAGTGCTGCTGCTCGCGCTGGTCATCGGGCTGTGGACGGGCAATCGCCGTCGGCACGTCGCCTCGCTGGCCGAACAGGTCAGCCGTCTGCGGATGGAGCGCGAACTCCGCGCGGTGCAGGCCCGGTTGGAGGAGCGCACCCGGATCGCCGGCGAGATGCACGATGTGCTCGCCCACCGGCTCACGGTCATCGCCCTGCACACCGGCGCCCTCAAGCAGCGGGCCGCCGACCTGCCCGGGCCGGTGGCGAACCGGATCGGCCTGCTGCGCACCGCGTCCACCGACGCGCTCGGCGATCTGCGGGACGTACTGGGTGTGCTGCGCGGCCACGACACCAAGGAGACACCGGCCTCACGGGTGCCCGGTCTGCCGGAACTCTCGACGGTGATCGACGAGGCGCGGGCGGCGGGACAGCCGATCGAAACGGTCATCGAGGGCGCCCCCGACTCCGTACCGGCCAGCCATCGGCTCGCCATTCACCGGCTTGCGCAAGAAGCCCTGACCAACGCCCGTAAGCACGCCGCCGGAGCGACCGCACGGCTCGAGGTGCGCTACGGCCCGCCGCAGTCCACCGTGGTGATCCGCAACCCGGCCGGAGCCCCGTCCGAGGCCGCGACCGAGGGATCCGGCTACGGCCTGGTCGGACTGGCCGAGCGGGTCGCCGCGCTCAACGGCCGGCTGGAGTACGGTCCTACGGGATCGGGAGGCTGGCGGGTGGCCGCCGCCATCCCGCTCGACGACCAGCGCGGCAGGGGGGCGGCGTGATCCGGACGATGATCGTCGACGACGACGGCCTGGTGCGGCTGGCGCTCGCCGACATCCTTCAGGACGCTCCCGGCATCACCGTCGCCGCACAGGCCTCCGACGGCCGGGAAGCCCTCGAACGGGCCACCGCGCAGTGCCTGGACGTCGTGCTGATGGACGTGCGGATGCCCCACATGGACGGTATCGAGGCCACCAGGCGGCTGAGCGCGCTGTCCGAGCCGCCCAAGGTCGTGATGCTCACAACGTTCGACCTGGACCAGTACGTCTACGACGGGCTGGCCGCCGGCGCGGTCGGCTTCCTGCTGAAGGACACCGACCCCGCGGAGATCATCCGGGCCGTCGAGGTCGTCGCCGACGGGCAGGCGATGCTGCACCCCTCTGCTGCCCGGCGACTCATCGCGCACCATCACCACACGGCGCACGGCGCCCCGGCCGCTGCCCGGGCCCGGATGGAGCGCTTGACGCCGCGCGAGACCGACGTGCTCGGGCTCCTGGCCGGCGGCGCGTCCAACGCTGAGATCGCCACCGGTCTGGGGATGCGGGAGAGCACGGTGAAGGCGCACGTCAGCCGCATTCTGGCCGCCCTCGAGGTGGACAACCGGGTGCAGGCCGCGCTGTGCGCCAAGGATGCCGGGCTGGTGCGGTGAAGGCCGGCCTTCCCGCGCCCATGGCGCCTGCTGATCCGCCATGCGCGAGGCGGGCAGCAGGCCGGCGAGGACCGCTTCGGATGGCAAGAAGGCGAGCGGCCGTCACCCGGTGGTCCGCTCACCTTCGGCCGCACCTCGGTGCCGCCTCAGTAGGTGACGACGACTCGGCGCGCCGGGCCGTCCACCCGAATACGCCCTCCGACGGGGATCACCACCTGGGGATCGGTGTAGCCGAGTTCGATGTCGAACACTGCCATCGTGTCGGGGGCGTACTCATGGAGGGCACGCAGGACGGCTTCTCGCTGCTGTGAGCGGAAGTGCGCCTTTTCAGGGGCGCTCAATGGGTTGTCGAACGACCAGCATTTCGCCCTGCCCATCAGCAGCGCGGGGAACTCTTGCAGCAATCCGCGTTCGCCCATGCTCCGGAGGATCCGGTAGACCTCCTGAGCACCCGGCATTTCCTCCGAAGTCTCCAGGAAGAGGACGTTGCCGGAGTAGCTGACGGCTGGTTGAACGGTGCGGTCAGCCATCAGCAGCCACGACAGGGTCTCCAGACTGCCGCCCCAGCCGGCACCTTCGACCACACGGTCGGCGTTGTGCCAACTCCAGCCTTCGGCGGGTTCCATGTCGGGTTCGGTCTCGAAGGTGCGCGGTTCCTCCCAGGGGCGGTCGACGTCCCGGTAGGCGCTTGCGGGGGTGAGCTCGTATTCCACGCCTCCAGGCCGAAGTCGTCCCGCAGCCTGCGCAGCCCCAGTTCGTAGGGCAGCGGGAAGAGGCCGGGCAGGCCTGACGAAGGGGAGAGCACCGCGACGCGGTCTCCGGGGCGAGGTTTGGCGGGATAGAGAGGAGCCGTCATCTTCTGATCGTAGGAGTCGGTGGCTCGCGGGCCATCCTTCTCATCTCCTTCTGATCGGCTTTCGGCTCAGGGCGGGTGCGCACTGAGCCGACGGAAGGACGTTCGAAAGCGGCCGGGGTTGAACTGTTCCTGTCACGGGGGCGACCCCGGTGAAGCGCAGAGCCGCGGATGAAGGAGAGAGCGATGATGAAGGCCCGGATCGTGACCCGCTCGGTGCTCGGCCTGGCCGTCGGGGCGGTGGCGGTGCTGACGGCGGTCGGGCCGGCCCAGGCCGCCACCTCGGCTCCCGATGACACCCACGGGGACGTGACCCTGACCGTCACCGGCGCGGGCGTCGGTGACCTCCACGGGGGCACGTCCCTCTCCTCGGACGACACCCACTGGTGAGAAGGCACCCGCTGGTGAGGCGGCACCCGCTGGTGAGGCGGCACCCACTGTGAGAAGGAGAACCGGTTTCGGGCGACAGCGGGCCGTGTGGGGCCCGGCGCCGCCCTCCCACCGGGCCGTCGCACGGCGGAGTCAGGCGTAACGCACGTTCACCCCCGATGGTTTCCTCCGGCAGGAGCACCCGCCATGCCGTCTTACGCCCGAGCTCTCGGTGGCGTCCCTGACTGCCCTCTCGATCGCGTGGAAGAGCTGCTGCGCGGCTCCGGGCACGCGGATCCGATCGGCTTGCACCGGGGCAGGACCGTCTTCGGGCCCGGTGTCCGGTCCCGCACCCGGGGCAGTGGGGAGTTCGGTTTCGCCCCTGACGAGCAGGCTCCTCCCGGCGGCGTCCCGGCGCTGCGCGCGGCACTCGCCCGGGCCGCCACCGCCCGGCGGCGCAGTGCCGTGGGCCCCGAACAGGTCCTGGTCACCCGTGGTGCCACGCACGCCCTCGCCGCCGCCCTGCACGCGATCCTGCGGGAAGGCGATGAGGTCCTGGTGCTCTCACCGCAGTGGCTGTTCGCCACCGGCCTGATCCGGGCGGCTGGCGGAGTGCCCCGCGAGGTACCGGTCTTCCTGGAGCTCGGCGCGGCCCGCGGATTCGACTTCGCCGGGGCCGTGGAGAGGGCGGTGGCACCCAGGACCCGCGCGATCTACTTCAACAGCCCCAACAACCCCACCGGTTACCGGCTCGACGGCAGCCGGCTCGGTGCGCTCGCGGACCTGGCCGAGCGGCACGACCTCTGGCTGATCGCCGACAACTCCTACGAGAGCTACGACTTCACCCGGGAGGGCTTCCTCGACATCGCGGCTGTCGGTGCGACGGCGGCGCGCACCCTCTCCCTGCACAGCTTCAGCACGACGTATGCGATGCCGGACGCCAGGGCGGGCTGCCTGATCTCACCGCCGGTGCTGACGGAGCCGCTGGCCAAGTGGGCGCGGTACCCGCGCCGTTCCGTCTCCACCGCGGCGCAGTGCGCCGTGTACGAGGCGCTGCGCACGCCGCGCGAGGAGCTCGACCGACGCCGGGACCACGCCGCCGCGGCGGGGTGGCTCGCCGATTCGACGCTGGAGGTTCCGCACACCAAGGCGTCCGGCGGGCTGTACACCTTCCTCGATCTGAGCGCCTGGGGGGACGACGGGCGGTTCGTTCACCGGTGCGCCCAGGCCGGTGTCGGCCTGGCCCCGGGCCGGGTCTTCGGGGCGCACTGCGGCAACCGGGCCCGCCTCTGCTTCACCGCCGCGCCGTGGCAGCGAGTGGCCGAGGCGATCGAACGCATCAACAAGATCTACGGGGAAGGCATCGATGAGCACTGAGACGATCACCCTCGAACGCCCGGAAGCCGGTCCGCCGGCCGCCCGCGCCGACGTCGGCGGGATGCGCACGGCCATCTGTGACGGCCGGCCGCTCGTCCTGATGGGTCTGACGCACCTGCTGACCACCCAGTCGCCCTGCGAGGTCGTCTTCACCTCGGCCGATTCCTTTCCCGGGCCCGGGGCCGGGATCGACGTGCTGCTCGTGGAGGACGCCTTGGCCAAGGCCGTGCCGGACGGGCCCGCGTGGTGCGGGAGCGCGCCGGATGTCGTCGTGGTGCGGGCCGAGGCGACCCCGGACCAGGTGCTACGGCAGGTGTACGAGGCCGTGGAGCGCCGCACGCCGGTGCCCGTTGCCGACCGGGCGGCGCCCGGTCTGTCGCCGCGCGAGCAGCAGGTGCTGCGGTTCATCGCGTCCGGGATGACCCACGGCCAGGTGGCCCGGCGCATCGGCATCAGCCCGCACACCGTCGACACGTACGTCAAGCGGGTGCGCTCCAAGTTCGGCATCGGCAACAAGGCGGAACTCACCCGCGTCGCCCTCGGCCTCCAGCCCCTGTGAAGCCCGGCCCCGTTACGCCGGCCCCGGCACGCTGTCTGCCGGGGCCGGCATAACGGGGCTGCCCGCGCACAGGGCCGGTCAGTGGTAGTGGCGCATGATCTCGGTGGCCCAGTCGGGCTGGGTGGTGTGGCCCTGGGGGCCGAACTCGGCCATGTAGGGCTTGATGTCGAGGACGGGGGTGCCGTCGACGGCGTCCAGGCCCTGGACGTGCAGGTCGAGGCCGTCGGCCTTGAGGAGGCGGCAGCGGGAGACACCGAGCCGGTTGGGGCGGTTCTTGCCGCGCTGGGCGAAGATGCCGACCAGGGGCCAGTCGGTGTTGCCGCGCGGGTGCCGGGCCCCGGTCTGGATCTTGTCGGTGGGGACGCGGTCGAAGTGGTAGACGACCTCCAGGTGGGAGAAGGTGTCCAGGCCCGCCACCGCCTCCGGACCGTACTGGCCGGCGTCTAGGCGGATGATCGCGGTCTCCTTGCCCCAGTCGTCGTCGCGGACCTCCGTCCGGCCGCCGACCACCCGGCCCACCGGCACCGAAACCACCTCGGCAGGAGTGCTGTTCTCGGGCATGCGCAGTGCCTTTCGCTCAAAGGGTCGGTCAGTCGGTCGAGTTGGCCCACCGTACCGAGGCCTGCGGTACGTCGGTGTGCGGTATGTCGGTATGCGGTACGTCGGTGTGCGGTCCGTGCGTACCGCGCCAGAAGCGGTCCAGCCGCGCGCGGACCTGGTCCAGCAGTGCCCGCAGCTCGGTGTGGTCGGCGGCGGAGCCGTAGACCGTGCCGATCGCGCCGGTCGTGCCCCGGCGCCAGTCGGTGTGCCAGCGGGAGGGAGGGGAGACGTCGACGAGGTCGATGCCGGGCAGGTTCCCGAGGCCGTCGAGGAGCGAGGGCGGGCCGGGCCGGAGCGGGCCGATGGGCGGGACGATCAGGTACTGGAAGGTCACCCGGTCCCCGTACAACCGGGCGGGGTCCGGGGAGGTGACGGGCAGGCCCAGCGCCATGCGGAGCGCGGCCGCCACCATGTCGTAGCCGGTGCGGCGCTGCACGATCTCGGCGATGAATCCGCCCAGCCGCCCGTTGACCTCGATGATCCGCGGCCCGTCCGGGGTGAGCTTGACCTCGGTGTGGGTGATGCCGTGCCGGATGCCGAGGGCCCGCACCGCCGCCTGTTCCAGGCGCACGATCTCGGCGGCGAGGGCAGGCGGGACGGGGGCCGGCAGCACATGGCCGGTCTCCCGGAACGGCGGGACCAGCGGCGGCTTTCCGTTGAGTGCCGCGGTCCGCGGCTCGCCGTCGACGACCAGCGACTCCACGGAGACGTAGTCGGCCCAGCCGGGGCCGGTCCGCGCGGGGTCGCCGGGCAGGAACTCCTCCAGGACGAAGTCACGCCGGTCACCCCCGGCGAACTCCGCCAGCCGCGCGCGGCACTCGTCGGCCGAGGCCACCAGGCAGGTGTCCACGCTGCCCGCGCTGTGCCGGGGCTTGAGCACGGCGGGCGTCCCGACCCGGGCGAGGGCGGCGGCGGCCTCGTCCGGGTGGCGGAGCGGGACGCACCCGGTGCGCTGGACGCCCGCTTCCGCCAGCGCCTGTCGTTGCCGGTACTTGTCGGTCAGGGCCTCCGCGGTGGCGCGGGAGTGGAAACGCACCCCGCAGTACGCGGCCACCGCCGCTGTCAGGCGCAGCCGGTACTCACTGAAGGTGAGGACGCCCGCGGGGTGCAGGCTTCCGGCCAGCCGGCACACCTCCGCCTCGCCGAGTCCGGTGATGTCGACGACCTCGGCGTGCTCCGCAACCTGCGCCAACTCGGCGGACGGCGCCGGGTGTTCCGCCTCGTGCAGGAAGATCACCCGGCACAGGCCGCGCGCCGCCGAGAGGATGCGCAGCCAACTGGCGGAGCCCCGGTCATGGACGACCAGGAGGGTGGGCAGGGCGGGGTGTGCCATGACAGCCTCCGTCAGGCCCGGCGGGCGGTGATGTTGAGCCGTACGTAGTCGACGACCGGCTCGGGGAGGCGGGCGGCGACGTCGCGGACGAAGCGCTCGTGGTCGGACTCGGGGAGCTTGTCGAGGTGGGAGCCGAGGACCACGGTGGCCAGGTAGCTCCACAGCTGCTCGCCCGGCTCCAGCCGGGCCGGGTCGGGCAGCAGGCTGACCTCGATGCCGGTGAACCCGGCGTCCTTCAGACGCTCGGTGGTCTCCTCGACACCGGCGAAGTACCAGACCCTGTCCTTGTCATCGGTCCCGTCGGTCTTCTTGCCCAGTACCTCGTCCACGGCTGCGTTGATCCGCGCGACATTGCCCTGGCCGCCGCACTCGGCGACGAACTGGCCGCCCGGTCGCAGGTGCCGGGCCAGGTTGGTGAAGAGCGCCGCGTGATCGGTGATCCAGTGGAAGGTGGCCACGCTGGTGATCGCGTCGACCTGGCCGGATACCGGCAGGGGCTTGGTCAGGTCGGCGTGGACGACCTCGAGCCGGTCGATCCGGTCGGCCAGCTTGGTGCGCAGCTGGTCGAGCATGCGACGGGAGCCGTCGACGCCGATCACCCGGCCGTCCGGGACCAGGTCGAGCAACGCGGCGGTGTCGCGGCCCGTGCCGCAGCCGGCGTCCAGGACGGTTTCGCCACCCGTCAGCTGCAGCCGGCCCAGGGTGCGCTTGCCCCACTGCTGGTGCGGCAGGGGAAGCGAGTCGTACGTCTTGGCGTCCCATTCACGAGGCACGGTGGTGCTCCTTGGTGTCGTTCATGCGGTCGTTCTCGGTGTGCGGTACGGGGACCGGGGTGCCGTCCAGGACCAGCCGGACCTCGATCGGGTGGGCGTCCCTGACCAGCCGCAGGGCGTCTCCCTCGTCGAGCCAGCGGCGTATGGCGCCGGCCGCCGTGCCGCCCTCCTCCGTCGGGTCGGCGGGCAGCAGCTGGACGAGGACGTTGCGCAGCCCTGCGGGTGCGTCGGGGGAGGAGGAGTAAGGGCCGCGCAGGTCGATACGGCCCGAGGCGTGCACGGACGCGGACGCCTCGCCGGGGGCGGCGGCCCGCGGGTCGGCGAAGCCGAGGGCTTCCGCCGCCAGCGCGGCCAGGACGTACTCCTGGGCACTCGGGGCGAGGTCGGCGCCGAACAGCTGCTTGGGCTGGTCGGACTCGGCGTGCACGCCGTCGGCCTCGGCGATGACGTGGGTGCCGACCTCCCACCTCACCTGGGCGGTACGCCGCCTGACGGCCGTGAACTCCTCCGCGCCGGCCGGGCCGGGACGGCTGAGGAGGTGCACGTCCTGGGCGGTCTGCACCACGGCCTTGATGACGCCCGGTTCCTCCAGGGTGCGGTGCGCGCTGTCCCGCGCACGGGCCGCCGCGACCGCCCGCCGGGCCTGCCCGGCACAGATCCCGCCGTCGAGACGTATCCCGTACGAGAGCCTGACGGAGCCGTCCGCTGCGAACTCGGCGCAGGGCAGCACCTCCAGGAGCTCCGGGCCACACCCCGCACCGGACAGCTCGGTGACCACGCTGTCCGCCACGGACGCCCCCAGGGCCACCAGCAGCGACCCGACCGGATCGAGGTGGTCGCCGGTGCCGGACCCGCACCGCTGGTCGATGCCGAAGGCCCGGGCCACCCGGGTGGATCCGAGCCGCATCGGTTCGGTGTGTACCCGGCAGTGGCCGGCCGCCACGGGCCGGGCCGTCACGCCGACGCTCAGCTGTGCCTCCCAGGAGTCCTCCCCGATCTGCTCGGCCAGCGACTGCCGGGCTCGTAGATCGACGCCGTTCAGCATCACGTGTCAGCTCCGTTGCTCTGCTCGAGGGCCGCGTCCAGGGCCCGCCTCAGCCGGGTCGTCAGGGCGTCACTGCCGGTGATGCCCACCTCCAGGCGCACCAGTTGCCGCGTGATGCCCGCTTCCCGGCGGACCCGCTCGCTCAGGTGGGCGTGGCTGGTGTGGGCGGGCAGCCGGGCGGAGCCGGCGAGCGGTGTGCCGTCGCCGTTGCCGGCGGCCAGGATGCCGGACAGGTCACGGATCTCCGGTACGACCTCGAAGGACAGCAGTCCGCCGAAGCCCTCGTGGGTTTCCAGGGCCCACGGTGCCTCGTCGAAGGACGGTCGGTGTACCGCCCGTACGGCGGGGTGCGCGCGCAGTGCCGCGGCGACCCGCTCGGCGCCGTCCCGCTGGGCGGACAGCCGCAGTTGCAGGGTGGCCAGGGAGCGTTCCAGCAGGTGGGCGGCCCAGCCGTGCACCTCGCCGCCGAGCCGCGCGCACTGTTCGGCGATGCGTGGCAGATACCGGTCCAGGCCGGTGACCAGGGCGGCGCCGACGTCCCCCCAGCCGTCGAGATAGGGGGCCGTGTCCTCGATGACGACCACGGCGCCGGTCTCCAGGGGCCGCAGCTCGGCGGGTGACAGTGCGGTGTTGTCCACGACCAGCAGGAGGTCGTTCATCTGGGCATGGATGGCGATCTCGTTGAGCGGGGCCGGCCGCATCAGCGGGTCGCTCAGGGACTGCGTGTACACGACCTGGGTTTCGGGCCGTACGGCGGCGATGACGGCGTCCACGTCGGTGCAGTCGACGAAGGTCACCGTGCGTCCCAGGCCGCTGAGTTCGCGGGTCAGGACGCCGCGCAGCGGGTCGCAGATCTGGTCGGAGGCGATGAGGTGACCGCCCGGGTTGGTCAGGGCGAGCAGCGTGCCCGTGGTGGCGGCCACCGCTCCGGGCACGAGCAGCGCACGGTCGGCGCCGTGCAGGGCGGCGAAGGCGTCCTCGACCCGGCGGACCGGCCCGTGGGCCGGGGACGCGGGGGCGGTCGTGGGTGCGGTCTGCTGCACGGTCACCGCCGGCACACGGGCGCGTCGGACAGGCCGATGCGCTGGTGGAAGTAGTGGAAGATGATCTCCTCGTGCAGGGCCTCGCCGTCCAGGGTCGGGCGGAGGGCGGTGCCGTGGTCGACCTTCTCGACCAGTCCGCGCTCCAGCAGCTCGGCGAACGCGGAGGCGAAGGGCTCCATCTCCAGCAGGTCGGCGCCGAAGCGCTCCTTGTAGCGTTCCAGGACGATCGGCTGGTTGGCCTTGAAGTTGAAGCCGAGCGCGGTGCCGATGGCCTTGTGGCCACTGAGCCGGCGGCCGAAGTTGAGCGGCAGGCCCTCGTTGTTCTGCATGAACGACACGTACTTGCTGATGTCGGTGATGTTGTGCGTCTGCAGGAACTCCTCCTCGGCACCGGTGAGCCAGCCGTAGGCCCCGGGACCGTAGGCGATCATGGTGTTGTAGTGCTCCCACTTGTTCTTCGAGGTCTGCGGGATGTTGCCGCCCTCGTAGGTGCCGGGCCGGCTCCACCAGCCGCAGGGGCTGGGGTAGTAGCCCTGCTCCAGCAGGACCTCGACGGCCTCCTGACGCATCGCGTACGTCGAGTCCAGGTCCGGGAAGCGGCCCTCGCGGATGAGCCGTTCGCGCACCGCGGGGTTGTTCCAGACCGCGCGGTTGCCGATGCCCATCTCCTCCCGGTCGGCGTTGCGCAGCCGGTAGATGGTGATGGTGGGAACGCCGAGGCCGGTCAGGATCTCCATGTCGCGGCGTACCGACTCCGGGGTCTGGTACGGCAGGCCGAACATCATGTCGACGTTGAAGGGGCAGCCGGTGGCGAGCAGGTTCTCGACCGCCTCGATCGACTGGGCCGCGGAGTGGCGGCGCTTGGTGAAGTCGTTCACCTCGTCCTGCAGGGACTGCACCCCGAGACTGAACCGGTTGAAGCCCAGCTCACGTGCGGTCTCCAGGTGGTGGCGCTGGAAGTTCTCCGGGTTGCCCTCGATGTTGAACTCGATGCCGTCGGCCAGCTCGTAGTTCTCCCGGACGTGCTCGACCAGCGGCTTGATGAAGTCGGGGCTGTTGAGCAGCAGGGCCGCGGTGCCGCCGCCGATGTAGAAGGACTCGATGCGGGCCCGGGGTATCCAGTCGTAGCGGTCCAGGTAGCGGCGGGACTCCTCGATCAGCAGGTCGGACCACAGGCGCAGGGCGCCGTCCTCCTTGCCGCGGGGCACCAGCCGTTTGACGTAGTTGCAGAAATGACAGATGTAGTTGCAGAGCGGGAGGTGGAAGTACAGGTGTGCCGGGTGGCCCGCGCCCGGGAACGCGCCGTACTCCGCGGCGAGTTCGTCACTGCCGAGCCGGTCGCCCTCGTTCGAGGTGACGTTGATGTTGTACTCGTCGCGCGGGATCTGGAGCTGCGGGTTGCGGTCGAGGAGACGGCCGAGGTTGAGTTCGAGATCGGCCGTGGTGCCGCCGGTGGTGGTGTGGACGGACATGTGACTCCTTGGTTGTGGAGGGCCCGGGGTGGCTTGTGGCCGGACCGGGTGGGAGGAGTGGCACGCGGACGGTGTGGCGTTCAGAGGCTGTAGTAGCGGGACATCGCCGCGTGCAGCCAGGCCGGCTCGCGGACGGTCTCCGCCGCCGGCTGGAAGAGCCGCTGGTACGGCTTGATGTCGAGGACCGGCGTGCCGTCCAGCGCGTCGAGTGCCCGTACGTGCAGGGTCAGGCCGTCGACGCGGACCAGCTCGCAGCGCGAGACGCCGAGCCGGTTGGGGCGTTCCTTGAGCCGTTGGGCGAGGATGCCGAGGCGGGGCAGGTCGGTGCGGTCCCGGGGGTGGCAGTCGCCGGTGACGGCCGCGGTCTCGGGGACCAGATGGAAGTGGAAGACGATTTCGAGGTGCGAGAACTGCTCCAGGCCCCGCACGGCCTCGGGCCGCAGCCGCTCGGGGTCCAGCTCGATGACCGAGCTGACACCGCCCCAGCGGTCGTGTTCGGGCACGCTGCGGGGCGAGCGGACGACGCCGATGGGGCGGACGACGTACGAGGGCGAGGTCCCGTGGGTCTCCTGCATGGGTACTCCGTTCCGTGGGGCGGCGGTCATCCGGGTGCCGGCCGTCAGGAGGCCGGGGCGGCCGCGGACACCGTGTCGAGCTGTTCGCGCAGCCGGCGGCCCAGGACCTCGACCTGGCCGGGCTCGACCATCGTGAAGTGGTCGCCCGGGACGTCGATGACGACGGCTTGCTCCGCGACCTCGCTCCAGCCCAGGTCGTCGGGGAGCGTGCCGTCCTCCAGGGAGCGGTCGGTGACGCGGAAGACGGTGACGGGGCCGTCGTACGGCTTGATCTTGTAGGCCGTCAGGGCGCCCAGGTTGTGCTGATACATATCGATCATGCGGCGCAGCCGGTCGGCGTCGAAGTCGGCGGGCATGGTGCCGGCCGCGACCGCCCGCTCCACCAGGACCTGCGCCCGGGTGCCGGGGTCCAGCCCGCGCAGCCAGTCGACGTCCAGCTCCAGTCTGAGCCCGCGCCACAGCAGGGCGCGCAGCGCGAAGTCCGGGTCTCCGCTGGGCTCGACCGTGATGCGGGTGTCCAGCAGGCCGACGAGTCCGACGCGCTCACCGCGCTCTTGGAGCCGGCGGGCGATCTCGTAGGCGAGCAGTCCGCCCATCGAGTAGCCGATCAGGTTCCACGGGGCGCCGTCGGGGTGGACGGTCCGCAGCTGCTCGATGAAGTGCTCGGCGATCTCCTCGAGCGAGGAGAGGGGTTCCTCGCCGGGCAGCAGACCGAGCGACTGCAGGGCCCAGAAGGGCTGGTCGAGGCCCATGGCACGGGCGATGGGCGGGTAGAGCAGCACGGTTCCCGACACGGGCGGCAGGGCGTATACCGGGCTGTCGCCCGAGCCTTGCTGGACGCGGACCAGCTGGCCCTGCCGCTCGGCCGTGCCACCCCGGACGATCTCCGCGAGTTCGGCGACCGTGGCCGCGGAGAGCAGGTCCGCGGCGGTCAGGTCGACCTGGAAGAGCCTGCGCACTTCCACCGTCAGCTTGATGGCGAGCAGCGAGTGGCCGCCGAGCGAAAAGAAGTCATCGTGGATGCCGACGTCGTCGCGGCCCAGCAACCGGCGCCAGATGTCGGTCAGCTGGAGTTCCACGCCGTCGCGGCCGAGGACGCTGGTGGTTTCGGGGTGGGTCATCGTCTCCCTCGTCTGACATGTCGTAGGGGGTGGGCGGCACGGGCCGTTCAGACGGCGGTCGCGGCGGCTGAACGGGCCCCGGCCAGGCGGCCCTCGGCCCAGCGCACCGCCGGTGCCATCGCCAGCCCGCCGGCCAGGAACACCGCGCCCAGGACCATCCAGCCGGGCGTGCCCCAGTCGATGAGGAGCAGGGTCAGCGAGACCGGGCCGAACATCTGGACGGCCGCGATCCCGGTGTTGAACAGGCCCTGGTACTGGCCCTGTTTGTCCGCCGGGGCGAGTTCGTAGCCGATCACCCAGGAGCCGGCCGACTGGACCATTTCGCCGTACACATGGAGCGCCGCGGCCACCGCCAGCGCCGCCGTCGCCGCCACCGGGCCACGCCCGGCCGACAGGGCGAAGGCCGCACAGCACCCGAGCAGGGCCACTCCGGCGATGCGGAAAGCGCGGACGGCGGAGCGCAGTCCCTCGATCTTCTTGGTGAGGGGGACCTGCAGGCCGACGACGGCGAGGGTGTTGAGGAGCAGCAGTACGGCGGTGAGCGCGGGCGGTGCGCCGGTGTGGAGCGCGATCCACAGCGGGAGGATCACTTCGAGGATCGGGATGTGCAGCAGCATCACCATGTTCAGCACGGCGAGCAGTGCGTACGGGGTGTCGCGCAGCACCGCAAGCCGCGGCTCACCCGGTGCGCGCCGGGGTGCGGGCGGTACGGCGGGCAGCCGCAGGAACAGCAGGCCGCAGCCCAGGAAGCTCACCGCGTTGAGAAGAAAGGTGAGCCGGTACGCCGTGCCGGTGTCCCACAGCAGGGCCAGACCGCCCAGCCCGGCACCGGCCGAGACGCCCACATTGGTGACGACGCGGATCTTGGCGCGGACGCGGACGAGGTTGTCGGCGTTCAGTACGGCCGGGATCAGCGCCTGCCGGGCCGCGTGGGCACCGCGCTCGAACAGGGCGTACAGGAAGGCGATCACGACGAACACGGGGAAGGCGGAGGTCGTCAGATAGGCGCTGGTGGCGAGACCCGCGAGGGCGAGGAGCGCCGCCGCGGTGCCGCGCGGGCCCCTGCGGTCGGCGAGGTGGCCGAAGGGGACGCCCGCGAACAGGCCCGCGATGCCGGCGATGGTCAGGCCGAGGCCGAGCCGGGACGGGCTGAAGCCCACGATCCGGGTGAAGTAAAGGGCGGAACAGGTCAGGAAGGCGCCGTTTCCCAGGGAATTGACGAGTGTTCCGAGAATGAGGGTGCGGCCGGGGCCGTCTTCGATGAGCCGGGACTTCATGCGGATTTTTCCTTCTCGCCGTTTCCGTTGCCGCTTCCGTTTCCGGAAAGCCCGGGAGGACCGGAAAGACCGGGAGGGCCGGAAAGCCCGGCGAAGTGGTCCCGATAGAATGCGCGCATCACGGACGCGATCTCTTCCGTATTGTGGTAGCAGTCGGCATGCGATCCCCGGATGGTTTCCAGCCGGAGCATTCCGCCGCTCCGGCCGGAAAGGCGCTCGCGTTCACCGGCCAGGATGTTGCCACTGTCGGTGCCGGCCAGCACCAGCACCGGGATACCGAGCCGTTCCAGCAGGTCCGGCAGGTGCCCGAAGTCGTAGGTCCAGCGCAGCAGGCTGCCCTCGGCCCACTCGTCGGCCACGTGCAGCGCGGGGTGCGCGTCGAAGGACTGGTCGATCACCACCAGGCTGCGTACCCGGGACGCGCCCCAGGTGACCGCGGAGACGGCCGCCACCAGCCCGCCGTACGAGTAGCCGACCAGGTGCACCTCGTCCGGCAGGATGTCGGCGATGCGATGGAGGTCGGCGGAGAAGTCGAGTACCGAGTAGCCCCAGTCCGGCTTGTGGCTGTCGCCGTGGGAACGCAGCGAGGGGTGGACGGCTACCGAACCGGCCGGGCACAGGGCGTCGCCGACGGGCCGCAGCTGGCTTTTGTCGCCGCCGAATCCGTGCAGCAGGAGCATGTCGCCCGGGGCTCCGCCGGCCCGGGAGAGCCCGGGAACGGCGTCGTAGTCCAGCAGTTCGACGCCGCTGTCGTGTCCCGACAGGGCCGGCGCGGGCAGAATGCGGTCTTCCGGTCCGGCAAAGCTCATGGACATCAACCCCCTTGAGGAAAGCCGAGGTGGCTGCCCGGCCTCACCAGATTCCAGTCCGGCCGTGGGAAAGGTCAATGCCGGTCACTGTCCCCGGATTCGGGTACGTGACAACGGGAGTGAAGGGGATCGAATATCTGTGGTGGGTGGCCGGAATTCCGGTCGGCCCGGTCTTCATTCCGCCGGGAGAACGGGAGGGATTTCCATGGGAGCCGGACTCATCCACCAGGCCGTCGCGCACCGGGCCAGGACGGAGCCGGAAGCACCGGCGGTGGTGGACGGCACCATACGGCTCGACTACGCCACCCTCGACGCGGCGGCGGACGCCTGGGCGGCCCGGCTGGCGGCGGCCGGCGCGGCGCCGGACACGCTGGTCCCCGTCCTGCTGCCGCGCTCGGCCCGGTTGTACGTCGCGCTGCTCGCGGTCCTCAAGTGCGGTGCCGGGTATGCCGCCCTCGACCCCAGGTGGCCGCGGGAACGGATCGACGCCGTGCTCCGGCAGCTGGGCGGCCCCGTGCTGGTGACCGACCTCGACGACCTGTCCGGGTGGCCCGTGTGGCGGCCCCCGGGCGACTTCGCCGACCTGGGCGGCGCGGGTGCGTTCCGCGCGTACGACGGGCCGTCCGACGCTCCCGCCACGGTCTTCTTCACGTCCGGCACCAGCGGCACACCGAAAGGCGTGGTGTCCCCGCACGCGGCCACCACACGCCTGTTCACCGCGGACGGGCCCCTCGCCTTCGGCCCCGGCTCCGTCATGCTGCAGGCGGCACCGTCGGCCTGGGACGCCTTCTCCCTGGAGCTGTGGGGGATGCTCACCACCGGCGGTACCTGTGTCACCGCCGCGGAGGACTACCTCCTCCCGGACACCCTGCGACACCTGATCGCTGCCTGCGCGGTCGACAACGCCTGGCTCACCGCCTCCCTGTTCAACCTGTTCACCGAGATCGACCTGGACTGCTTCCAGGGCCTTCGGAGCCTCCACATCGGCGGGGAGCGGCTGTCGACCGCGCACGTGGACCGGTTCCTCGCCGCCCACCCCGGCGTGCGGCTGGTCAACGGCTACGGCCCGGTGGAGAGTTGCGTGTTCGCCACCGTGCACCCCGTCACCGCACAGGACTGCCGGGCGGAGCGCGGCGTCCCCATCGGCCGCCCGGTACCCGGTACCGCAGTGCACGTCCTGGACGAGAACGGGCGGGAGTGCCCGCCCGGAGCCGTGGGCGAGCTGTGCGTCAGCGGCGCCGGCCTGGCACACGGCTACCTCGGCGACCCGGCCCTGACGGTCGCCCGCTTTCACGAGAGCGGGCCGGGCGGCACCCGCCTCTACCGGACCGGCGACCAGGGCCTGAGGGACGCCGACGGCGTCTTCCACTTCACCGGGCGCACCGACCGTCAGGTCAAGATCCGCGGCTATCGCATCGAGCCGGAGGAGATCGAGGCCCACGCGGCCCGGCTGCCCGGGATCACGCACTGTGTGGCCGTCCCCGTGCCCGGCCAACTGGGCAACTACGACCGCCTCGCGCTGTTCTACACCTCCTCCGGCGAGGCCGCCGACGACCCGGTGCTGCTGCGCCGTGCCCTGGGCCTGCGGCTGCCCGCGCACGCGGTACCGGACGTCGTACGGCGCGTGCACCGGCTGCCGGTGACGGCCAACGGCAAGGTCGACCGGTCGGAACTGCTCGCCACCCTCACCGGCTGAGCGCCCCGCCGGTCCCCCGTATCCCACGCCGAGAAAGGCACCCTTCCATGCCCGTCATCACCCTGCTGTCCCCCGACCCGAGCCCCGGCACTCCCGTCCTGGCACAGATCGCCGAGGCGGTCACCGGGCTGCTGGGCATTCCCTCGCAGCACTGCTGGGTGACCTGGCAGCGGCTCGACGCCGATGCGGCGCACCGCCCCGAATGGAATCGCGCCACCCTGCCGACCGCGACCGGGCAGCGCGCCGCCGCCCGCCCGCGTGCCCCGATCGGCTTCGTCACCTGCAAGGAAACCTACTCGCGGGAGACGGTGGGCAGCCTTCTGCGGCTGCTGCGCGACGAGCTGGAGGCCGTGCTGGGAGTGCCGGGGGACGAGGTCTATCTCGCGGTGCGCCGGGCTGTGCCGGGCGAACTGCTGGTCAGGGGGGAGGTGTGGACCGGGGACGAGCCGGCCTCCACCATGGGCCACCACCACTGACCGGCCTTGCCGGCCACGTCCCGTGTCCCGCCGCACGGGCGGTTCAGCAGCGATGCGGCTGAGCGCCGTCGCTCCGCGCGGCGCTCGGGCACCCGGCCTCGACCATCAGGTCCTCGGTGCGTTCCAGCCAGGACGTGGAGCCGAGCTCGGCGAACAGGTCCCGTGCCGCCTCAAGATGCGTGGCGGTCAGCTCGTAGTCGCCCCGCGTCAGTGCGATCTCGGCCAGCGCGTAGCGCGACTTGGCCTCGATGACCCGCTCGCCCACCTGCCGCGACAGGATCAGCGCACGGGCCAGCGTGTCGGCGGCGCTGTCGAGCCGCTTCTCCTGCCGGCGGACCGCGCCGAGGCCGTACAGCGCATACGCCTCACCGATCCGGTCCCCGCTGCTCCGTACGATCCGCAGCACCTCCTGCAGCGCCTCCTGGGCCTGTCGCGGCTGTTCGACCGCGAGGTGGAGCTCGGCGAACCGCTGCAGCACCTGGGCCTGGACGCGACGGCACTTTTCTTCCCGGGAGATGGTGAGGGCCTGTTCCAGGAGGGTGCGTGCCCGCTCGACGTTCCCCGAGGCCAGCCAACAGCCGGCCAGGCTGCGCATGATGTGGGCTTCGCCGATCCGGTCGCCGACCAGCCTGGTGATCGCCAGTGCCTCGTCGTACTTCTCGCGCATGGCGGTGTCGTCGCCGCGCACACTGTCCAGGTGGGCGGCGTTGCGCAGCACCAGGGCGCGCCCGTGATCGTGTCCTTCCGCCTCGAACAGCTGCCGCGCCGTGCCGAAGCACTCCTCCGCCTGCTCCATGCGGGTCTGGAACATGTGCAGGGTCCCCAGGGAGTAGAGCATCGCGGCCTGGCCGATACGGTTACCGGCCCGCGCCGATGCCTCGTGCGCCAGGCGCGTGGTCTCCTCCCAGTCGTCGAAGTACCCCTTCGCCTCGAACAGCGTGACGGCGGAGAGGGCAAGGTCCCAGCACAGCTCGTGCATCCCGGCGGCGGCTGCCTGCCGCACCGCCGTCACCAGCGCCTGCCGCTCGCCGCTGCGCCAGGTCATCGGCTGCGGTACGGGTTCCACGTCCGTGCTCTCGGGCAGCCGCCAGCGCTTCGCGCTGCCGTGGATGATGGTGTAATCCCCGCCGTACTCTTCCCGGTGGGCCTCCTCGACCAGCGAGAGCCACCCTCCCAGCACCCTTGCCAGGGCGGCGTCCTGTTCCTCCGGCGGTTCGGCCGCACACAGTTCCTCGCGCGCGTAGGCACGCACCAGATCGTGGAAGCGGTAGCACGGCCGGGGCGAGCCGGGGTACTGAACGGTGTCCATGACCTGGGCTTCGACCAGGAGGTCAAGGATGTCCTCCGCCGACGCGAAGTCGCAGTCCAGCAAGGCCGCCGCGACCCAGGCCGGTGAGGCGGGCGCCTGCACCAGGGAGAACAGTCGGAACAGCCGCTGCGCCGACGGCGGAAGCGCCCGGTACGTCAGGCTGATGGTCGAGCGCAGTTCCAGGCCGCGGTAGCTCAGCTCGTCCAGGCGCCGGCACTCGTCCCGCAGGCGCTGGACCAGCCACTCGATCCGCCAGTGGGGGTGGGAGGCCAGCCGGGCGCCGGCGATCCGCAGCGCCAGGGGCAGTGCGTCGCAGAGGTTCACCAGTTCCACGGCGGTGTCGAGTTCCGCCTGCACCCGCTCACGGCCGATGATGCCGGCCAGCAGTTCGAGGGCGTTGGCCATGTCGAACACCGTGAGATCGATGCTGCGGACGCCGGGCACGCCCGCCAGCCGGGCCCGGCTCGTGATGATCACCGCGCAGGTCGCGCTTCCCGGCAGGAGCGGTGTCACCTGCTCCGGGCTGGTCACTCCGTCCAGGACCACCAGCACACGGCTCTCCGCCAGCCTGCTGCGATACATCTCGGCCCGTTCCTGGGCATCGTCGGGAATGGCCTTGGCCGGAATCTCCAGCGCGCGCAGGAACCGTGCCAGCAGCGCCGCGATCTGTCCGTCGCCGGACGCGGTGTGCAGGTCGGCGTAGAGGAGACCGTCGGGAAAGTGCTTGCTCACCTCGTAGGCGGCGCGTACGGCCAGGGCCGACTTGCCCACGCCCCCGGGGCCGGAGATGTCCACGATCGGCACGGCGTAATCCGGGGTCTTTGTCCGGGAGCAGGGCTCGAGCAGATCCTTGATCTTGTCGAGCTCACTGTGCCGTCCGGTGAAGTCGCCGATGCTCGCGGGCAGTTGACGTGGAATGAGGCGGAACCCGCCGTCTTGGACGACCGGGGCGTCGGACCGGACTGAGGGGAGAGGGGCGGCGCCCCGGTCCGGGGAAGAGGCAGGAAGATCGAGTGCCGGAGACTGCCTCAGAACCGCCTGCGCCAGGTCGCGGAGCTCCGGCCCCGGCTCGATGCCCAGCTCCTCGGCGAGGGCCTTGCGCGCACGCTGGAACGCCTCCAGCGCCTCGGCCTGCCGCCCCGAGCGGTACAGCGCCAGAATGAGCAGCTCATAGAGGCGTTCCCGAAGGGGATGCTGACCGATCAGAGCCGTCAGTTCGGCACAGACCTCCTCGTGCCTGGCGAGCATGAGGTCGAGACGGACACGCTCCTCGAGAACGGTCAGGCGCGTGACATTGAGATGGGCGGCAGTGTGCTGTAAGGGGCCGTTGGGCAGGCCGTCCAGAGCAGGGCCGCGCCAGAGCTCCAGAGCCTGGTGCAGGGTGGCCGCCGCCTCCGCGATCCGGTCCGCCCGGGTGTCTTCCCGCGCTCGGGCGACCAGCCTGTCGAACTCCAGGCTGTCCACGCTGCCCGTGTCCATGCCGAGCACGTAGCCGGGGGCACGGGTGGTGATCGCTCCGGGCCGGCCGGCCCGGGCGAACTGCTTCCGGAGCGTCGAGATGGCCACCTGGATCTGGCCGCGTGCGGTGGTGGGAGGCGAGTCGCCCCACACCGCATCGATGAGCTGTTCCGTGGATGCGGTGCGGTTGATGTTCAGTCCCAGCATCGCCAGGACCACTCGCTGACGCGGCCCGCCGAGGTCGAGCGAACGGCCTTCGTGGACCAGCTCAACCGGCCCCAGCAGCCGAAGAACTATGTCGTCCACTCTCCCCTCCCCGTACATGCATCGCGATCAAGGATCGGCACCGTAGCCCTCGGCCGGAGCTGAGATCCGGATGATTGCCAGGAGTTTCCCGATAAATGGCACATGGGTGGCCCGGTGCCCGCTTTTTCTCCGGCTGAGCGGGACAAGCCGTGTCGAGACAGGATCGACCCAGAGCATCAGGTCAGGGCGGTCATCAGAAGCCCGTGAAGGGCCGCCCGCCCAGCCCTTCAGGCCGGCCTTGGACAAACCCCGTCGAAGCGCCGTCGGGCAAGCAGGATGAACAGGTACCCCCGCGGGTGGGGGCAGGTCGTCATGCCGGACGGTGCCGCGCGGCGCCGCCCGGGGAAGCCGACGGATCCGGGTGCGGTGTAGCCAGATATGGGGCTTGATCGCGCCCCGAACTGCAACTTCCCATGTCTGCCCCCGTTCAGCCCTGCGCGGGCGATGCCGCATCCACGCAAACTCAAGCGCACGCCGGCCGGCGCGTGTGGTCAGGAAATACCAGCCGGACCGAACGCATGGCCATAATTGCACATACGTACAACTGCGCGCAGGGCGCAAGGGCTGCCCCGCGGGGGGATGGCCTCGGTGCCGTCACCTTCCAGGGCGGCATCGTGGGGACGTACCGGAAGAGCGCTGTTGCCGGGCGCCGGCCGCGGTCGCGGAGTGCCGTGACCTGCAACCGAGCCGACTCACCGCACACCTGCGGAGGAGCGTCACGCGTAGCCCCCGGGTGGGCCGTGGCCTCCCGGCGCTTCACGAGCCGTGCGGAGTGAGATGGACCGTGGCCAGCGCGCCCCCGTCCGGGGGGTTTTCGTAGGTCACCCGGGCGTTCAGCACGCGGGCCTGGCCGGTGACGATGGTGAGGCCCAGGCCGATGCCGGCGCCGCGTTCGCGGGCGCCGGTGCGGAAGCGCTGGGGGCCGTGGGCGAGGAGTTCGGCGGGGAAGCCGGAGCCGTGGTCGCGTATGCGGATTGCCGTGGCGTCGACTTCCATGGTCACGGGTGGCGCGCCGTGGACCTGGGCGTTGGTGATCAGGTTGGCGAGGATCCGTTCGACGCGCCGGGGGTCGGTCCTCACGGGTGCTTCGTGCTCCACGGTGACCTCGACGTCCCCGCCGGCCAGGGTGGCGGCCCGGTGCGCCAGGGTGCTCGGGAGGATCTTCTCGTGCTGGGCCTGCTCGACGCCCGGGACATCGAGCCGGGCGACTTCCAGGACGTTCTCCACCAGGGTGCGCAGGGTGTCCACGCCCCCGCTGACCAGCTCGGCCGGGCGGCCGGGCGGCAGGAGTCCGACGGCGGTCACCAGGCCGGCCACGGGGGTGCGCAGCTCATGGGCGATATCGGCGGTGACCTGCCGTTCGGCCTCCAGGCGGGCGCTCAGGGCATCGGCCATGGTGTTGACGGCGGCGCCGAGCCGGGCGATCTCGTCCTTGCCCGTCGGCCGGACCCGGTCCGTCAGATCGCCGTCCGCGATCCGCTGCGCGGTGTCCGCGGAGGCGGTGATACGCCGTCCCGTGCCGGCCGCCGCGACGATGCCCAGCACACAGCCGAGCGCGGTGACGGACGCGCCGGAGCCGACCAGCACCCGGTCGAGATCGGCAAGGGCACGGGCCTGCGGGGCGTAGGAGCGCCGGACGGCGAGGACGTCGCGGCCGCTGCGGGTGGCGGCCCACAGCACCGGAGCCCCGGAGCCGCCCCCGCTCTGGAGGCAGGTGGCCCGCACGGGGCGGTCGGTGACGGTCTTGCGGAGTGCGGCGGGCAGCTCCGGTGGGTTGACCAGGGCGCCGCTGTCGATCCCCGAGGCGTAGGCGCTGACCGCCTCGACGAGCCGGGCGTCGAGCCCATGGGCCGCGTTCTTGCGCTGGTCCTCCGCGGTGAGCTGGTGCACCAGCAGCCCGATGAGCGTGGCGACGATCGCGGCCGTTCCGGCGATGACCAGGGCGGTCTTGGTGCGCAGTCCCATGAGGGTCAGGGTGCGAGCTTGTAGCCGAAGCCGCGGACGGTGACGATGCGGCTGTGCCCGATCTTGGCGCGCAGCCGGAGCACATGGACGTCGACGACGCGGTGGTCGCCGCCGCACGCGTAGTCCCATACGCGTTCCAGCAGTGTGGTGCGCGAGAGCACGACGCCGGGTTCGGCCGCGAATTCGAGGATCAGCTTGCGCTCGGTGGGGGTGAGGTCGAGCAGTTGGCCGGCCCGGTGGATGTCCATGGAGGCGGTGTCCACCGTGAGGTCGCCGAACCGCAGCAGTGTGCTGTCCTCGGGCGGACCGGGCTCGGAGAAGTCCGTGGTGCGGCGCAGCGCGGCGCGTATCCGGGCGACGAGCACCGGTATGTCGTACGGCTTGGTGAGGTAGTCGTCGGCGCCGGCTTCGAGGCCGAGGACGACGTCCACCGGGTCGGTGCGGGCGGACAGCATCAGCACCGGCAGCCGGCTCACCTCACGGATGCGCCGCACCACGCTGACCCCGTCGAGGCGGGGCAGCATCACGTCCAGGAGGGCGACATCGGGCGCACACTCCCGGAACTGCGCCAGCCCGGCGTGGCCGTCGCCGGCCGTGCGCACCCGGTACCCGTAGCGCTCCAGGGACAGTTGGGTGGCCTCGCGCAACAGCGGGTCGTCCTCCACGAGCAGCACATCGGTCATCGCTTGCGTTCCTAGGGCTCGGGGACGGGCAGCCGGACGTCGCGCAGCTGGTCTGCCTGGTCGTAACGGAGGGGACGGGCGGACCGTACGACGGCGCGGCTGTAGTAGGAGACGTTCTCCTGGCGCTGCAGGCGGCTGAGTTCGATGGTGGCCCGGTATCCGTGCGCGGGGCAGTGGGGGATGCACCACATGCCGGTCAACCGCCCGGTGGCGACGGCTTCCGGCTTTCCCCACGAGCGCCAGCTGAGCCGGGAGACCGAGGAGAACTCGGTGAGGGCGAACCCCGTGGGGCGGGTCAGCGGATGGCCCAGGGTGTCGGAGACATAGACCGGTCCGCGGACCTGGGTGGGACTGGGTGCGGGGCCCTCGACATGGGGCGTTCCGGGGTTGCCGCACCCGGTGAGGCCCACGGCCGCCAGCACCAGCGCGCTGACGGTGGTGCCGGTGGCCGTGGGCCTGTTCATCGGGGGCCTTTCCCGTCAGGTGGTGGCGAGGTGACGCTTGCCCTGGAGGTCTTCGGAATCGTACGCACCCGAGCCCCCGGCCAGCTTCAGGGTGAAGGAGGAGAAGACCTTCTTGCCGTTCACGGTCTTGGGGTCGGAGAGCGTCAGGGTGCCCTTCAGCGGCTTGTCGAGGCAGGCCTGGCCGCACCAGAGGCCGGAGACCTCGCCGGTGGCGACGGCCTTCTTGGCGTCCCACTGCTTCCAGTTGAGGTCCCCGGCCGCGGTGAACTCGGAGAGCACCAGGTTCTCGGGGCGGCGCTCGGCCTTGCCCTTGTCGGCGTGCTCCTCGCCGGAGTGGTTCATGACGTAGGGGGTGTTGGCGGCGCGGGTGACGCTCGCGGTGTGAGCGGTGTGAGCGGTGTGAGCGGTGTGAGCCGAGGCGGTGGCGGCGGTCGCCGCGCCTGCGGTGGCGAAGGTGCCGAGGACGGCGACACAGGACAGTGCGGCGCCGAGGGCCGTCTTGTGGCGTCGGGTCATGTTCGTGGTGCGCTTCATGGCTCTCGCTCCGGTTCGTTGGATCGGTCGGCGCGAATGAAGCTATGAGTGACGTTTTTCGGTGGACTGTCAGCTGTGTAACAGCCGTCCATCGGCGGTTGTTACGTGATCTACATACAGGTGGGGAGGGCCGCAACACGGATGGCGGGCCGTCCCAAAGGCCGCCGCCCGTCCGCTCCGCCCGTCTGCCCAACCCCACTGACCTGGGAAAAGGCGACCGATGGGACAGGTGGTGCCCAGCAGCCGCAGCACTGCTCGCGTGGCGGGCGACGGGGGATGCGGGCATGTTGAGGAGACAGCCGCATTCCTGGACGGAGTTATACGGAGGGAAGGGCCTCAGGGGGCAAACCTGACGCGGACGGGGCCGTCCGCGGGTGAGCGGACCAGGAGGCTCCCGCATGCTGCGAAGATCGCTGCGGCTCCCCGCCGCCGGGGTCGCCTACCTGGTGGCGGCCGCGGTGTCGTCGTCCGCGATGTCCTCCGGACCGCAGGAGTACGCGGATGTCGCGGTGAGCAGCGGCACACGGGCCGGCCCCGGCACCGCGGCCACGCTGGTGATCGCCCACCGCGGCGCCTCCCGTTACGCCCCCGAGAACACCCTCGCCGCTGTCGATGCCGCACACCGCCGCGGGCTCATATGGGTCGAGAACGATGTGCAGCGCAGCAAGGACGGCCGGCTGGTGGTGATGCATGACGCCACCCTGCGGCGGACGACCGACGCCGCGAAGGTGTTCCCCGGACGGGCGCCGTGGCGGGTGGGGGACTTCACGGCCGCCGAGCTCGCGCGGCTCGATGCCGGCAGCTGGTTCGGCAGGCGGTTCGCCGGGGAGCGGGTGCCGACGCTCGCCGACTATCTACGCCGTCTGGACCACAACGGGCAGCGCCTTCTGCTGGAGATCAAGGCCCCGGAGAAATATCCCGGAATCGAGGCGCAGGTCATCCGCGAACTGCGGGCACGGGGGTGGCTGGATCGGGCCCATGTCCGGAGCCGGCTGGTCGTCCAGAGCTTCTCCGTGCCGTGCGTCAAGGCCGTGCACGAGGTGGCGCCCGAGATCCGTACGGGGATTCTCGGGGCGCCCGGGGTGGACGAACTGGCGCGCTATGCGCGGTTCGCCGATCAGATCAACCCCCGTGCGTCCGCGCTCAGTTCACGCTGGCTGGCGGCCGTGCACCGGCTGCGCGGCCCGCACGGCCGCCGGCTCCAGGTCTATGTGTGGGACGTGGCGAAGAACACCAGCGCCCGGTCGGTGAGGGCCCGAGGGGCCGAAGGTGTTATTGAATAATGGGCAAGGGGCGGGGATTGACGGGGCATTGTCCGGATCTCGGCCCCGGTCTCGCGGTCGTCCGGGCGGTGTTCCGGGCCGCGCCGCCGCCCGTGGTGCGTGAAGGAGCTGTGGAGGGCGGCTGCGGCGCGTGTGGCCGCCGCAGAGGGGGATTTACGTGATTCCCGCCGCGAGGCTAAGGTGCCTGAGATGTTCGACGCCGCCACACTCCCCGTAAAAGAACTAAGACGCAGGATTTGGCTTTTGGGTTCCGATTTGCGGCCCGGTGCGGGCCAGCGTCCAGCTCCTCCTCTGGGATCGTTCCGGGAGGCTCCTTGAAAGACAATTTTCCGGCGTACGGCGAACGGCGGGTGCCGCTTCCCCCGCCTCGGCAGATGCCGCATGACGAGCTGAGTCCGGCGGGCGCTGCCGCGGCCGCCGGTGCGACGGCAACGATGGCACCGGCGACGGCGACCGGGACGGCTACCGCATCCGGATCGGCGGCGACGACCGCCCCCGGTTCGGCGACGGACCGTCAATCCGCGCCCGCCGCCGGTACTTCGGCTGCCGGACCCCGCAGTCACGCCAAGCGCCGGGGTACGGGCCGCGACGGGAAGGCCGCGGCGGCCGACGCCAAGGCGAAGCCGCGCGACGCGTTCTTCGACAATGCGAAGTACCTGGCCATCGTGCTCGTGGCGATGGGCCACTCCTGGGAACCGCTGCGCGACGGCAGCCGGACGGCAGCCGCGCTCTACATCACCGTCTACGCCTTCCATATGCCGGCGTTCATCATCATCTCCGGCTATTTCTCGCGCAGTTTCGATATGCGCAAGGACCGGCTGCAGCGGCTGATTACCGGCGTCGCGGTTCCCTACATCCTCTTCGAAGTCGCCTACACGCTCTTCAAGAGGTGGGCGGATGACGATCCGGGTTATCCGATCAGCCTGATGGACCCCTGGTATCTGACGTGGTTCCTGGCCGCCTTGTTCATCTGGCGGCTGACCACTCCGCTGTGGAAGATCGTGCGCTGGCCGGTCCCGCTCGCCCTGTCCATCGCCGTGCTCGCGTCCCTCTCGCCGGACATCGGCGACGACCTGGACCTCCAGCGGGTGCTGCAGTTCCTCCCGTTCTTCGTGATCGGGCTGTCGCTGCGGCCGGAACACTTCAAGCTCGTACGCCGCAGGAAGGCGCGGATCCTGGCCGTACCGGTCTTCGCGGCCGCGCTGGTCTTCGCGTACTGGGCGGCGCCGCGGATGAACGCCGCGTGGTTCTACCACCGCGACGCCGCACAGGAGCTGGCCGCCCCGTGGTGGAGCGGTGCGGTGATGACGCTGGCGATGTTCGGCTGCTCACTCGTTCTGGTGGCCTGCTTCTTCGCCTGGATTCCGGGGCGCACGATGTGGTGCACGGCGCTGGGCGCGGGCACGCTCTACGGCTATCTGCTGCACGGCTTCCTCGCCAAGGGGTCGCGCTTTTGGAACTGGTACGACGCGGACTGGATGCAGACCCCGTGGGGCGCGGTACTGCTGACGCTCATCGCGGGCACCGTCATCACGCTGCTGTGCACACCACCTGTGCAGCGGATCTTCCGCTTCGCCATGGAGCCCAAGATGACCTGGGCCTTCAAGAAGGACCCGGTGGGGATGGCCCGCGGCCGGAACTGAGCGGCCGGGCGCTGTGCGCGGTGACGTGTCAGCGAGGGGGCGACCGCAGCGTACGTCCAGGAACAGCGCGAGGGGCGCCCGCCCCGCCGGGAGACCGGCGAGGCGGGCGCCCCTCGCGCGTAGGGGAGGCGCAGCGGCCGGGCGAGCCCCGGTGCGCGGGCGCCGTGGGGTGTGCGACAAGGCGCGGTGGCCGGGCACCGGCGTCGTCCCGTCAGCGGACGACGGCGATGCCCTCGATCTCGACCAGGGCCGTCTCGTCCCACAGACGGGTGGCGCCGATCACGGCCATCGCCGGGTAGTCGCTGCCGACCAGGCGCTTCCACACCGCGCCGAGGTCACGGGCATGGCGGCGGTAGTCGGCGACATCGACGGCGAAGACGGTGAGCTTGGCGAGGTCGGACGGGCGGGCGCCGGCGGCCGCCGCGACGTCCAGGAGGTTCGTCAGCGCCCGCTCGAACTGCTCGACGATGCCGTCCCCGACGATCCGGCCCGAACCGTCGAGAGCGGTCTGCCCGGCGAGGAAGACCATGGTTCCCGGGGTGGCGCGCACGGCATGGCTGAATCCGGTCGGCGGCGCGAGATGCGGTGGGTTGATGCGCTCCGGCTCGCCGCCGCGTGCCCCCGTGGCAGCCCCGTGGTCACCGCTCCCGGCACCCCTTCCCGCCTCCGCGTCCGTCCCGCTCTCGCGCATCCTCACCGGCTCCCCTCCGCCGCCCTCGCGGCCGCTGCCATCGGCTCGTGGCCGTCCAGTGTGCCCTGGGCGCCATAGGGACGACAGCGCAAAAACGCTGCCTCGTGATGGAAGGGCTGCGCCGCGTGTTCCCTGACCGCTTCCCGGTGCGCGGGGCGGCCGGTGCCGTAGGCGTAGTGGCACATCGCCGTCATGCTCTGCCAGAGGGAGAACGTGCCGACGAAGCGGGGCGGCCTGGCCAGGGCGGCCGAAGCGACCATCGAAGGATCGGCCGCGGCCCGGCCGGCGGCCCGGGAATTGGCCCGCAGGAACGGCAGTGCGCGACGCAGCCGCAGTTGCCCGAGGGTGAGGACGACGACCGGCCCGTCCTCCGCGTCCGGCGCGGCGCCGGGGTCGGTTTCGACCGGCATCGCGGGCCAGGAACCGGCTATCCGCAGCGGCTGGAGCCGCACGTGCCAGCCTCCGGCCAGTCGCCGCGGCAGCGGGTCCTCGGCGAGGAAACGGTCGAGCGCGGCATCGTCCTCCCACGCGGCGAGCAGCGCGGCCCGGCCGGGGCGCAGCACGGGCGGACCGGAGGCGATGGCACCGGTGAGGGTGGTCTGGGCGTACCGGAGGCCCGGGGTGGAGTCCGGCCGTGGACGCTCGCGGAGGACGGCGCGGACGTTGCGGACACCGATGTCGGCGAAATGAAGGGAAACGATCACGATGAGCCCCCGTACCTGGTCCTGTGGGACGGTCCTGCCGCGGCAGTTCCACCGGATCCTGCCGGCTCCGCTGATCCTGACGAAGCTACTGATGCGTATACCAAGCGGTACACGCTCCAGTATCCTTCATCACAGCGGCCAAGGCGAGCCGAAATCACCAGCCGGAACAAGCCAGATTGCAGGGGGGAGCGCATGAGCGAGATCGACCGGAGCCGCGCCGCGCGGGCCGAGGCCAGGACGCGTATCGAGGACACGGCGGCCCGGCTGTTCGCGGAGCGCGGCTTCGCGGGCACCACCATCGGGGAGATCGCCGCCGAAGCGGGCCTGAGCAAGCCGATGCTCTACCGGCACTTCGACTCCAAGCAGGAGCTGCACCTCGCCCTGCTGGAGCGGCACCGCGATGAGCTGGCGGCCGCCCCGATCCGCGAACTCCTCCACGGCGACGGCGATCTGGCCACGAGGATGACGGCGATGTACGACGCCTGGTTCGGCTATGTGCAGAGCCATCCGTACACCTGGCGCATGATGTTCCGGGACACCACGGGCGACGCGCAGGTCGCGGCCTTCCACCGTGAACTGCAGCGCAGACAGCGGGAGACGGACGTGGCGCTGCTGCGCGAGTTCGTGCCCGGCATCCCCGAGGCCGAGCTGGAACCCCTCGGCGAGGCGATCCGCAGTTCGCTCTACGGGCTCGCGCTGTGGTGGCTGGAGCGGCCCGACCGCCCCCGCGAGCTGCTGGTCGCGACGATGGTACGGATCACCCGTGGCCTGATCTCCACCGTCGAGGCCCCGAGCGGCGGGCACGGGGACGACGGGCAGGCCGCCGAGGCCGCCGGTGCATCGGCGGGGAAGGGCACTCCCGGCCCGCCGGGAGGGACGGACTGAGCGGCCTCACACCACCGCCGGGGACGCCGGGTGGAGCGCCGCCCGCAACTGCCCCGTCCAGTGGGCCGTCATCTCCTTCGCCACCCGGGTGTCCGGGGCGTACAGCTCGAAGCCGTGCCAGGCACCGGGCACATTGCGGACCGTGACCGGCACGCCCGCGTCCATCAGGCGCCGGGCGTAGGCCAGCCCCGCCTCGCGCATCGGATCGAGATCGCAGACCAGGACATGGGCCGGTGGCAGCCCCGACAGCTCGGTGGCGCGAGCGGGCGCGGCATACGCCTCGGCCACCGTCGTCCCTTCCGGAAGATAGTGCCTCCACGACGACTGGACGCCGCGACCGTTGAGCACCCGCGCGTCCAGGGCTCCCTCCGTGTCCGCTGCCGTGCCGGCCGCCGCGTCCGCCCCGACCCGGTCATCCAGATCCGGGACGCACAGCGACTGACAGGCCAGCTCCGGCCCGCCGCGGTCGCGGGCCATCAGGGCGACCGCGGCACTGAGTCCACCGCCCGCCGACTTGCCGGCCACCGCGATCCGCGCAGGATCGATGCCCAGCTCCGCGGCCCGCCCGGCCACCCATTCCAGCGCGAGATAGCAGTCCTCCACCGCGGCCGGATAGCGGTGCTCCGGGGCCAGGCGGTATTCGACGGTGACGATCACGGCGGGCAGTTCGCGGCAGAGCTCGATGGCCACCCGGTCCTGCCCCGGCAGCGCCCGCCCCAGGGCGAACCCGCCCCCGTGGAAGTGCAGTACGGCGGGCAGCCCGTTCCCGGCGCCACTGGCGATCCCGGTGTCCTCGGCGGCGGTACCCACCGCCCCCTCCGGACGGTAGACCTCGACCGTCAACGCGCCGCCATCCGTCAGCGTGCCGCCGTCCGCCGGCGCGCCGCCGACCGTTCGCGGGATGTCGAAACGCTCACTGCACACGCCCGTACGGTCCGCCGGGAAGGCGGCCAGCATGTCGTGGAATGCGGCGCGCGCGGCCTCGATGTCCTCATACGGATCGGCGACCCGCGGCAACGCCTCATAGGCCGGCACGAGTTCGGGGTGCACCCGCGCCGCGGTCCGGTCATTCATCTCGGGCTGGACGCTCATACGGAGTGCTCCTCGTTCAGAACGGACATGCCACAGCTTCTGCTCACGATCTCCGCCCGCACGCGCCCACGCCCACCGACAAGCTGTACGCGCCCACGCACAGCCTGCATGCGCCCACGCACAGCCTGCACCGGCCCCGCCGCGCCCGCCGCCCCACCCTCTCCGCCGCCCCGCCCCGCCGCGCCCGCTCACTTCGCCTCCGCATAACACTCGACCACCGCCGTGGTGAACGGAAAGCGGACCGGCGTCTCCCCGAACGCGATCCGCCCGGCCGTCGCGGCGGCCGCCGTGATCGCCCCGGCGACCGTCGCCGCCTCCGCCGCGGGGCAGTGGACGATCACCTCGTCATGCTGGAAGAAGACCAGTTCGGCGCGGAGCCCGCCCTCCGACAGCGAGCGGCGCAGCGCGGCCAGTAGCAGCAGGGCCCAGTCGGCAGCGCTGCCCTGGACGACGAAATTGCGGGTGAACCGGCCGCGCGCGCGGGCGGCCGCCGAGCCGCTGCCGTAGGCCGGGGACGGTTCCTCGTCCTGGGGCAGGCCCGCCTCGTCGGGGGGTGCCACGGAAGCGGGCGGGCAGGTGCGGCCCAGCCAGGTGCGCACCAGCCGTCCTTCCTCGCCCGCGCGCGCCGCCTCGTCCACATACGCCACCGCGGCCGGATAGCGGCGGCGTAGATCGGCCATGTGCTTGAGGGCGTCGCCGGACGTCTGGCCGTAAATGGCGCCCAGCAGACCGAGCTTGGCCCGGTCGCGGTCACCCCCGAACGCGCGGGCGGCCAGATCCGCGTACAGATCCTCGCCGCGGCCGGCCAGCTCCATCAGGCCCCGGTCGCGGGAGACGGCCGCCAGTACCCGGGGTTCCATCTGGGCGGCGTCGGCGACCACCAGGCGCCATCCCGGGTCGGCGCGTACGGCCTGCCGGATCACCTTGGGGATCTGCAGGGCACCACCGCCGTTGGTGGTCCAGCGGCCGGAGACCGTGCCACCGGGCAGATACTCGGGGCGGAAGCGGCCGTCGTGCACCCACTGCTGGAGCCATGTCCACCCATGGGCGGTGTAGAGGCGGTAGAGCGTCTTGTACCGCAGCAGCGGCGCAACCGCGGGGTGATCGATCTGCTGCAGCTCCCATTTACGGGTCGAGGCGAGGGAAATCCCGGCACCGGCAAAGGCCTTGATGATGTCCTGGGGCAGATCGGGGCGCACCCGCCGGCCCGCCCCGAAGGCCCGGGACACCTCGTCGGCCAGCTCCGCCATCCGGCGCGGCTCCCCGCCGCCCGGATAGCGCTCTCCCAGCAGCTCGTCGAGCAGCTTGCGGTGCACGTCGGCGCGCCAGGGCACTCCGGCCCGCCCCATTTCCGTGGCGACCAGCATGCCCGCGGATTCGGCGGCGAGCAGCAGCCGCATCCGGTCCGGATGTTCCGCCCTCCTGGTACGCGCCAGGTGTCCCGCATAGACCTCCAGCAGCGCCGTGAGCTCGTCCGTGCCGGGCGGCAGCGGCACCGGGCCCGGCTCGAACAGGGACGGCTGGGCCTGAGCCGTACGGACCGGCGCGTCCTGCGGGACGGGCCGGCCGTGGAGCCGCGCCCAGGCGGCGGCCAGTGAATGCGGCTGGCCCGACTGGCCCTCCTCATGGCCGATCAGCAGCGCCTCGGCGGCCTCCACGTCATAGCACCGCTCGACCCGCACCCCCGCCGCCGCCAGCCGCCGGTAGATCTCCGCGGTGGACCGCCACACCCACCGCTCGACCTCGGGCCGACTGCGCACGGCCTCGGCGAGCGAGGGCTCCCGCAACACCGGTCCGGCGGCCCGCCCGTCCCGGTCGAGCGGGCAGAGACGCGCACCCCCGTCGCCCGTCTCCACCACCGCCCATCTCATGCCTGTGAGTCTTCCACCAGGGTCTGACATTCGCCCTGACCAGCGCAGACGACACGACCCCGGCACCCCTCACACCGGCGACGATCACCCCCTGACGCCCTTGCCCTCGGCGCCGGCCCCAACCGGACGCGATCTCAGGCAGGTTGACGTTCCGCGCACCATGCGGTGTGCGCACCACCCTCCATGCCGCCGCCCGGCCGGATCCGGCGTTCGGCAAACAGCCACGTCAACTCAGGGCTCTGCCGGGGTATTTGAGGACGGAATCCAGTGGTCCGGCCGCCCGCCGGCAAAGGCCGGTGCAAATTCTTCGTACCGGCCTTTGAAATGCCAAAACGGTACCCGAAAGGCGAACTCGGCCGGGGTGCAGTGATATGTATCTATGGTTTCGTGGCATTCGGGTGAAACGGCGAAACCGCACCCCCAGAAGCGAGTTGACCAGTGCGCTCCGGAAACGGGCACTCCGCTTCGAGAAGGGTAAATCGTGATCAAGAAGGTCCTGGCCACGACGGCTGTAGCCGCGTCCGTCGTCGGCATCTCGGCAACGGTCGCCCCCCAGGCGATGGCGATCGGCAACCACAACGGCACGTCGACGGTCAACGGCAACGGTGCCAAGAGCGCGTTCGGCAACTCCACCACCGTGGGCAAGATGAGCCCCCAGCTGGAGCTCATTCAGGGCTCGCTGAACAAGCCCTGCCTCGGCATCGGCAAGGTCGACGCTCAGGTCGCCGCGGTTCTGGCCAATGTGCAGGACGTCAACGTCCTGTCGTCGCCGCAGAACCAGCAGTGCACGGAGAACTCCACCCAGGCCAAGGGCGACGAGGCGCTGTCGCACATCCTCAGCGACATCCCGATCCTGTCCGGGAACGGCGTCGGTAACCGCTGAGCCGGCCATCGGTCGCAGGTCCGGACCGCCGGCTCTCGCTTCCGGAGCGGTCCGGGGCCAGTGGCGCCCCGTGATGAACCGTAGGGACGGAATTCTCGATCCCCCTTTCGGTAGGAATTCGTATTCGGCGGGTACCTCGCCTGTTCGAACTCCGGTGTTTTTTCCGCGTCGTATGCGCGGTGACAATCTCCTGAAGCGGTGTTGCATCGTTCGGGCGATTCCTCCGAAAACCTCCCGGCAAGAGTTTCGCGCACGAGGGGAAATCGTTACCAATATCGCAGCGGTGTTACGGGCGAGCAGAAAACCGCCCGTGCGACACGACGGTCGTGTTCGCCACGGACCCGCTGCAAGGAAGGGCTGAAAGTGAAGTACGCAAAGGTCGCAGCGATCACTGCCGGAACCATCATGGCGGTGGGCTCGGCTACGCCGGCGTTCGCCGACGCGGGTATCGCGGGTGGCGCCAAGAACTCGCCCGGTGTGATCTCCGGCAACGCCATCCAGGTTCCGGTGCACATCCCGATCAACATCTGCGGCAACACCGTCAACATCGTCGCGCTGCTGAACCCGGCGTTCGGCAACACCTGCGTGAACGCCTGACTCGAAGGAATTCGAGCCATGTCGATGTGACCTGGCCCCGGTGCGCGGTCCCTGCGCACCGGGGCCGGTCGCCATTCGCATGGTGCAGGTGGATACACAACACCCGTAATTTTCGGGCGGCTTGTCCGAGAAGAATGTAACTTCAGGGTTTCTCAGGACGTAGGCACTCGTTAGTCACGCTGAGATCGGTCATCCGAGCAGCGAAATGATTGCTCATGTGGTGTTGCTGCCGCCGGACCGCCAAGCACCGCCCGAGAAGGGACAGTTGAAGTGAAGTACGCAAAGTCTGCCGCGGTTGTTGCCGGTTCCGTCATGGCGCTGGGGGTCGCTGCACCCGCCTTCGCCGCCCCGCCAGGAGCCCCGACCATGAGCCTCAACGGCGGGCTGACCGACGCGCTGAGCAGCAAGCAGCTGGACGGCCACCAGCTCACACCGCTGGTCAAAACGGTCAAGACCGCGGGGGGCAACGTCAGGTCGACCAATGCGAAGAAGCTGCTCCGTGGTGTCACCGGGGCGGCGGCCAAGAAGACTCCGCTGCTCGGCGGTCTGCCGCTCAAGTAATTCCCGGGCGCCCGACGTGGGCCGCCGCGGGGGTGGGCAGCGGAGCTGTCCGTCCCGGGCTTGCGACGCGGGCGCGGATTTCACTGTCTTCGGCTGTGCCCGGTGAGTGCGACGCGGTAGCGGAATTCGCGTGGCCCGACTGCTGACATGCAGTGCTCGAAGCTTTACCCCCGCTTTCTCGCCCTCGGGTCCCGGCCCGGTCCGGCCCCGGAGCGCCGGCCACGATGCCGGTCCGTAAAAGTGACTCCGGAAAGCGGCTCGGAAAATCGCTCCGGTGGCCGGCTCGGAGAGTCGCTCCGGCGGTCAGCTCATTTGAGTGAATGAGAACAACCAAAAACATCCCTGTGAGTTGGGCAGATTGCCCGGCCCAAGGGCATCCCGAAACACGAAGGATCAAAATGATCAAGAAGGCTTTGGCCACCGCAGCCGCGGCTGCGTCCATTGTCGGCGTGGCCGCCGCTGCCGCCCCCCAGGCGATGGCGATCGGTAACCAGCACGGAACGTCTTCCGTCAACGGCAACGGCGCGCAGCAGTATTTCGGAAACTCCACCACGTACGGCTACATGAGCCCGCAGATCGGCCTGATCCAGGGCTCGCTCAACAAGCCCTGCCTGGCTCTGGGCAAGCTGAACCTCCAGGGTGCGAGCGCTCTCCAGCTGCAGGACATCAACGTCCTGTCGTCGCCGCAGAACCAGCAGTGCACCGAGAATTCCACCCAGGCCAAGGGCGACGAGCCGCTGTCGCACATCCTGGACAACATCCCGATCCTTTCCGGCAACGGCGCCGGCAACCACTGATCGGCTGATGAGCACCCGGGCCGCCCGGTCCTCCTTCTTCCGGGCGGCCCGGGTTCCCGACGTCCGGCGCCGGGGCGGAAATGTTATTCGCTCGTGACTGAACTCCGCTGCGCCGGATCGTTAGGAATGATGTGTGGAGGGAAGCATGCCAATGCCCTTGCGAGATTGATGGGGCCGCGAGGGTATTGGCATGCCGGCCGTAACGAGTGCAGGGCCCGCGAATCCGTTCAGCGGTTTCGCGGGCCCTGCGTCGTACGAAGGCAGAAGGTCATTGCGCTCGGGCCGGTCCGGGCCGCTCAGGGGCGATCGGGGATGTTCACGGGGACGCCCCGAGGGTGACAAGTCGCATATTCGGTGCGCGAATTGGGGCGGGGTGTCGGCGGCAGCGGCAGCTGATGCCCATGCGGAAGAACTGTGCCTGCTATTCGGGTGACGGTGCAGAACTCAAGCCCATATGGCGGGTTGTTCAAACAGGGCTCCCGTGTCGGGAGTTTCTTCTCCTGAAGGGTTTGCGTGATGAAGAAGATGATGGCGGGCGCGGCTGTGGCGGCGTCGCTGATCGGTATGTCCGCTGCGGCCGCTCCCGACGCCATGGCGATCGGTGACCAGACGGGCACCAGCACGGTCAACGGAAACGGGGCGGCGTCGGTCTACGGCAACTCCACCACGCGCGGCAACCTGAGCCCCCAGCTCGGGCTCGTCCAAGGCTCGCTGAACGACCTGTGCCTGGCTCTGGGCAAGTTGAACCTCCAGGGCGTCTCCGCGATCCAGGCGCAGGACATCAACATCCTGTCGTCGCCGCAGAACCAGCAGTGCGTCCACAACTCGACGCAGGCCAAGGGCGACGAGGCGCTGTCGCACATCATCGACGACATTCCGATCCTCTCCGGGAACGGTGTCGGCAACGGGTGACCGCAGGCGGCCTCGGCCGTTCCCCCGCTTGTGTCTCCGGGCGGCCGGCGCCGCGTATGGGCTGCCGGCCGCCCGGTCGTGCGAGGGGATCGCGGGGCGGGCGGCGGTCCGTGGTCAACGACTGTGAAGGAGGGATGAGAGATGCGACAGAGCCTGAAGACGTGTGTGTTCGTGGCGGCGGCGTCGGGGGTGCTGGGCGCCGGCGGCGGCGTGGCGTACGCGGATGCCGGTGCCGGGGGCGGTGCGACGAACTCTGCCGGGGTGCTGTCCGGGAACAACATCCAGGTGTCCGTGGACACCCCGGTCAATGTGTGTGGCAACTCGGTCGACGGGGGCGCGGCGCTCAACCCGGCCATGGGCAACGCGTGCGGAAACGGTGCGGCACCCGTGGCGGCCGCCCAGTGGCCCCCGGGGCCCGCCGCTCCGCCACCTCCGGTGGCACACCGGCGGGCCCCGGGGGCCGCCCCGAAGCATGCGGCCCCGGAGTCGGCGCCGCAGCGGGTGCGGCCGCAGGCGGAGCACCCGGCCGGGACGGCGCCGCAGCACGCCAGGAAGTCCACGGGCGGTCCCGCGGCCGGGCCCGCGGCACAGTCCGCGCGGGAGGCGCGAGCGGGGGCGCGGTCCGGGGCGTCGGCGGGCTCCGTACTGCTGGCCTCCACCGGGCCCGGCGAGCTGGCCATGCTGGCCGGTACAGGCGGCGGGCTGCTGGTGGGCGGGGCGCTGCTGCTGCGCCGGGCCGGTACGCGACGCAGGTGAGCGAGGCTCCGTACGCGGCGGCCGAGGCCCGGGGCGTCGGGGGCTCGACCGCCGGCCGAGCGGGTCCGGCGGGCCGCTCGGCCCGGTCCGCCCGGTCGAGCCGGCCGTCGGCATCGCCGCGGGACCGTGCCGCGTGCTGCACCCTCTGGCAAAATTGGGGTGAAAGCCGCAAAAGCGATGGGTCGATGAGGTGGGGCCATGCTCGTTGCGCTGGCGCAGACGGACTGTGTGCTGGGCGGGGTGGCGGAGAACCTCGATGTCGCCCGTGAGCAGATCGAGCAGGCGGCGGCGCAGGGTGCGGATCTTGTCGTCTTTCCCGAACTGAGCCTGCACGGCTACCACTTGGGCGCGCTGGAGCGTGACGCGTCGCTCGCGGCGAGCGATCCGAGGCTGCTGGAGCTGAGCACCCTCGGCCCCGATGTGCTGGTCGGTTTCCACGAGCACACCAGTCTGCGGGCCTACAACACCGCGGCCCACTACGCGGCCGGTGAACTGGTGCATGCCCACCGCAAGCTGTACCTCCCCAACTATCTGGCCTGGGAGGAGCGCAAGCACGTCAGCCCGGGACAGTCACTGCGCGCGTACGAGCTGAAGCGGGACAAGAGCGGGGGCCGGGGCGCGACGCTGGTGTGCAATGACGCCTGGCAGCCGGCCCTGCCCTGGCTGGCGGTGCAGGACGGTGCCGAGGTGCTGTTCGTCCCGACGAACAGTGCGGCGAGCCTGGATCCGGAGGCGATGGACACCGGGCTCTACTGGGACACCCTGCTGTCCTATACGGCGAAGATGCTGCAGTGCTGGGTGGTCTTCGTGAACCGGGTGGGCAATGAGCACGGCGCGGCGTTCTGGGGCGGCTCGCGGGTGGTGGACCCACGGGGCGCGGTGGTGGCGCAGGCGCCCAAGTGGGAGACCTCGCTGGTCACCGTCGAGATCGATCTCGCCGAGGCACGGCGCCAGCGCCGGGCGGTGCCGCTGGTCGCCGAGGCCCGGCTGGGGCTGATCGACCGCGAGGTGCGGCGGCTGATCGACGAGGGCGGCGATCACTGAGCGGCCGGAGATCACAGAGGGGGTAAAGATCGCTGAACGGCAGACGATCGCTGAACGGCCGGAGATGACGGAACGGCCGGCGGCCCGGCCTCAGTGGCGGGCGGCGGCCTCCGGGCGGGGCGTCGCGTCCGGCTCGTCGGCCTTGAGCGTCTTGGCCTCGGCCTTGAGGATGCGCATCGAGCGGCCCAGGCCGCGCGCCATGTCGGGCAGCTTCTTCGAGCCGAAGAGCAGCACGAGTACCGCGATGATCAGGATCAGATGCCAGGGTTCGAAGGCGTTGCGGAGCATGCGCGCGCTCGCTTTCGTCGGGAGGGGCGGCGGACGTTCTGTCCAGTATCACCCCAACGGTCCGGCCGTCCGGTCCCGGGGCCCCCCGGGGCCGGACGGCCCCCGGCGTGCCTACCAGCTCGCCTTGCGGACCCCCGGCAGGTGGCCCGCGTGCGCCTGTTCGCGCAGCCGTACGCGGGACAGGCCGAAGGCGCGGAAGTGGCCGCGCGGGCGCCCGTCGATGCTGTCGCGGTTGCGCACCCGGGTGGCACTGGCGTCCCGCGGCTGCCGGGAGAGCTCGCGCCGGGCGGCGGTGCGCTCCTCCTCGGGGGTGTGCGAGCTGCGGATGACGGCCTTGAGGACCGCGCGCCGGGCCGCGTAGCGGGCGACGGTCAGCCGGCGCTTCTCGTTCTTGGCGATCTTGCTCTGCTTGGCCATCAGGCCTTCTCCCCTCGTGCGCGGATCCGGGCCACGGCCGCCTCGATCCCGATCGTGTCCACGGTCTTGATGCCCTTGGCGCTCAGCGTGAGCCGGATGTGGCGGCCCTCGCTCTCCAGCCAGTAGCGCTTGCGCTGGATGTTGGGGTCGAAGCGGCGCGGGGTGCGCCGGTGCGAATGGGAGACGGAGTTGCCGAAGCCCGGCGTGCGGCCGGTCAGCTGGCAGTGGGCGGACATGGTGCGGTCCCTTCGGCCGGGGCCCCTGGTGAGAGCCTATTGAAAATGGAAATCATTTCCGTATACTATCCACATGGCCCGTACCGAACTACGCCCGGTCGTCAAGCTCCGGTCCACCGCCGGCACCGGCTACGTGTACGTGACCCGCAAGAACCGCCGTAGCGACCCCGACCGCCTGGAACTGCGCAAGTACGACCCGGTGGCCGGCCGCCATGTGGCTTTCCGAGAGGAGCGCTGAGCGCCGTGAAGCCTGGAATCCACCCCGCCCACGGGCCGGTCGTCTTCCGCGACCGGGCCGCTGACGTCGCCTTTCTGACCCGGTCAACCGCCACCAGCGAGAAGACAGTTGAGTGCGAGGACGGCCGCACCTACCCCGTCATCGACGTCGAGATCTCCTCGGCGAGCCACCCCTTCTACACGGGCACCGCCCGGGTGATGGACACCGCCGGTCGCGTCGAGCGGTTCGAGCGCCGCTACGGCACCCGCGGGGCCCGCTGAGAGAACCGCTCCACGTCGTCCCGGTGGGCGGCCTGCACACGGAGGCGCGGCAGGCAGCCGTCAGCGCACCACCCGCACCTCGTACGCACCATCGCCGGGTCACCCGGGTCAGCGCGCAGCAACAGCGGCAGCTCTCCCGGGCGGATCAAGAACGCCCGGGAGATGGCGCTGCTCCCGTATGCGTCACGGTGACGGCCGCCTCCTGGTGACGGGTGCCGTCCGGTGCCGGGTGCCGTCCGGCGAGGGCGGGAGGAGGTCCCCTGCGGATGACGCGCAGGGGACCTCCTGGTGTGTACGGGGCGGGGCGCCCTCCCCGGCGCCCGCGCGTCGGCCGGACGCTCGCCCCCCGGAACCCACAGAGCGTGGCGCACGTCTCTTCCCCGGCCGTGAAGGCTTCGGGCCTGTGATCCGTACCAGGTAAGGGGCGCACCTGAGCAGGGGCGACGAGCGGAAGCCGGTCGCGGGAGAGCGGCCGGCCCGGGTGCTCGACGAGCTGTGACGGCCTCTGCACCGGCTGTCGTGCACGTGCATCTGCGCATGCATCCGCATGAGAACGCGGCTATGCTCCCGGGCAGTTGACACCATTTATCACCGGGAGACCCCTGTGCTCCACGCATACAACGGCATGGCCGCCACAGATCTCCGTGATGTGGCATGGCAGAAGAGCAGGCACAGCAACTCCCAGGGCTCCTGCGTGGAGTTCGCCAAGCTGCCCGGGGGTGACATCGCCGTACGCAACTCCCGCTTCCCGGACGGTCCCGCGCTCGTCTACACGCCGGCCGAGGTCCGGGCGATGCTCCTCGGCATCAAGGACGGGGAGTTCGACCATCTCGTACGGGACTGAGCGCCCGTGGGGTCCCGGCGGTCGCAGGGGGTCTCTCCCCGCACACGGCAACCGGGCGCCCGTACGTGACGGTGCGCCCGGTGTGCGGGAAGCGGCTACGGCAGCCGGAAGAGAGCCCACACGATCTTGCCGTGCGCGGCACCGGCCAGCGGATGCCAGCCCCAGCTGTCGCTGAAGGAGTCCACGAGATACAGCCCGCGACCCGACTCCGCGGCGGAATCCGCTTCCCCGGCGACCGGTGAGTCATCGCTCGGGTCCCGTACGGCACAGATCAGCCGGGAGGACCAGCGCATCAGATGCAGCCGGGCGGGCGGGGTGGCGTCGTGGTGCTCCGGGGCGGCCAGGATCGCGTGCCGCAGGGCATTGGTGACGAGTTCGGAGACCACGAGGGCGACCGAGTCGAAGAGATCGTCCAGATCCCAGCCCTGCAGGGTCTCGCGAGTGAACGCACGTGCACTGCGCACCGATTCATAGCGCGGCGGGAGCGTGCGGGACGCCGATCCGGAGACAGCCATGGGGTCGACGGGAGGAAAGCCCTGCCATAACGGCTCGAGCATGGTCAAAACCTTGGTCCCCATGCGAGGCACTCCTGGCGTTCGCGGACGTCATGACCCTGGCCGGTCAGCCGGATCTGGCGGATCTTTCACGAGCGTGCATGCGTGCGACGCCTATGGTTCCCAATGCGCGGGACAGATGCAAGGGCAGATGCACGTGCACGTGCCGTGATTGCGCCATCCCGGATGGTTTTCCTCCGGATTCTTCCCGTCAGTTCGTGTGGAGGGGTTGCGGGGGCCTCACACATCAGTAACCGGATGAGCACTCAACGAAGCCCGAACGTGGCAGACTGCGGCCCACTGTTGGACGGGGTGGGGTCACAGGAGGGTCTGAGAGGTGTCCGCAAGTGAGTCGAGCGGGTCGGTGGTGCGGCGGATCCTGCTCGGGTCGCAGCTCCGTCGGCTGCGTGAATCGCGCGGGATAACCCGTGAGGCGGCCGGCTACTCGATCCGTGCGTCCGAATCGAAGATCAGCCGCATGGAGTTGGGCCGCGTGAGCTTCAAGGCACGGGATGTGGAGGACCTGCTCACGCTGTACGGGGTCGGTGACGCCCAGGAGCGCGAGTCGCTGCTGTCCCTGGCGCGCGAGGCGAATGTGGCCGGCTGGTGGCACAGCTACACCGATGTGCTGCCCGGCTGGTTCCAGACGTATGTGGGTCTGGAAGGCGCCACTTCGCTCCTCAGGGTCTACGAAGTCCAGTTCGTGCACGGGCTGTTGCAGACGGAGAGCTATGCGCAGGCCGTCGTCAGACGGGGCATGCCGGATGCCGGGCCCGCCGAGATCGAGCGCCGGGTCGCGCTGCGCATGGAGCGGCAGAAGCTGCTGGTGACCGAGCGGTCGGCGCAGTTCCACTGTGTCCTGGACGAGGCCGCGCTGCGCCGCCCGTACGGCGAACGGTCCGTGATGCGCGAGCAGGTGAAGCATCTGATCGAGGTGTCCGAGAGACCGAATGTGCGGCTCCAGGTGATGCCCTTCAGTCTGGGAGGGCATGCGGGCGAGAGCGGCGCTTTCACGATGCTCGGCTTCCAGGAGTCCGGTCTGCCGGACGTCGTCTATCTGGAGCAGCTGACGAGTGCGCTCTATGTGGACAAGCCCGAAGAGGTGGCCCAATACGCCAGGGTGATGGACCGCCTCCAGGAGGAGGGGCCGAATCCGGCCGAGACCCGGGACCTGCTGCGCGGGCTGCTCCAACTGATGTGACGCGTCGGTAGGATGGCGCACCATCAGGAGTCAGCACCCCCCAATGCGGCGCCCTGAGCGCCCTGTTCTCCAGATCGGGATGGCATGTCCTACTTCGACGAGTTGGCGTATCAGTTCATCGACGGCGAGTGGCGGGCCGGCAGCGGTTCGTGGGACATCGTCGACTTCAATCCCTATAACGGGGAGAAGCTGACCTCCATACCCGTCGCCACGGTCGAGGAGATCGACCAGGCCTACCGTGCCGCCGAGCGCGCACAGCGGGAGTGGGGCGCCACCAATCCGTACACCCGGCGGACCGTCTTCGAGCGGGTGCTGCGGATCATCGACGACCGTGAGGCGGAGCTGGCCGAGACGATCGCCGCTGAGGTCGGCGGCACGCTCGTCAAGGTGGGCTTCGAGCTGCATCTGGCCAGGGAGTTCCTGCGCGAGGCGATCCAGCTGGCACTGCGCGCCGAGGGTCGCATCCTGGCCTCGCCGATCGACGGCAAGGAGAACCGCCTCTACCGGCTGCCGGTCGGTGTCGTCGGCGTCATCAGCCCCTTCAACTTCCCCTTCCTGCTCTCCCTCAAGTCCGTCGCGCCGGCCCTTGCGCTCGGCAATGCGGTCGTCCTCAAGCCGCACCAGAACACCCCGGTGTGCGGTGGCGGTCTGGTCGCCAAGATCTTCGAGGAGGCGGGGCTGCCGGCGGGGGTGCTCAACGTCGTGGTCACCGATATCGCCGAGATCGGCGATGCGCTCATCGAGCACCCGGTGCCCAAGACCATCTCCTTCACCGGCTCCGAGAAGGTCGGACGGCATGTCGCCACGGTCGCCGCGTCCCACTTCAAGCACTCCGTGCTGGAGCTGGGCGGCAACAGCGCACTGGTCGTGCTCGACGACGCCGATGTCGACTACGCGGTGGACGCGGCCGTCTTCAGCCGCTTCGTCCACCAGGGCCAGGTCTGCATGGCCGCCAACCGCGTGCTCGTGGACCGCGCCGTGGAGCAGGAGTTCACCGAGAAGTTCGTGGCCAGGGTCGCGGCCCTGAAGGTGGGCGACCCCACCGACCCGCAGACCCACATCGGTCCGCTGATCAACGAGGGGCAGGCCGAGGCGATCACCTCGCTGGTGGACCGCGCGGTCGCCGACGGCGCCTCGGCACTCCTGCACGGCGAGACCCGGGGCACGCTGGTGGCACCCAGCGTGCTGAGCGGTCTGCCGGAGGACTCCCCGCTGCTGCAGCAGGAGATTTTCGGGCCCGTGGTGGTGCTGGTGCCGTTCGACGGTGACGACGAGGCGGTGCGGCTCACCAACACCACGCCGTACGGGCTCAGCGGCGCCGTGCACACCGCCGACATCGAGCGGGGTGTGCGGTTCGCCAAGCGGATCGAGACCGGGATGTTCCACGTCAACGACGCCACGGTGCACGACGAGCCGATCGTGCCGTTCGGCGGCGCGAAGAGCTCCGGCGTGGGACGGCTGAACGGCGATGCGATGGTGGAGGCCTTCACCACCACCAAGTGGATCTCCATCCAGCACGGGCGGTCGCAGTTCCCGTTCTGAGCGACGGGGTGATCCGGGGCATCGGCCGTGGGTTGCGGACAGAAGCTGACCGCATGGGTTCCTACCTTGAGTGATGTCGAAGGCGGGCGGTGACGAGCCGGCCGCCGGGGGATGTCACGAGACGTCACAAGGCGTCAGGAAAGGCGGATCTCATGCCCACTCACGTACTTGCCGAGGCCCACGGCGACGAGGCCGGCGCACTGCTGGCCTTCCTGGAGGCCCAGCGCGGCGGGCTGCGGCGGGCGGTCCTGGGGCTGACCGACGCCGAGGCGGCCCGGCGGCCGAGCGCCAGTGAGCTGTCGCTGGTCGGGCTGGTCAAGCATGTCGCGCAGACCGAGCAGACCTGGATCGAGACCGCCCAGGAACGGCCGCACTCCATCGAGCGGACCCCCGAGACCTGGCACCTGAGCTTCCAGCTCGAGGGCGACGAGAGCCTGGCGGAGATGCTGGCGTTCTGGGACAAGGTCGCACGGCGCACGGAGGACTTCATCCGCGCGCTGCCGAGTCTGAACGACACCTTCCCGCTGCCCGAGGCGCCGTGGTTCCCCCCGCAGGCCCGGCAGTCGATGCGCTGGCTGCTGCTGCACCTGATCGAGGAGACGGCCCGGCACGCCGGTCACGCCGACATCCTCCGCGAGTCCCTGGACGGCAAGACGGCCTTCGCCCTGGTGGACGAGGAACGCACGGCGACGCAGGGGTGAGCGCGGGGCCCTGCCGGGGCGTTCTAGGCTGACGGCAGGGGCGCGTAAGGATATGAGGAGACGATGTCGGCGATCCGGCTGTTGGTATTGGGCGCCGTGCGGCAGCACGGCCGGGCGCACGGCTATCAGGTGCGCAACGACCTGGAGTACTGGGGCGCCCACGAGTGGTCCAACGCCAAGCCCGGCTCGATCTACCACGCGCTCAAGCAGATGGCCAGGCAAGGGCTGCTGCACGCCCATGACATCGCGCCCAGCACCGTCGGCGGCCCGCCGCGTACCGAGTACGAGCTGACCGCGGCGGGCGAGGCGGAGTATTTCGCGCTGCTGCGCGCGGCGCTCGCTCAGCACGACCAGAAGGTCGACGTGCTCAGCGCGGGCATCGGCTTCGTCGTCGACTTGCCGCGGGCCGAGGCGGTGGCGCTGCTCAAGGAGCGGGTGCGGGCGCTGGAGAACTGGCGCACCACCGTCACCAGCCACTACACCCCCGAGGAAGGACCCGGACAGCTCGGCCACATCGGCGAGATCATGAACATGTGGGTGCACTCTGCGGACAGTGGCGCGGTGTGGACGCGGGGGCTGATCGAGCGGATCGAGGGCGGCGCGTATGTCTTCGCCGGCGAGGGTGAACCGTTCGTCGGCGTGCTCGCCGAGGGGCAGGAGAACCCGTACGCGACGAAGGACGCCCACTCCGGGGAGGACGCGGAGGCCGAGGACGGCGGGGCCGCCGGGCGCGAGGGCGGCGACGGGGAGGGCGACGAGGGCGTCGCCGCGAAAGCTGATTAATCAAGTTTGACTAACCGCTGGGCAGGCGTCATTTTTCCGCGCGGGCCGTGTAGTCAAGATTGACTACACCTGGGAGGAGATGTCGTGACGGACCGCGATCAGGCGATCGTCGTCGAGGCACTGCGCAAGCGCTACGGCACCACAGCGGCCCTGGACGGGCTGGACCTCACCGTGGCACAGGGAGTGGTGCACGGTGTCCTCGGCCCCAACGGCGCAGGCAAGACCACCCTCGTACGGATCCTGTCCACGCTGCTGCGGCACGACGGTGGCCGGGCCGAGGTGGCCGGCTTCGAGGTGCTGCGGCAGCCGGACGAGGTGCGGCTGCGGATCGGGCTGCTCGGCCAGCACGCGGCGGTCGACGAAGAGCTCGGCGGGCGGCAGAACCTGGAGATGTTCGGGCGGCTCTGCCACCTCGGGGCATGCCGACCCCTGGTGCCTGGCCAACCCGAAACTCGGCGAACGGGAGGTGATGACCGCTCTGCTGGAACGCGACCACCACCTCGTCCGCGCCGGCCAGGTGATCCTGGCGGACAAGGGCTTCGCCGGGCGGGAATTCGAGGCGTTCCTGACCGAGCAGCTGGGTGTTCACCTGGTGCGGCCGGACCGGAAGGACGAGCCTGCCAGGCACGGCCGCCTCGCCCGGGTCCGTCAGTGGATCGAGGCTGTATTCGACACCCTCAAAGGCCAGCTCGGCTTGGAACAACACGGTGGCAGAACCCTGGAGGGAGTGTTCGCCCGAACCGGCCAACGACTCCTCGCCTTGGCAGCCTGCATCTGGCACAACTGGACCACCGGCGCCAAGATCAAACGCTCCCTGATCGTCTACGATCATTGAGAACATCGGACTCAATCATCTAGTGGTGAAACGCCGTCGCCACGTTCTCCGGGCGTTGCAGTGGTCCGGGCTGTCGGCGGAGTTCGGTCAGCAGCTCTTCCAGGTCCGCGATGAACAGGTCGGAGAGGTCCAGGGAGAAGCCGTTGCGGCAGACCACCCGCAGGACGGACAGGTCCTCGCGCTTCGGGGGGAAGGTGTAGGCGGGGAGCAGCCAGCCGCGTTCCTTCATCCGACGGGAGACGTCGAAGACGTCGAAGGCGGTGACGTCGTCCGCGGTGGTGAAGGCGAAGACGGGCAGCTGGTCGCCCTGGGTGAGCAGTCGGAAGTCGCCCAGGGCGCCGATCCGTTCGGCCATCGACCGGGCCACGTCGCGGGTCGCCTGCTGGACGGCGCGGAAGCCGGCCCGGCCGAGCCGGAGGAAGGTGTAGTACTGCGCGGCGACCTGGGCGCCGGGCCGGGAGAAGTTGAGCGCGAAGGTCGGCATATCGCCGCCCAGGTAGTTGACGCGGAAGACCAGCTCCTCGGGCAGCGCCTCCGTATTGCGCCACAGCGCCCAGCCGACGCCCGGGTAGACCAGGCCGTACTTGTGCCCCGAGGTGTTGATGGAGGCGACCCGCGGCAGCCGGAAGTCCCAGACCACGTCCGGGTCGAGGAACGGCGCGATCATGGCGCCGGACGCACCGTCCACATGGACCGGGATGTCCCAGCCCTTCTGCTTCTGGACCTCGTCGAGCGCCGCGCAGATCTCGGCCACCGGCTCGTACGACCCGTCGAAGGTCGAGCCGAGGATCGCCACCACGCCGATGGTGTTCTCGTCGCAGAGCCCGGCGGCGGAGTCCGCGTCCAGATGGAAGCGGTCGCCCTCCATCGGGACCGTGCGCGCCTCGACCTCCCAGAAGTTGCAGAACTTCTCCCAGCAGACCTGGACGTTGACGCCCATGACGAGGTTGGGCCGGGCCTGACCCGGATACCGGTCCTTGTTGCGCTGCATCCAGCGCCGCTTGAGCGCCATGCCGGCGAGCATGCAGGCCTCGCTCGACCCGGTGGTGGAGCAGCCGACGGCCTCGGACGGGACGGGGGCGTGCCACAGGTCGGCGAGCATCGCCACACACCGCTTCTCCAGTTCGGCGGTGCGCGGGTACTCGTCCTTGTCGATCATGTTCTTGTCCCGGCACTCCGCCATCAGCACCCCGGCCTGCGGCTCCATCCAGGTGGTGACGAACGTCGCCAGATTCAGCCGGGAGTTGCCGTCCAGCATCAGCTCGTCGTGCACGAACTGGTAGGCGGTGCGCGGGGAGACCGGGCCGTCGGGCAGGGTGTGCCGCGGTGGCGCGGACTCCATACCGGCGACCGGGTCGGCCTCCCCGTAGAACGGGTTGACCGGGTGTCCGATGTGCTTGCGGTCGGATGCCGATGCGCCTTTGTGCAGAGTCATCTCTCGCCCCTACCCGTCAACTGGCCAAGGAAAGGCCGTGTTTGACAGCCTTGGTGAACTTCACTACGCGCTCCGCCTGGATGCGGGCGGCGGTGCGCGCGTCGTCGTCGAGCGGGGTGTCCGGGCCGCCGACGTGAGAGGTGCCGTAGGGATTGCCGTCGCTGAACTTCGCCGGGTCGGTGTAGCCCGGCGTCACGAGGATCCCGCCGAAATGGTGGACGGTGTGGTAGAGCGCGAGCAGGGTGGACTCCTGGCCGCCGTGCCGGGTGGCGCTCGCGGTGAAGCCGCTGTAGATCTTGTCCGCCAGTCTGCCCTGCTGCCAGAGGCCGCCCAGGGTGTCGAGGTACTGCTTGAGCTGCGAGGAGACGTTCCCGAAGCGGGTGGGGGTCCCGAAGATCACCGCGTCCGCCCAGAGCATGTCCTCGTGGGTGGCCTCCATGATGTCGGCGGTGGCCGTGGCGTTCGCCGCCCATGCCGGGTTGGCGTCGATCGCGGTCTGCGGGGCGAGTTCCGCGGTCCGGCGCAGTCGTACGTCGGCCCCCGCGTGCTCGGCGGCGTCCGCGATCCGCTGGGCGAGCTCGGCGATGGTGCCGGTCGACGAGTAGTAGATGACGGCGACCTTCACATCGTGCACGGGCATCGGCGTACCTCCTGGAACCCGACCATAAGGGCATAGGGGGTAAGTGGCCTCCAGGGTTCACCCAGTGGAAGCGCAACGGGCGGGTGGCCCTCCCGAGGGACCGCCACCCGCCCGTATCCGTCTTCACAAGGCGCCGGGCTCGCCCGCCCGGCGCCGGCTCAGCTCGCGCTCGCCAGCGACAGCTTCGCGGCGAAGCCGAGGAACGCCGCACCCGCACCCGCGGACAGCCCGGCGGTCAGCCGCTTGCGGCGGCGGAAGGTCGCCGCCAGAAACGTCCCGCTGAAGATCAGGACCGACAGGTACGTGACGCTGAACAGCTGCGCCCAGGCCCCGAGCGCCAGGAAAGACAGCACCGGATGGGCATAGGACGGGTCGACGAACTGCACGAAGAAGGAGATGAAGAACAGGATCGCCTTCGGGTTGAGCAGGCTGACCACCAGCGCCCTGCGGTACGGCCGCTCCACGGTCTCCTTCGGCGCCTCGGACGCCCCGCCCCGCAGCTCGGCCCGGCGCGCCTCCCGGCCGCGCCACAGCGCCCAGGCGCCGCGCAGCATCCCGACCGCCAGCCACGTCAGATAGCCCGCGCCGGCGAACTTCACGACGGCGAACAGCACCGGGCTGGTCTGCAGCAGCGAGGCCACCCCGCCGGCCGACAGCGTCATCAGCACCGTGTCACCGCACAGCACCCCGGCTGCCGCCCGGTAGGCCACCCGCGGGCCGCGCCGGGCCGCCACCGACACGACGTACAGCGAATTCGGCCCCGGCAGCAGAATGATCAGCGCGAGACCCACCAGATACGTGGACAGATCCGTTATCCCCAGCATGTGCGGCAGGATCTCATCCCCCTGTCCGCCGCCTCACCGGCTTTTCATGATGCGGACTTGCGCCTCACGCGACGTGAGGACACATCGTGGAGCGCGTACCGAGAGGGGAGCGGAAGTGAGCTATTCGGTAGGACAGGTCGCCGCCTTCGCCGGTGTGACGGTGCGCACCTTGCACCACTACGACGAGATCGGGCTGCTGCTGCCCGGCGAACGCAACCCTGCGGGTCACCGGCGCTACGGCGAGGACGATCTGGACCGGCTGCAGCAGATCCTGTTCTACCGGGAGCTCGGCTTTCCGCTCGACGAGGTCGCGGCCCTCCTGGACGACCCGCACACGGATCCGCAGGACCATCTGCGGCGCCAGCACGGCCTGCTGACCGGGCAAATCGCCAGACTCCAGGAGATGGCCGCGGCCGTCGAACACGCGATGGAGGCACGCAGGATGAAGGTACGGCTCACACCGGAGGAGAAGTTCGAGGTCTTCGGGGACTTCGACCCCGATGACTACGCCGCGGAGGCCGAGGAACGCTGGGGCGGCACGGACGCCTACCAGGAGTTGCAGCGCAGGACGGCCGCGTACACCAAGGACGACTGGCAGCGGCTGACCGCCGAGTTCGACGCCCTGCACCGCACGATGGCGGACCTGCTCGCGCGGGACGTGCCGGCGGACTCCGAGGCGGCCATGGACGTCGCGGAGGAGCACCGGCGGTTCATCAGCGGTGCGTACTACGACTGCACCCACGAGGCTCACAGCGGACTCGGCGAGATGTATGTCGCGGACGAGCGGTTCACCGCCACCTACGAGGCCATCAGGCCCGGCCTCGCCGTCTATATGCGGGACGCGATGCTGGCCAACGCCGTCCGCCACCTGTGATCCGTTCGGGCCGGGAGCGCACCCGGCCCGTACGGCTCGCTTCCGCCGTGTGCGGCGGGGGCGGTGCGCCACCCGCCGCACACCCCGGTCCGGCGCTCAGCCCTGCGGGGAGAGCACCACGGCCGTCCCGTAGGCGCACACCTCGGTGCCCACGTCCGCGGCCTCCGTGACATCGAAGCGGAACATCAGCACCGCATTGGCACCGCGCGAGCGGGCCTGCTCCACCAGCCGTTCCATCGCCTGGTTACGGGTCTCGACCAGGGTCTTGGTCAGGCCCCGCAGCTCGCCGCCGATCATCGACTTCAGGCCCGCGCCGATCTGGCTGCCGAGGTGGCGCGAGCGCACGGTCAGGCCGAAGACCTCGCCGATGACACGTTCCACGTGAAACCCCGGGACGTCGTTGGTCGTGACCACCAGCACATCGGACTGCGCATGCTGCCCGCCGCCGTACTCCTCGATGCCCATGGCGCGCACCTCCTTGCGGCCAGCATCCCCCGGTCCGTCGGGCGCGGCCAGCGGTCGGGGGGCGCTCGGGTGGGGCCCCCGGGGCCCGCCTGGAACCAAGGGAGGCCGTGTGGCGTTGATAGTTTTGGGCCGCACACGCGCCTGCACCCTCGTCGCTTCGCTCGTCGCACCGCACGATCCGGCGCCCTCGACCCAGGAGCCTTCACCCCGTGAATACTCTCGCGCTCGGCCCTCAGTGGCTGGACCCGGACTATCTGATCGCGACCTTCGGCCTGGTCGGCGTCCTGGTCATCGTCTTCGCGGAGTCCGGCCTGCTGATCGGCTTCTTCCTGCCGGGCGACTCGCTGCTGTTCACCACCGGACTGCTGGTGACGACGAACAAGCTGGACCGGCCGCTGTGGCTGGTGTGTTCCCTGGTGGTGCTGGCCGCCGTCCTCGGCGACCAGGCGGGCTACCTTTTCGGCCGCAAGGTCGGCCCCTCGCTCTTCAAGCGCCCCGACTCCCGCCTCTTCAAGCAGGAGAACGTCGAGAAAGCGCATACGTTCTTCGAGAAGCACGGCCCCAAGTCGCTGATCCTGGCGCGCTTCGTACCGATCGTGCGGACCTTCACGCCGATCATCGCCGGTGTGAGCCGGATGAACTACCGCTCCTTCATCACCTTCAACCTGATCGGCGGCGCCCTGTGGGGCGCCGGCGTCACGCTGCTCGGCGCCTCGCTGGGGAACATCGCGTTCGTCCACCAGCACATCGAGCTGATCCTGGTCGCGATCGTCCTGGTCTCCGTCGTACCGATCGCCATCGAGTACCTCCGCGCCCGCGGCAAGGCCAAGAACGAGCAGCCCGCCCCGCCCCACCCGGCGGACCGCGCTCACGGCCCCGCCCAGGACACCCGCCGCGGCCGCCACGCCAAGCGCTGACCACCAGCCACCGGTCACCGGACCCGCGCAGCGGCAGACCGCTCGCCGCTGGGGGTGCCTCCCACGCCCTTCAGGCAGTGGGGGAGCCACGGCGGGACAGCCGAAAACCGCCGCGCCGCCGGCAAAGCGCACCGGACCGGTAGCCGAAACGTCGCCCCCGCGCACGCGCCGTCCACCCCTATCAGGCATCGTGTCCTTCGTATCCGTCAGGAGGCTTACGAGGAGAGCGAAGAACCGTGGCGTCGGACCCTCAACGCGGCCAGCGCGGCGCGAGCGGAAGTGGCAGCAGCAGCGGCGGCGGCCCGGACTCGGCAGATTCCGAGGAGCGCAAGCCCCAGCCGGACGAGGTGCACAGCGCCTTCACCCCGCCGCTGGGCGTGCCGTATCCGCCGCTGCCCGAGGACGAGCACCCCACCTCCGAGTTCGCGCTGCCCTCCGGCCTGCGCCCGGAGGCTCCCGCGGAGCAGGAGGGTTCGGCGTTCGCGCGGCCCAGCGGCACCACCGGCCAGACCCCGATGCCCGCCGGCTCCACCGCCCTCAGCTACGCCTTCACCCCGCCGCACGGCATCCCCGCCGTCCGCCTCACCAAGGAGGCGCCCTGGCAGGACCGTATGCGCACCATGCTGCGGATGCCGGTGGGGGAGCGGCCGGTCCCCGAACGCGTCGAGCGGGCCGACGACGAGACCGGCCCGGCCGTACCCCGCGTACTCGACCTGACGCTGCGTATCGGGGAGATCCTGCTCGCCGGCGGCGAGGGCGCCGAGGACGTCGAGGCCGCGATGTTCGGTGTGGCGCACGCCTACGGGCTGGAGCGCGTCGAGCCGACGGTCACCTTCACCCTGCTGTCGATCTCCTACCAGCCGTCGCTGGTCGACGATCCGGTCACGGCGAGCCGGACGGTGCGGCGCCGCGGCGTCGACTACAACCGGCTGTCCGCGGTCTTCCGGCTCGTCGACGAGATCGCGTCCGAGGGCATCACCCTCGAAGAGGCCTACCGCGGCCTCGCCGAGATCCGCCGTAACCGCCACCCCTACCCGAGCTGGGCGCTGACGGTGGCCTCCGGGCTGCTGTCCGGTGCCGCCTCCATGCTGGTCGGCGGTGAGCTGCTGGTGTTCGTCGCGGCCGCGGTGGGCTCCATGCTCGGCGACCGGCTGGCCTGGCTGGCGTCCGCGCGCGGGCTTCCGGAGTTCTACCAGTTCGTGGTCGCCGCGATGCCGCCCGCCGCGGTGGGCGTCGCGTTCGGTCTGGCGCACGCCAATGTGCAGGCGTCCGCGGTGATCACCGGTGGGCTGTTCGCGCTGATCCCGGGGCGGGCGCTGGTCGCCGGTGTCCACGACGGGCTGACCGGCTACTACATCACCGCCGCCGCCCGTCTGCTGGAGGTCGGCTACCTCATCGTCGGCATCGTCGTCGGCGTGCTCAGCGTGCTCTACATCGGTCTGCAGCTGAATCCCGGCCTGCGGCGGCTCAACCCCGAGCAGTCGCTGGGGGAGTACAACGTGCCGGTGGTGCAGATCGTGGCGGCCATGCTGCTGGCGCTGGCGTTCTGTGTGCTGCTCCAGCAGGAACGTCACACCGTGGCGTTTGCGACCCTGAACGGCGGCGTCGCCTGGGTCGTGTACGGCGCGCTCACCTACGTCGCCAAGATAAACGCCGTGCCCGCCACCGCGATCGCGGCCGGACTGGTCGGCCTGTTCGGCCAGTTGCTCTCCCGCTACCGCTATGCGTCCGCGCTGCCGTACGTGACCGCGGCCATCGGCCCGCTGCTGCCCGGTAGCGCCACGTACTTCGGCCTGCTCAACTTCGCCCAGGGACATCTGCCGCAGGGCCTGACGTCACTGGTCCAGGCCGCCTCGCTGGCGCTGGCCATCGCGGTGGGGGTCAACCTCGGCGCCGAGGTCGCCCGGCTGTTCCTGCGGGCGCCCGGCATCGAGGAGGCCGGCGGCCGCCGCGCCGCCAAGCGCACCCGCGGCTTCTAGCCGGCGCACCCCCGGCGGGCGGTGCACCGCCCGCGACACGCACAACGGGCGGCAACCCAACCGGGTGCCGCCCGTTCGCGTAAGAAAATCAGTCCGCGGACCCCGGCGCGTCGCGGTCACGAAAACCCCGCCGCGCGCCGGGACCGTACGGCTGTGTCAGTGCTTGCCGCCCTGCGCCTCGAGGCGCTTGTACGAGGCCTCGATCTCGGCCTCGGCCTCGGTGCGGCCGACCCAGTTGGCGCCCTCGACGGACTTGCCGGGCTCCAGGTCCTTGTAGACCTCGAAGAAGTGCTGGATCTCCAGGCGGTCGAACTCCGACACGTGGTGGATGTCCCGCAGGTGCTCCACCCGCGGGTCGGACGCCGGCACGCACAGCAGCTTGTCGTCGCCGCCGGCCTCGTCCGTCATCCGGAACATGCCGATGGCGCGGCACTTGATGAGGCAGCCGGGGAAGGTCGGCTCGTCCAGGATGACCAGCGCGTCCAGCGGGTCGCCGTCCTCGCCCAGGGTGTCCTCGACGAAGCCGTAGTCGGCCGGGTAGCTGGTCGAGGTGAAGAGTCGACGGTCCAGGCGGATCCGACCGGTCTCGTGGTCCACCTCGTACTTGTTCCGCGAACCCTTCGGGATCTCGATGGTGACGTCGAACTCCACGGGTGGCTCCTCCATGATCAACACATACGTCTGGTGATTAAGTGTCCCCCACGCAGGTGTGTGGTGGCGAAAGGGGCTGGTCCGAGGTGCCGGAGACCGGAAAGTGGCAGGTCAGATGGCAGTCGGCGCAGCGGTCCGGGCGGGCGGCGACGCGCGCGGCGGTCCGTGCGGCCGAGCGCGCGGCGGACGCGGCGCGCCGTACGGCCGAGGCCGCGCGGCATGCCTGGGAGGCCACACCGCGCCATACCCGGCAAACCTGGCGGCTGACGGCGGTCTCCGCAGCCACCGGCCTGGCGGTCGCGCTCGCCGCGGTGGCAGCGGCGGGGCCGTGGGACTCGGGTCAGCGTACGGCCGAGCGCGCACAGGCGGGCTCCATGGACGGTGCCAGTGGTGAGCATCACGCCGCCGACCCCGGACGGGCACCCAGCGCCCCGCCCGTCCTGCCCGCGCTCGGCGACGCGGCGCCCGGCTCCGCGGGCCGCGGCGCGGCCCCCGTGCCCACCGCGGCGGGACTGGCCGACGCGCTCTCCCCGCTGCTGAAGGACCCCGCGCTCGGCCCGCTGCGTACCGCCTCCGTCCTGGACGTCGCCGCGGGCCGCGAGGTCTTCGGCGAGGGCCAGGGCACGGCCGCCACCCCCGCCTCCACCGTCAAGCTCGCCACCGCCGTCGCCGCGCTCTCCGCGCTCGGCCCCGACCACCGCATCGACACCACCGTCGTCATGGGCGGCAAGAACCGCATCGTCCTGGTAGGCGGCGGCGACCCCACGCTCACCGCCCGCGCCCCGCAACACGGCGCCGAGGAACAGCCCGCGAATCTGCGCACCCTCGCCGACGCCACCGCCCGCGCCCTCAAGAAGCGCCACCTCACCAAGGTCGGCCTCGGCTACGACACCGACGCGTACACGGGTCCCGCCCTGCACCCCATCGGCCCGAACGAGAACATCGCCCCCGTCACCGCCCTGATGACCGACGAGGGACGTCTCGACGACAGCGACCACGGCACCGCTCCCCGCAGCACCGACCCGGCCCGCGACGCGGCCCGCACCTTCGCCGGACTGCTCCACGAGCGCGGCATCACGGTCGACGGCGGCCCGTCATACGCCAAGGCCCCCAAGAAGCCCGACCGGATCGCCACCGTCCGCTCGCTGCCGCTGTCCGCGCTCGTCGAGCGGATGCTCACCTACAGCGACAACGACATCGCCGAGGCACTGGCCCGCCAGACCGCCCTCGCCCTGCGGCAGCCGCCCGGCTTCGCCGGCGCCGGAAAGGCCGTCCGCACCGCGCTCGCCCGGCAGCACCTGCCCCTGTCCGGCGCGGTCTTCGAGGACGGCAGCGGCCTGGACCGCGACGACAAGGTCACTGCCGCCCTGCTCTCCCACCTCCTGCTGCAGGCCTCGTCGCCCGACCGGCCCGCACTGCGCCCCGTCCTCACCGGCCTCCCGGTGGCCGCCTTCACCGGCACCCTCAGCAACCGCTACCGGGGCCAGAGCGCCGGCGCCGGCGCCGTACGCGCCAAGACCGGCACCCTCACCGGCGTGAACACCCTGGCCGGCACCGTCGTCGACGCCGACGGCCGGCTCCTGGTCTTCTCCTTCATGACCACCGGCACCACCGACCCCCAAGGCGCCCAGAACGCCCTCGACAAACTCGCCTCGGCGGTAGCGAATTGCGGCTGCCGCTGAGTCCCGCGAGGGTGGCTCTCCCGCCGTGGGGGTCTGTCGCCGTTCTTCGCCCGCTGCGCGGGCCCGTCACCTCCCGTGGGTGGGGTGTTGTCCGGTTGGTGCGGGTGCTCGTGGGTGGTTCGGTGCGGCGGAGGTCCGCAGTCCGCTACCCCCACGCCATGCGCCCACGTACGGTGAACTCATGACGAGCATCGGTGGGACCGAGATGGTCGACTGGAACCTCGCGGTCGCGACCGCGACCCGGTTCGTACGGCCGGGGCCAGAGGTGAGCCGGGACGAGGCGCGCGCGATCGTCGCCGAGCTGCGCAAGCACGCCAAGTCCTCCGAGGCGCACGTCCGGGCCTTCACGCGGATGGCACAGCCCGACGCGACGGGCGAGGCGCCGCATGACACGCCGGTCCTCGTCGTGGACCGGCCCGGCTGGATCAAGGCGAACGTCGCCGGTTTCCGGGCCGTGCTCAAGCCGCTGCTGGCCAAGATGGAGGACCGCCGCTCGGCGCTCCCCGGCGGCGCGGTGCTCGGCGCGGTGGGCGGCAAGGTGACCGGCGTGGAGCTGGGCATGCTGCTGTCGTTCCTGGCCTCGCGGGTCCTCGGCCAGTACGAGACCTTCGCCCCGGCCTCCCGGGACCTGCCGGCGGGGGCACAGGGCGGCCGGCTGCTGCTCGTCGCGCCCAACATCGTGCACGTGGAGCGCGAGCTGGAGGTGGAACCGCACGACTTCCGGCTGTGGGTGTGCCTCCACGAGGAGACCCACCGCACCCAGTTCACCGCCGTGCCCTGGCTGCGGGACCACATCGAGGGCGAGATCCAGGCGTTCCTGGGCGAGACGGACATCGATCCGGGCACTCTCCTGGAGCGGCTGCGCGAGGCCGCCCAGTCGCTGGCCGGCGCCAAGCCCGAGGGTGAGGAGGGCGAGGAGGAGAGCAGCCGCTCCCTCGTCGATCTCGTCCAGACGCCCGCGCAGCGCGAGATCCTGGGCCGGCTGACGGCGGTGATGTCCCTGCTGGAGGGCCACGCCGACTACGTGATGGACGGCGTGGGCCCCGATGTCGTGCCGTCGGTCGCCGAGATCCGTGAGAAGTTCCAGAAGCGCCGGGCCAGCGGCGCCGGGCGGCTGGACCAGGCGCTGCGCAAGCTGCTCGGCCTGGACGCCAAGCTGCGGCAGTACCGCGACGGCGAGCGGTTCGTCAGCGCGGTCGTCGAGGAGGTCGGGATGGACGGCTTCAACCGCGTCTGGACGTCGCCGAACACCCTCCCGACCAAACAAGAGATCGCCAAACCGGCGGACTGGGTCGCGCGGGTGCACCGCAAAGCGGACGGGGCACCGTAATCGAACGACGTGAGCTGGGCACACCGGGTGGCAGTAGCGCGCCCCTTCAATCACCCGTCTGAGGGACCGATACGGATGGATAGGCGTGCAATGCTCGGGGAACCGCTCGCCTCTGTCACCATCTAGGCACTCTGTGTGACCAAGATGCCCTCACCGGCGGGCTCCCAGCTGAACGATTGGAAACGGACATGGGTCCCCATCCAGCGGTCGCCGCGATACGCCTGGCGGTCCGCCGCGTACTCCACGACGTCCTCACCCACCACTGCGCGCAGGACCGGCACGAGCCCCCGCTCGTGCTCGTCGCCTGCTCCGGCGGCGCCGATTCGATGGCGCTCGCCTCCGCCCTCGCCTTCGAGGCCCCCAAGCTCGGGGTCCGCGCCGGGGGCGTCACCATCGACCACGGCCTCCAGGAGGGCTCGGACCTCCGCGCCGCCGAGGTCGCCCTGCGGCTGCGGGGCCTGCGACTGGACCCCGTCGAGGTCGTCGCCGTCGATGTGGACCAGCCGAACAGGGTGGCGCACGGCACCGCGTACCGGGGTGGTGGCGGGCGAGGGGCGGGCGGACCGGAAGCCGCCGCCCGTGACGCTCGTTACGCCGCCCTGGACGCCACCGCCGAGCGCCACGGCGCCACCGCGGTCCTCCTCGGCCACACCCGCGACGACCAGGCGGAAACGGTGCTGCTCGGTCTCGCCCGGGGTTCCGGGACCCGCTCGCTCTCCGGTATGGCGGCGACCAGCGGCAGGGACGGCCGCTACCGCCGGCCCTTCCTCGACGTGGACCGCCAGACCGCCCGCAAGGCCTGCCTGATCCAGTCGCTGCCCGTCTGGGACGACCCGCACAACACCGACCCCGCCTACACCCGCTCACGCCTCCGCCACGAGGGCCTGCCCGCCCTGGAGAAGGCGCTCGGCAAGGGCGTCGTCGAGGCGCTGGCCCGTACCGCCCAGCTCTCCCGTGACGATGCCGATGCGCTGGATGCCTGGGCCGCCGACGCGGAGGGCACGGTCCTCGACGACACCGGCACCCTCGACATCGCCGCTCTCTTCGCCCTGCCCCCCGCGGTGCGCCGCCGGGTGCTGCGCCGGGCAGTCATCGCCGCCGGCGCACCGGCCGGTTCGCTCTTCGCCCGCCACATCGAAGAAGTGGACCGGCTGATCACGGCCTGGCGGGGGCAGGGAGCCATCAACCTCCCCGGGCGAGTGGGTGTGCGACGGCAGGGTGGCAGACTGGTGATCCGGCAGGGCTGAGCCGCAGACGCTGCCCCGCATCCGAAGTCTCACGACTGACGCGAACACCGAACAGAGCGAGAGTGGCACGGGTGGACGACAAGGACATGGGCTCCGACCTTCAGTCGGTTCTCATCAGCAAGGAAGAGATCGACGCGAAGCTGGCTGAGCTGGCCGCGAAGATCGACGCGGAGTACGCGGGCAAGGACCTGCTCATCGTCGGTGTCCTCAAGGGCGCCGTGATGGTCATGGCGGACCTGGCGCGCGCGCTGTCCACCCCCGTCACGATGGACTGGATGGCCGTGTCGTCGTACGGCGCGGGCACCCAGTCCTCCGGTGTGGTCCGCATCCTCAAGGACCTCGACACCGACATCAAGGGCAAGCACGTCCTGATCGTCGAGGACATCATCGACTCCGGCCTGACGCTGTCGTGGCTGCTGTCGAACCTCGGCTCGCGGGAGCCGGCCTCGCTGGAGGTCTGCACGCTGCTGCGCAAGCCGGACGCGGCCAAGGTCGCCATCGACGTGAAGTGGATCGGCTTCGACATCCCCAACGAGTTCGTGGTGGGGTACGGCCTCGATTTCGCGGAGAAGTACCGCAATCTGCCGTTCGTCGGTACTCTCGCGCCGCACGTCTACGGCGGCTGAGGGCGCTCCGTGTGCCCGTCCGGCCGGCGTGGCCGGACGGGGCCCGGCCCGGCTGCCGCGGGGCGGCGGGAACCCTTCGGGGCCGCCCGCCGTTGGAGCAGGGAGAGCGGAATCCCCGGCTTCGTGTTCACCCTCGGCGCAGGCGCCGGGTGACAATGCTGGGGTACCGTCCGAAGGCAGTTCTTTTTCGGGCCAGTAATACACCGTACGCACGACCAGCCCTCCCAAGGGCGTTGTGCCTCACTGTGGCAGGAGGGACGGGGCCTCAGCGGCTCCGTATGGATGGACGTGAAGCGATACTTCCGTGGGCCGGTCATGTGGATCGTGCTGGCCGTCCTCGCCGTGGTCGTGTTGATGCAGGTCGTCGGCTCGTCCGGCGGCTACAAGACGGTGGACACCGGTCAGGTCGTCAAGGCGATCGCTGACAACAAGGTGAAATCCGCCGAGCTGACGACCGGTGACGAGAACAAGATCAAGGTCGAGCTGTCGGGCTCCTACAAGATCGACGGCTCCAACAAGCTCCAGGCGAGCTACATCGGCGACCAGGGCGTCGATGTGGCCAAGAACCTGCAGGCCAAGTACCAGACCGGCGAGATCAAGGACGGGTACACCGTCTCCCCGTCGAAGCAGAACCCCTTCGTCTCGGTGCTGCTGTCGCTGCTCCCCTTCGTCCTCATCGTGGTCGTCTTCCTGTTCCTGATGAACCAGATGCAGGGCGGCGGCTCCCGGGTGATGAACTTCGGGAAGTCGAAGGCGAAGCTGATCACCAAGGACACCCCCAAGACGACGTTCTCGGACGTCGCGGGGTCGGACGAGGCGGTCGAAGAGCTCCACGAGATCAAGGAGTTCCTGCAGGAGCCGGCGAAGTTCCAGGCCGTCGGCGCCAAGATCCCCAAGGGTGTGCTGCTGTACGGCCCGCCCGGAACGGGCAAGACGCTGCTGGCGCGTGCCGTCGCCGGCGAGGCGGGTGTCCCGTTCTACTCGATCTCTGGCTCCGACTTCGTCGAGATGTTCGTCGGTGTCGGTGCCTCCCGTGTCCGTGACCTCTTCGAGCAGGCCAAGACGAACGCCCCGGCGATCGTCTTCGTCGACGAGATCGACGCCGTCGGCCGGCACCGTGGTGCGGGGCTGGGCGGTGGCCACGACGAGCGCGAGCAGACCCTCAACCAGCTCCTGGTCGAGATGGACGGCTTCGACGTCAAGGGCGGCGTGATCCTGATCGCCGCCACGAACCGTCCGGACATCCTCGACCCGGCGCTGCTGCGCCCCGGCCGTTTCGACCGGCAGATCGCCGTCGACCGTCCGGACCTGCAGGGCCGCCTCGAAATCCTCAAGGTCCACCAGAAGGGCAAGCCGGTCGCCCCGGACGTCGACCTCTCGGCCGTCGCCAAGCGCACCCCCGGCTTCACCGGTGCCGATCTGTCGAACGTCCTCAACGAGGCCGCGCTGCTGACGGCCCGGAGCGACGAGAAGCTGATCAACAACCACTTCCTGGACGAGGCGATCGACCGCGTCGTGGCCGGCCCGCAGAAGCGGACCCGGATCATGTCCGAGAAGGAGAAGAAGATCACCGCGTACCACGAGGGCGGACACGCCCTGGTCGCGGCGGCCTCACCGAACTCCGACCCGGTGCACAAGATCACGATCCTGTCCCGCGGCCGGGCCCTGGGCTACACCATGGTCCTGCCCGACGAGGACAAGTACTCCACGACCCGCAACGAGATGCTGGACCAGCTGGCGTACATGCTGGGCGGCCGCGCGGCCGAGGAGCTGGTCTTCCACGACCCGACCACGGGTGCCGCCAACGACATCGAGAAGGCCACCGCAACGGCCCGCGCGATGGTCACGCAGTACGGCATGACCGAACGGCTCGGCGCGATCAAGTTCGGGACCGACAACTCCGAGCCCTTCCTGGGCCGTGAGATGGGTCACCAGCGCGACTACTCGGAAGAGGTCGCCGCGCTGGTCGATGAGGAAGTCAAGAGGCTCATCGAGACCGCGCACAACGAGGCGTGGGAGATCCTGGTCGAGAACCGCGATGTGCTGGACAACCTGGTGCTGACGCTGCTGGAGAAGGAGACCCTCAACAAGGAGGAGATCGCCGAGCTCTTCAAGCACGTGGTCAAGCGCCCGGCCCGCCCGGCCTGGACCGGCTCCTCGCGCCGTACGCCCTCCAGCCGCCCGCCGGTGCTCTCGCCGCGGGAGCTGGCCCCGGCCAACGGCTCGGTGACCACGACCGCCACCGTTTCCACGGAGAAGGCGGAGGCTCCCGAGGAGCAGCGTCCCGAGAGCTGATCCCCGGGCCCACGGCCCCGGAATAAATGCCGCGCCCCCCAGGCTTAATCTGGGGGGCGCGGCATTCCGCGATTCCACCGCGATCACGAGCGGGCGCAGAAGGAACGAGGCACCACATGACCGACCCTGTGACGCTGGGCGTCGACGGCAAGATCGGCACATTCGACGAGAAGCGCGCCGAGAACGCCGTTCGCGAGCTGCTCATCGCGGTGGGCGAGGACCCGGACCGAGAGGGACTGCTGGAGACGCCGGCCCGGGTGGCGCGGGCGTACAAGGAGATCTTCGCCGGGCTGTGGCAGAAGCCGGAGGACGTGCTCACCACGACGTTCGACCTCGGTCATGACGAAATGGTGCTGGTCAAGGACATCGAGCTGGTATCGAGCTGTGAGCACCACCTGGTGCCGTTCGTCGGTGTGGCGCATGTGGGATACATCCCGTCCGCCGACGGCAAGATCACCGGCCTGTCCAAGCTGGCCCGGCTGGTCGATGTCTACGCCCGGCGCCCGCAGGTCCAGGAGCGTCTGACCACGCAGATCGCGGACTCGCTGATGGAGATCCTGGAGCCGCGCGGCGTGATCGTCGTCATCGAGTGCGAGCACATGTGCATGACCATGCGCGGCGTACGCAAGCCGGGAGCCAAGACGACGACGTCGGCCGTCCGCGGCCAGCTGCGCGACGCCGCCACGCGCGCCGAGGCGATGAGCCTGATACTCGCCCGCTGAGGCGAGGAGCCTGCTGCTCCGCCCCTTGGGGCGCGTGCCCGGTACTCGTTCGCCGAGGCGCGTGCCCGGTACTCGCCCGCCATGGCGTATGCCTCGGCCTGCCCGCGGCCGGGCCCCTCAGACGCTGCTGAGGAACCCGGCCGCGGGCAGGCCGTACGGGACGCGCACCGCCCCGTCAGGCCTTGAGGTGATTGCCCAGCCACTCCAGGGCGGCCGGGATCTCGCGGCGCCAGGTGTTGAAGTTGTGGCCGCCGCTGTCGAGGATGATCGACGAGACCCGGCTCGGTGACTTCGTCTGCTGGATGAACCGCAGCGTCTGGTGGTAGTTGCCCTCCCCCTGTTTGCTGCTGGTGACCAGCAGGTTCACCTCGGGGGCCGGCAGGTGCTGCTGACGCCAGAGCAGGTTGTTCTCGCGCTGCAGCTGCGGGTTGCCGCCGAAGAGGTCGCCGGTGGTGGCGTCGAGGGGGGCCTTGTAGGCGCCGGAGAGGGCGACGGCGCTGGAGTACGCGTCGGGGTGGCGCATGGTCATCTTCAGCGCGCAGTAGCCGCCGGTGGAGTCACCGATGACACCCCAGCTCTTGGCCTCGCGCCCTATTCGGTAGTGCCCGGCGATATCCGCGCGCAGGTCCTTGGTGAAAAAGGTCTCGGTCTGCGGGCCGCGCGGTATGTCCATGCACTCGGTGTCGCGGGGCGGCGCGACCGTCGGACGCATCATCACCAGGACGGTCGGCTGCATCTTGTGTTTCTTGAGCAGTGCGTGCTGGGTCTGCGGGAAATGCAGCTTTTTGTAGAGCGCCTGGGCGGTGCCCGGATACCCGGTGAGCACCAGCGCCGCCGGGAAATTCTTGTGCGCGTATTCCTTCTGGAAGTACTGCGGGGGCAGATAGACAAAGGCAGGGCTGGCGATACGGGAGTGTTCGCCCTGGATCAGCACCTTGTCGATGCGGCCGCCGACCGCCGGGCGTGCCCCGTTCCGGACGCTGACCCGCTCGGTGCCCAGCATCTGCAGCTTGGTGCCGTTCGGCCCGGTTTGGTAATTGGTGACCACACCCGGCTCCTGCTCCTGGCCGAAGAGGTCGGCCCAGGACGCGTAGAACCCGAACGAGTTGTTGGCGGACAGGCCGATCACGGCGAAAAGCGAAAGCTGGGTCGCCAGCAGGAGTCCGACACGGCCGAGGACAGCGCGCCAGTTCCCCTTGGCCAGGCGAGGCCAGAGCCAAACGGTGAGGACGAACAGTGCCACCGCAACGAGGACGGCAAGAAGCAGCACTTTCTTGCTGGTGAGACCCATGTGGTGCTTTCTTCCGGGCGGCCGGGCCATCCGTACCGCTGGTGGAACCCCGAGCCCTGAAACGCCGTCATACAGGGCGCATAAAGTCCAGATGCTGCGACAAGGCTCGCACGTTCTCTCGACCGGGGCGACGGGAAAGTGATGTCTGACAGGCTAGATGGCGAGAAGTCGGAGAAGGTTGCGTGGCGTCCGCCACGCTGGCTCCGCGGTCCGCGGCCCGAAGCGGTGCCGGGGTGCGTCGGTACGGCCGGTGTGGTCGTCGGCCTGTTGAACCTCGCCGCCGGGATGTTCCCGCGGTTCCGGCACAGCCGGGTGCACGCCCTCGCGGAGGTGCTGCCGGGCGCGGTGAGCCCGCTGGCGGCCGCCGCCTCCCTCGTCGTGGGCATCCTGCTGCTCCTTTTGGCCCACGGGCTCAAACGGCGTAAGCGGCGGGCCTGGGGAGCGGCCGTGGCGCTGCTCCCGGTGGGGATCGCCGCTCAGCTGGTCTACCGCCACTCCGTGTTCGGCGCGGTGCTCTCGCTGGCCCTGCTGGCGTTCCTGGTGTGGCACCGCAGGGAGTTCGCGGCGCTGCCCGACCCGCGCAGCCGCTGGAAGGCGCTGGCCAACTTCGTCGTGCTCGGCGGTGCCGCTTTCGGCATCGGCATGATCATCGTCAGTTCCCACCCCAACAAGATCATCGGTTCGCCCTCCGTCTGGGACCGCGTCCAGCACGTCCTGTGGGGCCTGTGCGGCTTCGAGGGCCCGATCGGCTACACCCAGCAGGTGGACTACACCGTCGGCTACTCCCTCGGCGCGCTCGGCCTGCTGACCGTCGCCACCACCGCCTACCTCGCCTTCCGCCCCGAGCACCCGGCGGCCCGGCTGACCGACGACGACGAGCAGCAACTGCGTGAACTGCTCGCCCGGCACGGTGCCCGTGACTCGCTCGGCTACTTCGCGCTGCGCCGCGACAAGGGCGTGGTCTTCTCCCCGACCGGCAAGGCCGCGGTCTGCTACCGGGTGATCTCCGGGGTGATGCTCGCCAGCGGCGACCCGATAGGCGATGTCGAGGCCTGGCCGGGCGCCATCGAGCGCTTCATGGCGGAGGCCAAGGCGCACTCCTGGACCCCGGCGGTCACCGGCTGCAGCGAGACCGGCGGCCAGGTGTGGACCCGGGAGACCGGGATGGACGCGCTGGAGCTCGGCGACGAGGCGATCGTGGAGGTGGCCGACTTCACCCTGGCCGGCCGCGCGATGCGCAACGTACGGCAGATGGTCAAGCGCATCGAGCGCAACGGTTACGAGACCCGGGTGCGGCGGGTGCGCGATCTGGACCCGGCCGAGCTGGCGCGGATCCAGCAGGCCGCGGACGCCTGGCGGGACACCGACACCGAGCGCGGCTTCTCCATGGCGCTGGGCCGGATCGATGCGGTGGCCGACGGCGACGGGGTGATCGCGACCGCCCACCTGCCGGTCGCCGAGGGCGAGGCGCCCGGCCCGTACGGGGACCTGAAGGCGATGCAGTACTTCGTGCCGTGGGGCGACAGCGGGATCTCCCTGGAGCGGATGCGGCGCGACCGCAGCGCCGACCCCGGCATGAACGAGCTGCTGATCGTCGCCACGCTGCAGGCCGCCCCGGACCTCAAGATCAAGCAGATGTCGCTGAACTTCGCGGTCTTCCGCTCCTCTCTGGAGCGCGGCGAGAAGCTGGGCGCCGGGCCGGTCATCCGGGTCTGGCGCGGGCTGCTGGTCTTCCTGTCCCGCTGGTACCAGATCGAGTCCCTGTACAAGTTCAACGACAAGTTCCGGCCACGCTGGGAGCCCCGCTTCGTGGTCTTCCGCAACAGCCGTGACATCCCCCGGATCGGTCTGGCGGCGATGCAGGCCGAGGGCTATCTGGAGCTGAACCTGCCGCGCATCTTCCGGCGCCGGAAGCCCGCCGAGCCGCGGCCGTGCGTGCACACGCCGGAGCCGGTCAGGGCGGCGGGCGCGGTCGAGCGGGCGGCCTGACCGGCTGCCGGACCAGGCGCCGGAGGGCGCCGTTCCGCGTCGCCCGGAGGGTGCCGCCGTCCGGGCGGTCCCGCAGCCGACGGCAGCAATCCGGCCGGTCGGCACACGGCCTAGGCTGGTGCCATGAGTACCTTGCGTGGCCGGGTGGCCGGACTGCCGGACTGGGGACGCTGCGCGGTGATGGGCGTCGTCAATGTGACGCCTGATTCGTTCTCCGACGGCGGTGACTGGTTCGATACCGAACTCGCCGTCAAACACGGTCTCGACCTGGTGGCGCAGGGCGCCGACATGGTGGACGTGGGCGGTGAGTCGACCCGGCCGGGCGCGGCGCGGGTGGACGAGGCCGAGGAGCTGCGCCGGGTCGTCCCGGTCGTCCGGGAGCTTGCCGCCGCCGGTGTCGTGGTCTCCGTCGACACCATGCGCGCCTCGGTCGCCGAACAGGCCGTGGAGGCCGGGGCGCGCCTGGTCAACGACGTCAGCGCAGGCGCCGCCGACCCGGCGATGGTGTCCGTGGTGGCCACCCACCACGTCCCGTTCGTGGTGATGCACTGGCGGGGCCAGTCCATCGACATGAACAACCGCGCCGTCTACGAGGACGTGGTCGCCGAGGTCGTCGACGAACTCGCCCGGAGCGTGGAGCGTGCGGTGGCCGGCGGGATCGACCCGGACCGGATCGTCATCGACCCCGGCCTGGGCTTCGCCAAGAAGGCGGAGCACGATCTCGCGCTGGTCGCCGGGCTGGCGCGGCTGCGGGCGCTGGGCCGTCCGTTGCTGGTGGCGGCATCGAGGAAACGGTTCCTGGGCAGGGTGCTGGCAGGGGGCGAGGGAGCTGCCCCGCCGCCGGCCCGGGAGCGGGACGCGGCGACGGCGGCGGTGTCGGCGATCGTGGCGCGAGAGGGGGCCTGGGCGGTGCGGGTGCACGAGGTCAGGGCGAGCGCGGACGCGGTACGGGTGGCCCGTGCCGTGGAGGACGCGGCGGCGGCCCGGCGTGGCGAAACGGCCGGTGCGGCCGGTGCGGGTGAGATGAGCGACACGACGGCGAACACGACGGGAACGGTGTGAGCGGCTTGGGCCCACGGACGGACATCGAGCTGGTCGAGCAGGCGAACACCACGCTGTACGAGACCATCGAGCGCGGCGATCACGAGGCGCTGTCCGAACTGTGGCTGGACGGACAGGTGAGTGTGGTCCACCCCGGGTGGCCGGTGCTGCGGGGGCGCGGCGAGGTGCTGCGCTCGTACGCCCTGATCATGGCGAACACCGAGTACATCCAGTTCTTCCTCACCGATGTGGAGATCGATGTCGTCGGTGACACCGCGCTGGTGACCTGCACCGAGAACATCCTCAGCGGCGGGCCCGCGGAGGACGACGGCTCGGTGGGGCCGCTGATCGGCCAGCTGGTCGTGGCGACCAATGTCTTCCGGCGTACGGAGGACGGCTGGCGGGTGTGGTCGCACCACGGCTCGCCGGTGCTGGCGGACCGTGACGAGGAGGACGAGGACGACGAGGCCGGGGGCGACGGCGACGAGGACGCCCTCTGAGCCCGCTGCCCGGCGCGGTACGCCCCGGGGCGCGACCGGGGCGCGGACCGGGGTGTGAGCCTCGCCATGCCGCCCGCCCTTGCGTCCGGGGCGCCGCCTGCTCCGTCGTCAGTGGCGGGGGTCAGCCATCCGGGCGAGGGCGCACCCGTTCGAGCCAAGTGCGGCACGGGTAGGGGTGGGGCGTGGGCAGGGGGGTAAGAGGCCGCGCGGACGATCTCCCGGTTTGCCGGATGCGGTCCCGAAGGGCGGCCTCTAGCAGCAGGACGGGGTCTTGTCCATAGCCCCCGTAGGCGAGGAGTGTCGTTCCTCGAAGGTAGATTCGACGCCGGGGCAGTGTTGCCGGATCGCTCCGGCGGCTGCCCGGAATCCGACGAACAGTGGCGCCAGAGGTGCCCGTGGACCAGTGGGAGTGATTCGCGTGGATCGTGTCGCGCTGCGTGGGCTGAAGGCCCGGGGCCACCACGGGGTGTTTCCCCGGGAGCGCGAGGAAGGGCAGACCTTCATCGTCGACCTGGTGCTCGGCCTGGACACCCGCCCGGCAGCGGCCGCCGACGATCTCGCGAAGACCGTGCACTACGGCGTTGTGGCCGAAGAGGTGGTGGCCGTCGTGCAGGGCGAGCCCGTTGACCTCATCGAGACCCTGGCGGAGCGCATCGCCGGCCAGTGCCTCAAGCACGAGGGCGTGCAGGAGGTGGAGGTGGTGGTGCACAAGCCGGACGCGCCCATCACCGTCCCCTTCGATGACGTGACCATCACCATCACTCGGAGCCGAGTATGAATTCCGCCCGTCAGCCGACCACCACCACTGAGGGCAGCGCCGTGCGGCGCCCCCAGCCCGGTGACCCGACCGTACAGCCGGTGCCCGCCTCCGTCGTGGAGCAGGTGGACGCCGCGGATGTGACGCTCTCCAACCCCAAACGCGCGGTGATCTCGCTCGGCAGCAACCTCGGCAACCGCCTGGAGACGCTGCAGGGCGCCGTCGACGCGCTGGAGGACACCCCCGGTCTGCGGGTCAAGGCGGTCTCCCCGGTCTACGAGACCGAGCCGTGGGGTGTGGCCCCGGGTTCCCAGCCGACGTACTTCAACGCCGTGGTGCTGATCAAGACGACGCTGCCGCCGGCCTCCCTCCTGGAGCGCGGGCACGCCATCGAGGAGGCCTTCGAGCGGGTCCGCGACGAGCAGTGGGGTCCGCGCACGATCGACGTCGACATCGTGGCGTACCAGGATGTGCTCTCCGACGACCCGCGGCTGACGCTGCCGCACCCGCGCGCCCATGAGCGGGCGTTCGTGCTGGCGCCCTGGCACGACATCGACCCGGAGGCGGAGGTTCCGGGGCACGGTGCGGTGGCCGCGCTGCTGTCGGCCGTCGGCCGCGACGGGGTGGCGCCGCGGGCGGACCTGGAACTGCGACTGCCGGAGTAGCCGTTAGGGTTGCGGGTCGGTTCCCTGCGGGATGCATGCGTACGGGACGGACAAGGCGGCCATAACGGCAAGAATGGTCGCCGTGCAGGGATGGTCATGACGGCGCGAGGGGCGATCGCTCGGTGAAGCAGCTACACATCAAGGTGCTGGTCGGGCTGTTTCTGGCGGCCGGGGTGCTGGCATGGGGAGGCGCCCGGCTGTGGGACTCCCTCGGCACCCTCCCCAGCGTTCCGGTGGCCGCGCCGATCGTGCTGGCACTGATCGCCGCGGTGCTCGCCGCCACCGCGCTCGCGCTCCGGGCGCGGCTGCGGGCACAGCGCGAGCGCCGGCCGGGCGCCAAGGGCGTCGATCCGCTGGTGGCCGCCCGTGCGGTGGTCTTCGGCCAGGCGAGCGCGCTGGTGGCGTCGCTGGTCGCGGGGCTGTACGGCGGCGTCGGCGTGTTTTTGCTGACCACCGGCCTTGATGCCGTGGCGCGCCGGGACCAGGCGATCTACGCGGGTCTGTCGGTGGCCGCCGGGGTGGCGGTGGTCGCCGCGGCGATCTTCCTGGAGCGGGTGTGCAAGCTCCCGGAGGACGACGGCAACGGGAACGGCGGGGCCGACGTGTCGGTGTGAGGCCGGGGCGGTCGGCGGGGTGGCTTGAGGCCCCAGGGAATGGCGTACGGCCCGGCGCGGCAGCTGTATGAGGTGGACTCCCGCTCGCGCTGCCCGCGTTGGCGGCCGGGCCACGGGTCACCACGGCCTGAAGGGTGGCGATGACGGCCATCGCGGTATGAACCGGCCCTGGAGAAGGTCCGAATCGATGTCGTCCGGAATGCGCCTCCACCCCTCGCCGAATTCCCCGAGGCGAAGAAGAACGGCACCAAGGCGAAGCCCGTCGCCTCCGGCGGGTGTTTCTTCCCGATCACCTCGAATCGCACCGTCGATGCCGAACGGCTCAACCCCGCGGATGTCGCACGGGCTTGTGCGGAGTCCGGGGGACTGGTCACGAAGTAACCAGCGGGAAACGGATTGGTGTGTGAGGCCCCATAGATCCCGCACGCACGGTAAGTTTCTGGCCATGCCACGAGGACGCCACCGCCAATCACCACCCCTCCACCGGCTGCTTCCTCCCGCGACGGTCGCCGGTGCGTCGATAGCCTGCGCCGCGGGCGCGTGGTTTACCGGCGACGATCTGGTGCAACGGGTGCTCGCCGCGGGCGCGGCGGCCGCCGCCCTCACCGGCGCCGTCCTTCTGCGGACCTGGGACCGTGCGGCCGGCCGACGGGTCGCCGAACTGGACCGCGCCCGGGTGCGCGACGAGTGGCGCACCGAGGAGCGGATAGCCGAGCTCGAAACGGATCTGGAGGAATCCCGCGAGCGCCGCGCCGCCATGGAAGCCAAACTCCGTGCCAAGCGCGCCGAGTTGGCCCGGCTGCGCAGCGAACACGCCGCCCTGCTGCGCCGTTACGCCACCGCCGAGACCGAGCGGGCCAGCGCCCTGGAGGGCCGCCGGCTGCTCGCCATCGAGGCCGCCGCCCCGGCCAAGGCGCTGCCGGCCGCCGCCGCTCTGCCCCGCGCGCTCGACTTCGTCCGCGCAGGGAAGTCCTCGACGGCTTCGGTCCCGGTCCGGCGCGACCCCACCGCGAACGGCGACGGCCAGGCTCCGGCCGCATCCCCGGCCCGGGCCACCGCGACCTTCGCCCAGGCCGACCGGGCCCTGCGTCAGCTGGCCCGCAACGCCGCCCGGCAGCGCACCGCCCAGAAGGCCGCACGCCTGGCACGGGACGGCGCCGGTTCCGGGGCCGAAGGGACCACCCCGTCCGGGCCGCCCGCGGCCCGCGATGCCGGGGAGGGCCAGGACGGTGAGAACGGCCGGGGGAACCCGTCGGCGGCCACCGCACAGCGCACGGGCGACGCACCAGCCCGTACGGCCGCCGCCTCCGGACCCGCGCTCCGCCCGGTCCCGGCCACCGCCACCGCCCTCGCCCCGCCCCGCCCCGCCACCTCCCGCGCACAGGGCGGCTTCGACTTCTTCGGCAACGCGACCGCTGCCGGCTCCCGGGAGCTGAACAGGCCGCTGGAGGACGACCTGGCGGATGTCGTCGGCGACGAGGCGCTTGCCGAACAGTCGGCCCGTGCACGGGCGCGTACGGCCCGCGCGGCCCGCACGGACGCGCGTCCGCAGCCGTCCACGGCGGACGACGCGGCGGACGGCGAACACTCCCGTGACGGGAACGCCCGCGAGGGGCAGCCCCGCGACGAGCAGCAGGCGGACGGCGAGCGCCCGGACGAGCGGACCGACGGCGCCACGACCGCGGGCACCGGCGAAGTCATCGACCTGACCGCGCACGACGAGACCGAGCAGTTCGAGTTCGGCGCCCTGCGCAGCGCCATCTCCTGACCCCGCGCTGACGGCCGCCCGGCCCCGGAGCGTTCACCGGCTCCGGGGCCGGGCGGCTTTCGGCAGGCCGAGGCGGCCGTGACGAGCAGGGCGGCCAGGCGACCGTCCCGGCTACTTGTCGATGTCCCCGACGACGAAGAAGAACGAGCCGAGAATGGCGACCATGTCGGCGACCAGCGTGCCCGGCAGCAGCTCCACCAGCGCCTGGATGTTGTTGAACGACGCCGAGCGCAGCTTGAGGCGGTAGGGGGTCTTGTCGCCCTTGGAGACGAGGTAGTAGCCGTTGATGCCGAGGGGGTTCTCGGTCCAGGCGTACGTCGCGCCCTCGGGGGCCTTCAGCACCTTCGGCAGCCGCTGATTGACCGGCCCGGGCGGCAGCTGTGCGATCCGGTCCATGCAGGCATCGGCGAGATCGAGCGCGTTGTGGCTCTGCTCCAGCAGGCATTCGAAGCGGGCCAGGCAGTCGCCCTCCTCGCGGGTGACCACCTTGAGCGTGGACTGCAGCTCCCCGTACGCCAGATACGGCTCGTCGCGCCGCAGGTCGAAGTCCACACCGGACGCCCGCGCGATCGGCCCGGAGACGCCGTAGCCGTGCACCGTCTCCGGCGCGAGCACCCCGACCCCGCGGGTCCGGCCGCGGAAGATCTCGTTGCCCAGGACCAGGTTGTCGAAGACGTCCATCCGGGAGCGCACCTCGGCGACGGCGTGCCGCGCCCGGCCGAGCCAGCCCGCCGGCAGGTCCTCCTTGAGGCCGCCGACGCGGTTGAACATGTAGTGCATCCGGCCGCCGGAGATCTCCTCCATCACGGACTGGAGCTCTTCCCGCTCGCGGAAGGCGTGGAAGACGGGGGTGATCCCGCCGAGCTCCAGGGGGTACGAGCCCAGGAACATCAGGTGGTTCAGCACCCGGTTCAGCTCGGCGAGCAGCGTCCGCAGCCATACGGCGCGCTCCGGCACCTCCATGCCGAGCATCCGCTCGACGGCCAGCACCACGCCCAGCTCGTTGGAGAACGCCGACAGCCAGTCGTGCCGGTTGGCGAGCATGATGATCTGGCGGTAGTCGCGTGCCTCGAAGAGCTTTTCGGCGCCGCGGTGCATATAGCCGATCACCGGCTCGGCGTGCTGGATGCGCTCGCCGTCCAGGACGAGGCGCAGCCGCAGCACGCCGTGCGTCGAGGGATGCTGCGGGCCGATGTTCAGCACCATGTCGGTGCTCTCCGCCGCGCCGCCGATGCCGACCGTCGTCTCCGTCATGGGAACAGTCTTGCAGCACCCCGGCGCGGGAGCCGCCCTGGCCCTCAGGCGGCGTCCGCCGGCCCGAGCAGGCCCGCGCACGCCCCGCCCACCGGCTCCAGGAGCCAGCCGAAGCCGCCGAGGCCCGCCGGATCGGTCAGCTCCGCCGCGTCCCCGGCCGCGCTCAGGGCCCGTACGTAGCCGGCGGGGTCGGTGGCGGCCATGGCCAGCGGCGGACGGCGGCCGTCCACCCCCAGGGCGCGCAGCGCCGCGCGCTGGGTGAGCCGCTGCGCCGACGGGCCGGCGCAGGCGTCCAGCGCCACATGCGCCGTGATGTCGCAGCTCCCGTCCGGTACGGGCGCCACTTCGCGGCCGTCGCGGAAGCCGGTGAGCGTGCCGAAGAGCGGCCGGTCGTCCCGCTCGTGCGCATAGTCGACGGCGACCGCGAGCCCGGCGCGCAGCGTACGGACGGCCTGCGCCCAGGCCTCGTCCCGGGGCCGGCCGATCTCGGCACGCAGCCCCGGGGAGGCGGCATCCGGGGCGCTCCCGGCGCCGCCCGCGGGCGGGAGCGCCCACCACCGGCCCAGCCACTGTGCGTCCGCGCCGTCCACAGGATCGCCCAGCCGCTCCGTGCCGTCGGCGCGTACGAGAACCCGGCGCGGCACCCCGTCCGCGTCCGTCTCGACGACATCCACCGGCACATTGTCGAGCCATTCGTTCGCGAACAGCAGGCCGGTGACCGAGCCCGGGGCCGGCAGCTCGCTGCGCCAGGCGATCCGCGGATCGAGGCCCCGGGGGCGCGCGGCGCGCTCGACCGCGCACGGGCGCAGCCGCGCGGCCACCTCGTCGGGCAGCGCGGCCAGCACACCGGTCAGCAGCTCGCCGCGCCCCGCGCCCACATCGACCAGCGCCAGCTCGTCCGGACGGCCCAGCGCGGTGTCCACCCGGCACAGGAGGGTGGCGACGGCTTCGGCGTACAGGGGGGAGGCGTGCACGGAGGTACGGAAATGGCCGGCCGGACCGGGGCCCCCGGGGCGCGTGTAGAAGCCGTCACCGGGGCCGTACAGCGCCCGTTCCGTGGCCTCGCGCCACCCGCACCACTCGTTCGTCACCCGGCCCACGGTACGGGCGGGCGGCGCCCCGCGCGGACGGGGTGGTACACGGGCCGTCCCCCCTTCCCACACATTCGGCGCATGGAGCCTCCACCTTGGGGAGTAGGCCCGGCGCGCAGGATCGCTCCTCCGGTTGACTCGTACACGTATGCGTGGTGCCTACGCTGGGTTACGTGCAGCGCCTCTATGACTTCCTCCGCAGGCACCCGACGGGAGTGGACACCTTCTGGGCCGTCCTCCTGCTCGGGGTCAGCGGCCTGTCGGCAATGACCGAGTCCGGTAGCCAGCAGATCTTCGGCGCGGTCTTCTCGGCCGGCCTGTGCCTCGTCATCGCGCTGCGCCGCAAGGCCCCGGTGAAAATGCTGCTGCTGACGGCGGCCATCGGCGGCGGCCAACTGATCACCGCTGTCCAGTTCCTTCCCGGCGACTTCGCGATGTTCGTGATCGCCTACACCGTGGCGTCGGCACCCGCCGTTCCCCGCTGGGCCTCCCGCTGCGCCCTCGTCGGCGCACTCGTCGGTCCCGCCCTCTCCACCATTCGCTTCGATGACGCCTTCGGCGGGCGGACGATAGGACAGAAGCTGTTCGGCACCGTGCTGTTCACCGTGCCCTTCGTCCTGGCCTGGGTGCTCGGCGACTCCATGCGCACCCGCCGCGCCTACTGGGCGCAACTGGAGGAGAAGGCCGCCCGGCTGGAGAAGGAGCGCGAGGCACAGTCCCGGATCGCGGTCGCGGCCGAGCGCGCCCGTATCGCCCGGGAACTCCACGATGTCGTCGCCCACAACGTCTCGGTGATGGTCGTCCAGGCCGACGGCGCCGCATACGTCCTCGATGCCGCGCCCGAGCAGACCCGGCAGGCCCTCGAGACGATCTCCGGCACCGGGCGCCAGGCGCTGGCCGAGATGCGCCGGCTGCTGGGTGTCCTGCGCACCGGCGAACAGCCCGAGAGCGGCGAATACGTCCCCCAGCCGGGCGTGGACCAGCTCAGCGATCTCATGGAGCAGGTCCGCGGCGCGGGGCTGCCGGTCGACTTCCAGGTCGAGGGCGAGCCGCGGGAGCTGCCCAGCAGCGTCGAACTCACCGCCTACCGCATCGTCCAGGAAGCGCTCACCAACACCCGCAAACACGGCGGCCCCTCCGTCGGCGCGACCGTCCGCCTCTCCTACCAGGACGACGATCTCGATCTGCTCATCGAGGACGACGGACGGGGCGCACAGCGCGAGCTCTACGAAGAGGGCGGGGCGGACGGCCTCGGCCACGGCCTGATCGGGATGCGCGAGCGGGTCGGCATGGTCGGCGGCACCCTGGCTGCCGGACCGCGGCCGGGGGGCGGCTTCCGAGTCAGCGCCGTCCTGCCGCTCAAACCGGTGCGGTGAGCGGGATGACCGGGCCGGTTGCCGCGGCCAGCCGGCCCGGCGACGCTCACCCGGGCATCCGGCCCGCCGCACTTCACCCCGTACGCTCTGCCCCACTCCTGCACGAAAGGACCCCCTGCCCATGACCATCCGTGTGATGCTCGTCGACGACCAGGTGCTGCTGCGCACCGGTTTCCGGATGGTGCTGGCCGCACAGCCCGACATGGAGGTCGTCGCGGAGGCGGGAAACGGCGTGGAAGCCCTGGAGGTGCTGCGCGCCACCCAGGTCGACGTGATCCTCATGGACGTACGGATGCCGCACCTGGACGGCGTGGAGGCCACCCGCCGGATCTGCGAGGGCGGGCAGAAGGAGGAGGCTCCGAAGGTCCTCATCCTGACCACCTTCGACCTCGACGAATACGCCTTCTCCGCGCTGAAGGCCGGGGCCAGCGGCTTTATGCTCAAGGACGTTCCGCCCGGTGATCTGCTCGCCGCGATCCGGGCGGTGGAGAGCGGCGACGCGGTCGTCGCCCCGTCCACCACCCGCCGGCTCCTCGACCGCTTCACCCCCATGCTGCCCGCCACCTCCGCCGAGTCGGCCCGGCCCGAGCTGGAGCGGCTGACGGACCGCGAGCGGGAGGTGCTGATGCTGGTCGCCCAGGGCCTGTCCAACGGCGAGATCGCGGCACGGCTGGTGCTCTCGGAGGCCACCGTCAAAACCCATGTGGGCCGCATCCTCGCCAAGCTGGGCCTGCGGGACCGGGTCCAGGCGGTGGTACTCGCCTATGAGACGGGGCTGGTGCGGGCGGGGGGAGCGGGGGCGTAGCAGGAGCGCGCGGCGGGGAAGCGTGGCGGGAGCGTGCGGCGCGGGAGCGTGCGGCGCGGGAGCGTCGCAGGGGCCGCAGCGGGCGCTGCCCTCCGCCGGCCGGGCCGCCGTCAACGCAGCACGCCTTCAAGGAAGTCGCTGCCCAGCCGGGCCACCAACTGGAGGTCCAGCTGGTGCAGCACATAACGCCCGCGACGCCGCGTCTGGATCAGCCCGGCCTTCTTCAGGGTGGCGATATGCCGCGAGACCTCCGGCGAGGTGATCCCGAACGCGTGCGCCAGCTCTCCCGTCGTATGCGGCCCCCGTGACAGCGTCCGGCACAGTTGCATCCGCATCGGGTGGGCCAGCGCCTCCAGCCGCTGCTGGACGAGTTCCAGCGCGGCCGGCGCCGGCAACTCCCGGTCGGCGACCGGGTACTGGAGCACGGGCCGCCAGCCCGGGGCGTGGCCGAACACCAGATGCGGCCAGCCGAACGACGTCGGCAGGAAGGTGACGCCCGGATCCTCGGGCCTGGCGAAGGCCGTCGTACGCCCCCGGGCCAGCTTGTCCACCAGGATGCGGGTACCGCCGCTGCCGTCCTGCGCACTCTCCAGGGACAGCGCCTTCGACGTCGCGGACAGCGTCTCGGCCAGGCCCTTGTGGCGCAGCAGTTCGGTCTTGTGCCGGGCATCCGCCGCCAGCTGGATGCCCACCCGCCGCCAGATGTCCCCGAAGAACGCCTCCTCGCAGTCCTCGAACAGGCGGCGCAGCCATACCCGCAGGCCGTCGGGGTCGGTGAGCATCCGGTCGGTGAAGGCCGCCTGCCGCGGACCGCGCGCGGCGGCCATCTCCCGTACCCGCGCCCGCTCGCCCGCATCGACGAGGGGCGAGGGCGTGCGGGAGGTGTAGCTCGCCGAGCAGGTGATCTCGAACGCGGCGGCCACGAACCGCTCGTCGTCGATCGTGTCCAGCTCGTCCAGCTCCGCGGCCAGGGTCGCCCCGGGACGGGCCGGCAGCAGGATGTCGGCACGGGAGGACCGCCACAGGAAGTCCGCCTCGCACAGCCGGTCGGCCAGGTCGGTCTTCAGCGCCGCGTTGGTGGCGGTGACCCAGCCGTGCAGCCCGGGGTGGTGGCCCGGCTCGGAGAGCGCATGCAGCGCGGCGCCCAGCTCCGCCAGCGGCGAGGGGGAGAAGACGACGCGCTCCGGCGGCAGCCCGGTGATGTCGATGACGTTGGCCATGCGCCCATCATGCGCGAGGCCACCACCTGCACGGACGTCGATTGACGGCTCCCGTCAATCGACGGGCCACCGGCTATGGAACCGCCCCACAGTGAAGGACATGAACGCCGCTCAGCAGCACCTCCTCGACACCTACCGGGCCGCCCGGCGAGGTGAAGCAGCCCCACCCGCCCCGGACACCCACACCGCCCGCACCGCGCGCGAGATCCAGCAGTGGCGCCGCTTCCAGGCCGTCGTCACGGCCCCCGGCAGCCGCCTTCGAGGACGCGTCCGGCGGGGCGGGCTGCCGGGCCTCACGGCCTGGCTGCGCCGCCTCACCCCCCGACCCGGCCCACGAACCCCACGAACTCCCTGACGGCCGCCCGCACCTCACCTGCCGTCCAGCCCAGGGCGGAGGCGGCAACGGTCACCTCGGTCAGCGCCACCCCGGGCGGTCCGCCCGGGGCCGGCTCGAACCACCTCTGGAACAGCGCCGTCCCGGTCTTCTCCGCCTGGCGTACGACGGCCTCGTCGAGCAGCGCGGGCGGGTGCGGCAGCCATACCTGGAACTGATGGGTGTGCGGCACCTTTGGGTGCACCCTGAACCACGGGACACCTGCCCCGTCCAGGCCCTCGCCCAGCGCGCGGGCCACGACCTTTGCCTGGGCCACGTACTGGGGCAGGCGCGGCAGCTCACGCTCCAGGCCGGTCAGGGCGGCCAGCGCGGCCGGCCACTGCTGGAAGAGCCGGCCGCCGTACCGGTGCCGCCAGGTCCGTGCCTCCTCGATGAAGTCCTCGCTGCCCGCGAGCGCGGCGCCCGATATCCCGCCCAGCGTCTTGTAGAAGGAGACATACACGCTGTCCGCGAGGGCCGCGATCTCCGGGAGCGTACGGCCGAAGTGCGGGCCGCACTCCCACAGTCGCGCGCCGTCGAAGTGCACCACCGCATCCCGCTCCCGGGCCGCCGCCACCACCGCGGTCAGCTCGTCCCACGACGGCAGGACGAATCCGGCATCGCGGAGCGGGAGTTCGAGCGCAAGGGCCCCGAAGGGCTCCGCCAGACTGGCCACCTCCGCGGCGGCCGGCAGCCGCGGCGCGTCCGTCGGATGCACCATGCGCAGCCCGCTGACCACCGCATAGGCGTCGCGCTCATGCATCTCCAGATGCGACAGAGGATGTCCGGCGACCGTGGCGTTGCCCGTACGCCCCGCCCAGCAGCGCAGCGCCACCTGCTGGGCCATCGTGCCGCTCGGGAAGAAGGCGGCGGCCTCGGTACCCAGGGCGTCGGCGGTCCGGCGTTCCAGCTCGCCGACGATGCTGTCCTCGTCGCCGTAGAAATCGGGCCGGCTGTCCAGGTCGTAGCCGGCCGGAGCTTCGGCCACCAGGCGGTCCAGCCGCTCGCGGACCGTCTCCAGGAACGCGTTTCCCGTCAGCATCCGCTCCGCGCCGCGGAAGGCGGCCAGCCTCCGCGCGAGCCCGGCCGCTGCGGTCTCCTCCTCGCCGGGAGCGTCGCTCGTGACGCCTGGGACTGAGGTGCCTGGGTTCGTGATGCCTGAGCCTGCGCTGTCCGCGCTCGTGCCGCCCGCGCCCGCTTCCTTCTTGTGCCTCGTGTGTTCCATACGCCCCCCTGGCTGCTGTTTCTCTTCCGGCCCGCGGCCGCCCGTGGCCATGCCTCCGCCACGCCTTGGCCACTCCTTCGCGCGAGCACTGCACCGAGCATCGCTCAGAGCCGCGCGAAGCCGCGACCCCTGTGGATAACCTCGTGAGAGACCCCGGTCTCACCTTCCGTACAGCTCTGAAGGCCGCCGGAAACACTCGCGTAGCATGGCGAGGAATCGTCCGGTACCCCCCGCGGACTGGAACGGAAGGCCGTCGCCGCGTGAATGCAATGCCACCCACCGAGGCCCAGGACCGCCCCGCCCGGCTGACCGTCGGAGTCGTCGGCGCGGGCCGTGTCGGGCCCGCCCTCGCCGCTGCGCTGCAGCTCGCAGGGCATCGTCCGGTTGCCGTGTCGGGCGTCTCCGACGCCTCCGTACGGCGCGCCGCCGAGCTGCTGCCCGACGTCCCGCTGGTCACCCCGGCCGAGGTGCTGGCCCGCGCCGACCTCGTGCTGCTGACCGTCCCCGACGACGCCCTGGCCGACCTGGTGAGCGGCCTCGCCGAGACCGGGGCCGTACGGCCCGGCCAGCTGCTGGTGCACACCTCGGGCCGGTACGGAACCGCGGTGCTGGACCCGGCCACCCGCGCCGGCGCCCTGCCCCTCGCCCTGCATCCGGCCATGACGTTCACCGGCACCACCGTGGACGTCCAGCGGCTGGCCGGCTGCTCGTTCGGGGTGACCTCGCCCGACGAGCTGCGGATGGCCGCCGAGGCGCTGGTGATCGAGATGGGCGGGGAGCCCGAGTGGATCACGGAATCGGCGCGTCCGCTCTACCACGCGGCGCTCGCCATCGGCGCGAACCACCTGGTCACGCTGGTGGCCCAGTCGATGGAGCTGCTGCACGACGCGGGGGTGCAGGCCCCGGACCGGATGCTGGGACCCCTGCTCGGCGCCGCCCTGGACAATGCGCTGCGCTCCGGTGACGCGGCGCTGACCGGCCCGGTCGCCCGGGGGGACGCCGGCACGGTGGCCGCCCATATCGCGGAGCTGCGCCGGCATGCGCCGCAGAGCGTTGCCGGGTACGTCGCCATGGCCCGTACGACCGCGGACCGGGCCCTGGACCACGGCCTGCTGAAGCCGGAACTGGCCGCGGACCTCCTCGATGTGCTCGCCCAAGGCCCTGACGCCCCCGACCACGGCCCCGAGGGAGGCGACCGATGACCGCCGCGCCGCAGATTCCGGATCCGGAGCAGCCCATGGACGGGGGCCGGGCCCGCGCCGCCGACGCCGCCCACTCCGCCTCGCCCGCCGACGCCGCCCACTCCGCCTCGCCCGCCGACGCCGGCCACCCTGCCTCGCCCGTGGACGCAGGCCACCCCGTTCACCTCGTCCACACCGCCGCCGCCCTGCGTGACGTGCCCCGCCGCGCCGGCGCGCGCGCCGTCGTCATGACCATGGGCGCGCTGCACGAGGGCCACGCCACCTTGATCCGCGCCGCCCGTCGCCGGGTCGGCCCCCGCGGCCAGGTCGTCGTCACGGTCTTCGTCAACCCGCTGCAGTTCGGCGCCGGGGAGGACCTGGACCGCTATCCGCGCACCCTCGACGCGGATGTCGAGCTGGCCGCAGCGGCCGGCGCGGACGCGGTCTTCGCCCCGTCCGTCGACGAGGTCTACCCCGGCGGAGAACCGCAGGTCCGGATCGCCGCGGGCCCCATGGGCACCCTCCTGGAGGGCGCCAGCCGCCCGGGCCACTTCGACGGCGTACTGACCGTGGTCGCCAAGCTGCTGCACCTGACCGCGCCGGACCTCGCCTTCTACGGCCAGAAGGACGCCCAGCAGCTCGCGGTCATCACCCGGATGGCCGCCGACCTCAACTTCCCCGTCGAGATCGTCGGCGTCCCCACGGTGCGCGAGGAGGACGGCCTCGCCCTCTCCAGCCGCAACCGCTACCTCTCGGCCCCGGAGCGGAGCACCGCGCTCGCGCTGTCGGCGGCGCTGTTCGCGGCCCGCGACCGGCTCGCCGCCGAGGAGGTGCTGCGGGTCCGCGCCGCCTCCGTGGGCCACGCGGCCCAGCGCCGTTCTGCCGCCCTTGCCGCCCTCGGCGAGGACCGGGCAGCCGCCGACGCGCACGCCGTCGCCTACGCCGCCGCAGGCCCCCTGCACGGCCCCTCCGTGGCGCGAGCCGCGGCCCGCGCGGTGCTGGAAGACGCCGCCCGGCTCGACCCGCCGCTCACACTGGACTACCTGGCTCTGGTCGACCCGTCCGATTTCACCGAGGTCCCCGATGCCTACGAGGGCGAGGCCATCCTCGCGGTCGCCGCCAAGGTCGGCAGCACGCGGCTCATCGACAACATCCGTCTCGTCTTCGGAGCCGGACGCCCGGAGGCAACGGCCGCCCACCGTAGTGACGCCACCAGGCACGACGGCGCCACCACGGACGCGGCCACTTCCGCCGCACCCGTTACACCCGCCGCACCCCCCACCACCCCCCAAGGCCCCCTCGGAGCGACCCGATGACCGCCACCGGAACAGGTACCGGAACTGGCACCGGCCCCGACAGCGGAGCAGGGCCCGGCCCCGTATCAGGCACCGGCATACGCCTGAAGGCCCCCGCCCCCGGCTGGTCCATCGAAGCGGACGTCGTGGTCGTGGGCTCGGGAGTGGCGGGGCTGACCGCCGCGCTGCGCTGTGCCGCGGCCGGCCGCCGTACCGTCGTCGTCACCAAGGCCCGCCTGGACGACGGCTCCACGCGCTGGGCGCAGGGCGGTATCGCGGCGGCTCTGGGCGACGGCGACACCCCCGAGCAGCATCTGGCCGACACCCTCGTGGCAGGCGCCGGACTGTGCGACGAGGCGGCCGTACGGACCCTGGTCACCGAGGGCCCGGACGCCGTCCACCGGCTGATCCGCACCGGCGCCCGCTTCGACACCGCGCCGGACAGCGACGAGATAGCGCTCACCCGCGAAGGCGGCCACCACCGCCGCCGTATCGCGCACGCCGGCGGTGACGCCACCGGGGCCGAGATCTCCCGCGCGCTCGTCGGGGCGGTCCGCGCCGCCGGGCTGCGCACCATCGAGAACGCACTCGTCCTCGACCTGCTCACGGACGCCGACGGCCACACGTCCGGCGTCACCCTGCACGTCATGGGGGAGGGCCAGCACGACGGCGTCGGCGCCGTACGCGCCCCGGCGGTGGTGCTCGCCACCGGGGGCATGGGACAGGTCTTCTCCGCGACCACCAACCCGGCGGTCTCCACCGGTGACGGGGTGGCTCTGGCGCTGCGCGCCGGCGCGGAGGTCTCCGACCTGGAATTCGTCCAATTCCACCCCACCCCCCTGTATTTGGGGCCGGACGCGGAAGGCCAGCAGCCGCTGATCTCCGAGGCCGTACGGGGCGAGGGCGCACACCTCGTCGACGCCGACGGCACCCGCTTCATGGTCGGGCAGCATGAACTCGCCGAGCTGGCGCCGCGCGACATCGTCGCCAAGGCGATCATGCGACGGGCGCACGAACAGGGCGTCGAGCACATGTATCTGGACGGCCGGCACTTCGGCGCGCAGATGTGGGAGACGCGTTTCCCGACCATCCTCGCCGCCTGCCGCAGCCACGGCATCGACCCGGTCACCGAGCCGATACCGGTCGCCCCGGCCGCCCACTACGCCTCCGGCGGCGTACGCACCGACCTGCGCGGACGCACCACGGTCCCGGGTCTCTACGCCTGCGGCGAGGTCGCCTGCACCGGCGTCCACGGCGCCAACCGGCTCGCCTCCAACTCCCTCCTGGAGGGCCTGGTCTTCGCGGAGCGGATCGCCGCCGACATCGCCGAAGGCCCCGCGCCGGCGTCCGCCACGCACCCCGATCCGGCGCTCACCCCGGCGCCCGCCGCGGACCCCGCCCCGGCGTCCGCGCCGCGCACCACCCTCCCGCTCCTCGCCCCCGAAACCCGCACCGCCGTGCAGCGGATCATGACCGCCGGCGCCGGCGTGCTGCGCAGCGCCGGGAGCCTCGCCCACGCCGCCGCCGAACTGGACCGCCTCCACCGCGAGGCGACGGAGGCGAGCGCCGGCACCACCCACAAGTCCCCCGAGCCCGGCGTGGAGGCCTGGGAGGCCACCAACCTCCTGTGCGTCGCCCGGGTGCTGGTCGCCGCGGCACAGCGCCGTACGGAGACCCGCGGCTGCCATTGGCGCGAGGACCACCCGGACCGGGACGATGCCTCCTGGCGCCGGCACTTCCGCATCACCCTGGACGCGGACCGCGCGCTGACCCTCCATACGACGGAGACCGCCGCTTTCCCGCCGACCACGGCCTCCTGACCACCGATCCACCGAACCATCGATCCCACTGATTCCGCCGATCCACCGATCCCGCCGACTCACCGATGACTTTCCACGAAGACGGAGCCCAGCCCGTGAGCAGCACCCGCGACGACCTCCCCCTCCTCCAGATCGGCGGGCCCAACGGCGGCGCCTCGGCCGGCGGCTGCGGTGACGCCTGCGGCTGCGGCGGCGACGAGGGCGCGTACGAGCTCGACCCGCTGACCTGCGGCCTCGACCCCGACCTGGCCGCCCTCCTGGTGGCCGCCGGGCTCGACCCCGTACAGGTCGAGGACATCGCGCACCTCGCCGTCGAGGAGGACCTCGACCAGGGCGTGGACGTCACGACCGTGGCCACCGTCCCCGAGGGCGCGGTCGCCACCGGCGACTTCACGGCCCGTGAGGCCGGCACGGTCGCCGGGCTGCGGATCGCCGAGGCGGTGCTGTCCATCGTGTGCACCGACGAGTTCGCGGTCGAGCGGCACGTCGAGGACGGCGACCGGGTCGCGGCCGGCACCCCGCTGCTGAGCGTCACCACCCGCACCCGCGACCTGCTCACCGCCGAGCGCAGCGCGCTGAACATCCTGTGCCGCCTGTCGGGCATCGCGACCGCCACCCGGGCCTGGGCCGACGCGCTCGACGGGACGAAGACCAAGGTCCGCGACACCCGTAAGACGACGCCGGGGCTGCGCGCCCTGGAGAAGTTCGCGGTGCGCTGCGGCGGCGGCGTCAACCACCGGATGTCCCTGTCGGACGCGGCGCTGATCAAGGACAACCACGTGGTCGCGGCGGGCGGCGTCGCCGCGGCGTTCACGGCCGTACGGGCCGAGTTCCCCGGGGTGCCGATCGAGGTGGAGGTCGACCGGATCGACCAGATCCCGCCGATCCTCGCCGAGGGCGCCGATCTGATCCTGCTGGACAACTTCACCCCGGAGCAGACCCGCGCGGCCGTGGAGCTGGTGGCCGGGCGCGCCATGCTGGAGTCGTCGGGCCGGCTGACCCTGGGCAACGCCCGCACCTATGCCGAGACCGGCGTCGACTACCTCGCGGTGGGTGCGCTCACGCACTCCTCCCCGATCCTCGACATCGGCCTCGACCTGCGCGAGGACGACGGGCAGGGTGGCAAGGACGCGGACGACGACGCGCGTGAGAGCAGCTGACGGCCATGCTCCTGACCATCGACGTAGGAAACACCCGCCCACCCGTCGCCCCACCCGCCACCCCGGGCGAGCCCTTCGTGCATGACGTGAACCGGAGGCGGTGCGGAGCATGCTCCTGACCATCGACGTAGGCAACACCCACACGGTCCTCGGCCTCTTCGACGGCGAGGAGATCGTCGAGCACTGGCGGATCTCCACCGACGCCCGGCGCACCGCTGACGAGCTCGCCGTCCTTCTCCAGGGCCTGATGGGCATGCACCCGCTGCTCGGCGACGACCTGGGTGACGGCATCGAGGGCATCTCGATCTGCTCCACGGTCCCCTCCGTGCTGCACGAGCTGCGCGAGGTGACCCGCCGCTACTACGGCGACGTACCCGCCGTCCTGGTGGAGCCGGGCGTCAAGACGGGCGTGCCGATCCTGATGGACAACCCGAAGGAGGTCGGCGCCGACCGGATCATCAACGCCCTGGCGGCCGTCGAGCTCTACGGCGGCCCGGCGGTGGTCGTCGACTTCGGCACGGCCACCACCTTCGACGCGGTCAGCGCGCGCGGCGAGTACGTCGGCGGCGTGATCGCCCCGGGCATCGAGATCTCCGTGGACGCGCTGGGCGTCAAGGGCGCCCAGCTCCGCAAGATCGAACTCGCCCGGCCGCGCAGCGTCATCGGCAAGAACACCGTGGAGGCCATGCAGTCCGGCATCCTCTACGGCTTCACGGGCCAGGTCGACGGTGTGGTGCAGCGGATGGCGCGCGAGCTGGCGGAGGACCCGGACGAGGTGACCGTGATCGCCACCGGCGGGCTGGCGCCGATGGTGCTCGGCGAGTCGTCGGTGATCGACGCGCACGAGCCGTGGCTCACCCTCATCGGCCTGCGGCTGGTCTACGAGCGGAACATCGCCCGGTCGTAGCCGCGGCCGGCCCGGTCGTGGGTGCGCCCGGCCCGGTCGTGGACGCGCCCGGCGCGGATGCGGACCTGCCTGCCGGGTCCGCGCAACCCCTCCCGGCGCCGGGTGCGCGGTGGTGCGGCTCGCTGCCGCGCCACCGTTCACGAATTAAGCGGCTTTTGTCGAAAACGGTCGTAAAGTCGCCACATGCCAATGCCAAACGGAACCCGCGGCGGCATGGCGTTCAGCGCCGATGAGTTGCGTGTGCTCCGTCGCGCCCTCGCCCATGCCCTGCAGACGACGTCCCACCCCGCTCCGCTCGGCGCCCTCGGCCCCGAGTGGTCACAGGACATCCAGGAATATCTCCGGCTGGCCGAGGCGGTCGACGAGGCGGTCCGCGAAGGCGGCCGGCTGCGTGCCTTCCTGCTCGCCGACCTCGCCCGGTACCGCGAAGCCCTGCCCGGCTCGGCCGCCGGCTACCTCGCGCAGCTGACCGAGGCGCTGGCAGCCGGCCATGTCCCCGGTCCCGACGACCTCGCCGCCCTGCGCTCGCTGCGGGCACGGCCCGCCGGCCCGGCCGAGCGCGAACGCCGCGGCGCCCTCCTGCGGCACTGCGAGCAACTGGCCGAACGGTCCGTGCGGACCCGGCTCCGCGCACTGCCGGGCGGCCGGTCGGCAGTGCGCGGCGGGCGGGAGCCGGAGCCGGAGCCCGAGCGGGAGCCCGAGCCGGAGCGCAAACCGGAGCCCGCGCCGTCGCCGCGGCCGAAGACTCCGCGGCGGGACCGGCCGATCCCCACGCCGGGCGAAGTGTTCCCGCCCCGCCGCAGGCCCGCCCGGCCCCCCGAGAGCCGCACCGCCTGAGGGCTGCGTACTCTGGACTCCCCGCCCCAAAGGAGGCCGAAAGCCATGGATTACGTCGCAGCGCTGCTCCCGCCCGTAGTGATGGCCGTGGCCTTCACCGCCCTGATCGTGACGATCGTCAAGAGCCAGGGCGGGGCGAACAAGGCCAAGGAGGACGCCGCCGCGGACGCCGCGCTGGCCCGCGCCGAGTCCGCCGGCCAGGAGCCCACGGCGCACGGCGCCTGAGCCGCCCGCCGCCCGTTCGGCGGCCCGCACACACCGCACGGCCCGGGAGGGATTCTCCCGGGCCGTGCCCCCTTTTCCGGTCCAAACGCAACAAGATCAACGGGCATTCGCGACATCTCCCACTATTGTTCTTGTGTGCCGAGACGCTTGGGAGATCTGGAAGACGCGGTCATGACGCGGGTCTGGGAGTGGAACCGCCCGGTCACCGTTCGAGAAGTCCTGGAAGATCTGCAGAAGGAACGGTCGATCGCCTACACCACGGTCATGACCGTATTGGACAACCTCCACCAGAAGGGCTGGGTGCGCCGCGAAGCCGAAGGCCGCGCCTATCGATATGAGGCGGTCTCCACTCGCGCCGCCTACGCGGCCGCACTGATGAACGAAGCATGGTCCGCCAGTGACAACCCCGCGGCCGCTCTTGTGGCCTTCTTCGGCATGATGTCCCCGGAACAGCGGCATGCCCTGCGGGATGCCGTACGGATGGTGCAAGTCGACGCACCGGCGGAAGGCACGGCACAACAGACACCGCAGCCGGAAGGGACCGCGCCCGCGGAAGAAGCCGGAGCGCAAGAAGCCGGAGCACAAGCGGCACCGGAAGGCGCCGGCGAAGCCGGACCGGCCGAAGGGGATGAACCCGGGGCGAGTGCCACCGGCAACGGGCGATAGCGTCCCGGCATGCCTCCGCATTCAAAAGGCCTCACCGTCCGCCGTGCCAGGACCGCCGATGTACCGGCCGTACGCCGCCTCATCGACGCCTACTCACGCGACGGGATCCTGCTCGACAAAGCCACCGTCACGCTTTACGAGGACATCCAGGAGTTCTGGGTGGCGGAGCGCGACGAAGACGCCGAGGTCGTGGGCTGCGGAGCGCTCCACGTCATGTGGGAAGACCTCGCGGAGGTCCGCACCCTGGCCGTGGACCCGAGGATGAAGGGATCGGGCGTCGGCCACCAAGTGCTGGACAAGCTGCTGCGCACTGCGAGCTGGCTCGGAGTGCGGCGCATTTTCTGTCTCACCTTCGAAGTCGACTTCTTCACCAAGCACGGCTTCGTGGAGATCGGCGAAGCTCCGGTAGACGGTGATGTCTACAGCGAGCTGCTGCGTTCCTATGACGAGGGCGTTGCGGAGTTCCTGGGTCTCGAACGAGTGAAGCCCAACACCCTGGGTAACAGTCGGATGCTTCTGCACCTGTGATGAGTGTTCTATGTCCGAATCGCTCCCCTATCTCATGGCTACGGAAGCATGCGTTCCCCGGTCTGCGGGCAAGTGAACCCTACCCAAGGGTTTGTGTTTTTCCCGGAAAAGCGGTTTGCTTTCCGTCGTAATCCGCATTCGATGAAAGGGAAACCGGTGGCACAGAAGGTTCAGGTTCTTCTTGTCGATGACCTCAACGGTGGCGAGGCGGACGAGACGGTGACGTTCGCTCTCGACGGCAAGTCCTACGAGATCGACCTCTCCGACAGCAACGCGCAGAAGCTGCGCGACTCGCTTGCCGACTTCGTGAAGGCGGGTCGCCGTACCGGTGGCCGCGCTTCTTCGGGTCGTGGCAAGTCGCGTGCGGCGGCTTCCGGCGGCGGCCAGGACACTGCGAAGATCCGCGCCTGGGCCAAGGAGAACGGCTACAACGTCAATGACCGTGGCCGCGTCCCCGCCGACATTCGCGAGGCATTCGAGAAGGCCAACGGCTGATCGCCGCACTCGCGGTCCGATTGGGCATTACGAGCACGCCACAACCGGGCACGGTGGCACTCGGTCGCAGCCGCGCTCACGAGCCGTACGAGGTCGGGGGCGTCCCCGACGTCCCCGATTCCTGCTCCCGACCCCGTGGTGGGCAGGGAATTCTCCGCCTCGTACCCGGGCCGGGGAGGCCGCACCCAAGTCGCGGCCTCCCAGGAGCCAAATCCGTATGACGGTGCCGTGCCGCCCGGGAACGCCGGCGCGGGCATCCGGTCGCCGGTCCCCCGGGTCGTGAGATCCGCTGCGAGTGTGCCCCACTCCAGCCATTCCAGGATTCCCGGAAGTTCTTCCGCGCCACCGGCCGCGATGAGCATGAGCAATTTCGGCCGATCACCCGGTTGTTTCCCGCCGCATCGGGCCCGCAGGAGCGCCACGGGGCCGGTGAGCGGCAGCCGCCGCAATACCGCACTTCCCGCATCGGCCGGCATCTCCAGAACATCGAAGCGCAGCCCCGTCAGCAGTTCCACCGGCTCCGTGCCGGTGGTCGGCCAGCCCAGCTCCTCCTCGTACCGGCGGCGCACCGAGGCGCGGGGGGCGAGGGGAGCGCGAGGGCGCGGAAGCACGCGAGCCATGCCCGGTGCAACTCCCGGAACCCCGGGAAGTTACGCTGGGTGGAAGTGCGGATACGCACCGTGCCCGGGCGAGGGGGCGCGAGGGGGCGTCCGGTGGCGTGCGGATGTTCGCCCGTAGCGGATGGAAGGGCCCCGCGCCGCATGGAGTGTCCGTGCCTGCGGGTAAGACAGTCTCAGTGGGAAGAGACGGTGTGACCGGCGCCCGAGGCGCTTCTCCCCGGCTGACGGCCGGCGGCGGACGGCGTGTCGGTACAGGGCGCGTTCGCCACGGGCGTAGTGGCAGAGGGCGTATATGCCTGGCCTGCGGGAACATCGTCTCGCACCATCGAGTTGGAGCAGATGTCAGCTGTTCGGCAGTAAATTTCCCCGCCGGAGCGGGGGTGATCCGGACGGGTGTCGGCAGTTGGAATGAGCTGTCCCGCCCCGCGGGACTAGCATGCGGAAGGACAGGGAGGGGACCGACCCCTAACTGCCTGACCGCTCTGAGGAGCGATTAACGATGTTCGAGAGGTTCACCGACCGTGCGCGGCGGGTTGTCGTCCTGGCTCAGGAAGAAGCCCGGATGCTCAACCACAACTACATCGGCACCGAGCACATCCTCCTGGGCCTGATCCATGAGGGTGAGGGTGTCGCCGCTAAGGCCCTGGAGAGCCTCGGGATTTCGCTCGAGGCGGTCCGCCAGCAGGTGGAGGAGATCATCGGTCAGGGCCAGCAGGCCCCGTCCGGGCACATCCCCTTCACCCCCCGTGCCAAGAAGGTCCTGGAGCTCTCGCTCCGCGAGGCCCTCCAGCTCGGCCACAACTACATCGGTACGGAGCACATCCTGCTCGGCCTGATCCGCGAGGGCGAGGGCGTCGCCGCCCAGGTCCTGGTGAAGCTGGGCGCCGATCTCAACCGCGTGCGGCAGCAGGTCATCCAGCTGCTGTCCGGCTACCAGGGCAAGGAAGCCGCCACGGCCGGCGGCCCCGCCGAGGGCACCCCCTCGACCTCCCTCGTCCTGGACCAGTTCGGCCGCAACCTGACGCAGGCCGCTCGCGAGACCAAGCTCGACCCGGTCATCGGGCGCGAGAAGGAAATCGAGCGGGTCATGCAGGTCCTGTCCCGCCGTACCAAGAACAACCCGGTCCTCATCGGCGAGCCCGGCGTCGGCAAGACGGCGGTCGTCGAGGGCCTGGCGCAGGCCATCGTCAAGGGCGAGGTGCCCGAAACCCTCAAGGACAAGCACCTCTACACCCTCGACCTCGGTGCCCTGGTCGCCGGCTCCCGCTACCGCGGTGACTTCGAGGAGCGCCTGAAGAAGGTGCTCAAGGAGATCCGCACCCGCGGCGACATCATCCTGTTCATCGACGAGCTCCACACCCTGGTGGGTGCGGGCGCCGCCGAGGGCGCGATCGACGCCGCGAGCATCCTCAAGCCCATGCTGGCGCGAGGCGAGCTGCAGACCATCGGTGCCACCACGCTCGACGAGTACCGCAAGCACCTGGAGAAGGACGCGGCCCTGGAGCGCCGCTTCCAGCCGATCCAGGTCGCGGAGCCGTCGCTGCCGCACACCATCGAGATCCTCAAGGGTCTGCGGGACCGCTACGAGGCGCACCACCGCGTGTCCATCACGGACTCCGCGCTGGTCGCGGCGGCCACCCTCGCCGACCGCTACATCTCCGACCGCTTCCTGCCGGACAAGGCGATCGACCTGATCGACGAGGCCGGCTCCCGGATGCGGATCCGCCGGATGACCGCGCCGCCGGACCTGCGCGAATTCGACGAGAAGATCGCCGATGTGCGCCGGGAGAAGGAGTCCGCGATCGACTCGCAGGACTTCGAGATGGCCGCGGGCCTGCGCGACAAGGAGAAGCAGCTCCTGGCCGCGAAGGCGAAGCGGGAGAAGGAGTGGAAGGCCGGCGACATGGACGTCGTCGCCGAGGTGGACGAGGAGCTGATCGCCGAGGTCCTGGCGACGGCCACCGGCATCCCGGTCTTCAAGCTCACCGAGGAGGAGTCCTCCCGGCTGCTGCGGATGGAAGACGAGCTGCACAAGCGCGTCATCGGCCAGAAGGACGCCATCAAGGCGCTCTCCCAGGCCATCCGCCGTACCCGTGCCGGCCTGAAGGACCCCAAGCGTCCGGGTGGCTCGTTCATCTTCGCCGGTCCGTCCGGTGTGGGTAAGACCGAGCTCTCCAAGACGCTGGCGGAGTTCCTGTTCGGCGACGAGGACGCGCTGATCTCCCTCGACATGTCGGAGTTCAGCGAGAAGCACACCGTCTCGCGGCTGTTCGGTTCGCCTCCCGGCTACGTCGGCTACGAAGAGGGCGGTCAGCTCACCGAGAAGGTGCGCCGCAAGCCGTTCTCCGTGGTGCTCTTCGACGAGGTCGAGAAGGCCCACCCGGACATCTTCAACTCGCTGCTGCAGATCCTGGAGGACGGTCGCCTGACCGACTCCCAGGGCCGGGTCGTGGACTTCAAGAACACGGTCATCATCATGACGACCAACCTCGGCACCCGGGACATCTCCAAGGGCTTCAACCTGGGCTTCGCGGCCCAGGGCGACACCAAGTCCAGCTACGAGCGGATGAAGAACAAGGTCAACGAAGAGCTCAAGCAGCACTTCCGCCCCGAGTTCCTCAACCGTGTGGACGACACGGTCGTCTTCCACCAGCTGACCGAGGAAGACATCATCCAGATCGTCGACCTCATGATCGCCAAGGTGGACGAGCGGCTGAAGGACCGCGACATGGGCATCGAGCTCAGCGGCGAGGCCAAGTCGCTGCTGGCCAAGCGCGGGTACGACCCGGTGCTCGGCGCCCGTCCGCTGCGCCGCACGATCCAGCGCGAGATCGAGGACGCCCTCTCGGAGAAGATCCTCTTCAGCGAGCTGCGTCCGGGCCACATCGTGGTCGTCGATGTCGAGGGCGAGGGTGAGACCGCCAAGTTCACCTTCCGCGGCGAGGAGAAGTCGGCACTGCCCGACGCCCCGCCGATCGAGTCCGCGACCGGCGGTTCGGGCCCGAACCTGAGCAAGGACGTCTGAGCGGCACCGCGGATATCCGCATACGGCACTGCCCCGGAATCGTTTCTTACGGTTCCGGGGCAGTGCCGTATGTGACGCCGTATGCCGTGCCGTAAGCGACGCCGCATGTGGCGGATAAATTCAGCTCCGTAATTGCTAGGTCATTTTCAGCCGTTTCTGGACAACGCCACCGACGCCCGCCCCTTACGGCTGCACATCTGCACGGCGCGTATTCCCGCGGGAACACCCCGCACCGGTGGAATACGACGGTGGCCGGTGCGCAGTGTGTCCAGTTCCGGAAAGGCGGAGAGCCCCGGCCTATGTGCGGGGGCGGGGGAAGCGGGTGAGTTCGATGTGCGGCGGGAGTTCGGGGGCGGGCTCGGAGCGCAGGTAGGAGAGGAAGACCTCCCGCAGTTCGGGCAGGCCGGTCAGTGGCGGCAGCGCGATGGTGCCGCCGGTGAGGCCGTAGAGCCGGAGTTTGCGGAGGGCGGGGAACGCCGGGAGGGCGGCGGCCACGGAATGGCTCAGCTCGGCGAGCGGGCCGTGCGCGGTGTTGATGGCGCTCAGCGTCGTCACCTGCGGCAGCCGGAGGGCCGTCGGGATGCGCAGCGCGGTCTCCCCGGCCGCCAGGCCGAACGAGAAGTCCTCCAGGCCGGGCAGGTGCGCCAGGGTGTCCCAGGCACCGTCGGTGAAGGCTCCGGTGAGGCTTCGCAGCTGCAGGGCGCTGAGCTGCTGCCAGTGGCGCAGCGCGGAGAACCCGGCCTCGACCGGGTGGCCGAGAATCAGTGAGGTCAGCGGGGCATCCGCCGGCAGCGCCCGCAGCCCCGCCGGCGGGAGGGGAACGGTGAGGCTCAGATGGCGGAGGTGCTTCAGCAGGTGCAGTCCGTCCGGGCAGCGCACCCCGGCGCGGTCCCGTGCCGTCACCGAGAGCGCGGTCAACGGCATTCCGGCGAGTGGGGCGAGGCTGCTGACCCCCGGGCAGTCCACCAGCATCAGGGAGCGCAGGGCGGGGAACTCCGTGAGGAAGTCAAGGCTGCCGATCTCGTCGTTCTCGGTCAGTGCCAGGTGGGTGATCTGGCGGGGGTGCAAAGAGTCGAGGAGTTCGCGGGAGGTGAACGGGCCGGCCACCTCGATGCACGGCCGTCCTCCCAGGGCCTTCAGGGCACGGAGTCCGGCGGCGTCGACGACCGGCAGGAACGTCGCGGGGTCGAGCTGCCGGATGATCTCCTCCATATAGCGCTCGGTGTCGAACGCCTGCCAGGAGCGGGCCAGTTGATACCTGGCGCCCGTGGCGGGGTGATGGCGGAACCGCCTGATCACCTCCATCGCCGCGTCCGATCCGATGAGCGCGGCGGTGGCGATCACCTCCTGCGCCTCATCGTCCTCCAGCCCCTCCGGCCCCGGCAGCAGCTCCAGAGCGAGGTGCCCCACCCCGGCCAGGAGCGTGGCCTCCTCACGACACCGGGGCGGCAGGATCGCCCGCGCCCGCTCGTTCACCTCCTCGCGCACCCGAGGATCGAGCTCCGTGGCGTGTTCCAGGCACGCCATGGCGAGGAGATGGACGCGCAGGCGGGCGGGGTAGTCCCCGATGGCGTCACCGCGGGCGAGCAACCCCCGCAGGATCTCGGCCCGTTCGCGCGGTCGTGCGTGAGCCACCGCCATCCGGATCACGTCCTCCCACTGGGAGTCCTCCGCCTGCGCCACCAGCAGCCCGAAATCGCCGTCCTCCACGGCGGCCTTGGCGCCGAGGTAGTCCTGGAACGTCCGGTGGACGAAGTCGACCGAGTCGGGGGCCGGTTCGCGGAGCAGGCCGCTGCGCAGCAGGAGATGGCGGAAAATGGCCGTCGCGCCGCCCTGCTGCGCGGCCGAGGGCACGGCGGGCAGGGCCTCGCCGACGATGCGCTCGGCCCGTTCGCGGTCGAGTTCGTTGCGGCCGTTGCGGATGAGCCAGTACGCGAGCCGCTGGAGGAGCTGGATCTGCGGCTCGTCGCTCAGCTCGATGCCCGTGGGGGCGGCCATATCGCGCTCCCGGTCGCGGCGGGAGAGCAGCATGCCCAGGGCGGCGTCGTAGAGCTCCTTGCGGCCGGTGGGCAGATAGCCGCGGCGGTCCCGGTGCAGGGCGCAGATCAGGCCGCACATGAGGGGGTTGGTGGCGAGCCGGGCGAGGTCCTGTGTGGTGTGGACGGCGGTGAGGAGGGACTGCTCGTAGGCGTCGAGGCGTTCGGGGTCCTCGGCGTCACAGCGGGCCGCGGCGTGCCAGCGGCCGATGAAGGCGGCGACCTCGGTGCGGCTCATGGCGGAGAGCGTGAGCTCGCCGAAGCCGTCGGCGGCGAGCCAGTCGTCGCGCACGGCGGAGGGGCGTGAGGTGACCAGCCACAGGTTGTCCGGGAAGGCGTCGGACAGATCGCGCAGCCAGCGGCGGGTCGGCTCGCGTTCCCGCTCGGGGATCTCGTCCAGGCCGTCGACCAGGAGGAGCGCCCGCCCGCCGGCCAGTACGCGCTCGGCCCAGCCGTCGGCTGCGAGCCGGACACGGGGCAGCCGACGGCGGCGAGGAAGCGGCCGGGGGTGGGCAGGGGCGCCCCGTCGCGGGTGAGGGTGCGCAGCGGGAGGACGAAGGGAATCCGGCCGTAGAGGTGGGGGAGGGCCGTCTCGCCGGGGGGCTTGCTGCCGTCGGGCCAGGCTAGAGCGGCCGGAGGGGCAGTGGGTGCGGATCGGCCAGGTGCGCACGAAGGGGGAGCGGTGTGGTGGCGGTCACGGAAATCGGCACTCCATTTCCCTTCAATTCGGACATTTGGTGGACGTGAGTAATCCGGGTCGCCAATGTTGCGTAACGCGGGTCACAAAGGCTGGGTAACTCGCATCACAAAGGCCGGGTAATCCCGGTCACACATTCTGGGTAACCGGCGTCACAAAGGGCCGGGTGGCGCGGTTCGCAAAGGCTCCGGGGGGTGAATCGGGGGTCCGGCGGGGGTGCGAAAAGGGATTGGATCTTGATTATCGGTGACATGGCGCACAGCCGAATTGAGGCCTACTAAAAGGATTAGGGGTAGCGCGCGGCGGAGAAACCGGGGCGGGAGCCCCGAGGGGTGAGGGCTGCGGGGGGCGGATGGGGCGAACTGCGCGCCACCCGTGCGACATATGGCGAAAATGCCTGTTCAAGGGGTGTGCAGCGGGCCCGCCAGGCAATGCGGTATGTCCAAATTTGGGGTTTTCGTGCGGAGCTGGGGAGGGCGTGCAAGGGCCTCGTTCACTCGGCTCCTGATACGGGCCGGGTTAGTAGAAAGGCACCTTGGCGGGGCGGCGAAGGCGGGTTACCAAGGAATGGCGATCCCGGTCCGCAGCCGGGTAACCAATCGATTCACTGGAGGAAAACCCGCATGTCCAAGTTTGCCGCTCTCCGCAATTCGAAGAAGTTCGCCGTGCGCAATCGCGTCGCCGTTGTCGCCGCCGGTGTCGGTGTGACCGCCGCACTGGGTGCCGGTATTGCGACCGCCGCCGACACGGGTCTGCAGAACCTCACCTCGGGTGTCGGTTCGGCCGTGACCGCGCAGGCCGACGCGCAGGCCAAGTCCGCGGCCGCCGCGAAGGCCGCCGCCGTCAAGGCCAAGCAGGACGCGGCCAAGGCGGTCGACGCCTGGGTCAAGCCGGTCGACAACTACACCCTGGGTGAGCCCTTCGGCATCGCCGGCAGCCACTGGGCGCACAAGCACAGTGGTCAGGACTTCGTCGTGCCGACCGGTACCGCCGTCAAGGCCGTCCACAAGGGCACCGTCGTCAAGGCCGGTCCCTGGGGTGGCGGCGACGGCCCGGCCTACGGCAACGCCATCGTGATCCAGCACGACAACGGCACGTACACCCAGTACGCGCACCTGTCACAGATACAGGTCCGGGTCGGCCAGCAGGTCGGCGCCGGCCAGCAGATCGGCCTGTCCGGCAGCACGGGTAACTCCACCGGTCCCCACCTGCACTTCGAGGTCCGCACCGGCCCCAACTACGGGACGGGCATCGAGCCGACCGGATTCCTGCGGGCTCACGGCGACGCCGTCTGAGCTGAGTCCGGCCGGGCTGGCCGGCGGTTCGGCGGGTTTGCCGCCGTGACCAGTTCTGTGGCGACCTCGAGGATGGCCCTGCGCTTCTCCTCGGGGTCGCCCTCCACGTGCTGCATCGCGAACATGCCCGCATGCATGGAGAACAGTGCGGTGATGCAGCGCACCTGATCCGTCAGCTCCGATTCGGGCTCCTTGAGGAGGTCGAAGAGGGTCAGCATGCGCGATTTGAACGTCTCGCCGATGCTCAGATCGCGCACCGTCGCCTGGTTCTCCTGCATGAACCGGAAAAGGGGCTCGCCCGAGCGCAGCGACTCGCTGTAGCGGCGGATCAGCTCCTGCTTGGTCTCCAGGGTGCGCGGCTGCTTCTCGGCCCAGGCGATCAGCTCGTCGATGGGTCTGCCCAGGTCCTGGAACAGGCTGATGACGATGTCTTCCTTGGTCTTGAAGTGGTAGTACAGCGCCGCTTTCGTGACCTCCAGCTTTTCGGCGATCTCGCGCAGGGACGTCTTGTCGTAGCCCTGTTCGGAGAACAGCTCCAGAGCGACGTCCTGGATGCGCTGGCGGGTGTTTCCCCTGCGCGCCTGTGTGCTCATGCTGCTCTCCTGCATCGTCGGTACTGGTCAGAGGGCTGCCCCAGGGAGCGCCAGAGAAACTTACTTGACGCCCGGCTAGTTGGCCGCCTACCTTCCTCACTGTACTGAACTAGCCGGGCGGCAAGTAAGTAGGAGTGAGTGATGGGGAAGTCGCAACATGCGACCCCGACGGGGGACGGACGGATATCGAGCACCGGGAGACCGGACGCGGCACCGGACCCGGGTTCGGCCAAGCGGCCGGCCGGCGTACGAGTGGTGCTCTTCGCGCTGATGATCGCGATGCTGCTCGCGATGCTGGACAACATGATCGTCGGCACCGCGATGCCGACCATCGTCGGTGAACTGGGCGGGATGGACCACCTGTCCTGGGTCGTCACCGCCTACACGCTCGCCACCGCGGCCTCGACCCCGATCTGGGGCAAGCTCGGCGACATGTACGGGCGCAAGGGCGTCTTCCTGTCGTCCATCGTGCTCTTCCTGATCGGCTCAGCGCTGTCCGGCATGGCACAGGACATGGGACAGCTGATCGGCTTCCGCGCCGTCCAGGGTCTGGGCGCGGGCGGTCTGATGGTCGGCGTCATGGCGATCATCGGCGATCTGATTCCGCCGCGGGAGCGCGGCAAGTACCAGGGCATGATGGCCGGTGTCATGGCCATTGCGATGGTCGGCGGCCCGCTCGTCGGCGGCACCATCACCGACCACCTCGGCTGGCGCTGGACCTTCTACATCAACCTGCCGCTCGGCGTGATCGCACTGGCCATGGTCACCGCGGTGCTGCACCTGCCGAAGAAGCGCTCGCAGACCCGGATCGACTACGTCGGCGCCGCGCTGCTCACCCTCGGCATCACCTCGCTGGTGCTGATCACCACCTGGGGCGGCACCGAGTACGACTGGCTGTCCGGCCAGATCATCGGGCTCGGCATCCTCGGCGTGGTCGCGCTCGCGCTCTTCCTGGTGGTCGAGCGCAGGGTCAGCGAGCCGGTGCTGCCGCTGCACATCTTCCGCAACCGCAACTTCTCCCTGGTCACGCTCGTCGGCTTCCTGGTCGGCTTTGTGATGTTCGGGTCGATGACGTTCCTGCCGCTGTTCCAGCAGACCGTCCAGGGTGCCTCGGCCACCAACTCCGGACTCCTGCTCCTGCCGCTGATGGGCGGCATGCTGGTGGTCTCGATGATCGCGGGCCGGGTGACCACCAAGACCGGCAAGTACAAGTTCTTCGTGGTCGCCGGAGGCGCGCTGCTCACCGTGGGCCTGGCCCTGCTGTCCACCATGGACACCGACACCACCCGCTTCACCTCGGGTGCCTACATGGCGGTGCTCGGCGCCGGCATGGGCTTCCTGATGCAGACCACGATGCTGATCGCACAGAACAGCGTCGAGATGAAGGACATGGGCGTCGGCTCGTCCTCGGCCACCCTCTTCCGCACGATCGGCGGCTCCTTCGGCGTCGCGATCTTCGGTGCGATCTTCACCCACCAGGTGCAGACGACCATGGCCGAGCGGATCGGCAAGGCCGGCGAGAAGATGACCGGCGGCGGAGCCCAGATGGACCCGAAGGGGCTCGCCAAGCTGCCGCCGATGGTCAAGGACGCGTATGACCATGCGGTTGCCTCCGGCACCCACCACGTCTTTCTGTGGGGCGCGGCGATCAGCGTCATCGGCTTCGCCGCGGCTTGGTTCCTCAAGGAGGTGCCGCTCCGCGGTGGGCCGACGAAGCCGGCCGCTGAGAGCCCGGAGGGCTCGACTGCGGGTGATCGGGTACCGGTCGCCGAGACGGTCTGATTCCTGGGTTTTCGGCTTTGCGGCCGTGGGGGCACGCCTGGTGGCGGGCCCCCACGGTTTTTCCTTCCCGCCGTGGTTGTCGCTCGCCGTCGCGCCTGTGGCGGGACGAGCGACACCGTGGGGCTCCGCCCCCAGGCACAACCCCCACGCCGGGAACGCCGGGACACCGGGAACACCGGGACGCCGGGAACACCGGGACGCCGGGAACACCGGGACGCCGGGAACACCGGGACACCGGGACGCCGGGAACACTGGGAACGCCGGAACCGCCGAAGAAACTACCGCTCCGGCAGATGCAGCACCGGAAAGCTCCCCGTATTGGTAGGCGCATTCTCCGGTAGCCAGAGGACGGCGACGGCGCCCGTCGAGCCGTCGGTGAGTTCCTCCGCGTTGCGGAACGTGAGGCGGGCGCCCAGGACGCGGGCCTGGCCGGCCGCGATGGTCAGGCCCAGGCCGTGGCCGCGGCCGGCCCGGTCGCTGCTGCCGGTGCGGAAGCGGCTGGGGCCCTCGCGCAGCAAGGCCCCGGGGAAGCCCGTGCCGTGGTCGCGGACCCGTAGGACCCGGCCCTCGACGGTGACCTCGACCGGCGGCTTGCCGTGCCGGGCGGCGTTGGCGATCAGATTGCCGAGGATCCGCTCCAGCCGGCGCGGGTCGGTGGTGACCTCGGCCTCCCGTACGACCTCGACGGTGATCCCCGGGTCGAGGGCCCGCACCCGCCGGGAGACGAACTCGCCGAGCACGACGTCCTGCAGCTCGGCGCGCTCCGCATGGCCGTCGAGCCGGGCCACTTCCAGGACGTCCTCGACGAGGGTGCGCAGCGCCTGCGCACGGTCGCGGACGAGTTCCGAGGGGCGGCCGGGCGGCAGCAGTTCGGCGGCGGTCAGCAGGCCGGTGACCGGGGTGCGCAGCTCGTGGGCGATGTCGGCGGTGACCCGTCGCTCGGCCTCGATGCGCTCCTGGAGGGCGTCCGACATGGCGTCCACGGCGAAGGCCAGATCGTCGGTCTCGTCGCGTACCCGTCCGCTGCCGACCTCGTCGCGGATCCGGACCGCGGTGTCGCCGTCGGCGAGTTTTCCGGCCGCCGCGGCCGCCTTGCGCAGCCGCTTGGAGAGCCGTCCGCCGACCAGCACCCCCAGCGCACAGCCGCCGACCACCACCGCGGTCGACCCGATGACCAAGGCCTGGTCGAGGTCGTCGAGGACGGCGAAGCGGTCGGGGAAACGGTCGTGCATGGACAGCACCCGGTTGTTGCTGAGCGGTGAGGCGGCCCATACGTCGGGGGCGGTCTGCCCGGTGTCCTGGAGGTAGGTGGCGCGCTTGTTCTTGGCGACCTCGTCGCGCAGCGCCTCCGGCAGCTCCGGGTCGTCGATCTTCGCGCCGAACTGCAGCCGGTTGGTGGAGAGGAAGATCTTCTGCGTGAAGTTGAGCCGCTCGATCTGCACATCCCGGCTGTTGTCGAGCATGGAGTGGCGGGCGGCGTTGTGCACGACAAGGCTCAGCGCGATCGCGACCAGCGCTCCGACGAGTGCGATCGCGGCGCTGAGCTTCCATCTCAGCCCCGTGCGCAGGGCCAGCCTGACCACCGGCGGTGTCAGCCTCTCAGCTTGTATCCGAAGCCGCGGACCGTCTCGATCCGGTCCTGACCGATTTTGCCGCGCAGCCGCTGGACATGGACGTCCACCACCCGGGTGTCACCACCCCAGCCGTAGTCCCAGACCCGCTCCAGCAGCCGGTCGCGTGAGAGGACCGTACCGGGCGCGTTGGAGAACTCCAGCAGCAGCCGCATCTCGGTCGGCGTCAGGGCGACGTTCGCACCGCCCTTGCGGACCTCCATGCCCTCCGTGTCGACCTCCAGGTCGCCGAAGCGCAGCACCGGCTCGGCGATGTCGGCCTGGTCCGCCGACGAGCCGCCGGCCCGGTCCGGGCCGCTGGCGTGGCCGAAGCGGCGCAGGACGGCGCGGATCCGGGCGACCAGCACCGCACCGTCGAACGGCTTGGTGACGTAGTCGTCCGCACCGGCCTCCAGGCCGAGCACCACGTCGATCGAGTCGGCGCGCGCCGACAGCATGATCACGGGGACCGTCGACTCATCGCGGATCCGCCGGCACAGGCTGACGCCGTCGAGTCCCGGCACCATCACATCGAGCAGGGCGATATCGGGGCGGTCGGCGCGGAACGCCTCCAGGCCCGCCAGCCCGTCGGGCATCGCGGTGACCACGAATCCGTCCCGTTCCAGGGCGAGCTGGGTGGCCTCGCGGATCACGTCGTCGTCCTCGACGAAGAGCACATGGGTCTCGGCCATGCGGTTGTCTCAACCCTCCGTTCCCGTGCCGTCGTCCGGCGTGGCGCCGTCGGCGGTGGTCTTGCTGTAGTCGGTGTGATACGGACGGCCACGCTCACTGAAGCGCCCGTTCGTCCAGTGGTAGGTCATCACATCCTCACCGGAGGGGCAGCACACCTTGTCGCCCGCGGCGTAGGTCTGCTTGGAGACCTCCAGATCTCCCTTGTTCACCCCGGCGTAGACCGACGGCTGTTCGTTGCTGTACACGGTGTCATACCCGTCCGGCGCGCCGTCGCGCTTGTGGAAAACATACGCGCCGATGCCGACGGAGTCCGCACAGGTCATGACATTGACGATGACATCGGGGGAGGTGCCGCCGGTGAGCGTCGCATAGGTCACCTCGACCGGGTACTCGTCCCCGGCACACGGCTTGGCCAGCGACTTCTTCACGTCGGAGCCGACCTTCGGGGCGTCCTTGAGCAGCTTGACCGCGTCGACCTTCTTGTAGCGGGCGGTCGGGGACGAGGTGGGCGTGGTGTGCACGGCGCCCTTGGGCACGGGGGTGGTGCCGGCCGATCCCTCGCTGCGTACGCCTTCGCCCCCTGGATTGCACCCGGCCAGCAAAAGGCCGACGGCGGCCACTCCCGCCGTGGCCGCGCCGCCTCTGGTCAACCCGACCCTGGTCAACCTGTTCCTGGTCAATCCGCTCCCGCTCACCGTGCTGCTCGCACAGCTGCCGATGCCGCTGCTGTTCCTGGGGTGATTGTCGCGCGTCGGGCTGTGAGCCGTAAGGCGGCCGGCGTTGTGTCCGTATTCATCGGTAAAGGCACGCTTCGTCTTGTGCGGGGGGTGATGCCGGGTCCGCTGCTCGGGGGCCCACGGTGTGCCGTGTGCCGCCGTTCAGGCCGCGCACCGCTCCCGCCCCCGCTCGCCACGCTCCAGCATCCGCGCGTCGATGTCACGCATCTGCAGCTCCTGGCGCAGCCGGGCCAGCGCACGGTGCAGCGTGCTCTTGACCGTTCCTGTGGACATACCGAGCGCCGCCGCGGTCTCCTCCGTGCTCATCTGCTCCCAGTGCCGCAGCACGACGACGCTGCGCTGCTTGGGAGCCAGCACCCCGAGGATGTCCATCAGCAGGGCGCGGTCGGCGCGCTGCTCGGTGCCGTCGTCCACGCTCGCGTCGGGAAGCTGCTCGGTGGGCACCTCTTCGAGCTTGCGGGCCCGCCACCACTCGGTCCGCGTGTTGATCATGACGCGGCGGAGGTAGGCGTCGGCCAGCGACTTGTCCGCGATGCCGTCCCAGCGGCCGTAGGTGCGCACCAGTGCGGTCTGCAGCAGGTCCTGTGCGTCGACCGGGTCGGGCACCAGGCGCCGGGCGCTCCGCAGCAGGGCCTCCTGCCGCGTACGAACGTACTCTTCGAAGTCCAGTACCTTGCCGCCGCTGGTCGCCATTCCGACGCCTCCGATCCGCTTGCGTTTCCCCACGTTGACCGTGCTGGCGGTCATCTCCAGCACGAGGAAGACGCTACGGAGGGGGTGTTGCGACGTAATGTGCGTGGGCCCCACAAGGAGTGCACGGAAAACCCTCGGTTGTGTAACAGCCCGCCAGGGGTCATACCTCGGACGGACGGCGGCCCGCTGACCGTCATACTCCCGGGGGAGGAGCACCCCCGCCGCAAGGTCTATCGGCCGTGACACGGCGGCCATCGAGAAGGCGGTGGGTCTCCTTCCGGTCGGATCAGGGGCACTTTCCGGTCATCCGGCGCGAAAGGTGACACGGGGTCAGACGTCACACCGTCGGGGACGCGGAAGGGCGCGGCCGCCGAAGTGACCGCGCCCTTCTTCTCTCTTACAGGTTCTCCCGTACGGATGACGGCAGCGCTACGTGAGCGGCAACCGATAGCGGCCACCGCCCAGCGGCTCCACCAGACCGTCCGAGACCAGGCCGTCCAGTGCCCGGGCCCGCTGCACCGGCTCGTCCCACACCGCGTCCAGCGCCTGCTGCGGCACCGGCGTGACCGCCTCGCGCAGGACGGCGAGCAGCTTGCCGCGCACCTGGCGGTCGGTACCGGCGTACGTCTGGGTGCGACGCGCCGGGCCGTCGTGCGCCGGGGACCCGGCCAGGCGCCAGGTGCACTGCGCGGCGATCGGGCAGCGCCCGCACTCCGGAGCACGCGCCGTGCACAGCAGCGCACCCAGCTCCATCGTGGCCGCCGCCCAGCGCGCCGCCAGGTTCTCGTCCTCGGGCAGCAGCTGGCGGGCGAGTTTGCGCTCCGCCGCGGTGGTGGCGTTCGGCGGGAACTGGCGGCCGGCCACCGCGCGGGCGAACACCCGGCGCACATTGGTGTCCAGCACGGCGTGCCGCTGTCCGTACGCGAACGAGGCGACCGCGGCGGCGGTGTACTCGCCGACGCCGGGCAGCGCCAGCAACTGGCTGTGCTCGCGCGGTACGTCGCCGCCGTGCCGCTCCTGTATGGCGGAGGCGGCGGCGTGCAGCCGCAGGGCGCGGCGCGGATAACCGAGCCGGCCCCAGGCCCGGACCGCCTCGCCCGGCGCCTCGGCGGCCAGGTCGGCGGGGCGCGGCCAGCGGGCCAGCCACTGCTCGTAGACCGGCAGCACTCTGCTGACCGGGGTCTGCTGCAGCATGAACTCGCTCACCATCACACCCCAGGCGCCCGCCTCGGGGCGGCGCCAGGGCAGATCGCGGGCGTGCTCGTCGAACCAGTCGGTGACCGGGCCGTGCAGCGCGGTCCCGTCGGCGGCTCCCGCGGCCGCGTCGGCGGCGGAAGCGTTCTCGGTGGCGGCGGTCGTGGCAGTGGTGGTGACAGGCGTCGAAGTCATGGCACTGCCGATCCTGGCACGTCCGGGGTCGCCCGGGAAACGCACCGGGCCCGCCCCGCCGCGCGCCCACCCGCACGCAGGACGGCCGGGGGCGCACAGGTGGCGGTTACCGGCGGTATGAGACGTCCCGGCGGCGACCGGAGCGGGGGCCCGGCGCGCGCCGGCCGGCCGGGGCGGGCGAGGATGCGGTCATGGCGGAGACGAGCGGTGCACAGGACAGCGGCGGTACGGGCGGGTCGCCCTGCCCGGAGACGATCCGGCGGGCGCTCGCCGCGCACACGACGATGACGCTGGCGTACGCGGACGAGGACGGGCCGGGCGCCTGCGCGGTGCTCTACGCGACGGACCCGGAGAGCGGCGGGGGGACGGGCGGGGCGGGCGGCGCCGGGCCCGTGCTGTATTTCGTCACCGCGACCACGACGCGGCACGGCCGGGCGCTGGCGGCGCCCGGCGCCCGCGCCGCCTTCACGGCGCAGCGGGACGGCCAGGAGTGGAGCGGACTGACGGGGCTTCAGGGCCGGGGCGGCTGCCGCCCCCTGACCGGCGCCGAGCGGGCCGCGGGCTGGCGGGTCTACCTGTCCCGCTTCCCCTTCGTCGCCGAGAGCGAGCGGTTGCGCCACGCCCTGGAGCGGACCACCCTGTGGGAGCTGCGCCCCGACTGGCTGCGGCTGATCGACAACGGGCAGGGCTTCGGGCACAAGGAGGAGTGGCGTCCGGGTTCCTGAGGTCGGGGTGACGCGGGGGGTGCCGGCCCCCCCGTGTCACCTCCACTCCGTCGCCCCGGAAGCGTTTCCTGACCGATCCGGGCCGATCCGGGCCGATCCGAGCCGCCTCCGGGCCGATCATGCGAAAAGTTGCAGCAGGAAGCGGCGGGTACTGGCCTGTGCGGCGGCCGATCTCTCGTAGAGTTTCCGCGTGGGATCACTGCGCAATCCGATCGGGCCGCTTCCGTCCTCCATCTACTGGCGGCGGAGGGCCGTTGCGCTGGCCATCGTCGTACTGCTCGCCGTGCTCGTCGTGTGGGCCCTCAACTGGGGCGGCATCGGCGGCAAGAGCGACGACGAGGGCAAGGGGCCCCACGGAAACGGGCCCGCGACGTCCATCACGCCGGGACCTTCCCCAGCGGACCGGTGAACGGCCAGAAGCCGGGCGGGCGCGATGAGTCGGGCAGCGGCGCGGGCTCGGGGTCGGGCTCCGGCGGTGGCTCGGGCTCCGCGGGCGGCGACGGTGACGCGTCCAACGGTGACTCCGGTGCCGGCAGCGGCGGTTCGGGTTCCGTTCCCAATGGGCCGATCGGCCAGGGCTCCGGCAAGAACGCCGTCGAGGCCGGCTCCTCGCTTCCCAACTGTGTATCCGGCAAGGCGGAGTTGGTGCTGCACAGCGTCAAGAAGTCCTACGCGCCGGACGCCAGGCCGAAGTTCGAGCTGACGGTCAAGAACGGGTCCGGTGACGCCTGCAAGGTGGATCTCGGGCAGAAGGCCGCGGTCCTCACCATCACCGACACCGCGGGCGACGACCGGGTGTGGGCCTCGAACGACTGCCCGTCGGGCACCCGGCCCGCGCTGCTGGAGGTCCCGGCCAAGGGATCGGTGAAGCGCACCATCGTGTGGGACCGCCGGGCCAGCGGTCCGCAGTGCGAAACGCTGAGCCCGGCCACGGTGCCGGCCGGCAAGTACCTGATCGAGGCCAAGGTGCCGGGGCTGGAAGCGGTCCATACGTCGTTCGTGCTGGCCGAGGACTGAGGCCAGGGGCTCGGCCAGGCGCTGAGGCCGGGGAGAGCCGCCCGCGCGCCTCCGCGCATTCCGCCCGTGGCGATTTCGCCGGGAGCGAGCGTCGGTGTGGCCCGCGGTGCCGTCCGGCACAGTTGCCGCCATGAAGCTACTGATGCTGGGCGGGACGGAGTTCGTGGGGCGGGCGGTCACCGAGGCGGCGCTGGCGCGTGGCTGGGAGGTCACGGTGTTCCACCGGGGGAATCACGCGCCGCCACAGGGCGTGACGGTGCTGCACGGCGACCGTGCGGACGCGGCGGGGCTCGCGGCCCTGGAAAAGGGGGAGTGGGACGCCGTCGTCGATACTTGGAGCGGTGCGCCGTCGGCGGTACGGGACAGTGCGCGGCTGCTGGCCGGGCGGGCGGGGACGTATGCGTATGTCTCCAGCAGCTCGGTGTACGCCTTCCCGCCCACGGCCCGGCTCGATGAGCGGGCGCCGCTGGTGACGGGATCCGCCGGTGCCACCGATGCCGCGGACTACGCACAGGCCAAGCGGGGCGGTGAGCTGGCCGCGGTCGAGGCGTTCGGGGAGCGGGCGCTGCTGGTGCGTGCGGGGCTGATTCTCGGGCCCTACGAGAACGTGGGGCGGCTGCCGTGGTGGCTGGGGCGGATCGCCCGTGGCGGCACGGTCCTGGCACCGGGGCCGCGGGGGATGGCGCTGCAGTACATCGATGTCCGTGACCTGGCCGAGTGGACGGCCGACGCGTTGCGGGCCGGGCTCGGCGGGCCGTACAACCTGGTGAGCGAGGCCGGGCACGCCACCATGGGCGAGCTGCTGGAGAGTTGCGCGAAGGTCACCGGCGCGGACGCACAGCTGCGCTGGACCGCTCCGGAGGACGTCCTCGCCGCCGGTATCGAGCCGTGGATCGAGCTCCCGGGCTGGCTGGCGCCCGGTGAACTGAGGGACGCGGTCTTCGGTGTCGAGGTGTCCAAGGCGCTGGCGTCCGGGCTGCGTTGCCGTCCCGTCGCGGAGACCGTCGCCGATACCTGGGCCTGGCTGCAGGCCGTCGGCGGGGTGGCACCGCAGCGCCCGGACCGGCCCGTACTCGGCCTGGACCCGGCGAAGGAGGCGGTGGCGCTACGGCGGGCCGGCTGACCCCTGGCCGGTGAGGGACGGCGCAGACCGGCCCCGGTACGGGGCAGCCGTACCGCCCTTCAGCCGTACCGCCCTTCAGCCGTACCGCCCTTCAGCCGTACCGCTCTTAGACGTACCGCTCCAGGATCGACGACTCCGCCAGCCGCGACAGGCCCTCGCGGACCGAGCGGGCGCGGGCCTCGCCGACGCCGTCGACCGTCTGCAGGTCGTCGACGCTGGCGGCGAGCAGCTTCTGCAGCCCGCCGAAGTGGTCGACGAGGCGCTCGATGACCGTGCCGGGCAGCCGGGGGACCTTCGCCAGCAGGCGGAAGCCGCGCGGGGAGACCGCGGAGTCCAGCGTCTCGGGGGCTCCGCTGTAGCCCAATGCACGGGCCACGGTGGGGAGTTCGAGGAGTTCGGTGTGGCTGAGGGCGTCCAGCTCGGCGAGCGCTTCGACGACCGTGCGGGAGCGCTTGGCGGTCGGCTGGGGGACGTAGTCGCGGACGACCAGCTCCCGCTCCGGCTCCACGCCGGCGATCAGTTCCTCCAGCTGGAGGGCGAGCAGCCGGCCGTCCGTGCCGAGCTCGACGACGTACTCGGCGATTTCCGTGGCGATCCGGCGGACCATCTCCAGGCGCTGGGCGACCGCGGTGAGATCGCGGACCGTCACCAAGTCCTCGATTTCCAGGGCGGAGAGCGTGCCGGCGACCTCGTCCAGGCGGAGCTTGTAGCGTTCCAGGGTCGCCAGTGCCTGGTTGGCGCGGGAGAGGATCGCGGCCGACTCCTCCAGGACGCGGCGCTCGCCGTCCACGTAGAGGGCGATCAGGCGCATCGACTGGCTGACGGAGACCACCGGGAAGCCGGCCTGGATCGAGACGCGCTGGGCGGTGCGGTGGCGGGTGCCGGTCTCCTCCGTGGGGATGGAGGCGTCCGGGACCAGCTGGACGCCGGCCCGCAGGATCTTGGTGATGTCCTTGTCGAGGACCAGCGCCCCGTCGAGCTTGCACAGTTCGCGCAGCCGCGTGGCGGTGAACTCGACATCCAGGACGAATCCACCGGTACACATGGATTCGACGGTCTTGTCGAAGCCCAGCACGATCAGCCCGCCCGTATTGCCGCGGAGGATGCGCTCCAGGCCGTCACGCAGGGCGGTACCGGGCGCGACGGCGCTCAGCGTGGCGCGCATCAGGCTCTCGGTGCCGGAGCTTCCACCGGACCTGCCGGAAGTCGATGCCCGGTCGTTGGCTGCCACTGCACTCCTCCGTCGCAAGGTCTGTCGGTCCGCAGGCCGCCCGGCCCATGCTGTGTTGACGTACCAGCGGAGCGTACGTGGCCGACAGGCAATTCTGCGGTGACGGGCGAGACCAGGGCAAAGTCTACCGGCGTGCGCCCTCTTCCTGTGGGGCCTCCCGGCGCACTCGCTTGGGCAGGACGCTGAGGGCCGCTCCGACGTCGGCGACCTCCAGCACCCGCATTCCGTCGGGGATCTTGCCGGGGTCGGAGGGGACCAGGGCGTGGGTGAAGCCGAGGCGGGCCGCTTCGGACAGCCGCCGCTGGACGCCGGTGACCCGCCTGACCTCGCCCGCGAGGCCCACCTCGCCGATGGCGACGAGGTTCTTGGGGAGGGGGGTGTCGCTGGCGGCGCTGGCGAGGGCGAGGGCGACGGCGAGGTCGGCGGCGGGCTCGGTCAGCTTCACCCCGCCGACCGTCGCGCTGTAGATGTCGCGCTTGCCCAGGGCGCTGATCCGGCCGCGCTGTTCCAGTACGGCGAGCATCATCGAGACCCGGGAGGTCTCCAGGCCGGAGGTGGTGCGCCGGGGGGAGGGGATCTGGGAGTCGACGGTGAGCGCCTGAACCTCGGCGACCAGGGGGCGGCGGCCCTCCAGGGTCACCGTCAGGCAGGTACCGGGCACGGGTTCGGCGCGGCGGGTGAGGAAGAGGCCGGAGGGGTCGGCGAGACCGGTGATGCCCTCGTCGTGCAGCTCGAAGCAGCCGACCTCGTCGGTGGTGCCGTAGCGGTTCTTGACGCCGCGGACCAGGCGCAGCCGGGCATGCCGGTCGCCCTCGAAGTGCAGGACGACATCGACGAGATGTTCCAGCAGGCGCGGACCGGCGATGGCGCCGTCCTTGGTGACGTGGCCGACCAGGAGGGTGGACATACCGCGTTCCTTGGACGCCCGGATCAGTGCGCCGGCCACCTCGCGGACCTGGGCCATACCGCCGGGGGCGCCCTCGATCTCGGGGGAGGCGACGGTCTGCACGGAGTCGAGGATCAGCAGCGAGGGCTTGACCGTGTCGAGGTGGCCGAGGACGGCGGAGAGGTCGGTTTCGGCGGCCAGATACAGATGGTCGTCGAGCGCGCCGATGCGGTCGGCGCGCAGCCGGACCTGGCTGGCGGACTCCTCGCCCGTCACATACAGGGTGCGGTGGGCGTCGGAGGCGGACTTGGCGGCGGCGTCCAGCAGCAGGGTGGACTTGCCGACGCCGGGCTCGCCGGCCAGCAGCACGACCGCGCCGGGGACCAGCCCGCCGCCCAGGACGCGGTCCAGCTCGGGCACGCCCGTCGAGCGGGCGGTGGCCTGCGTGCCGTCGATCTGGCCGATGGGCAGGGCCGCGGTGGTGACCCGGCCTGGTGCGGTCGTGCGCACCGCGGGGGCGCCGCCGAACTCCTCGACCGTGCCCCACGCCTGGCATTCGGGGCAGCGGCCGAGCCACTTCGCGGTGGTCCAGCCGCACTCCGTACAGCGGTAGGAGGGGCGCTCCTTGCCCGAGGATTTACGCGTTGCCATGGGGTCACCGTAGCGGCGGGGTCCGACAACGCCCGCCCGAGCCCTCGCCCGAGCCCTTCAGGAGCGGGGTCCTCGGACGGGAGATGCCGGTTGCGGCAGGGGCGGCTCCCTCGCCGGCAGTTGCGCCGCCCGAGTGGCGCAGACGGAGCGCGCCCGCGGTGTAAAGGGCCATTCGTGTCCTCTTTTGAGGGAGAAGGTCACCCGTAAGGGTTAAAAGTGTCCAACGCGAGCAAGACCGGCTGCATCATCCGCCTACCGTCGCCGGGTGATGAGCAGCAGGCCCGAGCACCCCACGCACTCCACCGGCGCACACCGGTCGCGCGGCGACGGCCGGCGCCGGAGCCGGCCGGAGCCGTCCGAGCGGCCAGGACCCAACGCCGCACGCCCCCCGGACCAGCGCCCCGACCCCTACGAGCCTTACCTGGACGGGCTGTTCACCTACTGCCTGTCGGTGCTGTGCGACCACGACGAGGCGACCGCGGTGCTCGGCGAGATGCTGGCGCTCGCCGAGCGGCACCACGGCAGGCGGCCCGCCGACCGGGGCCGCCACCGCTCCTGGCTCTACGCGCTGGCCCGCTGGGCCTGTCTGCGCCGGCTCGCCGAACGGACCGGCCCGGCCGCCAAGGCGACGGACCCGGCGGCCGCAGCCACCGGCCCGGCCGCGGCCACGGCCGAAGCCCCGGGCCCGGCGACTGGCGAAGCCGACCGCCGGCAGCGTGAACTCGCCGCGCTGGCCTGGCCGGAGGCCGCCGGCACCACTCCCGAGCAGCGCGAGGCGCTGGAGCTCTCGGTGCGCCATCAGCTGTCCGCCGACGAGGTCGCCGCGGTGCTCGGCGCCGACCCGGTGCCCACCCGCGCGCTGCTGGCCACCGCCTCCTGCGAGGTGGAGCGGACCCGGGCGGCCCTGGCCGTCGTCGAGTCCGGCCGCTGCCGCGAGGTGGCACAGCTGGCGGGGGACACCCAGATGCTGCTGGGCGCGGCCCTGAGCCGGGAGCTGGTGCGCCATGTCGACGACTGCGCCGAGTGCCGGCGGACCGCCGAGCGGGCCACCGCCCCGGGGACCTGGCCGGGCACCGCGCCGGTGCCCCGGGGGGCGCTGCCGCTGGTCGCCGCGCCCCGCGAGGCCGTGCTCGGCGCGCTGGCGGCGGCCCGGCGCACCAAATCGGGCCGCGCGGAGGGCGTGGCCGGTGCGGCACACGGCGGCCGGACCGGTGGGGCAAACGGTTCTCCTCGCTATGACCGCAACGGATTTCCCGTCGGCCCCCCGACGGACCGGGTGGCCCGCCGGCGCAGGCTCCGCGGCCGCGCGCTGACCACCACCGTGGTCGCCACGGTGATCGCCGCGCCGTTGCTGGCCCTGTGGGCGGCGTACCACGGCAGCCCCGTCACCGATGAGGCGGCGGACGTCTCGCCCTCGGTGACGGCCAGCGACACGCAGACCGGGGAGCGGCTGGGCGGCCGCCCGTACGAGAACGCCGGCAATGCCCGGACGACGCCCGATCCCGGCTTCCGGGCCGGCGACGGGACGCCCGATGTGTCCGTCGAGGTGACCAGCGCGGACGGCACCCCGCAGCGGCCGGGCGAGCCGGGCAGCCGCGCGGAGTCGGGCTCCGGCCGGCTGACGGTCGCCGCGCAGCCCAGCGGCCGGACCACGGTGATCACGCTCGCCGCCGCGGGCCGGGCGCCGGTGCGCTGGCGGGCTTCGGCGGGCGCGGCCTGGCTGCAGCTGAGCCATACGGCGGGCTCGCTGCGGCCGGGCGAGTCCACCACGATCACGGTCGACATCGACCACGACCGGGAGCCCGCGGGCCCCTGGCGCGCCAGGATCGCCATCGAGCCGGGCGGCACCGCCGTGACGATGAAGGGCCACGGCGTGACCGGTCCGGTCCCCGGCCCGCAGCGCCCGACGCCGGCGAAGCCGAAGCCGAAGCCGCGCCCGTCGCACCCGGCGCCGACCCCCACGCCGGCCCCGACGTCCCCGGCGCCCACCCCCACGCCTCCGTCGCCGACCCCCAAGCCGACCGGCCCCGACCCGTCCTCGACCCCGTCGAACACGACCCGCCCCGCCCGCGACGCCCCCGGGCACTGAGCGCACCGGGCCTGAGCGCACCGGGGCCTGACACACCGGGGCCGCGTCGGCCCGCACGGCCCCGACACGCGCCCGCTTCTGCTGCTACTTCTGCCCCGACTTCTCCGACTTCTCCGACTTCTCCGACTTCTCCGACTGCTCCGACTTCTTCGACTGCTTGGAGGGCTTCGGGGGCTTCGGGTCCGCCGGGTGCGGCGCCATCGGCAGCGTCGCCGCCAGCCGCTCCTCGCACAGCGCGGCGAGCTTGGCGTAGCCCTTCTTGCCCATCAGCTCGGTCAGCTCCGGCTTGTACGAGACGTACACCGGGTCGCCCGCGCCGTGCGCCGAGGTCGCGGAGGTGCACCACCAGTGCAGGTCGTGGCCGCCGGGGCCCCAGCCGCGCCGGTCGTACTCGCCGATCGTCACCTGCAGGACGCGGGTGTCGTCCGGCCGGTCGATCCAGTCGTAGGTGCGCCGGACCGGCAGCTGCCAGCAGACGTCCGGCTTGGTCTCCAGGGGCTCGCGGCCCTCGCGCAGCGCGAGGATGTGCAGGGAGCAGCCCGCGCCGGCCGGGAAACCGGGGCGGTTCTGGAAGATGCAGGAGCCCTCCCAGCGCCGGGTCTGCCGCTCGCCGTCCTCGTCCTCCTGGGTCCAGCCGGTCGTGGTGCCGACGTCGTGGTGCTGCCACACCTCGGGCGTGAGCCGTGCCACGTGCTGGGCCACCCGCTCCTCGTCCTCCTCGTCCGAGAAGTGCGCGCCGAGCGTGCAGCAGCCGTCGTCCGCCCGGCCGGCCTGGATGCCCTGGCAGCCGCTGCCGAAGATGCAGGTCCAGCGGGAGGTCAGCCAGGTCAGGTCGCAGCGGAAGATTTGTTCGTCGTCGGCCGGGTCCGGGAAGGTGACCCAGGCGCGGGCGAAGTCGAGGCCGACCTCGTCGGCCGGGGCCTCCTTCGGGGACCGCGCCCCCTCAGTCGCCTGAGAGCGCCGCTTTTCTTCCTTGGTGCGCGCTTTTTCGTGCTTCGCCTTTTTCGTCTTTGCCACGACTCCAGCCTAAGGCGCGTCGCGGTGCGGACCGTGCCGACAGGAGTGCGGGGTGCGCGCAGTAGGTTTCCCCGTATGAGACTCGGTGTCCTCGATGTGGGTTCGAATACGGTCCATCTGCTCGTGGTGGACGCACACCCGGGCGCGCGCCCGCTGCCCGCCTATTCGCACAAGGCGGAGCTGCGCCTCGCCGAACTCCTCGACCAGGCGGGCGCGATAAGCGATGCGGGGGTGGAGCGGCTGGTCGCCACCATCCACGAAGCGCTCCAGGTGGCCGAGGACAAGGGTGTCGAGAGCGTGCTGCCGTTCGCCACCTCGGCGATCCGCGAGGCCACCAACGGCGAGGACGTGCTGCGCCGGGTCGCCCTGGAGACCGAGGTCGAGCTGCAGGTGCTGTCCGGTGAGGACGAGGCGCGGCTGACCTTCCTCGCCGCCCGCCGGTGGCTGGGCTGGTCGGCCGGCCGGCTGCTGGTGCTGGACATCGGCGGCGGCTCGCTGGAGGTCGCCTACGGCCTGGACGAGGACCCGGACGTGGCGGTCTCGCTGCCGCTGGGCGCCGGCCGGCTGACCGCGGGCGACCTGCCCGGCGACCCGCCGGAGGCCGAGGACGTCCGGACGCTGCGCCGCCGGGTGCGCGCCGAGATCGCCAAGGTGGTGAGCGAATTCAGCCGCCACGGCACTCCCGACCGGGTCGTCGGCACGTCCAAGACCTTCCGGCAGCTGGCCCGGATCGCGGGCGCCGCGCGCTCGGCGGAGGGGCTGTACGTCCAGCGGGAGCTGACCCGGAAGAAGCTGGAGGAGTGGGTGCCGCGGCTGGCCGGGATGTCCGCGGCGGAGCGGGGCACGCTGCCCGGGGTGTCCGAGGGGCGCTCGCGGCAGCTGCTCGCCGGGGCGCTGGTCGCCGAGGCGGCGATGGACCTGTTCGGGGTCGAGACGCTGGAGATCTGCCCGTGGGCGCTGCGTGAGGGCGTCATTCTGCGGCGGCTGGACCACTTGCCGTAGGGGGCTGCCTTACGGGCCGGCCGCCACGGCATGCCGGGCCGCCGCCCGTAAGGCCGGCCGCGCCGGCCTTCGTGAGACTCGTCACGCCCCGGCGGGGCCCGCCACAGCCGTTGTCCCCTGTCGCACCGTCCCCCGCCTCCTCCGACCGGGGGCCGCGGTCGCCGGACCTCCTGCCCCGCGCCCGGCCTCGGCCCGTACGCTGTCCTTCGTGACAGAGCCAGTGGTGCGCATCCCGGATGCGAAGGTCGCGCTGTCCACGGCCTCGGTGTATCCGGAGTCGACGGCGACGGCCTTCGAGATCGCCGCGCGCCTCGGCTACGACGGCGTCGAGGTCATGGTGTGGACCGACCCGGTCAGCCAGGACATCGAGGCCCTGCGCCGGCTCTCGGACTACCACGGTGTGCCGGTGCTGGCCGTCCACGCCCCGTGTCTGCTGATCACCCAGCGGGTCTGGTCCACCGACCCCTGGGTCAAGCTCCAGCGCGCCCGCACCGCCGCGGAGAAGCTGGGCGCCTCGACGGTGGTCGTGCACCCGCCGTTCCGCTGGCAGCGCAGCTATGCGCGGGAGTTCGTCCGCGGGGTGTGGCGGATGGAGCACGAGACGGACGTGAAGTTCGCCGTCGAGAACATGTACCCGTGGCGCTACCGCGACCGCGAAATGCTCGCGTACGCCCCGGACTGGGACCCCACCAACGACGACTACCGGCACTTCACGGTCGATCTGTCGCACACCGCCACCGCCCGCAATGACGCCCTGGAGATGGTGGAGCGGATGGGCGACCGGCTGGCCCACGTCCATCTCGCCGACGGCAACGGCTCCGCCAAGGACGAGCACCTGGTGCCGGGGCGCGGCAGCCAGCCCTGCGCCGCGATGCTGGAGCGGCTGGCGGCCACCGGCTTCGAGGGCCATGTGGTCGTCGAGGTCAACACCCGGCGGGCGATGTCCGCGGCCGAACGCGAGGCCGACCTGGCCGAGGCGCTGGCCTTCACCCGGCTGCATCTCGCCTCGCCGACCTGGGTCCCGGGCTCGTGAGCGGCAGCGGGCAGGGGCCGGACGACGCCCTCGCGCCCGGCCCGCCGCCCGCACCGGCCCGCCGCCGGGGCCGCCCGGCCCGCGCCGCCGCCGAGGCCGGTCCCGGCGCCCGGGAACGGATTCTGGCCGCGGCCCGTACGCAGTTCGCCGAGCGCGGCTACGACACGACCTCGGTCCGGGGCATCGCCAAGGCGGCCGGGGTGGACGCGGCGCTGGTGCATCACTACTTCGGCACCAAGGAACAGGTCTTCGAGGCCGCCATCGAGCTGACCTTCGCGCCCGCGCTGACCATGCCGGAGGCCATCGCGGGCGGCGGTGAAGCGGTGGGCGAGCGGATGGCCCGCTTCATGTTCGGCATCTGGGAGAACCCGGTCAGCCGGCCGGCCCTGCTGGCGATCATGCGTTCGGCGCTGACCAACGAAAAGGCCGCGGCGGTGCTGCGCGGGCTCATCGAGCGGCGGATGCTGCAGCGGGTGGCGGGCGAACTGCACGTCCCCGACCCGCAGTTCCGGGTGCAACTGGCCGCCGGGCACCTCATCGGGATCGCCATGCTGCGCTATGTGATCAAGATGGACCCGGTCGCGTCGGCGGACCCGGAGGAGATCATCGCCATGGTCGCACCGACGCTCCAGCGGTATCTGACGCAGCCCTGACGGCCGATCTGACGCAGCCCCGGCAGGCGAGGCCGGGGGCGGCTCCGGCGACCGGGCGTGCCCCCCGGACCCGATACGGCCCCGACGCGTCCCTGACAACCGGCTCGGGGGCGGCCCCAGGTGCCCGAACGCCACCCCTCACCTGGAGAAACGGCGCGCACCCCACTGTCCGTACTACGGTCAGCCGTCTCACATCCCGGAGAGACTGTCCAGATCTTGGATCAGAGGCGTAATCTCGACGGGAGCTGATATATGACGCCGCCCGGTACGAGGCACCGCCGCACGGCAGGGCCCGGGTACCGGCACCGGCGGTCGTACGGACGTAATCCCGAGGGAGTGACCATCGTGCCCGAGCTGAGGTCCCGCACCGTTACCCATGGCCGCAACATGGCCGGCGCCCGAGCCCTTATGCAGGCCTCCGGCGTAGCGCGGGAGGACTTCGGCAAGCCGATCATCGCCGTCGCCAACAGCTTCACCGAGTTCGTGCCCGGCCACACCCACCTCCAGCCGGTCGGCCGGATCGTCTCCGAGGCGATCCACGAGGCCGGCGGCATCGCCCGCGAGTTCAACACCATCGCGGTCGACGACGGCATCGCCATGGGCCACGGCGGCATGCTCTACAGCCTGCCCTCCCGCGACCTGATCGCCGACTCCGTCGAGTACATGGTCGAGGCGCACTGCGCCGACGCGCTGATCTGCATCTCCAACTGCGACAAGATCACCCCGGGCATGCTGATGGCCGCGATGCGGCTCAACATCCCGACGGTCTTCGTCTCCGGCGGCCCGATGGAGTCCGGCAAGGCGACCCTCGTCGACGGCACGGTCCGCACCCTCGACCTGGTCGACGCGATCTCGGACGCCGTCAACGACAAGATCTCGGACGAGGACATCCTCCGCATCGAGGAGAACGCCTGTCCGACCTGCGGCTCCTGTTCCGGCATGTTCACCGCCAACTCCATGAACTGCCTGACCGAGGCCATCGGCCTCTCGCTGCCCGGCAACGGCTCGACGCTGGCCACCCACACCGCCCGCAAGGCGCTGTACGAGACCGCCGGCCGCACCGTCGTCGAGATCACCAAGCGGCACTACGACGAGGACGACCACACCGTCCTGCCGCGCAACATCGGCACCCGCGCCGCCTTCGAGAACGCCATGGCCCTGGACATCGCCATGGGCGGCTCGACGAACACGATCCTGCACCTGCTCGCCGCGGCCCAGGAAGCCGGTCTCGACTTCGACCTGGAGGACATCAACGCGGTCTCCCGCCGGGTGCCCTGCCTGGCCAAGGTCGCCCCGAACGTCGCGCCGGGCGGCACGTACTACATGGAGGACGTGCACCGGGCCGGCGGCATCCCCGCCATCCTCGGCGAGCTGTGGCGCGCCGGACTCCTCAACGAGGACGTGCACACCGTGCACAGCGCCTCGATCGAGGAATGGCTCAAGACCTGGGACGTGCGCGGCGGTTCCCCGTCCGACGTGGCCGTCGAGCTGTGGCACGCGGCCCCCGGCTGCAAGCGCTCGGCGACCGCCTTCTCCCAGTCCGAGCGCTGGGACAGCCTCGACGTGGACGCCGAGGGCGGCTGCATCCGCGACCTGGCACACGCCTACTCCGTCGACGGCGGCCTGGCGGTCCTCAAGGGCAACCTCGCCGAGGACGGCTGCGTCGTGAAGACCGCCGGCGTCGACGAGTCCATCTGGACCTTCGAGGGCCCGGCCGTGGTCTGCGAATCGCAGGAAGAGGCCGTCGACAAGATCCTCAAGAAGCAGGTCAAGGAGGGCGACGTCGTCGTCATCCGCTACGAGGGCCCCAAGGGCGGCCCCGGCATGCAGGAAATGCTCTACCCGACGTCCTTCCTCAAGGGCCGCGGCCTGGGCAAGACCTGCGCCCTGGTCACCGACGGCCGCTTCTCCGGCGGCACCTCCGGCCTCTCCATCGGCCACGCCTCCCCCGAGGCGGCCTCCGGCGGCACCATCGCCCTCGTCGAGGACGGCGACCGCATCAAGATCGACATCCCGAACCGCACCATCGAACTCCTCGTCGGTGAGGTCGAGCTGGAGTCCCGCCGGCTGGCCCTCGAAGGCGTCTACGCGCCGAAGAACCGCGAGCGCAAGGTCTCCCAGGCGCTGCGCGCGTACGCGGCCATGGCCACCAGCGCCGACAAGGGCGCGGTGCGCGATGTGAGCAAGCTGGGCTGACCCGGGCCCGGGGCGCACCCGGCACGGCAGGGCAAGACGCAGGACACCGCACGGTGCCGGCGGTCGCGGGATACGACCGCCGGCACCGTGCTTCGCTCTGTCGGCTGCCACGGCCCGGCCAGTGAAGGGCCTACGAGGTGGCTGTCAGCAGTTCGCTGGAGGAGGCGGGCCGCCCACTGCGCCACGAAGGACTGATGCTTGGCACGATGCGGTGCGCACATTCCCGCCATAAAGGGCGCATCATTTCCCATGAGCCGTACTGGCATCAGAACAGCGATGGCTACCCATCTGCATTCATGCGGCCCGTTCCGTTTATCGGCCACCCAACCACCATGACACGCACGGGAATTGGGGTTGAAGGGTGAGGGCCCTGTGATGTTCCAATGGCCCTGCGGAACGGTGGACCTGGCACTCCTCCGCTTGTTTCGTCGACCACTGAGAGTGCCGCAAAGACGTCCAGGGGGACTGCATGACGTTTGCTCGTCAGGCCATGGGGATTGCTCTTGCCGCGACAGTTCTGATGCCTCTCACCGCCCAGGCTGCGACAGCGGAGACGGGACCTTCCAAAGCCGTCGTTCTCTCCAACGCCGAGTTCGCTCGCCTGTACGGGACGAAGGCGCTGACGAAGCCGATTGGAGCAGCCGTCAGCCCACTGCGGGGCCGGGCGGCGACCACGTCCGAATCCGTCACGGCTCACGCGTGGCACACCAATAAATTCAACAGTCGCGACGTTCATGGGCGAGAGATCCCGACCCGATGGGGGAACAGCAAGCTCGGCTGGAATCACTTCTCCGGCCCTCACAACATCCATAACGAGAAGGTCGTCAAGGCGGCATACAACGAGCACCCCGAGGCCGGCAAGGGCTACCGTAAGGAGTTCGGGGCCGTGGTACTCAAGGACGGGCACACGGTTGCCAAGATCAGGGTGATTTCCTGGTGGCACTGGCAGACCGAGGACGGCCGTTACAAGCTGCCGGGACGCAAGGGCAAGATCGGTACGATCACCGCCTTCTGCCAGGGCGTCAACCGCTGCCCTGACGTCGTGAACACCGTCTGATTCGCGATCCCAGGGAGAAACGATCACCGTGGTTGAGGACGACCCCACCGCCGACCGGCCCCCGCGCGACGTTCTCCTGGAGAGCCTGTTGGGGAGGCTGCGAGAGTTCGTGGCCTCCCCTCTGACGCCGGGTTCGCAGGTGCTGCGGGGGTTTCTCCCGCCGACAGAAATCGATCGCGGGGCGAGAGTCGTCCTGTGGGACGGCCAAGACCTCGGCACCTCGTATGCCCTGGAGATCCCGCTGCTCGACGATGACGGCGAGGAAATCCCCCACGATTACTTCATCGCCGCACTACGTGCGTGCGTCGCCCGGCGCGAGTCTCTCGGTCCGCCCTTCCCCGACGAGGGGTTCGCGGTGCCGGTACGCGACGCCCGACGTCACTTCCTCCGTACCGTCGATGATCCGCCCCTCGCCTTGGCGGACGCTGTGTACCTACCGCTGCTCTCCCTCGGTTCGGCGAACGACCCGGTGCACCTTTCCGAAGACGGGGAAGAGGAAGCGGGTGAGGGGGAGTGGCGCCTGCTCGGCTTCATGCTCGTCGACGAGCGGTACGCCCGGTACTACGTCAGATGGACGGAAACCGGCGCGGTCTGGGGGCTCGACTTCTGTATGCGCGACGAGGCGGGGAAGGTCGACTCACGCGGTGGGACCGTCAACATGATCTTCCCGGCACTGGTGTCGTCACACGACCTCGAACGTTTCCGGCGCCCGGTCTCCGATATCCGCTGTCAGGTCGTATACGACCTCACTGCCTGGTGCTGACTCCCGTCGGCGGCTGCCGATGCCGGCGCTACGGCGACGGCCCCCGTCGCGGGCGAGCGACGGGGGCCGGTCTGTGGGGTGCGGGGGCGCGGCGGCGTCAGGCGCCGGGCAGCGCCCCGCTCTTCACGGCGGTGACGAAGGACGACCAGGCGGACGCCTCGAAGAGGAGGGCGGGGCCTTGGGGGGCCTTGCTGTCACGGACGGGGACGAGGGCGGGGAGGTTGTCGGCTACCTCGAGGCAGTTGCCGCCGTCCGGGTTGCTGTAGCTGGACTTGCGCCACGTGGCGGCGGTCAGGAGGTCGTCGGAGACTTCGAGGCAGGCGCCACCGTCTGGGTTGCTGTGGGTGCTCTTGCGCCAGGTGATGTTGCTCAGGTCGATGGATCGCACGGCACTTCCTCCAACATCCGCATGACGAACTTCCGCGATTCGACCGGGCTCAACGCCAGGTCACGAACCGCATCGTACGCGTGTTGCAGACGCTCAACCGAGGCGATTTCCTCGATGAGTTCGCCATGATGGGCGTTCTCCGTGTAAGCCGCCGTGCGACCGTCCGGCAGCCGCAGGAACATCACGTCGGTGCTCACCAAGCCATGCAGCCGTGATCCATGGGGGAGGACCTGAAGCGTGATGTTCGGCCGCTCCGCCGCCTTGTTCAGGCTCTCCAGCTGCTTCCGCCACTGCGCAGGGTCCTCCAGCGCTGTCCGTAATACGGCTTCGGACAGGATGGTGCGAAAGGGCGGTGCATCTTCGCCCACCAGCAACTCGCGGCGTCCTGCGCGTGCTTGAACCTGCCGCGTCAGCTCGTCACCTTTGATTCCGCCCACCACGAGCAGGGCATGGGCGTACTCATCTGTCTGCATGAGCCCATGAACGGTACTGACTCCGAAGTGCCAGAGGCTCACGGCCTCTGCTTCCAAGGCCATATACCGCCGATACCGCTCCTTGAACTGCTTCGGGTCCCCCGCCGCCAACTCCCACAACGTCAGCAGCAGATCCTTCGTCCCGTAGTACTGGTCCAGCGCCTGCGCGACCTCCGGGCTGCCGATCGTCTGGCCGCTCTCCATCTTGCCGAACAGGGACCAATCCCAGCCCAGGGCCTCGCCGAGCTGCCGCAGGCTGACGCCCTTCTGTGCGCGCAGTAATCGCAGCTCTTCGATGAATCGTTGGCGTGGCTCCTGACTGCGACCGGTGACCGCTCGCCTCGGCGGCATCGCGACCTCCTCCGTGGAAGGTGTGGAACTAACGGTGCGTGGTCGCGGAATGCGGCCTGCACGCGGCATTCGCGCCCTTTTTCTGGCCCATTCTCGTAAGGGCCGGAACACACACAGTAGTTGCGCTCCGGTCCTCCAGGCAGGAAAACGGCAGACGGGAGCGGCAAAGGATGACGGCGGAACGACGGGCGGCGGGCGACAAGAGGGAAGAGGCCGAAACGGCCTGCGCCGAGCTGGCGGCCGCGCTCAAGCGGAAGGGGATCGTGCTGCCGTCACTCGGCGTGGACACCGTGTCGTACGGCTACACGCAGCCGCGCCCGCTGATCGAGCTGGGGCGCTGCAACCTGGAGACGACGCACCGGCTCATCGCCGTGCTCGACCGGGCGGCCCGGTGACCGCGCGCGTCCCGTACGTGTCCCCGGCGTGCCATGTCGGCAGGCACGCGAGGTGCAACAAGGGCAGCCCGGTGCCGGAGGCCGTCGCCGTGCCGGGTGTCCGACGGGAAGCCTGTGCCTGTAGTTGCCATGCCCCGGGCGGTGCGCGGCCCGGGGGTCACCAGGCGGCCGGGTCCCGGGACGCGACGGCGAAGACCGTGCCGTTCGGGGCGGCCGCGTAGATCCGGTCGTGGGGCGCGTCCACCTGCGGGGCGGGCAGCATCTGCAGATAGCCGTTGTGGCGGCGGCCGTCGAGCCGTGGCGGGGTCTGGCCGAGCAGGCCGCCGTTGCGGGTGTCGATCGCCAGCAGCCGGCCGTCCGCCGCGGTGAAATACAGCCGGTCGCCGCTCACCACCGGCGCCGAGCCCCGGCTGACCGAGGTCTCGGTGTCCCACTTCCGCTCCCCGACGGCCTGCAGCGCGCCGCCCTCGGCGAGCAGATACACCGACTCGCCGTGCACCACGGCGGCCACCTGGTCGAGCGGCGTGACCAGCGGGAGGCGCCGGGTGTGCCCGGTGGCCGGTTCGTAGCGGAGGACGGCGGTGGTGCGGTTCGTGAACGTCGGGTCGGTGGCGGTCAGATAGAGCGCCCCGGACGTTCCGGTACCGGCCGCCGTGAGCGTCCCGGGCAGCCGCCGCGTCCAGTGGACCTTGCCGTCCGCCGGGTCGATGGCGGTGACCTGGGTGCCGGTCCCGTCGGGAGTGCCCTCGGCAGCGTAGGCGGTGTGCGGGTCGCCGAAGGAGGAGAAGATCGGCAGGTGGTGGCCGGGGAAGCGTTTGTGCCAGCGTTGGCGGTGGGTCGCGCTGTCCAGCGCGGTGACCGTGCCGTCCGCCGCGGTCAGCAGGATGCGGTTCCCGACGATCCTGGTCTGGCCCTCGTATCCGGAGACGTCCTTCGTCCAGCGGGTGGCGCCCTTGCCGTCGGCCGACGGGTTGAGGGCGCTCAGCCGCTTGCTGTCGGCGGAGAAGACGTACAGCAGCCCGCCGGAGAGCACCGGTGGGGTGGGGGAGGCGGCGAACTGCGCGGCGTTCTTGCCCTGGGGGCGACGCTCCGTGCGCTGCCAGGCCGGCCGGCCGGTGTCCGGATCGAGCCGGGCGGCCTGGAGGCCGGACTGGCCGCAGAAGAGCGCACCGGATCCGGTGGTGCAGAACGGCATTTCGGAGTCGTGGCCCGGGGCGCGCTCGACGAGCGTGGTCCGCCACGGGTGGAAGGCGGTGCGGTCGGGGTGCGACGGACGGGTCTGCAGGGCGGGGTCCGCCCCCTGCTCGCCCGTTGCCAGTGCGCGGACGCCCGCGAACGCCCCGGCGCCGGTCACGACCAGGGCGAGTGCCGCCCAGAGGGGCCAGCGCCGGGAAGAAGGGGAATGGGGACGGGTGGGGCGGTCGGTGGTGGTGGGACGGTGTCCCTCCGAGGCCACGGGGCCGGCATCGGCCGGGCTCTCGATGGGAGCGGGAGCGGGAGCGGGTACGGGAGAGGCCGGTGCGGGCGCGGGGCCGGGAGCAGGTGCGGGCACGGACACGGGCCGCTCGGCCCCGGGAGGTGCCTGCTTGCGCTGCTCTGGCTGCCGCTGTTCCGGTATCCGGACCGCCGGCACAGCGCCGTCCGGCATCGCGTCGTCCGCGCCTGCCGCGTCGTTCGCGCCTGCCCTACCGTCTGCGCCTGCCGCACCGTTCGCGCCTGCCGCACCGTCCGCCGCCACACCGGCTGTTGCCGCGTCCGCTACCGCCGCGTCCGGCACGAGTCCGCCCGGCAGCAAGCCGTCCGGCACCGATCCCCCGGACAGCGTGCCCGTCGGCAGCGCGACGCCCAGTGGTGTCCCCGGCGGCGCACCCGGCGGCGCACTCCGCGGCGCATCCGTCCGCAGCAGCTCCATCAATGCGCCCGGCGTCGGCCGGTCCGCCGGGTCCTTCGCCAGGCAGCTCTCGATCAGCGGCACCAACTCGGCCGGCACCCCCACCAGATCGGCCTCGTCATGCACCACCTGATACGCGACGAGATACGGGCTTTCCGAGTCGAACGGGCCGCGGCCGGTGGCGGCATGGACCAGTACCGAGCCCAGTGCGAAGACATCCGCCGCCGGTCCCACCTCGCGCGGCCGCTGGAACTGTTCGGGCGCCATGAACGGCGGCGTACCGATCAACTTGCCCGTCTCGGTGTGCATTTCGCTGTCGGACGGCCGGGAGATGCCGAAGTCGATGACTTTCGGCCCGTCGGTGGCCAGCAGCACATTTCCGGGCTTGAGATCGCGGTGCACCACTCCCGCGCGATGGATGTCGCGCAGCGCCTCGGCGAGCCCCGCGGCCAGCCGCCGCACCTCGTCGACCGCCAGCGGACCATTCCGCTTCACATGATCGGAGAGGGTCGGACCGGGAATGTGGAGGGTCGCCATCCAGGGGCGCTCGGCGTCCGGATCGGCGTCCACGACGGGTGCCGTGAAGGCCCCGCTGACCCGCCGGGCGGCGGCCACCTCCTGCCGGAACCGCCCGCGGAACTCGGGGTCCTGGGCGAATTCGGCATGGACGACCTTGACCGCGAGCAGCAGTCCGGACGCCGAGCGCGCAAGGTGGACCACGCCCATGCCGCCGGAGCCGAGCCGCGCCTCCAGGCGGTACTGGCCGGCGTATTCCGGATGCTCCGCTTCCGGGCCGACCCCGGAACTGCGCAGCGATGGCATGGTTCCACCCCCGTGTTGTGCCCTTGCCATTCGGTCGCAGACGCGACGCGCGGAGCCTAGTCGATGGCGCGTACGAAAGGAGTGAGGCTTGCTAGCGTGCCGTGGCAGAACCGCGCCGCCGCTTGGCGCGGGCATCATCAGGAGCGCCGTCACGCGCTTCGTGAACGGGGGAGAACAGCATGACGACTCAGGACGATCTCGGCTCCGTGGAACCGGCCGGGGAGCAGATGCTCGCCGCCGCCGAGGCCGGCGGCTCCACCTATCCGGTCGCACCCGGCTACCGCCTCAAGGTCCGCCAGGGGCCCGGCACCAACTACCCGGTCGTCCGCCAGCTGGCGGAGGGGGCGCGGGTCCAGATCCGCTGCCAGCGGCACGGGCAGTCGGTCAGCGGCCCGTACGGCACCTCGGACATCTGGGACAGCATCGGGGCCGGCCAGTACGTCTCCGACGCCTACGTCCGGACGGGCAGCAGCGGCATGGTCGCGCCGCGCTGCACGAGCTGAGGCGCGGGACCGGAGCGCCACGCGGCGGCGGGGGCACACAGGCTCGCGGCCGCGCACGTCGCGGCACCACTGCCATACCGCCACCCAGCACACCGCCGCCACTCAGCACACCGCCGCCACCACCGCACCGCCGCCACCACCACCGCACCGCTGGAACCGGACCCGCCGTAGATAATCACTGCCATGAGCGAGGACCAGACGCCTGCCGCAAGCTCGGAGCCCGGCGGTCCCGGGAGCGGGAGCAGGGCGCCCGAGCGTGACGGCCCCGAGCGTGGGGCGCCCGAGCGTGGCGTCCCCGAGCCGGCGGAGATCCGGTTCTTCGGCACCACCTGGGTCCACCACGACGGCGGCTACGGCCTGCGCCGGGCCGGTGTCGCGGTGGGCTCGCTCGCGCTCGCCGCCGCCGGGGCGGTCGTGCTGCGCTTCGCGTTCCAGGGCCTGGAGATCGCCGCCGTCGGCCCGTTCGTCGGCATTCTCGTCGTCGCGGGCTTCGCCATCTGCAGCGCCCTGGCCTTCCGCCGTACTTGGGACGGCTTCGTCCGCCGCCGCGCTCCGGCCGCCCGGAGCGCGGCCGACACGTCGTCCCAGGGCCTGATGCTGATCGGCTTCATCGGCTCGCTGCTCGCCTATTTCTGCCGCAGTCTCGTCGAGGCCCCGGGGGAGAAGCTGCGCCGCGCCGAGTACACCGCGGCCCGTGAGCGGTACGAACGCCGCCGCGGCGCCCGTACCGGCAATCCGGCCGCCAAGAAGTCCCGGCCCAAGAAGCGCCGCTGAAGAAGAACCTGTTCCGGAGGCCTACGCGCTCGACCTGACTGTCACACTCCGACCGCCTGCCTCGTCGTAAGGGGCGGATGCCGAAGGGCCGGAACGGAAGCGGAGGAACGGACGATGACGCAGCCGGGGCGGGAGCCGGAGCCGGAGACGGGGACGGAGACGGAGACGGGGACGGGGCCGGACGGAGCGAGGGGCGCGCGGGACGCCGACCGGCCGGAGCGGGACGCCGTCCGGCTCGCGCAGGAAGCTGACCGGCCCGCGCCGAACACCGACCGGCTCGCGCAGTTCGAGGAGCAGCGCGGGCGGCTGTGGGCCATCGCCTACCGGATCATGGGGACGGTCACCGATGCCGACGACGCCGTGCAGGAGGCGTGGCTGCGCTGGCAGGCGCTGCCCGACGATCAGCCGGTGGCCAGCCCGCGCGGCTTCCTCACCACCGTGGTGAGCCGCATCTGTTACGACCTGCTGGGCTCGGCCCGCGCCCGCCGCGAGACTTATGTCGGGCCCTGGCTGCCGGAGCCGCTGCTCGACGGCACCGGTGGCCGGCTGCCCCTCGTCGCGGCAGGCGCCGGGAGCCCTGGGAGCCCCGGCGGCCCCGAGGACCGGGTGACGCTCGACGAATCCGTGGGGATGGCGCTGCTCACCGTCATGGAGCGGCTGACGCCGGCCGAACGCACCGCCTTCATCCTCCACGACGTCTTCGCGGTCCCCTTCCCGGAGATCGCCGAGGCGGTCGGCCGCACCCCGGAGTCCGTACGGCAGTTGGCCTCCCGCGCCCGCAAGCGGGTACGGGCCGAGGCGCCGCGCCGCACCGTCGACCGCGCGGAGCACCGCCGCACCGTCGAGGCCTTCCTGTCCGCCGTCATGGGCGGCGATTTCGATGCGCTGCTGTCCGTCCTCGACCCGGAGATCGTCTGGCGTTCGGACGGCGGAGGCAAGGTCAGTAGCGCCCGCCGGCCGGTACTGGGCCGCGAGAAGGTGGCCCGCTATGTGCGGGGCCTGGTCACCCGTGGCGCCCAACGGCAGGGACTGCGGGTCGCGTTGGCGGAGGTCAACGGAGCCACCGGGCTGGTCTTCGTCGACCCGGTGGGCGAGCAGGCCGGGGTGTTCGCCTTCACCGTCCACGCCGGGCGGATCACGGAGGTGGACGCCGTCATCAACCCCGACAAACTCGGCCACCTCGACCTCGGCCTCCACCTCCCTCTCGACTCCGGCCCTGGCCCTGGCCCCAACTCCGACCGGTTCTAGGGGTGTCACACCGCGCCACCCTGCGTCGTCCCCCTTCCGGCGCCGCACGACCCGGCGCGGCGCCCCGTGCCCCAGGAGCACGAGCAGGGCACGAGCAGGGCACGAGCAGGGCACGAGCAGGAACAGGGCACGCACGAGCAGGAGGCAGCATGAAGAGCGTGGCACGGCAGCGGCTGCGGGTCGTGGTTCTCGGGGGTGGCTACGCGGGCACCATGGCCGCGCTCCGGCTCGCCCCGTATGCGCAGGTGACCCTGGTCGACCCCAGCGACCGTTTCACCGAACGGGTGCGCCTGCACGAACTGGCCGCCGGGCGCCCCGTGGTGGACCACTCCCGGGCCGCGATGCTGCACGGCACCGGCATCGAGCATCTGGCCGCCCGCGCCACCGCGCTGGACCCGGACGCCCGCGCCGTGCACACCGACTGCGGCCGCACCCTCCTCTACGACCGGCTCGTCTACACCCTCGGCAGCCACACCGACCTGCGGAGCGCCGACCTGCGGGGCACCGACGTGCGGAGCGCCGACGTGCGGGGCGCCGACCTGCGGGGCACCGGCCCCTCGGGCGCCCCCGCCCGAGGGCCGTGGGAGCGGGCCTTCACCGCCGAGAGCGCCGTCGCCCTGCACAAGCGGCTGCGGGACGGTCCGGGCACGCTGGCCGTGGTCGGCGGCGGCCTGACCGGCATCGAGATGGCCGCCGAGATCGCCGAATCCCACCCCGGGTGGCAGGTCCGGCTGCTGACCGGCGGCGTGATCGGCGCAGGGCTGTCGGCCCGCGGCCGGGAGCATGTCCGTACCGTCCTCGACCGCCTGCACGTCCGCGTCGAGGAGGGCCGCCGGGTCGCCGACGGGGACGATACCGACGCCGACGCAGTGCTGTGGACCGGCGCCATGACCGCCGCCGGGGGGCTCGCGCGGGACGCGGGGCTGGACACCGACCCGGTCACCGGCCGGATCCTGGTCGACGGTGCACTGCGCTCGGCCAGTCACCCCGACGTCTACGCCGCGGGCGACGCGGCCGCGGCCCGCACACCCCGCGCCGGGGCCCTGCGGATGGCCTGTGCCACCGCGCTGCCGACGGGCTCACACGTGGCCGGCGCGATCATCGCCGAGTCGCGCGGCGCCGTGCCCCGCCCGCTGTCGTACACGTTCTTCGTGCAGTGCGTGAGCCTGGGACGGCACGACGGTCTGATCCAGTCGCTACGGGCCGACGACACCCCGCGCGAGCGGGTGCTGACGGGCCGTCCGGCCGCCCGCGTCAAGGAGCAGGTGGTCCGCAACGCCGTCCGCGTCCTGCGGCTGGCGGCCCGCCGCCCGGACGTCGTCGGCCTCATCCCGGGCATCGGCCGGTGAGTGGTGGGCCGGGGGCTGGTGCTTGTGGGCGCTACTCCCGCTCCGGCTTCCCCTTGCGGTACAGCCACTTGTCGAACAGCCCGGTCAGATCCACCTCCGTGCGCTCCTGGCAGAAGGCGATGAATTCCTTCGCGTCGGCGGTGGAGTAGCGGTACTTGGCGGGCCACTCCTTGAGGATCCGGAAGAAGGTCTTGTCGCCGACCGCGTTCCGCAGCTCCTGGAGCAGCATCGCGCCCCGCTCGTAGACGGGCACCCCGGTCACATTCTTCGCCTCGCCCGGATTGCCCGGCGGGAAGGCCCAGCGCTGCGGGTCCGTCTTGTCCTTGTAGAGCGCGTCGAACTGCTGCTGCGGGGTCTTGCCGCCCTTGTGCTCCTCCCACAGCCACTCGGCGTAGGTCGCGAAGGCCTCGTTGAGCCAGGTGTCCTTCCAGGTCTTCGGGGTCACCGAGTCGCCGAACCACTGGTGGGCCATCTCGTGCACCACGGTCACGGTGTCCGGCGCCCCGGCATAGACCGGCTTGGTCTGGGTCTCCAGCGCCATCCACGTGATCCGGGCCGGGGTGTCATCGACGATCGCGCCCGCGGAGGAGAAGGGGTAGCGGCCGAACAGCCCGCTCTCCCACTTCAGGATCTCCGGCAGTTGCTCCAGCGGTCCCTTGCTCGCCTTGGCCTCCGCCGGGTCCACCGCGACGTACAGCGGCAGCCCGTCGGCCGTACGGGACCGGTGGACGTCGAAGCGGCCGATGGTGGCGGTGGCGAGGTAACTGGCCATGGGCTGCCCGTTGTGCCACCGGAAGGTGGTCCGGCCGCCGGCCGTTCGCTCCGACCGCAGATCCCCGTTGGCGACGGCGGTATAGCCCTTCGGCACGGTGATCGTGAAGTCGTAGGCCGCCTTGTCCTCGGGGTGGTTGTTGCCGGGGAACCAGGTCATGGACCCGGCGGGCTCACCCGAGACGAACGCCCCGTCGGCGGTCTTGACCCACCCCTCCGTCGTCCCGTCCGGGTCCTTGAGCTCCTGCGGTGTGCCGCCGTAGTCGACGGTCGTACGGAACTGCGCGCCCTTCCTCAGGCCCTCGGCCGGCCGGACGATCAGCTTGTGCCCCTTACGGGAGAACGCGGCGTCCTTGCCGTCGACCCGTACGTCCGACACCCGCAGCCCCTGCAGATCGAGCTGGAAGGACCGCAGGTTCTCGGTGGCCTCGGAGGTGATCTGGGCGGTCGCGTCCAGCCGTTTCTTCTTCACGTCGTAGTCGAGATCGAGCCCGTAATGGCGCACCTGATAGCCGCCGTTGCCGAGCGCCGGGAAGAGCGGATCGCCCACCCCGCCGCTGCCCGCCGCTCCCCGGACGCCCCCGGCGCCGTTCGTGCACGAGGAGAGCAGCAAGGCGACGGACAGGGCGGCGGTCGCACCGCAGTAGCGGAAAGGCCGGCGAATCACAGCGCTCCAAGGGTCGGCGGTCACGAGCATGCCGACCCTACGGTCATTTCCGCCGCAACGCCGGGCCATTCCCGCTGGGTTGCGTTACGGGGCCCGGGTTGCGTCAGGGGGCCTGCGTTGCCTTACGGGCCTGCGTTGCCCGACGGGGCTGCGTTGTCTTACGGGGCCTGGGCTCCCTACGGGGCGACGGACGGTGTCTTCTGCCGGGTGGTCCCGTCCGGTCCGCGCCGCTGCTGCTCCTCCCAGTTGCCGAGCGCCGCCGCACACGCATGGTCGAGATGCCGCAGCCCCGACAGATCGAGCTGGATCTCCCGGTCCTTGGGCAGCGCCTCCAACTGGTCCAGCAGCTTCGGCAGCCGCAGGAAGGTGGCATGGCCCAAGGCCCGTACGAGGATGGGGCGCCGGGGGCCGGAGCCGTCCGGCCCGTGTCCGTCCGTCCCGCACCCGTCCGCCCCGGGACCGGCCGCGACAACGCCGGCCTTCACGCCTCCGGAGGCCGGTGCCACCGGCTCGTCCAGCCCCACGATCTCCAGGTGGACGTGCGAGGTCTCCCACGCCGACTTGGCCACCGCCATCAGCAGCCCCAGCAGCACCCCCTCGAACATGTTGGTGGCCACGATCGCCACCGCCGTCGCGCCGAGCACCACGGCCTCACCCCGGTGCTCACGCCACAGCGGACGCCACTGCTTCACCGGCAGCAACTTGCCGCCCGCATGCACCAGTACCCCGGCCAGTGCCGCGAGCGGCACCACGCCCAGTGCCGCCGGGAGGGCCACCGCGAAGAGCAGCAGCCACGCCCCGTGCATCACCCGCGAGGCCTTGGTACGGGCCCCGGCGTGCACATTCGCGGCGCTGCGGACGATCACCGCGGTCATCGGCAGCGCCCCCAGCAGGCCGCACACCGTGTTGCCCGCGCCCTGGGCCATCAGCTCCTTGTCGTAATCGGTCTTCGGCCCGTCGTGCAGCCGGTCCACCGCGGCCGCGGAGAACAGCGACTCCGCCGACGCGATCAGGGTGAACGCCAGCACGGTGCCCAGCGCACCGGCCACCGCCCCCGCCTCCGTCAGCCGCAGGAAATCCGCGCCGCCCGGCGGCTGGACGACTTCCAGCAGCCCCGCCACCTCGACCCGGGCCACCGGCAGATCCAGCATCCACACCACGACCGTCGCCAGCGCCACGGCCACCAGCGGCGCCGGCACCACCCGCGCCGCGCGCCGCCACTTCGGCCACAGCACCAGCAGCACAATGGTCCCCGCGCCCACCGCCAGCGCCGTGAGCGAGGCGCCGGACCCGGCGGTGTCCGCCGCCAGTTTCGGCAGCCCGCCCAGATTCGCCGGCCCGCCGCCCGGCGCCTTGGCGTCCACCAGGGCGTACAACTGCCCGGCGATCAGCACCAGCCCGATGCCCGCGAGCATCCCCTGGACGACCGCCACGGAGATGGCCCGGAACCAGCGCCCGAGCCGCAGCGCCCCCATGGCCAGCTGCAGCACCCCGGCGATCAGCACCAGCGCACCCAGCGTGCCGAGCCCGTACTCCTGCACGGCCTCGTAGACCAGCACCGTCAGCCCCGCGGCCGGGCCGCTGACCTGCAGACTGCTGCCGGGCAGCAATCCGGTGAGGAGCCCGCCGACGATCCCGGTGACCAGCCCCAGTTCGGCCGGCACCCCGGACGCGACGGCCACCCCGACACACAGCGGGACGGCGACGAGAAAGACGACGAGCGAAGCGGTGACATCGGCGCGCCAGACCGACAGCGCCTGCCGTGACGGTATGGATGGCCGGAACTGACGTTGACGGGCAACACGGGACCTACGCATGGGGATGCCTCCAACGAGTGTGAGATGCGGTGACGCACGGATACACACGGGTACGCACGGGTACGCACGGCCGAGGCCGAGCGCGAAACGACCGCGAAACGACCGCGAACGGACACGAATTGACGCGCACGAACTGACGCGCACGAACTGACGCGCACGATGGACGCGCACGAGTGGACGCGCACGGATGCGCACGAGCAGACGCCGGGCGATGGCGATGGCGAGGGCTGGATCCGTCGGATACGAGGACCGGGAAGGCCCTCCGGATGCGCGGCAGAGGAGACCCTTGGACGGCGTCTTAGGAGTGGCTCTCGGCTCTTAGCGCTCCGCCCGCTCCGCCCGCTCCGCCCGCTCCGCCCTCTCCGCTCTCAGCAGCGGAAGACGGCGTGTTGGAGCGGCAGTTCGCCGGATCTCGTCAGCGGTACGGCCTGCCGTCCGGTCAACGGGGCGGTCAGGCCCAGCCCGCCCTCGGTCCGGTCCCGTCCCCGTCCGGCGGTCGAGACGGTGGTGACCGGTGGCGTCGGCGCGCTCACCGAGGCGGCGGAACGCCCGTCGCGGCGCGGCGGGCAGCGGTCACTGCCGGATTCCGGATGCTCCGAGGCCGAGGTGTCGGACGCCCGGGGGTCGGTGCCCGAGGGCGCGGTACGGCCGGCGCCGTTCATGGCCGGTGCGGCCGACGCGTGTTCTCCGTACACGGCCTCCGCGCCGAGGGACAGGGCCAGCACCACGGTCACGACGATCAACAGGAGCCGGCCGAGGCCGCGGACCCGGATCTTCGCCATCGTCGCCCCTCCCGGCGCGGCTGGACAGGTCACCCCCATTGTGTCCAAGCCAACGCGCAGGACCACAGGCCGATTTGTAACCACCCTGTAAACGCGGAGTTATGGACCACGAACGGCCGGTTCTCTTCACTACGGCGCCCGCCGGTGTGCACAGTTCCTCGCCATGCGCCGCCCTTGCACCACACCCGGCCGCATCACCACCCCCATGCCTCGGCCATTCCTCGCCCTCCTTCCTGAGCACGCCGCTCACGCCGCTCCTCCGGCCCCTCGGCACGCCCACACCCCCCTCGTCCTGCCGCACCCACCACCCTGTCCGAGCCCTTGACGCTCCACCCCACCCGGAGCATTATTCATCGCATGATGAATTATGGCCGCGACCCCGCCGACCCCGCCGACCCCGCCGACCCCGCCATCCACGCCCACGACCTCACCGTCATCCGAGGTGGCCGCACCGTCCTCGACGCCCTCGCCTTCGACGTCCCCCGCGGCCGCGTCACCGGCCTCCTCGGCCCCTCCGGATGCGGCAAATCCACCCTGATGCGCGCCATCGTCGGCACCCAGGCCAACGTCACCGGCACCCTCGACGTCCTCGGCCGGCCCGCCGGCGACCCCGGGCTGCGCCCCCGCATCGGCTATGTCACCCAGGACCCGTCCGTCTACGACGACCTCACCGTCCGGCAGAACCTCGACTACTTCGCCGCCGTCCTGCACCCCGGCCGGGCGGCCCGCGCCCGGCGCCGCGACAGCGTCACCCGCGTCATCGAGGACGTCGACCTCACCGGCCGTGCCGACGCCCTCGCCGGCAACCTCTCCGGCGGCCAGCGCAGCCGGGTCTCCCTCGCGGTGGCCCTGCTGGGCGCCCCCGAACTCCTCGTCCTCGACGAACCCACCGTCGGCCTGGACCCCGTCCTCCGCCGTGACCTGTGGCACCTCTTCCACACCCTCGCCACCGACCGCGGCGCCACCCTCCTCGTCTCCTCGCACGTCATGGACGAGGCCGAGCGCTGCCACCGGCTGCTCCTGATGCGCGAGGGCCGCATCCTCGCCGACGGTGCACCCGACGCACTCCGCGACCGCACCGGCTCCCCGACCGTCGAGGCCGCCTTCCTCCACCTGGTCGACGAGGCCAGGACCGCGGCCGCCCCCTCGGCGCCCGACATCGCCACCCCCAAGGAATCAGCACGATGACCAGCGCACCTCTGCCCGAACCACGCCCCGAACCTCTCCCCGCCACCGGGCCCCTCCTCGCCACCGGGCCCCTCCCCGCCGGGCCGCCGAGCTCCGCCCCCGCGCCGCGCCCCGCCCCCTTCTCCCCGTCCCGCGCCCTGGCCACCGCCGCCCGGGTCCTGCGCCAGCTCCGCCACGACCCCCGCACCATCGCGCTGATGCTCGTCGTCCCGTGCGTGATGATCGCCCTGCTCCGCTACGTCTTCGACGCCCGCCCCGAGACGTTCGACAACATCGGCGCCTCGCTCCTCGGCATCTTCCCGATGATCACGATGTTCCTGGTGACCTCCATCGCCACCCTCCGCGAACGCACCTCGGGAACCCTGGAACGCCTGCTCGCCCTGCCCCTCGGCAAGGCCGACCTGATCAGCGGCTACGCCCTGGCCTTCGGCCTGCTGGCGATCGTCCAGTCGGCCCTGGCCACGGCCCTGTCCGTCTGGGGCCTCGGCCTCGACATCACCGGCTCCGCCTGGCTGCTCCTGCTCGTCGCCGTCCTGGACGCCCTCCTCGGCACCGCTCTCGGCCTGTTCGTCTCGGCCTTCGCCGCCTCCGAATTCCAGGCCGTCCAGTTCATGCCCGCCGTCCTGATGCCCCAACTACTGCTCTGCGGCCTGTTCACCCCGCGCGACACCATGCAGCCTGCCCTGGAAAAGCTCTCCGACCTCCTCCCGATGTCCTACGCCGTCGACGGGATGAACCAGGTCCTCACCCACCCTGACCTCACCGGCGACTTCCTCCGCGACGTCCTCGTCGTCAGCGGCTGCGCCCTCCTCGTCCTCGCCCTCGGCGCCGCCACCCTCCGCCGCCGTACGACATGACCCCGCCCGGCGGGTGGGCGAGGCGGCACCCCACGGCGAGGCAGCCGAACCCGATGCCGGACCCCATGCGGAACCCGAAGCGGAACCCCCACGGTGCGAGGATGGCCGGGAAACGCCCAGCGCAGCGGAAAGGTGAACCCGCACGATGACCCAGAAGGTCGCAGTACTCGGCACCGGAAAGATCGGCGAAGCCCTGCTCAGCGGAATGATCCGAGGCGGCTGGGCACCCTCCGACCTCCTGGTCACCGCCCGCCGCCGGGAACGCGCCGAGCAGCTGCACGCCCGTTACGGCGTCGAAGCGGTCAGCAACGCCGAGGCCGCCAAGTCCGCCGACACCCTCATCCTCACCGTCAAGCCCCAGGACATGGGCGCCCTGATGACCGAGCTGGCCCCGCACGTCCCCACCAACCGCCTGGTCATCAGCGGCGCCGCCGGCATCCCCACCTCCTACTTCGAGGAACGCCTGGCCGCCGGCACCCCGGTCGTACGGGTCATGACGAACACCCCCGCCCTCGTCGACGAGGCGATGTCCGTCATCTCCGCCGGCACCCACGCCACCGGCGCCCACCTCACCCGCGCCGAGGAAATCTTCTCCGGCGTCGGCAAGACCCTCCGCGTCCCGGAGTCCCAGCAGGACGCCTGCACCGCACTCTCCGGCTCGGGCCCGGCGTACTTCTACTTCCTCGTCGAGGCCATGACCGACGCCGGCATCCTCCTCGGGCTGCCCCGCGACAAGGCCCACGACCTCATCGTCCAGGCCGCCATCGGCGCCGCGGTGATGCTCCGCGACAGCGGCGAACACCCCGTCAAGCTCCGCGAGAACGTCACCTCCCCGGCCGGCACCACCATCAACGCCATCCGCGAACTCGAAAACCACGGCGTACGCGCCGCCCTGATCGCCGCCCTGGAGGCCGCCCGCGACCGCAGCCGCGAACTCGCTTCCGGCAACGGCTGACGCGAACGCGGACACCGGAACCGGCGGGGGACCCGACGGAAGGCACGGGCGGGAAAACCGGCGGGGGAACCCGACAGAAGAGGGAGCTCCGCCGGAACAACCGACGGAGCTCCCGCCGGAGCTCCCGACGGGAGAAGGAAACCGCCCACGCAGCAGAGCCCCCTCCCCTCACGAGACCGGCAACTGGGGGAGGAAGGGGCGGGGCCGCCCCGACGGGCCGCCGCCCGCCCCCCCACGCCTCCCCACGCCCCCTCACCTCCCGGGCAGCAACCCCACCGCCTCGAACGCGGCGTCCACCCGCGGCCTGGCCAGCCCCCGTGCCCGCTCGGCCCCGGCCCGCAGCACCGCATCGACCAGCCCCGGCTCCGCCGCCAGCTCCGCATGCCGTGCCCGCACCGGCCGGAGCATCTCCACCACGGCCTCCGCGACGTCCTTCTTCAACGCGCCGCACGAGTCGTACTCGTCGGCCAACCGCTCCGGCTCACCCCCCGCACACGCGGCCAGCACCTCCAGCAGATTCGCCACCCCGGGCCGCCGCTCCGGCTCGTACGAGACGTCCCGCTCCGAATCCGTCACCGCCCGCATCACCTTCTTCCGCACCGCCTCCGGCTCGTCCAGCACATAGACGACCCCCGCGGTCCGGGCGTGCGACTTCCCCATCTTCGCCGTCGGCTCCTGCAGATCCTTCACCCGCGCCGCCACGGGCGGATGCACGGTCCTCGGCACCACGAACGTCGCCCCGTACCGCTGGTTGAACCGCACCGCGAGATCCCGCGTCAGTTCCACATGCTGCGCCTGGTCCTCCCCGACCGGCACCTCATCGGTCCCGTACGCCAGGATGTCCGCCGCCATCAGCGCCGGATACGTCAGCAACGACAGCCGCACACTCCCGCCCCGCGCCTGCTCCCGCGCCGCCTTCTCCTTGTACTGGATCATGCGCCGCATCTCCCCGTCGGAGGCCGTGCACTCCATCAGATACGACAACCGCAGATGCTCCTCCACCTGACTCTGCACAAACACCGTGCAGAGCTCCGGATCCAGCCCCGAGGCCAGCAGCAACGTCGCGGCCTGCCGGCTGAGCCGCCGCACCCGCGCCGGATCGTGCTCCACGGTCAGCGCATGCAGATCCACCACGCAGAACAGCGCCTTTGCACGATGCTGGTCCACCTCGGCCCACCGCCGCATCGCCCCGAGGTAGTTCCCCAGCGTCAGATGCCCCGTCGGCTGCACCCCACTGAAGATCCGCGTACGCGCACCGGTCGCCATCGCCGTGGCCGTCGCCATCTCGTTCATCCTTCGTCTCCCGAGCTCCCGCACTCCGCAAAGTGCGTGCCGAGACCGCCGACCTCGCCGGCCGGCTACGAGAAGGAGATACGCAAACGGCCGCCGAAGCGGCGGCCGTGGTCATGCATGCGCTGCTGGTCGGCCGCCGTCAGGCGAGCCACCACAGCTGTACGAGCGCATGCGTAGTCATGCACCCAAAGTACCCGGCAAACCCTCCCCGGTCACGGGTTTGAACAACCCCAACCCCTCGTGTAGTGTCCTCCGAGTTGCCACGGAGCCGACAGGCGCCGGGCAGCCATCCCGCCGCAACAGCGGCACACCACTACTGCACGGCCCCTCACCGGGACCAATTTCGGCATGCCGAAATTCGACCGTGACGTGATTATGCGGCAACGAGGAATTCCGCTAAAGTAGTGATCACGCCGAAAGGCGCGGCAACGCAAGAAGCCGCACCCCAGGCAAACCCCTCCGACGGGGAATCGGAAACGAATTCGGACCGGCAACGGATCGAAATCGGGTCTGCTAGAGTCGGAAAGGCCGGAAAGCGAAAGCCGAACGGCCGACCCGCTCCAACAGGGCGCCGGACACGGAAACGGATCTGGTACGGTTGGAAAGCGCGAAGAAGCCGAAAGGCGGAAACGCACCGGCGAAAATCGGGACCGCAAGGATCTGATAGAGTCGGAAACGCAAGACCGAAGGGAAGCGCCCGGAGATCCTGGTGAAACAGGAACAAAGGAAGCGTCCGTTCCTTGAGAACTCAACAGCGTGCCAAAAGTCAACGCCAGATATGTTGATACCCCGTCTCCATCATGGAGATGAGGTTCCTTTGAAAGTCCACCACGGCCCGAGCGGTCGGGGTGGCACACACAGCGAGGACGCTGTGAACGACCGGACCTATTCCGTCCGCTCGTTCCGCTCTCGTGTGTGTTCACCGGATTACCGGTAAACATTCACGGAGAGTTTGATCCTGGCTCAGGACGAACGCTGGCGGCGTGCTTAACACATGCAAGTCGAACGATGAACCTCCTTCGGGAGGGGATTAGTGGCGAACGGGTGAGTAACACGTGGGCAATCTGCCCTTCACTCTGGGACAAGCCCTGGAAACGGGGTCTAATACCGGATACGACCTCCGACCGCATGGTCTGGTGGTGGAAAGCTCCGGCGGTGAAGGATGAGCCCGCGGCCTATCAGCTTGTTGGTGGGGTGATGGCCTACCAAGGCGACGACGGGTAGCCGGCCTGAGAGGGCGACCGGCCACACTGGGACTGAGACACGGCCCAGACTCCTACGGGAGGCAGCAGTGGGGAATATTGCACAATGGGCGAAAGCCTGATGCAGCGACGCCGCGTGAGGGATGACGGCCTTCGGGTTGTAAACCTCTTTCAGCAGGGAAGAAGCGAGAGTGACGGTACCTGCAGAAGAAGCGCCGGCTAACTACGTGCCAGCAGCCGCGGTAATACGTAGGGCGCAAGCGTTGTCCGGAATTATTGGGCGTAAAGAGCTCGTAGGCGGCTTGTCACGTCGGATGTGAAAGCCCGGGGCTTAACCCCGGGTCTGCATTCGATACGGGCAGGCTAGAGTTCGGTAGGGGAGATCGGAATTCCTGGTGTAGCGGTGAAATGCGCAGATATCAGGAGGAACACCGGTGGCGAAGGCGGATCTCTGGGCCGATACTGACGCTGAGGAGCGAAAGCGTGGGGAGCGAACAGGATTAGATACCCTGGTAGTCCACGCCGTAAACGTTGGGAACTAGGTGTGGGCGACATTCCACGTCGTCCGTGCCGCAGCTAACGCATTAAGTTCCCCGCCTGGGGAGTACGGCCGCAAGGCTAAAACTCAAAGGAATTGACGGGGGCCCGCACAAGCAGCGGAGCATGTGGCTTAATTCGACGCAACGCGAAGAACCTTACCAAGGCTTGACATACACCGGAAAACCCTGGAGACAGGGTCCCCCTTGTGGTCGGTGTACAGGTGGTGCATGGCTGTCGTCAGCTCGTGTCGTGAGATGTTGGGTTAAGTCCCGCAACGAGCGCAACCCTTGTTCTGTGTTGCCAGCATGCCCTTCGGGGTGATGGGGACTCACAGGAGACTGCCGGGGTCAACTCGGAGGAAGGTGGGGACGACGTCAAGTCATCATGCCCCTTATGTCTTGGGCTGCACACGTGCTACAATGGCCGGTACAATGAGCTGCGATACCGCGAGGTGGAGCGAATCTCAAAAAGCCGGTCTCAGTTCGGATTGGGGTCTGCAACTCGACCCCATGAAGTCGGAGTTGCTAGTAATCGCAGATCAGCATTGCTGCGGTGAATACGTTCCCGGGCCTTGTACACACCGCCCGTCACGTCACGAAAGTCGGTAACACCCGAAGCCGGTGGCCCAACCCCTTGTGGGAGGGAATCGTCGAAGGTGGGACTGGCGATTGGGACGAAGTCGTAACAAGGTAGCCGTACCGGAAGGTGCGGCTGGATCACCTCCTTTCTAAGGAGCATCTAGATCTCGCAAGAGATCCAGAGCCACTACGTCGGCAAACGTCCGACGGTGGTCAGCTCATGGGTGGAACGTTGACTATTCGGCACGGTCAGATGAGGACTGTTAGTACTGCTTCGGCGTGGAACACAGGAGTCGGCTGGTCGTGTCGGGCACGTTGTTGGGTATCTGAGGGTACGGACTGTGGTCTGGACCTTCGCGATGCCGGCCCCAGTGAACTCAGCCTTCGGGTTGGGGTGGTGGGTGGCTGGTCGTTGCTTGAGAACTGCACAGTGGACGCGAGCATCTGTGGCCAAGTTTTTAAGGGCGCACGGTGGATGCCTTGGCACCAGGAACCGATGAAGGACGTGGGAGGCCGCGATAGGCCCCGGGGAGCTGTCAACCGAGCTTTGATCCGGGGGTGTCCGAATGGGGAAACCCGGCAGTCGTCATGGGCTGTCACCCGCTGCTGAACACATAGGCAGTGTGGAGGGAACGCGGGGAAGTGAAACATCTCAGTACCCGCAGGAAGAGAAAACAACCGTGATTCCGGGAGTAGTGGCGAGCGAAACCGGATGAGGCCAAACCAGTCACGTGTGATACCCGGCAGGGGTTGCGTGGTTGGGGTTGTGGGATCTCTCTTTCACAGTCTGCCGGCTGTGAGACGAGTCAGAAACCGTTGATGTAGGCGAAGGACATGCGAAAGGTCCGGCGTAGAGGGTAAGACCCCCGTAGCTGAAACATTAGCGGCTCGTTTGAGAGACACCCAAGTAGCACGGGGCCCGAGAAATCCCGTGTGAATCTGGCGGGACCACCCGTTAAGCCTAAATATTCCCTGGTGACCGATAGCGGATAGTACCGTGAGGGAATGGTGAAAAGTACCGCGGGAGCGGAGTGAAATAGTACCTGAAACCGTGTGCCTACAAGCCGTGGGAGCGTCGCACAAGGACTTGTCCTTGTGTCGTGACTGCGTGCCTTTTGAAGAATGAGCCTGCGAGTTTGCGGTATGTTGCGAGGTTAACCCGTGTGGGGAAGCCGTAGCGAAAGCGAGTCCGAAGAGGGCGTTGAGTAGCGTGCCCAAGACCCGAAGCGGAGTGATCTAGCCATGGGCAGGTTGAAGCGGAGGTAAGACTTCGTGGAGGACCGAACCCACCAGGGTTGAAAACCTGGGGGATGACCTGTGGTTAGGGGTGAAAGGCCAATCAAACTCCGTGATAGCTGGTTCTCCCCGAAATGCATTTAGGTGCAGCGTCGTGTGTTTCTTGCCGGAGGTAGAGCACTGGATAGGCGATGGGCCCTACCGGGTTACTGACCTTAGCCAAACTCCGAATGCCGGTAAGTGAGAGCGCGGCAGTGAGACTGTGGGGGATAAGCTCCATGGTCGAGAGGGAAACAGCCCAGAGCATCGACTAAGGCCCCTAAGCGTGTGCTAAGTGGGAAAGGATGTGGAGTCGCAGAGACAACCAGGAGGTTGGCTTAGAAGCAGCCATCCTTGAAAGAGTGCGTAATAGCTCACTGGTCAAGTGATTCCGCGCCGACAATGTAGCGGGGCTCAAGCACACCGCCGAAGTCGTGTCATTGCAACATGAGGACCAACGTCCGTTGTGATGGGTAGGGGAGCGTCGTGTGCCGGGTGAAGCAGCCGTGGAAACGAGTTGTGGACGGTTCACGAGTGAGAATGCAGGCATGAGTAGCGATACACACGTGGGAAACGTGTGCGCCGATTGACTAAGGGTTCCTGGGTCAAGCTGATCTGCCCAGGGTAAGTCGGGACCTAAGGCGAGGCCGACAGGCGTAGTCGATGGACAACCGGTTGATATTCCGGTACCCGCTTTGAAGCGCCCAATATCGAATCCATTAATGCTAAGGCCGTGAAGCCGCCCTGGATCCTTCGGGTGAAGGGGAGTGGTGGAGCCGCTGACCCAAGGTGGTAGTAGGTAAGTGATGGGGTGACGCAGGAAGGTAGTCCAGCCCGGGCGGTGGTTGTCCCGGGGTAAGGGTGTAGGGCGTTGTCCAGGTAAATCCGGACAGCATGAAGCCTGAGACCTGATGCCGAGCCGATTGTGGTGAAGTGGATGATCCTATGCTGTCGAGAAAAGCCTCTAGCGAGTTTCATGGCGGCCCGTACCCTAAACCGACTCAGGTGGTCAGGTAGAGAATACCGAGGCGTTCGGGTGAACTATGGTTAAGGAACTCGGCAAAATGCCCCCGTAACTTCGGGAGAAGGGGGGCCATTGCTGGTGATCCGATTTACTCGGTGAGCTGGTGGTGGCCGCAGAGACCAGCGAGAAGCGACTGTTTACTAAAAACACAGGTCCGTGCGAAGCCGTAAGGCGATGTATACGGACTGACGCCTGCCCGGTGCTGGAACGTTAAGGGGACCGGTTAGTCGACCTTCGGGTCGGCGAAGCTGAGAACTTAAGCGCCAGTAAACGGCGGTGGTAACTATAACCATCCTAAGGTAGCGAAATTCCTTGTCGGGTAAGTTCCGACCTGCACGAATGGCGTAACGACTTCTCGACTGTCTCAACCATAGGCCCGGTGAAATTGCATTACGAGTAAAGATGCTCGTTTCGCGCAGCAGGACGGAAAGACCCCGGGACCTTTACTATAGCTTGATATTGGTGTTCGGTTCGGCTTGTGTAGGATAGGTGGGAGACTGTGAAACTCTAACGCCAGTTAGGGTGGAGTCATTGTTGAAATACCACTCTGGTCGTGCTGGATGTCTAACCTGGGTCCGTGATCCGGATCAGGGACAGTGTCTGGTGGGTAGTTTAACTGGGGCGGTTGCCTCCTAAAGGGTAACGGAGGCGCCCAAAGGTTCCCTCAGCCTGGTTGGCAATCAGGTGTTGAGTGTAAGTGCACAAGGGAGCTTGACTGTGAGACTGACGGGTCGAGCAGGTACGAAAGTAGGGACTAGTGATCCGGCGGTGGCTTGTGGAAGCGCCGTCGCTCAACGGATAAAAGGTACCCCGGGGATAACAGGCTGATCTTCCCCAAGAGTCCATATCGACGGGATGGTTTGGCACCTCGATGTCGGCTCGTCGCATCCTGGGGCTGGAGTCGGTCCCAAGGGTTGGGCTGTTCGCCCATTAAAGCGGTACGCGAGCTGGGTTTAGAACGTCGTGAGACAGTTCGGTCCCTATCCGCTGTGCGCGTAGGAGTCTTGAGAAGGGCTGTCCCTAGTACGAGAGGACCGGGACGGACGAACCTCTGGTGTGCCAGTTGTCCTGCCAAGGGCATGGCTGGTTGGCTACGTTCGGAAAGGATAACCGCTGAAAGCATCTAAGCGGGAAGCCTGCTTCGAGATGAGGACTCCCACCCCCTTTGAGGGGTTAAGGCTCCCAGTAGACGACTGGGTTGATAGGCCAGATATGGAAGCCCGGTAACGGGTGGAGTTGACTGGTACTAATAGGCCGAGGGCTTGTCCTCAGTTGCTCGCGTCCACTGTGTAGGTTCTGAAGTAACGACCTGTGTCATGTCCGGGTTGATATCTTCATAGTGTTTCGGTGGTCATTGCGTTAGGGAAACGCCCGGTTACATTCCGAACCCGGAAGCTAAGCCTTTCAGCGCCGATGGTACTGCAGGGGGGACCCTGTGGGAGAGTAGGACGCCGCCGAACAATCTTTGTGGGAAGGCCCCGCACCTTATGGTGCGGGGCTTTTCTGCGTTCCGGGGCCGTAAACGGAAATCTGGCCCGGCGGGATCACGGGCTGGGATGCTGGGAAGCATGGCGCATGTGATCAGGCCGGTGACGGCGGATGAGTGGAAGAAGCTCAAGGAGCTGCGGCTGGCGGCGTTGGGTGACCCGGTCGCTCGTGTGGCGTTCAACGAGACCCTGGAGGCCGCGGCCGGCCGGCCGGATGCGTTCTGGCAGCGGCAGGCATCGTCCCCCGACGAGGGCGGTGCGGCGGTGACGTTCGTCGGGCAGGCGGCGGACGGTAGTTGGGGCGGCATGGTGGTGGTCCTGGTCGAGGAGGGCGAGGAGGTGCCGCAGACGCATGTGGTGGGGGCGTATGTGCGGCCCGAACACCGAGGGACGGGGCTGGCCCGGGAGTTGTTCCGGGCGGCGATCGAGTGGTCGTGGGGGCTCGGCGAGCCGGTGGTGGAGCGCGTACGGCTGTGGGTGCACGAGGAGAACCTGCGGGCCGAGGCGTTCTATCGAGCGGTGGGGTTTGTGGCGACCGGGCGGACTCTTGCCGATCCGAAGGATGCCGGTGCTTTGGAGCGGGAGATGGCGCTGACCAGGGGCAGGGCGTAGGGCCGTCCCGTAGCAGCTGCCCCGTAGCGAGCGGTGGGCCGGCTTCGGTGGTGGCCTGGGCGCTTGGTGTCATTGAGTTTCTAGGTCACGTGACCTAATCTCGGCGTCGTGGACGATGACATCCAGTTAGAGCTGACGGGCCCGGTGCTAGTGGTGGGCGGATACGGCACCGTGGGGGGAGAGTTGGCCCGGCTTGCGGCGCCTTACTGGCCGCTGGTGCTGACCGGGCGTACCCCGGAGCGCGGTCGTGCGCTCGCCGAGGAGGTCGGGGCCAAGGTGCGACGGTGGGACCTGAGTGACCCGACGCCCTTCTCGGCGAAGGTGCGGGCCGTGATCAGCGCGGTGAACGACCCCGAGGACCGGGTGCTGTTGGCGGCGACCCGGGGTGGTGTGCCATATGCGGACCTCACGCGGTGGACGACGCGGCTCCAGCGGGCCGTCGCGGTGGCGGCCGTGGAGGGGCCCCGGGCTCCGGTGCTGTTGTCGTCCGGCTGGATGGGCGGGGTGAGCGGGCTGGTCTCCGCGGCGCTGGCGGCGGAGCTCGGCGGGGCCTCGGCGGTCGAGATCGCGATTCGCTACGACCTCAAGGACCGGGCGGGTGCCGACTCGGTGGAGTTCATGGACCGGCTCGGTCTTGATTACGAGGTGACCGAGGGCGGGCGGCGGCGGATGATCATGCCGCTCAGTGGTGTGGGGCATGTCGTGGTGGGCGGGCACCGGACCAAGGTGGCGCGGATCGATACGCCGGAGCAGTTCACGCTGCCGCTGGTGCTCGGCGTGGACACCGCCGTCACCCGGATCGGCTTCAGCGCCAACTCCTCGACGTCCGTGCTGCTGGCGCTCAAGCGGACTGGGTTCTTTCGGTGGGGGCGTGGCGACCGGTTCGAGTCGGTGCGGCGGTCGATGCTGTATGCGCCGGGTGAGGGCGGGAGCGCACTGTTGCGGATCGATGTGCACGGCCGGAGCGGTGAGCGGCGTACGGCGACGGTCGCCGATCCGGCCGGACAGGCCCATCTGACGGCGTTGGGCGGGCTGCTGGGACTGCGCCGGGTGGTGGGAGCGGACGGTGCCGCGGCACCTCGTGGGGTGGCCTTTCCCGAGATGGTGCCGAGGCCACAGGACGTCATCCCCGCCCTGGAGAAGGCGGGCGTGCAGGTCGAGGTGTCGTGAGGGAGGAAGGGAGGAGAGGAAAAGGGTGAAGCAAGGAGAGGGAGGAGTGGAAAGGGATGGAGGGGCAGGGCTTGGGTGAGGGGAAGGCTTCGGCGTTGACGCGGCAGGGGAGTGTGCGGCGTACGCATCTGCTCGATGCCGCCGAGGCCGTGCTGGTGGCCAAGGGGCGGATGCCTCGTTGCGGGCCATTGCCGGTGCGGCGGGGGTGCGGGTCGGGCATCTGCAGCACTACTTCCCGGCCCGGGCCGATTTGATCAAGGCGGTGCTGGAGCGGGCGCTGGACCGTTCCCTGGAGAGGCTGGCCGAGGCGACGGGGCTGCGGACGGTGCGCGACGATCCGTCGGCCCTCGAAAGCCCTGAGGGGGCGGCGAACCCCGGCGAGGTGGTGGCGGTGCTCCTCGCCGAGCAGGAGGATCCGCAGTTGGTGCGGCTCTATGTCGAGGTCTGGGCGCTGGCGGCACGGGACGAGGACATCGCCGCGGTGGTCCGGGAGTTCTACCGGAAGTACGTCGCGCACGTGGAGGCGTTCGTCCGGCAGGGGCGGCCGGACTGGCCGGGTGAGTTCTGCCGGGCTCGGGCGGAGACCTTTGTCGCGCTGGTGGAAGGGGCGGCCTTGCTGCGGTCGGGTATCGCCGGCAGCCGGTCGGCCGCGATGGATGAGCAACTGGCGTGGTGTGCGTCGCGGTTGCTGCGGGACTGAGCTCCGGGCGCTACTGAGCTCCGGGCGGGACTGAGGTCCCGGTGGGGAAGGGGCAGGGCGGCGAAGGGGGCCGCCCGGGCCTGTGGGGGTGCGGTGCGGGCACTTCCGCCCCAGCAGGCACTTCGCCCCAGCAGACACTTCCGCGTCATCGGGTATCGGGCACTACCGCCTCATCGTGCACCGGACGGATCCGGCGCAAGGCCGGCGCGCGGGCGTCCGGCCTCGGGCGGCTGTCAGGCCGGCAGGGAGTGATGTGGCCAGCGGGCGCGGGCCTGTTCCTGGGAGCGCATGGTGGCCAGGGTGAGCAGTCCGCGGCTGCGGCCCGTCCGGAGGAGGGTGGGGAGCGCGGGCAGGGGGGCGAGGGCCGCGATGTCGTCCAGGACGAGGGTGAGTGGTGGGTCGAGCCGACCGTCAGATGACCGTTCGGCCATGCGGCGGCCGTGCTCGACCACGTGCGAGAGGAGTGCGGTGAGCAAGGGCATCGCACCCGGGTCGGTACGCGGATCCTCGATGGGGTCGCCTACCACGTAAAGCGTTCCCCCCTCATCGATAAATGATTCGAGGATGGCCGAATCCGTTCGAAGTGGATTGCAGGCGTCCCGGATGTGGATGGAGGAGAGGGAGGCCAGTGCCCGCCCCACCAACTGCTGGGCCACTTCGCGGCGTTCGGGGTGGGCGGTGAGCACCGACTCCAGCTCGCCGGCCTGGCCTCCGGAAGCCTTGGTGCTGGTGCGCAGGATGCGTACGGGCTCCTGGGCGGCGCCGGTGGTGTGCGCCCAGCGGTGGAGCTGGCGGAACGGGCGGCCGTCCACCGCGGCGGCGTGCAGCCAGCAGCGCAGCAGGGTCTGGGCGGCGTCCGCGACGGCCGAGTCCAGTGCCCCGGAAGGACGTACGGGGGCCAGCAGGGCGGCGGCACGGGCGGCGGCGGTGGCGAGGTCCGTACAGCCGGAGGTCGGTGACCAGCGCAGCCGGGCCGGGGTGTCGAGGCGGTGCGTGGGGTCGTAGGTCAGCAGGGGGCCGAGCTTGGCGCGGGTGTCCTTGGTCTCGGACCAGAGGGTGGGGTCCGTCGTGGCGACGATCAGAGGGCCCGGGGCGGCGGCCGCGGTGGTGAGGGAGGCCGCGAGGGTGACGGCGCGGTCGGTGGCGAACTGGAGGCGGGGGAGGGCGGGTTCGGTGCGGGCGTCGGGGAGCTCGGTGCCCGGGAGTGCTGGGGCGGCCGGGGGAGCGGTGCGTTGTTCGGGGACGGGGCCGGTGGCGGCGGCCGCGTTCGCGGTGTCGAGGGGCGGAGGGGGCGGTGCGGCGGGTGTGGCCTGTGTGGCGGGTGTGGTCGGTACGGCCGGGCCGGTCGGTGCGTGTTCGCTGTGCGGCGGGGGCTCCGGGGTTCCCGGAGTGGTGGGGGGCGTTTCGCGGACCGCGCTGCGAGGGGCGTCCGGTGCCCCGCCGGCCGGCCGCGTCTCCCCGGCCTGCTGTGCCTCCCCGGCCCGCCGCGGGTTCCATCCCGTCTGGTCGGCGCCGATCGCCGAATCCCGGAGCCCCCGGGCCTCCCTGGTCTTCGCCCGCCGTGCCGCCCGTACGGCGCGATAGCGGGTGACGGTCCCCAGCGTGAAGATCGTCAGGACCAGCAGCACCATCAGTTCGCCGATGAGGATGCCCCAGAACAGGCCGTAGCCGGAGAGCTGGTCCTTGGGGGTGTCGGGCCAGGCGGCGGCCATGTCGTGCGGTGCCGAGACGAGGTGCCGCAGTGCCATCGGCGTACCGGGGTAGGTGACGCCGTCGGGCCAGGCGCCGTGGGTGAACAGGCCGGCCAGGCCGGTTGCGGTCCACACCAGCAGGGTCAGGCCCAGCAGGAAGGCGAGCAGTCCGACCAGCAGGGAGTCGGGGATGCCGCGTCCCCGGCCACGGGCGGCATCGCGGTAGTAGCCCCGGTCGGCGCCTCGTTCGTCGTCGTATCCGCGCGTCACGCCACCGTCTCGCTCGACTCGTCTCTCCACTGCCGCTCCATCGCCATGGCTTCGGCGCGTGCCTCGGCCTCGGCGTCCGCCGCCGCCTGGAGGGCGCGCGCCTCATCCGTCGGCATCGCGGACGCCTCGGACATCGCGGAGGCCTCGGTCATCGCCCGGTCGGTGTAGACGAGCGGGCGTTCGGCCTCGGTGATGAGGTGCTTGACGACCTGCACATTGCCGTTGACGTCCCAGACCGCGATGCCGGGGGTGAGGGTCGGGATGATCTCGACGGCCCAGCGTGGCAGGCCGAGGACCCGTCCCGTGGCCCGTGCCTCGTCGGCCTTCTGGGCGTAGATGGTGCGGGTCGAGGCCATTTTGAGGATCGCCGCGGCCTCCCGTGCGGCGGCGCCGTCGACCACATCGCTGAGGTGGTGGACGACGGCCACGAACGACAGGCCGAGCCGCCGGCCGAACTTCAGCAGCCGCTGGAAGAGCTGGGCGACGAAGGGCGAGTTGATGATGTGCCAGGCCTCTTCGACCAGGAAGATGCGCTTCTTGCGGTCGGGGCGGATCCAGGTGTGCTCCAGCCAGACGCCGACGATCGCCATCAGGATCGGCATCGCGATGGAGTTGCGGTCGATGTGCGAGAGGTCGAAGACGATCAGCGGTGCGTCGAGGTCGATGCCCGCCGAAGTCGGCCCGTCGAACATCCCGCGCAGGTCACCGTCGACGAGCCGGTCGAGGACCAGCGCCACGTCCAGGCCCCAGGCCCGGACGTCGTCTATGTCGACATTCATCGCCTCGGCCGACTCCGCCTCCGGGTGCCGCAGCTGCTCGACGATGTCGGTCAGGACGGGCTGGCGGTTGGTGATGGTGTCGTTCACGTAGGCGTGCGCGACCTTGAGGGCGAAGCCGGAGCGTTCGTCCAGGCCGTGGCCCATCGCGACCTCGATGATCGTGCGCAGCAGGGCCAGCTGGCCGGTGGTGGTGATCGACGGGTCGAGGGGGTTGAGGCGGATGCCGCCGTTGAGGGCGGCGGTCGGGTCCAGGCGGATGGGGGTTATCCCCAGCTCCTGGGCGATGAGGTTCCACTCGCCGACGCCGTCCTCGCCCTGCGCGTCCAGGACGACGACCTGCCGGTCGCGGAACCGCAGCTGGCGCAGGACGTAGGTCTTCTCCAGCGCGGACTTGCCGTTGCCGGACTCGCCGAGGACCAGCCAGTGCGGGGCCGGCAGCTGCTGTCCGTACAGCTGGAAGGGGTCGTAGATGTATCCCTTGCCGCTGTAGACCTCACGGCCGATGATCACGCCGGAGTCGCCGAGGCCGGGGGCTGCGGTGGGCAGGTAGACCGCCTGTGCCTGGCCGGTGGAGGTGCGTACGGGCAGCCGGGTCGTCTCCACCTTCCCGAACAGGAAGCTGGTGAACGCGTCGGTGAGCGCTCCGAGCGGATCGAGCATGGCCATGACGTACGCGCCTCCCAGCGGCTTTAGCGGCGGATTCCGGTCGCGAACGGCAGGGTGTTGACGAACGCCCGGTGGTGCTCGCGGTCGCACCACTCCAGCTTGAGGTAGGACTTGCCGGCCGAGGCGCGGATGGTCCGCTTGTCACGGGCGAGCGCCTCGGGCGAGCGGGAGGAGACCGTGAGGTAGCCGACGAGGTTGACGCCGGCGGCGCCGGAGGCCAGGTCCTCGCCGCGCTGGTCGACGCGGCCGTGGTGGGCGACGTCCCGCGGGTCGACGACCCGGTTCATCTTCGCGGCGCGGCTGGCCTCGGCGTCGTCGTTCGTCTTCTCCGTGAGCATCCGCTCGATGGCGATCTCGGTGGGCTCCAGGTCCATGCAGACCGCGACCGTACGGATCACGTCCGGGGTGTGCACCAGGAGGGGCGCGAGGAAGTTGACGCCCACCGGGGTCAGCGGCCACTCCTTGACCCAGGCGGTGGCGTGGCACCACGGCGCGCGGGTCGTCGACTCCCGCGTCTTGGCCTGCAGATACGTCGGCTCCATCGCGTCCAGCTCGGCCGGCCAGGCGTTGCGCTTGCTCATCGCCTGGATGTGGTCGATGGGGTGGTCCGGGTCGTACATGGAGTGCACGAGGGAGGCGAGGCGGGCCTGCCCGAGGGGCTGGCGGACGCGGATGTCGGCCTCGGCGAGCCGGGCGCAAATGTCGGTCAGCTCGCGGGCCATGACGACGGCGAGGCCGGCGTCGCGGTCCAGCTTCTTGCGCAGCAGTCCGCCCTGGTGCATATGGGCGGCGCGCGCCATGGTGTGTGCCTCGGCGGCCAGCTCGCGGGTGTAGTGCATACAGGCGACGAGGTAGGCGCGGTGCTGCTCGGAGGAGGTGGAGACCATCGACTGGAGCTGGTCGTAGGAGTCCTGCAGCCAGTCGGGGGAGTTCTTGTCGCCGCGCTGGGCGACGTCCTTGGCATGGGCGTCCGGGTCGGCCGGCAGCGTCCGGGCCAGCATCTGCAGCCGGGTCACGAAGCCGTCGCCGTTGGCCACATGCTTGAGCAGCGTCCCGAAGCGGTCGACCAGCGCCTCCTGGTCCTCGCTGTCGCGCAGGCCGACGCCCGGCCCCTCGATCTCGATGGCCGCCGTCACCGTCTTGCGGTCGGCGTGCAGCAGCACCGCGATCTCGTCCGGGCCGAACGGGGCGGAGAGCCAGTTGATCCGGCCGATGCCGGGCGGCGGGCCGATCTCGATCTCCCGGCCGTCCAGCCGGACGCCCGCCTCGGCGGCGCCGGAGCGGTAGGTGGCGCCGCGGCGGACCGTCCGGCGGAAGCTGCGCCGGATCTCGAACCACTTGTAGAACGTACGGCCCTTGTACGGCACGTAGACGAGGGCGAGCGCCAGCACGGGGAAGCCGGTGAGGGACACGATCCGCAGCGGCAGCATGGGCACCAGCAGCCCGCACATCATGCCGAGGAACGCCCCCGCGATGATCAGCGCGATCTCACCGGTCTCGCGGTTCTTGCCGACGATCGCGTTGGGCCGGGCGCGGCCGATCAGGTATGTGCGACGTGGCGCGATCGGGTGGGACTGCGTGCTCAACGCCCCTCACCTCCTGCTGATTTGCCGGTGCGGGAGCTGCTGCCCGGGCCGGGGTTCGTACGGGGGGCGGGGGTGGCGGGGGCCGAGGAGCGGCCGCCGCCGGTGCGGGAGCTGTGCGCGGCGACACCGCCGGCCACCGCGTCGGCCGGCCGGGACTGGCCGCCCTGCGCGCCCTGCTGCCCGCCGCCGTCGCCGCCGGACCGGCGGGAGCTGTGGGTCTTGATGCCCTGGGACACCAGCGCGGCGGGCGAGGAGATCATCGCGGCGGCCTGGCTGCCGTCGGTGGCCCGGCCCTTGTTCGTACGGGCCGAGACCATCTCGTCGCCGAAGCCGGGGACGAAGCGGTAGATCACCGCACTGGCGAAGATGGCGAGGACGATGATCGCGAGGCCGGAGACGACGGCGGAGAAGGCGTTCGGGCCCTTGTCGTGGGAGAGCGCACCGGCGATGCCGAGCACGATGACGATGACCGGCTTCACCATGATCACCGCGATCATGATGCCCGCCCAGCGGCGTACGTGCCCCCACATGTTCTTGTCGACCAGCCCGGCGTAGACGACGGTGCCGAGCAGCGCCCCGACGTACAGCAGCGCGGCCCGGATGACCAGCTCCAGCCACAGCACACCGGCGGCGAGCACGGAGACCAGCGAGACCACGATCAGCATGATCGGGCCGCCGCCGATGTCCGTGCCCTTCGTGAGCGCCTGCGAGAACGCCCCGAAGAAGGTGTCGGTCTGGGCCCCGGTCCCCTTCGCGATGATCTCGGTGACCCCGTCGGTCGCCGAGACGATCGTGTAGAGGATCAGCGGGGTGAACGCGGAGGCGAGCACGGTCAGCCAGAGGAACCCGACCGCCTCACTGATCGCCTCCGTGAGCCGCACCCCGCGCACCGCGCGCTTGGCGACCGCCAGGAGCCACAGGACCAGGGTGAGGATGGTGGAGGCGGCGAAGACGACCGCGTACTGCCGCAGGAAGGCGGTGTTGGTGAAGTCGACCTGGGAGGTGGCCTTCACCGCGTCGGAGAGCTTGGTGACGATCCAGGCGGCGGCTTTGGCACAGCCCTTGGCGAGGGAGTCGAGGGGGTCGAGGGGGTTGTTGTCGGTGAGGCCGCCGGGGGGCTTGGGGGCGCCGGAGCCGGCTTTGTCGCCGGATTGGCAGTAGTTCTTGGCGGGGCCGACGATCAGGTCGCAGTTGTCCTTGGGGGACGGGCTGGGGTTGGGTGCCGCCAGGACGCGCGTGGCCAGCAGGAACACAGTGGTTTGTACGGACGCCAGCGCAGCGGTGACGGTGAGGGCACGCCTTCGGTTACCGCGCATAGGTGAACCCTCCGTACTGCTCGACTGCCTTGGCGATCTGGTCGGCACCGGACGTCTTGTTGTCACCGTTGACCGGGGCGGGGCCGTCCTGCTGGGAGAAGCCCTCGACCTTCCAGTCGCCACTTGCCCACGTCAGCTGGAGCCGCATGGTGAACCAGTCACTTGTCACCGGCGTGGTCGACTTCGCGCCGGCTGTACCGAACAAGCCCGTGCACCACACTTCGAGGTTCGCGGTGTCACCCGTGAGTTTCACGAGCTTGGTGCCGACGGGAACCGTGCGTGAGATGTAGGTCATGCCCTGGGCTGCGTTGCCGTTCGCGTCGAGACCGAGCTTCTTGAGGAAGGCGGTCGAGTACGCGGCGTCGAGTTTGCCCTGCATCTCGTTGACCTTGGCGGGGGCGAAGGCCTGCTTGACGATCGCGTGGCGTTCGTTGAGCTTCAGGATGTTGGCGGAAACCAGCGCCACCGCATAATTAGCCGCCGCCGACTGCGCCCCCTGCTCCGTCTTGGCGAAGCCCGACGCGATCCCCCCGTTCTTGCCCGTCACCGGCTTGGTGCCGGTGGGGGCGGTGGGCTGGGACTGGTCGGTGTCCTTGGGGGAGTCGCCGGAGGGGGTTTCGCTGTTGCCGCTTCCGCCGCGGTTGGCGAAGGCGATGGCCGCGAGCAGCAGGACGATCACGCCGACGATGGTGACGAGGTTGCGGCTGGACATGCCGGCGCGAGGCCGCCGTCCCGAGCCGTAGATGTCACCGTCGCTGTCGGGAAGTCTGGTCCGTGTCTGGCCCGTCTCGGGACCGCGGTGGCCGTCGCCGCCGTAGCCGCCGTCGTCACTGAGACTCATCGCGCCTGTGCCCCCTCTGCCGCCGTCGCCGTGCATGCCGTAGTTGTGCCGCCCTCATATGACCGTAGCCGCGCGGGCGGCGGCTCGGGTGCAGCGGTACGAGTACATCTCACCGTGACGGGTCCTCAGATGCGGTACGACAGCGGCGAATGGGGGACTCTGGGGTATTTGTGCTCATCGCCCGCTCCCCGGTTGCCGTCGCCTTCTTGCGCCTTGTTGCTTCCGGGTCCACCTGTCCCCGCGCAGCGGCCCGCCCAATCGGTCCGCTGGTGGCGGGGGTGGCCCGGGCGCGGGAGACGGGGCCGTCGGGCCGGGCGTGATGGGGCGTCAGCATGGGGCCTCGGCAGGAAGGTGGGGCCGGTGGGAGCGAGTGGGGGCACGGGGCGGCGGAGGGATGGCGGGCGGGGGCGCAGGGGGAGCGGCCCGGGGCCGGGTGCGGACGGGGGTGTGCACCGCTCGGCCGGCCCCGGCAGGCCCTCGGGTGTGGGTGCGCTAGACCGCCATGCCGTAGACGATGGTGAACAGTGTCCCCAGGGAGCCGATGATGAAGACGCCGGTCAGGCCGGCCACGATCAGGCCCTTGCCCTGCTCGGCGCTGAAGGTGTCGCGCAGCGCGGTGGCGCCGATGCGCTGTTTGGCGGCGCCCCAGATCGCGATGCCGAGGCAGAGCAGGATCGCCACCGCCATGACCACTTCGACCATCACGCGGGCCTCGTTGCCCAGGCTCCCGAACGGTCCCCAGTCCGGGGCGATTCCGCCGATGATGGTGGTGATGTCGCCTTTTTCGGCCGCAATGAACATGTGTGAACTCACCGCCCCTTGGTGGGTAGTTGTGTGCCCGTGCCGACGCGGCGCGGGTCGCTCTCTATCTTCGCTGACGAACGGGCCGTCAGCTGTCGTCTTGGCGGCTTTCTTTGACGGATCCCGTGGGAGTCGCGTGGACGTGTGGGCGCACGCCGTCCATTGAACCGACCGGTATCACCGTGTGTATCACGGGGGTCACCCCTGGGCAATGATCATCGGAAAGAGTGGTGGCCGGTCCGGCGTGCCGTTGCGGCCGGGGCCGTTCGGGTGGCGGTCATCTGCTGTCATGGTGCCGGTCGGCGGACCTCGTTCCGCCGCGGCGCTCTTGATGAGTGTCGCTCATCCGGCGGTGTTCCGGGGGCCGTCGGGAGCAGCGTCCGCCCCCGGGCCGGAGCGCCCCCTGCGCCGGGTCATGCGCCGCCGTGCCGCGCCGGAGCGGCACGGCGCGCGCGGAGCGGCCGGAAAAAGGCAGTGAACCGGGGCTGAATGGGGGAGGGTTGGGGCGTGCGGAAATTCTGGGTGGCCGGAGGGCTCGGGACAGGGCTGGTGCTCTGCTTGCTCGGGCTGCTTGTGATCGGTACGTACACGGTGGCGGCCCGGCTGGCCGGGGCCGGCGGGCGGGCGCTCGGGCTGGCGAAGGGGGCGGTGCCGGCCGAGTACCAGCCCCTGGTGCAGAAGTGGGGGACGCTCTGTCCGGCGATAAGTCCCGCGCTGCTGGCGGCGCAGCTCTACCAGGAGAGCGGGTGGAACCCGCGGGCGCAGAGCCCGGCGGCCGCTCAGGGCATGGCGCAGTTCATCCCGGGGACCTGGCAGACGCACGGCGTCGACGGGAACGGCGACGGCAAGAAGGACGTGTGGGACCCGCAGGACGCGATCGCGTCGGCGGCCTCGTACGACTGCGAGCTGGCCGGCTATGTGAAGAGCGCGCCGGGCAACGCCACGCACAACATGCTCGCGGCGTACAACGCGGGGGCGTACCGCGTGATCCAGTACAACGGGGTGCCGCCGTACCGCGAGACCCGGAACTACGTGAAGACGATCACGACGCTCGCGAAGAGCTTCGAGGCGCCCTCGGGTCCGGTGGCGCCGTCGAAGCAGGCCGCGGGGGCGATCTACTTCGCGCAGGAGAAGCTCGGCACGCGCTATCTGTGGGGTGGTACGGGAACGGCGGCGCAGGGCGGGCGGTTCGACTGTTCGGGGCTGACCCAGGCGGCGTACCGCTCCGTGGGCATCGAGCTGCCGCGGGTGGCGAACGACCAGTGGAACGCCGGACCGCATCCGAAGCGGGACGAGCTGCTGCCGGGGGACCTGGTGTTCTTCGCCTACAACCTCAAGGACCCGCGGTCGATCCACCATGTGGGGCTCTATGTGGGTGGTGGGTACATGATCAATGCGCCGTACACCGGGGCCGTGATCCGGTTCGACAAGATCGATACGCCGGACTACATCGGTGCCACCCGCGTCACGTCCGATGGCGCAAAAGCGCTGCCCGGTGCGAACGCTGCGTGAACATAGGGCCCTGAACTGCAGTGATGAATCAAGCTTCGATAACGTCCTGGTGATCATCCGGTAGAGAGTGGAACGGCTGGGGTGGACATCGCGTTTCCTTGGCGTGGGGACGTAGCGGAGCAGTTCGACACGGCACACGCTCGACGACCACGGGGGCAGGCAGCACACGACGGCGCTCGCGCGCGCGAAAGATAAGGGGCCGCGGCAGATGGCTGGACTCGCACTCGAGGGGCCGAACCCCGATGTCGACGTGCTCGACGGCATCAACGGTCTCGCGAAGGACGCCCCCCACTGGGTCAACAAGGCCATGGAGTACATCGGCGAGTACGGCATCATCGCCGGCCTCGGGGTGCTGTGTCTGATCGCCTGGTGGTCCGCGCGCCGCCGGCCGGGCGCACCGTCGGCCGTCGCGGGCCTGATGTGGGCGCCGCTGGCCGCGGGCCTCGCGCTGCTGGCCAACATCCCGATCCGGAACTTCGTCGAGCGGCCCCGGCCGTTCAAGGACCACGCCGGGCTGGAAGTGCTGATCCCCGGCAAGAGCGACTTCTCGTTCGTGAGCGATCACGCGACGCTCACCATGGCGGTCGGCGTCGGCCTGTTCCTCGCCCACCGCAAATACGGCCTGATCGGGATCGCGCTGGCGCTCGCGGAGGGCTTCTGCCGCGTCTACATGGGCGTGCACTACCCGACCGATGTGATCGGCGGCTTCGCGCTGGGCACCGCCGTCGCGCTGCTGCTCGCGCCGCTCGCGCAGGCGCTGCTGGTGCCGCTGACGACGGCGATCGCCCGGTCGAAGCTGGCCTGGCTGGTGCGGGCACCGGGTGCGGACGGCTCCGCGGGGCCGGACGCCGAGGGCGGCCGGGTGGTGGCCACCGGCTCGGCGATGGGGCGGGGACAGAAGGAGCGGGACAAGGACCTGGCGGCCTGAGGGAGCGCCGGACCGGGTGGCACGCACCGGTCCGGCGGCCCCAGGGAGCGATGACCTGGCGGATGCGGACGGCCCGGACCCCTCGCGGGGGCCGGGCCGTCCGTGTGTCCGCCGGTGTGCCGGGCGGTGTCAGAGCGCCTGCGGGAAGGTGCTGAACAGCCGCTGCGGGTCGTAGGTGCGCTTGACCTGGGCGAGCCGGGTGGCGGCGGCGCCGTAGTAGGCGGACTTCCAGTCGGTCAGGCCGGGGTCGGTGTAGTTCTGGTAGGCGGCGCCCGAGGAGTAACGGCGCATCGCGTCATGGAAGGAATTCAGCCACGCTGTGCGGGTGGCGGACGACCCTCCCCCAGCCGGCCAGGACGTCAAGTACTGGGCGAGGAACCGCGAGCCGCGGTGGACGAAGGCGGTGTCGGTGCGCCCGACGCGGTTGACCGCGCCGCCCAGCGCCGTCAGCGCCACGTTGCCGGCCACGCCCTTGCGGCCGCCCGCCTCGATCTGGTCCATCAGCGTGCGGATGCCGGCCGTGGACAGCGAGCGGTCGAAGAAGTGCGAGCGGGCCGCGTAGGTCTCGCGGCCCAGCTGCCCGGCGCCGGTGTGGCCGGGCAGCGAACCCGGCATATGGCACTGGGCGGTGGACTTGGAGGAGCAGCCCGCGTACGACTCCATCGCGTCCAGGTAGCCGGTCGGCGTGAGGTGGACGCTCTTGGCGGGGCCGGGGCCGCCCGGCTGGTCGGCGAGCTTGTCGAGGGCGTTCTTCAGGTCGCCGTAGCTGCCCAGGGAGAAGGCCGCGACGGAGACCGACGGGGTGTTGCCGGGGCGGGCGTCGAGATGGCAGGCGGACCAGATCTCGTCGGCCTGCACCGGCCCCCACTTCTGCCAGGACGCCACGACCTTCGCCGCCTTGGACCACGGCCAGGTGAGGTACGCCATCACCGCGCGGGGCGCCGGATGCGTACGGAAGCGGAGTTCGGTCACCACGCCGAAGTTGCCGTTGCCGGCGCCGCGCAGCGCCCAGAACAGGTCGGAATGGCGGCTCTTGTCGCAGTCGACGGTCTTGCCGTCGGCCGTGACCAGGGTGGCGCCGACGAGGCTGTCGCAGGTCAGCCCGTACGCACGGGAGACCACGCCATGGCCGCCGCCGAGGGTGAGGCCGGATATGCCGACGGTGGGGCAGGAGCCCCCGGGTATCGTCACGCCGTGCGCCCCGAGGCCTTCGTAGACGTCGATGAGCTTGGCGCCGGCGCCGATGGCGGTGGTGCCGCCGGACGGCGCGCCGACCTTGGAGAGCGCGGAGACGTCGATGACGAGCTTGCCGTTGCCGCTGGACCAGCCGGCGTAGGAGTGGCCGCCGCTGCGGATGGCGACCGGGGTGTCGTTGCGCCGGGCGAAGGCGAGGCATTCGGCGATGTCCGCTGGGTGCTCGACGTAGGCGATGGCTGCCGGCTTCAGCGTGTCGTAGCGGGTGTTGTACAGGCGGCGGGCGGTCGCGTAGGCGGCGTCGGAGGCCCGCACCAGCTTGCCGTCCAGGCTCTTGCCCAGCGCGGTCCAGGAGGCCTGGGAGGCCCGGCTGTGGACGGCGGCCCCCGCGGAGGAGGCCGCATTGGTCTGTGCCGCAGCGGTGCCGGTCGCGGCGCCGGTGTCCGAGGCGGAGGACGCCGCACCCGCCTTGCCGGTCTTGTTGTCGCAGCCGGTGGCCAGGGCCGCCGAGGCCGCCGCCAGTCCGCCGCCCGCCTGCAGGAGTGTGCGCCGCTTCACTGGGATGAATCCCCCTCGATGTCGTGGATACGGTCCTGCCCCGCCTGCCGTCGGCCCGGCCGCAGGTCACGGGGCGCGTGCAGGGAAGGCCGCACCGGACGGCCGCGGCGGCGTCTGCCCTCGCGTTCCGCTGTGCCCGGGATTGCTCCGCACTGTCCGGTGTCGTCCGTGCCGTCCGTTACCGGTGCGGTGCGCGTACTCCCCTCACTAGGCAGATGCCGTAAGGGCGTTGGGGGTTCCCGGAACGGACTCTCTCATTCCGAGGGGCGCTCGGGGTCGGTGCCCGCACCCGGTCCGGCGGCCACGTCGGCCAGATGGCGCTCGGCGTCCGTACGCGCCTGAGAGCGGGCACGACGGGCCGGACCCCGCCAGCCGCAGGTGCAGCGGGCCGTGCAGAAGGAACCGCTCTCGGTGGTGAAGGTCGTATGGGGAGCTCGGTGGGGCACCCCGTCACGCTACGCGTGCCAGGTGCCCTTGCGTGACGAGCCCCCTTGACGGTCGTTGAACCGGGCGGTCGACGGAACGTCAGATGCGGCGGTGGCGGACCGGGTGACCCTCCCGAGCGGACCGGCCGGCCCAGGCCGTTCCCGAAGACAGCGGCCGAGGGGGCTCGTACGCGATGGTGGTGCAGGAGTGGCGAGGCGGCGGCGTGGTCGTCGTGGCCGTGGCGTGCGGGACGGGTCTGGCGGTCGGGCTGCTGACGACGGGCTGTTCGCCGGACGGAGCCGCGGCCGACGACCAGGAGCCGTCCGGCCGGTCCGCTGCCGCCGCGGAGGTCAAAGGCAGCGCCGCCGCCCTGCTGCGAGCCGGCTCCGCCAGGCTCCGTACGTCCATGGAGACGGTCAGCGGCGGTACCCGGGTCGCCATCCGGGGCACCGGCGGCTACGACTTCGCCACGAGCACGGGCCGGCTGCGGGTCGTCCTGCCCGATCCCGCGGGCCGGACCGGCGGCGGCCATCAGCCGGTCACCGAGATCCTTGCGCCCGGTGCGCTGTTCATGAAGAACCGCGGGGCCGGGGTGCCCGCCGACAAGTGGGTGCGGGTGGCCACCGCCGCCTTGAGCGACGGGAATCTGGTCACCGGCGGGGCGACCGATCCGCTGGCCGCGGCGGAACTTCTGCGCGGCGCACGGGAGGTGACGTACCAGGGCGAGGAGCGGCTGGACGGCGTGCGGGTGCGGCACTACCGCGGGACGACGGACATCCAGGCGGCCGCCCAGCAGGCGTCACCGCGTACGAGGCCCGCGCTGGTCGCCGCGGAGCAGGGGTTCACCACCGACGCGGTGCCGTTCGAGGTGTATCTGGACGAGGACGGGCGGCTGCGCAAGGTGCGCCAGTGGTTCCGCTATGCCAACGGTGCGCCGAAGGGGGCCGCGGTGACGTCCACCACGGAGCTTTCGGATTTCGGGACAAGGGTCGTGGTCCGCCTGCCGGACGAACGCGACATCTACGCGGGGAAGATCGCTTCGCCCGCGCCGTAGGGCCGGGTGCGGCGGTGCGGCAGGGCATGTGACGGGGGCGCTTGCCGGATGGCGGAAATGGTCCATCCGTGCCATGCCCGGAGCGTGCGCCCGTCCTTACGCTGACGGTAACCACCCAAGGCGTGGGAAGGCGCTCGAAGGAGGAGGTGTTGTACGTGGCCGGACACCGCCCTACGACGGTCCAGGACTACGTAGCCCTCGTCGAGATCGACCTGGCCGGTGAGTTGATGATCGCGGCCGCGGCCGCAAGTGAGGACCGGCTCAGCCCGGACCGCATCGACGAGGTGCTGGAGGTCGACGGGGAGGGCGGCGACGGCACGGACCGGGCGTGCCACCGGCTCGGGCCCGCGGGATGCCCTCCCGGCTAGTGCGGGCCGGCTCAGGTGCGCAGCATCCGCTCGATGGCCTTGGTGGCCTCCTGGACCTTGGCGTCGATGGCCTCGGGGCCCTTGACCGCTGCGTCGGCGACGCAGTGCCGCAGATGTTCCTCCAGCAGCTGGAGGCCGAAGGACTGCAGGCCCTTCGTGCTCGCCGAGACCTGGGTGAGTATGTCGATGCAGTAGACGTCTTCTTCGAGCATCCGCTGCAGTCCGCGGATCTGGCCCTCGATCCGGCGCAGTCGCTTGATGTGTGCATCCTTCTGCTGTGCGTAGCCGTGGGGGCCGGATGTCGCCGAAGTCTCTGCGTTATCGGTCACGGTTTGAGCTGCGCCCCGGGGGTCGGTGTCCGGCTGCCGGGGGTGGCAGGCCGCGGCGGCTGCGGCGCTGCCGGTGGTGTCGGCGTCCGTGGTCGTCATGGCCGTCTCCCGTGGTATCTAGGCGATCTATATACCCCTGGTGGGTATATGGTACCGAACTTTGCGGGCACCTGTGGTACCCCGTGCAGAGCATGCTGCACGATGGGCGACACTGAAGGAATGCCGGTTAGCTGTGGCTGGATGATGCGCCTAGCATCAACTCGACCGAATCCGATGCACCCCGAGGATTTCACGTGCGCTTTCGTCTGACCCCCAGGGAGACGAGCTTCTACGACATGTTCGCCGCCTCCGCGGACAACATCGTCACGGGCTCCAAGCTCCTGATGGAACTGCTCGGGGCGGACGCCTCCGCTCGTGCAGAGATCGCCGAGCGGATGCGGGCGGCGGAGCACGCGGGTGACGACGCGACCCACGCGATCTTCCACCAGCTGAACTCCTCGTTCATCACGCCGTTCGACCGCGAGGACATCTACAACCTCGCCTCGTCGCTCGACGACATCATGGACTTCATGGAAGAGGCGGTCGACCTGGTCGTCCTCTACAAGGTCGAGGAGCTGCCCAAGGGCATCGACCAGCAGATCGAGGTGCTGGCGCGGGCGGCCGAGCTGACCGCCGAGGCCATGCCGCATCTGCGGACCATGACCAACCTCACCGAGTACTGGATCGAGGTCAACCGCCTGGAGAACCAGGCCGACCAGATCCACCGCAAGCTGCTTGCGCACCTCTTCAACGGCAAGTACGACGCCATCGAGGTCCTCAAGCTCAAGCAGATCGTGGACATCCTGGAAGAGGCGGCGGACGCGTTCGAGCATGTCGCCAACACGGTCGAGACCATCGCGGTCAAGGAGTCCTGAGCGCCGCCCATGGAGACCTTCGCGCTCGTCGTGACCATTGCGGTCGCGCTCGGATTCACCTATACCAACGGCTTCCACGACTCCGCGAACGCCATCGCGACCTCGGTCTCGACGCGGGCACTGACCCCGCGCGCGGCGCTGGCGATGGCCGCCGTGATGAACCTCGCCGGTGCGTTTCTCGGCAGCGGGGTCGCCAAGACGGTCAGCGAAGGGCTGATCGCCACTCCCCAGGGCAACCAGGGGATGGGCATTCTCTTTGCCGCGCTGCTCGGCGCGGTGGTCTGGAACCTCGTCACCTGGTACTTCGGCCTGCCGTCCTCGTCCTCGCACGCCTTGTTCGGCGGCATGGTCGGTGCGGCGCTCGCCGGTGGCACCAAGGTCATCTGGGGCGGCGTGATCGAGAAGGTCGTCCTGCCGATGTTCATCTCGCCGGTGATCGGCCTGGTGCTCGGCTATCTGGTGATGGTCGTCATCCTGTGGATGTTCCGTAAGTCCAACCCGCACAAGGCCAAGCGCGGCTTCCGCATAGCCCAGACCGTCTCGGCCGCCGGTATGGCGCTCGGACACGGTCTGCAGGACGCCCAGAAGACCATGGGTGTCGTGGTGATGGCCCTGGTCATCGCCGATGTCGAGGACGCGAACGACGCCATCCCGATCTGGGTCAAGCTGGCCTGTGCGCTCACCCTGTCGCTGGGCACGTACGCGGGTGGCTGGCGCATCATGCGCACCCTGGGCCGCCGCATCATCGAGCTGGACCCGCCGCAGGGCTTCGCCGCGGAGACCACCGCGGCCTCGGTCATGTACACCGCGTCGTTCATGTTCCAGGCGCCGATCTCCACGACCCATGTCATCACCTCCGCGATCATGGGTGTGGGCTCGACCAAGGGCTCGCGCGCGGTGCGCTGGGGCGTCGCCAAGAACATCGTGATGGGCTGGTTCATCACCATGCCGGCGGCGGCGCTGGTCGCGGCGCTCGCGTTCTGGCTGATCCGGCTGGCCTTCGGCTGACCGGCCCGGCCGCCGGGCGCAGGAAAACAGCGCATCCGGCAGCACTCGGAGCACACAGAATGGGCCCGCCCCCGGGAAGAGGGGCGGGCCCTTCGCCTTGCGGTGGCACCGCCATGCAGCACCGCAGGACGTGGTGGGGGCGGCCCGGACCGAGCGGCCGGGCCGCGCTCGGCGCTCAGCCGAAGCGGCCGGAGATGTAGTCCTCCGTGGCCTGGACCGACGGGTTGGAGAAGATCCGCTCGGTCTCGTCGATCTCGACCAGCTTGCCGGGCTGCCCGACGGCGGCGAGGTTGAAGAACGCCGTACGGTCCGAGACGCGCGCCGCCTGCTGCATGTTGTGCGTCACGATGACGATCGTGAAGCGCGCCTTGAGCTCGCCGATCAGGTCCTCGATGGCGAGGGTGGAGATCGGGTCGAGCGCCGAGCAGGGCTCGTCCATCAGCAGCACCTGCGGCTCGACGGCTATGGCGCGGGCGATGCACAGCCGCTGCTGCTGGCCGCCGGACAGGCCCGAGCCGGGCTTGTTGAGGCGGTCCTTGACCTCGTTCCAGAGGTTGGCGCCCTTGAGGGACTTCTCGACGATGTCCTTGAGCTCGCTCTTCTTGTACGAGCCGTTCAGCCGCAGACCGGCCGCGACATTGTCGAAGATCGACATCGTGGGGAACGGGTTGGGACGCTGGAAGACCATGCCGACGGTGCGGCGGACGGCGACCGGGTCGACCCCGGAGCCGTAGAGGTTCTCGTCGTCCAGCATCACCTTGCCCTCGACGCGGCCGCCGGGGGTGACCTCGTGCATCCGGTTCAGGGTGCGCAGGAAGGTCGACTTGCCGCAGCCGGACGGGCCGATGAAGGCCGTCACGGAGCGCGGCTCGACGGTCATCGAGATGTCGTCGATGGCCTTGTGGCCGCCGTAGTACGCGGAGAGGCCGCTGACGTCGATTCGCTTGGCCATGGAAATCACTGCTTCTTTCTGTCGCCGGGTGGGTCAGCGGCCGGTTTTGGGGGCCTTCCAGCGGGCAATTCCGCGGGCCACCAGGTTGAGGATCATGACGAAGGCGATGAGGACCAGCGCCGCGGCCCATGCGCGGTCGTACGAGGCCTCGGAACCCTGCTGCCACTGCTGGAAAACGTAGAGCGGCAGCGACTGCTGGGCGTCTTCGAAGGGGTTGTTGTTGATCGTCTTCGCGCCCCACACCAGGAGCAGCACGGGCGCCGTCTCACCGGTGATCCGGGCGATGGAGAGCATCACGCCAGTGGTGATGCCGCCGATCGACGTCGGCAGGACGACCTTGAGGATGGTGCGCCACTTGGGCACGCCGAGGGCGAGTGAGGCCTCGCGCAGCTCGTTCGGGACGAGCTTGAGCATTTCCTCGGTGGAGCGGACCACGACCGGCATCATCAGGATCGCCAGGGACATCGCGCCGGCGAAGCCGGACGGGCCGAAGCCGAGGATCAGGATCCACACGGAGAGGATGAACAGGCCGGCCACGATCGACGGGATGCCGGTCATGACGTCGACGAAGAAGGTGACGGCGCGGGCGAGCCGGCCGCGGCCGTATTCGACGAGGTAGATCGCGGTGAGCAGACCGATCGGCGCGGCGATCAGGGTGGCCAGGCCGACCTGCTCCAGGGTGCCGATGATCGCGTGGTTGATGCCGCCGCCGGGCAGCGCGTCCGGGGTGGTGCCCATGGAGTGGGACAGGAAGTAGCCGTTGAGGACCTTGGTGCCGCGGGCGACGGTCTCCCACAGGAGGGAGGCCAGCGGTACGACGGCGATCAGGAAGGCGATCCAGACCAGGCAGGTGGCCAGCCGGTCCTTGGCCTGCCGGCCGCCCTCGACGGCCGCGGCCAGCGCGAAGGTGCCGAGGACGAAGAGCAGGGCGGCGATCAGGCCCCACTGGACGGTGCTGTCCAGGCCGGCGCCCAGCCCGATGCCGCAGCCCGCACCGGCCGCGACCAGTGCGAGGACCGGCGGGGTCCAGCGGGGGAGCCGGGCCTGCTTGAGCGAGACGGGCAGCGGGGTGTCGCCGTGGGAGACCGCGGGACGGTCGGTCGTGATACTCATGCGGCGGCTCCCGAGTACTCCTTGCGGCGGGCGATGATCAGGCGGGCCGCGCCGTTGACGAGCAGCGTGATCACGAAGAGGACGAGGCCGGAGGCGATCAGGGCGTCCTGGCCGAAGGTGTCGGCCTCGCTGAACTTGCTGGCGATGTTCTGGGCGAAGGTGCCGCCGCCCGGGTCCAGCAGGCTGGTGTTGATGAGGAAGCTGGGCGAGAGGACCGTGGCGACGGCCATCGTCTCGCCGAGCGCACGGCCCAGGCCCAGCATGGAGGCGCTGATGATGCCGGAGCGGCCGAAGGGGAGCACCGACATCCGGATGACTTCCCAGCGGGTGGCGCCGAGCGCCAGCGCGGCCTCCTCGTGCATCTTCGGGGCCTGCAGGAACACCTCGCGGCTGACGCTGGTCACGATCGGCAGGACCATGATCGCGAGCAGGATGCCGACGGTGAACAGCGAACGGGCCGCGCCGCCGTCGTAGGAGAAGATGCCGGTCCAGCCGAGGTAGTCGTCCAGCCAGGTGTAGAGGCCGGTCAGCTGCGGGACGAGGAAGAGCGCGCCCCACAGGCCGTAGATGATGCTGGGCACCGCGGCGAGCAGGTCGATGACGTAGCCGAGCGGTGCGGACAGCTTGCGCGGGGCGTAGTGCGAGATGAACAGCGCGATGCCGACCGCGACCGGGACCGCGATGACCATCGCGACCACCGAGCTGACGACGGTGCCGAAGGCGAGGACCGCGATGCCGAACTTCGGGTCGGTCCCGGTGGCGTTCCAGTCCAGGGTGGTGAAGAAGTTGGCCTTGTCGCCCGAGATGGCGAGCACGGAGCGGTAGGTGAGGAAGACCGCGATGGCGGCCATGATCACCAGGAGGGCGATCCCGGAGCCCCGGGAGAGCCCGAGGAAGATCCGGTCACCGGGGCGGACCGCCTTGCCGGAGACCGCGGAGCGGCCGTCGTTCCCTGGCAGGGGCGGGGTATCGGTGGGTGAGGTAGCTGAATTCATGGATTCTCCGGTCTGCGGAGCCCGGCGGGGGCTCACGGCGCGGCGGTGCACCGGACGGGCGGCGGCCCGAAAGGGGCCCTGGTGAAGGGGCCCCTTTGGCCTGGCGGTCTGCGGGCCGCCGCCCGGTGGGTCAGGAGAGCGTGGTGACGGTCTTGCGGACCTTGTCGGCGATCTCGGGGGGCAGCGGGGCGTAGCCGAGCTGCTTGAGCGCGCTCTGGCCGTCCTTGCTGGCGATGTAGGTCAGGAAGGACTTGGTGGCGGCCAGCGTCGCGGGCTTGTTGCCCTTGTCGCAGGCGATCTCGTTGGTCACCAGGGTGATCGGGTAGGCGCCCTCGGCCTTGGTGGTGTAGTTGAGCTTCAGGGCCAGGTCGTTGCCCTTGCCGGCCGGCGTGGCCTCGGAGATGGCCTTGGAGGCGTTGTCGACGGTGGCGTCGACGGGGGCCTTGGCGCCGGTGTTCAGCTTGACCGTCGGGATCTTGCCGGCCGTGGCGTACGACAGCTCGAAGTACGAGATCGCGCCGCTGGTCTGCTTGACCTGCGAGGAGACGCCGGCCGAGCCGGAGGCCGCCTGGCCGCCCGTGCCCTCCCACTTCTTCGCCGGCTCGTGCTTCCAGTCACCGGGGGCCGCGCCCTTGAGGTACTTGGTGAAGTTGTCGGTGGTGCCCGAGTCGTCCGAGCGGTGGAACGCCTGGATCTTGAGGTCCGGGAGCTTCGCGCCCGGGTTCAGCTTCTTGATCGCGGGGTCGTTCCACTTGGTGATCTTCGAGTCGAAGATCTTCGCCAGGGTCGGGGCGTCCAGCACGAGGTTGTCCACACCGGGCACGTTGTAGCCGATCGCGACCGGACCGCCGACCATCGGCAGGTCGATGGCCTGGCCGCCCTTGCAGACCTGCTTCGACTTGGTGATCTCGTCGGGCTTGAGCGGGGAGTCGGAGCCCGCGAAGGCGGTCTGGCCCTGCAGGAAGGTGGTGACACCCGCGCCGGAGCCGGTCGGCTGGTAGTTGATCTCGGTGCCCTTGCAGGCGCCCGAGTAGGCCTGTACCCAGACGTCCATGGCGTTCTTCTGCGCGGAGGAGCCGGACGCGAGCAGCTTGCCCTTGCCCTCGCACTTGATGTTCGACGGCTTGGCGGCGGCACCGCCGCCGGCGCCGGAGGTGTCGTCGGAGCCGCACGCCGTCAGGGCCAGGGCACCCGAGACGGCGAGAGCGCCAACGGCGAGGGCGCGAACCCGGTTCTTGCGCTGAAGCTTCACTGTCGAAAGTTCCTTCCTGGGGCGCGCCGCTTCGTCGGCGTGCGAGGTGGAGAGTGATCTGAGGGCTATCGCGGTCCGCGATGCCGGAGGGCCGTGTCGCGCTTGCGCATCAGGCGAGGCGCGCACTCGGTACGGCTGAAAGTAGGCAGATCAGGTGAAGCGGCCGATGGAGGGGAGTGAACGCACGGTGAACCTCGGCCATCGGGTGGGTGCGGGGGAGAAGTGCTCGCCAGCCCGTACGAAACGGCCCGTCGCCCTGTTGAATTACCAGCCGGTATGGCAGCATCCGCGCCTGTAGGAATACGCGAATCGGTGCGGAACGACCGGAGGTGGCTGGTGGGGAGCCAGGGGGCACGGCAGGGCGTTCGGGACGTACGGGGTGGGAAGGCCGGGCGGGGGCCGTGGGGTGCAGGGGGGCCATGGGGTGCACGGGGCGGCCGGCTCGTGGCGTGCACCGCCGTCGTCCTGTGCGTGATGGGGCTGCTCGGCGGCACGGCGACGGCCGCCTACGCCGATGATCCGAAGAACCCGCCCGCGGACGCGGGACGGGCCACCGGCGCCGGAAAGGCCGCGGACACCGACGCCGACGCCCGGCGCCTCGACGAGGTCCGCAAAAAGATCGACGCCCTCTACCGCAAGGCCGAGCAGGCCACCGATGCCTATAACGCCGCCAAGGAACAGGTCGATCTCCAGCAGAAGGAGATCGTCAAGCTGGCGCGGAGCATCGACAGCACTCAGCGGCAGCTGGCCAACCTCAAGCGGCGGGCGGGCGCGCTGGCCAGCGCCCAGTACCGCGGCGGCGGAATGCCGGCCGAGGCGAAGCTGATGCTCAACGTCGACCCCGGGGGCTTTCTCGACAATGCCACCCTGGCGCGCAAGGGGCAGCTGGCGGCCAAGCGAATGATCAGCCAACTGTCGCACCTGGAAGGCGACTTGGAGGGCTATTCGGACGCGGCCACGGACCGCTGGGAGAAGCTGGAGGCGAACCGCAAGAAGAAGGAAAGCGCCCAGCGGGACATCAAGAAAAAGATCGACGAGGCAAAGGAGCTGGAATCCCGGCTGGCCGCCAGGGAAAAGGACCGGCTGAAGAAGCTGGAGGACGAGCTGGCCTTCAAGCAGCAGCAGAAGTGGCTGGACTCGGGCGTACTGAAAGACATCAGCAACAAGGCCTCGGCGCTCGGCAAGAAGGCGATTTCGTACGCCACCGCGCAGATCGGCAAGGACTATGTCTGGGGCGCGGAAGGGCCGGACACCTTCGACTGCTCCGGGCTGACCCTGCGGGCGTGGCAGGCCGGCGGCCGGACCATTCCGCGGACCTCGCAGGAGCAGTGGCGCCAACTGCCCCGGGTCGCGCTCAAGGACATGCGGCCGGGCGATCTGATCATTTATTTCTCCGATGCCAGCCATGTCGGGATGTATCTCGGTGACGGCGCGATTGTGCATGCACCGCGGCCCGGCCGGCAGGTCACGATCACCGGCGCCGGCTCGATGCCGATCCTCGGTGTCGTCCGCCCGGACGGTGACGGCTGACACGATGGCGCGGATCACACGCGCGATAAATGACCGGATCGTTTCCTGTCCGAGAGTTGTCGTCGCGTAGCGGAAAGCACCCGGGCGGGGTGATGTTCGTCATTCCGCATTCCGCCCTCCCCAGGTCAAATGGCTTATCGGATGCGGCATATGACGATGGCCGATTGCCGCCGGGCATTCCATCCCACTCCGTACTGGCGCTATGGTCGCCTGGCAGTGCCCGGTGTGCCCCGCTCCGCTGACCGACGAGTGGCGGGAAGCCGGGCACGGTGGTGCGCCGGTCGGCGCTCCGCCGCACCCCTCGGGGGGAGGGAAGGAAGCAGACCCATGCCCGTACCCGTACCGCACCAGCGGGCGGTCGTGCTGCCGCACCAGGCAGGACCGGTGGACGACGCCTGCGCGGACACTGCGCGGGTCGCCGACGCGCCGGGCGCGGGGGACACGACGGCCCAGGGCCTGAGCGCCCCGGCGACCGCCGTGGGCCGGCCGTCGGCCCCTCTGGGCTCCCACGGCTTCCAGAAGCCCGAGCAGCCGCAGCCGGCCGCACAGCCGGTTCCGGCCGACCACCCGCCCGCGCACCAGGGTCTGACCCTGCTCCTCATCGGCGAGGACCCCAACAGCCATGTCCCCGATATGTGGGACTGGGCGGGCCGCAAAGTGCGTCTGCGGACCGCCCGCAACCTCACCGAGGCCGGGCGGCTGCTCACCGACGATGTGCACTGCATCCTGCTCGACCTTCCCCCGCGGGCGCCCGGCGACCGCACGGAACGCGACCCGAGCCGCGGCGACGCCCCCGACGACGAGCTGGGCATGCTGCGCGACGTGCTGCGGATGGCCACCTCGCACGCCGTCCTCGTCCTCACCTACGAGACGGACGCCGAGCGCGCCGCCGACGCCGTCCGCGTCGGCGCCCAGGACTACCTCTTCCGCGACGAGCTGGACGGCGCGGTGCTCAGCCGCGCGGTCCGCTACGCCGTCGAACGCAAACGCGCCGACCTCGCGCAGCGCCAGCTCACCGAGTCGCGGATGCTCGCCCAGGAGAACGCCCGCCTGGAGCGCGGCCTGCTGCCCACGCCCCTGCTCGACGGCTCCAATCTGCGCTTCGCCGCCTGCTACCGCCCCGGCCGCAGCCGTGCGCTGCTCGGCGGCGACTTCTACGACACCGTCCGCACCCCGGACGGCACCGTCCACGCGATGATCGGCGACGTCTGCGGCCACGGCCCCGACGAGGCCGCCCTCGGCGTCGAGCTGCGCATCGCCTGGCGCGCGCTGACCTTCGCCGGTCTCTCCGGCGACGAGCTGCTCGCCACGCTCCAGAAGGTCCTGGAGCACGAGCGGGCGGACGACGAGATCTTCGCGACGCTGTGCACCGTCGACATCTCCGCGGACGGCCGCCGCGCCGGTCTGTGCCTGGCCGGCCACCCCGCACCGCTGCTGGCCCAGGCCGGCCGGCCTCCGCAGCTGCTGCCGTACGAATTCGGCGGCCCGGCGCTCGGCCTGCTGCCGCACGCCCGCTGGCCGCGCCGGCAGGTGGAGCTGGGCGGCTCGTGGAGCCTGATGATGTACACCGACGGCCTGATCGAGGGCCGGATCGGCCAGGGGAACCAGCGCCTCGGCCAGGAAGGCATGACCGAGCTGGTGAGCCGGCAGATGGCCGCCGGCCTCACGGGCGAGGAGCTGCTGGAAGCCTCGGTCAGAGAGGTACGCGATCTGAACGGCGGCGAGCTGACGGACGACGTGGCCGTATTGCTGCTGGACCGGCGGTAGGGCCTACTGCTGCCGGACCGGCGGCAGGGAAGGCCGGGGCATGTGCCGGACTCTCCTCCGGCCGTATTCGGCCGTCTCCGGCGTTCTCCGGGCCTCTCTCGGCCCTTACGCTTCCCGCTCCCGCTCAGCGCCCGCCGTTGTACGGCCCGTACGGCCCGTCCGAGCTGGAGCCCCCGCGCCGGGGCCCGCGGCTGCCGCCGGTGACCTCCCGGAGCGCCGGGCGTACGTCGACGGTGTAGACGATCACTGCGATCACGCCGATGACCGGCAGGAACGACATGAGCGGGAGAATGAACAGCAGCGCCGTGGCCAGGGCGAGGAAGATCAGCCACATGCCCTTGGTCTGCTTGCTCGCGGCGCGATAGGCATCCTCACGGCGCACGGCGGCGTCGATCAGCATCACGGCGGCATAGACGCCCAGGGCGAGCTGCACCCAGCTCAGAATGCTCTGGAACCCGTAAATCAGCACGCCTTACACCGCCCGTTCGCCAGTCGTGTCGTCTCGGTCTGCGGCGGCCCGACTGCCGCCCGTGCGGCCCCACCGTACCCGGACAACGGGCCGGGCACCCGAAGTGTGCCCGGCCCGGCCCGTGAAACGGGGGCCTCGGCGAAGAGTGAGCGGGCTCACTTCGCCTCGTGGGGTGCGCCCGGCGTCCTCACTTGGCGGACGGCGGGGTGCCCTTCTTCGCCGGCGCCGCGGCCGGCTTGCGCTGCGGCGGCGCGGGGGTCGGCTTGCGCTGCGCGACGGGCTTCTTCGTGGCGGCCTGCTTGGGCTGCGCCGAGGGGGTCGCCTTGGTCTCCGCCTTGGCGCCGTTCGTGGTCTGGTTCTTCGTCCCCGTGGTGGCCTGGGCCTTCGCCCCGCTCTTGCCGGCCTGCTTCGGCGCCGGCTCCGGCTCGATCGCCACCGCGAGGTCCTCGACCTGGTCGGCGGCCTCGCCGCGCCAGGTCGCCACCGCGCCACGACCGCGCTCGGCCAGCTCCTCGTACCCCTCACGGGTCTTCACGACGGCCTCGGCCGCGCGGCCCACGCCCTGCAGCGCCAGCTCCTGCGCCTGGTCGCGGACCTTCTTGATGTCGCCGTCCAGCGAGCCCAGCAGCTCGGTCAGCTTCTCCTTGGCGTCCTTGGCCTGCTTGGTGACCAGGGCCTGGACGTCCTTGGGGTCGGTGCTGCGGACGGACTCGAAGCGCTTGGGCGCCTCGACCCGGATCTTCTCGACGAACTGCGGCACCTCGCCGAGCTTCTCGGCAGCCAGGTCGACGGTGCCGGCCAGGGCGTACAGCGGGGTCGCATCGGTCAGGGCCTTGCGGAGGTCATCGGTGGTGATGGCCATGACGTTATTCCTCCTGGAAACGAATCGGTTGCTCAGGTGGCGTGCGGGCCGCCGTCGGCCTCTGTCTCAAGGGAGTCCGTGTCGCGCCCGTCCTCAGGTCCGCTCACAGCGGTGTCCTTGCCGCCGCTCCCGAGCCCGTTCTCCTTGCGGAAGGACTCGTAGATCTGCAGCAGGACCTGCTTCTGTCTCTCGTTCAGCGCCGGGTCGGTGAGTATCGCGGTCTGTACCTCGACCCCGTCCAGACCCTGCCGTTCGTCCAGAATCCCGGCCTGGACGTACAGCGTCTCGGCGGATATCCGCAGCGCCTTGGCGAGCTGCTGCAGAATCTCCGCGCTCGGCTTGCGCAGGCCGCGCTCGATCTGGCTGAGGTACGGGTTGGACACCCCGGCGGCATCCGCGAGCTGCCGCAGACTCAGCTGCGCGGTGCGCCGCTGCTCCCGCAAAAACTCGCCGAGATTGCCGACGTTGAGTGATGCCATACCTCGATGGTGCCGGGAAGTGCTAACTATTGCAAGCGCAGCGCTAGCAGGAGTGGTGTGGAGGGGCGTGGGCGAGGGGGCCGGGCGCGCGAGGTGCCACCGGTCACCGGCCAACGGCCGCCGTTCGGGCGCCTCTCAGCGTGTGCCCTTTCGACGGCCGCACAACGCACCTGACCGATGGCCCCCCGGTTGCGGGTGGCTCCCCGGTTCCGGCTCCCGGTCGCCCACCCCGGCCCCCGAAGCCTCCACCAGCCCCTCCCCGGCCGCCGTCCGCAGGTACAGCACCGACCGCCCGGCCCGCCGCCGGCCCACCAGCCCCGCGTCCAGCAGCACCCGCAGATGCCGTCCCACCGACCCCAGCCCCTGCCCGGTCACGGCGACCAGCTGGGTCGTACTCAGGGGAGTCCCCAGCAGCACCAGCAACCGGGCCCGGGCCGTCCCGATGAGCGCTCCGAGGCCGCCCGGGACGGGCCGCCGGTCGTGGTCCTCGGCGAGTACCCCGAGACACGGGTAGACGACGGCGTACCGCTCGCGCCCCTCCCACGACACCCACCCGGTCCTCGGTGTCACCGGCATGAACAACAGCTCGGCCCCGGTGGCGATCTCCCGCGGCGGATATGCGTGCAGGTTGACCTGGAACCGGCTCTCCCCGAGCCACCGCGTGCCCGGCCGCAGGGAATCCAGCACGGCCGCCCAGCCGCCCTGACTCACCTGTGTGGTCCGGGCGACCATGTCGGCCTCCAGGACGCGCCGCCGACGCTCCCAGTACGGCCGTACGGTCTCGTCCCAGAGGTACGTCAGGAGCGCGGCCCCCCGCTCGGGCAGGTCGTCCCGCTCCAGGGCGGCGGGCAGCGGACCCCGGAGGGACACCCGCAGGTCGGCGCGCGCCTGCTCCGCCCCGGCCGCCTGCACCCGGGCCACGCTCTCCTCGAAGCGCTCCCCGACGCATGAGGTGGGACAGAGGAAGTCGGCGATCCAGGACGTGCCGACGGCCGCCCGCACCAGCAGCGCGGTCACCGGGTCGGCCGCGAGGCGTGCGCGGTAGCCGGGCAGGTGCGCGCGCAGCCAGGCCTCCTCGCCGGGATGGGCGCCGGTCCCCGCGTGCAGCAGTTTCAGGCTCGCGAAGGTCTCGGCGAACGGCGAGAGCACGAACCGACTGCGGGCGAGGGTGTCGGTGTCGATCTGCCATAAGCCCATGCGTACGACCTTTCGCGCGTCGGCGAAACAGTAAACACGGTCCCCGGGCCGCTCCGAGACTCCGGTGCATGCGCAGCTATCGCACCTTGATCCGCACCCCGGAGTTCACCCCGTTCCTGCTCTCCTTCGCCGCCCACGCCGCGGCCCAGACGATCGGCGGCCTGGCCCTCGGCACCCTGGTCTTCCGGGCCACCGGATCCCCGCTCCTGTTGGCGGTGAGCATGTTCGGCCCGCAGCTGGCACAGGTGCTGGGAGCCACCTTCCTGCTCTCGGGCGCCGACCGCCTGCCCCCGCGCGCGGCCCTCACCGGCCTCGCCCTCGCCTTCGCGGCCGGTACGGCGGTGCTCGCGCTGCCCGGCCTGCCGGTCGGGGCGGTCTTCGCCGTCGTACTGGCGCAGGGCCTGATCGCGTCCCTGGGCGGGGGCGTGCGCGCGGGACTGCTGAACGACATCCTGCCCAAGGACGGCTATGTCCTGGGCCGTTCCGTGTTCAACATGCTCTGGGGCTTGATGCAGGTGGCCGGTTTCGCCACGGGCGGCGCGCTGCTGGCGCTCCTGACCCCGGGGAGGTGCCTGCTCCTGGCGGCGGCGCTGTATGTGCTGGCGGCCCTCGGCACCCGTCTGGGCCTCACGGCCCGCCCGCCGCGCTCCTCCGGCCGCCCGTCCGTCTCGGCGACCTGGCGCACCAACGCCCTCCTGTGGTCCTCGCGCCCCCGCCGTCTGACGTACCTGGGCCTGTGGATCCCCAACGGCCTGGTGGTGGGCTGCGATTCGCTCTTCGTCTCCTACGCCCCCGAGGCGGCCGGGACGTTGTTCGCGTGCGGGGCGCTGGGCATGTTCGCGGGTGATGTGACGGTGGGCCGCCTGGTGCCACCGGCGTGGCGTCCCCGCCTCGCGGTCCCGCTGCGCCTGCTGTTGGCGACGCCGTACCTGTGTTTCGCCCTCCGGCCGGGGGTGGCGCTGTCGGCCGTGGCCGTCGCCGTCGCCGCGGTCGGCTTTGCCGCGAGTCTGGTCCTGCAGGAGCGCCTGATGTCCCTCACCCCCGACGACCTCGCGGGCCAGGCCCTCGGCCTGCACTTCGTCGGTATGTCCACCCTGCAGGGCGTCGGCGCCGCTTTGGCGGGCACTCTGGCCCAACTGACCTCCCCGGCCACGGCGATGACGCTGCTGGCGGCCGGCTCGGTCACGGTGACCCTGACCCTCGCGGCGCTGGGCCGGCACGAGGGACGAGGGCGGGTCGTTCCCGATACGCGTCCGGGGGCTGTGCCGGAGCCGGCCGCGGTGGACTACGTGGACTAGACCGTGTCTCTTCGATCAGGTGATTCGTCGAGTTTGGGTACGGGGATCAGTATGCGATGGGTGCTGACGGGCTGACCATGGCAGAGCGATTCGGAGGCCGACGGCAGCGGCCCATCGCGGGAGTTGGCGGACAGGAAATTGCGTCGAACGCGGAGTCGATCTTTGAGAAGGTCGTGAGCGTCCCGGGTCTACCGGGTCTACGGCGAAAGGAAGCCCGTGCCGCGTGCTGTCACGTTGATTCGTTCTGCATCCCTGTCCGATGTTGCCGAGTACTCCTACGCTGCCACGGCCCCGGCCGAGTCGCGGCTGATCTTCCTGGCCGGAGCATGTCCGCTGAATGAGGACGGTTCCACTGCGGCAATCGGAGACGTCGCGGGGCAGGCGGCCAAGGCCGTGGAGAACATGCGGACCGCTCTGGCAGACTCCGGCGCGTCACTCCACGATGTCATCAGCACCCGCGTTCTCGTTGCCTCCCAGCGGCGGGAGGACCTGGTGACGGCGTGGGGGGTTGTCCGGACTGCGTTCGGCGACCACGACGTGCCCAGCACGTTGATGGGTGTCACCGTGCTCGGCTACGACGGCCAGCTCGTAGAGATCGAGGCCATCGCCGCCGTGCTCGATTCCTGAACCGACGGAACATCCCTGCAAGGGCGAACAGCTCTGGAGGGATCGACTGCCTCAAGCGTCGCCCGGACGTCGCCACCCGTTATGGCGGGTTCGCCGTCCGCCATGCCGCGAGCGTGCTGGTCACAGCCCTTGGTGAACGGCTGTGACCAGCACTTTTACAGCAGGTTCTCAAAATTCGTGCCTTGCTCTGAACGCTGGGCGTTCCTTCCGGACCACCTCGGTGTCTGCCGGTCAGGAGGGAGGGGACGGACGTCCGCTTCTAGACGGGGCGGGCGTCCGCTTCTAGTACGACAGGTCCTTCTGCTCCGTGATCAGGCGGCCGGCGATGTGCAGATTGCCGTCGGAGTCGAGCACCGCGATGATCTTCTTCGTGGAGCCGTGGTGGGTCGTGAAGTAGATCTTGTCCGCCTCCTGGGAGGAGGAGCAGTTCGTGTTCACCGACAGTTCGATGCTCACCGGTGAGCTGATCAGCACGTCCTTCTTGGGTGACGTGGGATAGACCTGGTTCTGCCGCAGCTTGATGCGGCCGTGGGTGTCGCCCTCATCCCAGTCCGACGCCAGTCCGAGATCGATTTCTGTCATGAGGCTTCCTCTCCAGTCCGGCGGGCCGTCCCCTTCCTGTAGGGCTTCAGCCGCGTCGTTCCGTGCGTGAAGCCGACAGGACGTGCCCGCTCTCCAGTGAAAGAAATGCGTGGGACGGGTGACGTGCGGCATCACCTGAGCCGAGCCAGAACCTATACAACTCGGTCACCCGGTGGTGTTGAACTCCGTTAATATGACTGGTTCTTATGAAGTTGGCGTGATAGTTCCGATCTGCCCCGTTGACCGCCTGTCGGGCTACCTGTCCCGCCCGGCCTCGCCCCGCAGGCCGCGAGGGCCGAACGGGCAAGGGCCGACGAGCACGATTCACTTCGCAACTGGCTCTACCTCTCGCTGAGCTTCCGGCCGCGCAGTCTTTCGAGCGTGGTGAGCCATTGGGTGACGACGGTGTCGATGAACTCGTCGGTCACCTGGCCGCGGTCGAGGAAGAGTCTGGCGAGCACCGGCCCGTAGAGCAGGGTGTGTTCGGTGTCGTCGATCTGGACGCCTGAGGGATCCAGGAGTGTGTTCAGGGCCGCGCGGCGGTCCTGGCCGATGCGTACCAGGGCCTGGGCGCTGTCGGGGTCGTGGTCGGCTTGGACGGTGATGGCCAGTACTGCCGTGCGGATGGCCGGTTCGCTGATGCCGTCGCGCAGGCTCGTCAGCCAGCCGACCGCAACGGTGCGTACGTCGCTGCCCGGCTCGGGGTAGTTGCCGAGGTCGGGGCCTTCCAGGATCAGGTCGAAGAGCAGCGCGGCCCGGTTGGGCCAGTGGCGGTAGAGGGTCTGGCGGGTGACGTCGGCGTGCTCGGCCAGCAGGGCGTACGTCAGCCCGGTCGGTCCGACCTGGGGCAGCAGTTCACGGGCGACGGTCAGTACGCGGTTGCGGGTGCGCTGGACGCGCGGGTTGCTCGGGGTCGGCCGGCGGCGGTGGAGGGGCTGCTGCATGCGCCCCATCCTAACCACGAATCATACGAGTCGTGTGATTCTGGTCACAGGGATCCGTCCGTAAACCATCAATCATCCGGGGCGTATGATACAAAGAATCACACGCAATGGATGATTGATGGTGGGTATCGCTCTCCCGATGCCGATGCCGATGCCGATGGTGATGTCGATGCCGTTGTCTTTGCGCTCCCGCATCCCGATCACCGTCCCCCTCACCCCCGCAGCCCTGACCAGCACCTACCGATAGGAAATGAGATGAAGGCCGCTCAGATCACCGGCTACGGCACCCCGGATGTCCTCAGGGTCAACGAAGTTGACCGTCCCGCCCCCGGTGCGGGCGAGGTCCTGGTCTCGATCGAGGCGTCGAGCGTGAACGGGCTCGACACGATCGTGCGCGCCGGGGGATTGCGGATCGTGTCCGGACGCCGGTTCCCGATCGGTGTGGGACTGGACTTCGCCGGTGTCGTCGCGGCAGCCGGCGCCGGCGTCCCGCAGTACCAGGTGGGAGACCGGGTGTGGGGCACGGTGCCCCCGCTCAAGCGGAACGCCGTCGGCGCAGCCGCCGAATACGTGCTGGTCCCCGCAAGCCGCGTCGGCCCCGCACCGGCAGACCTCTCGTCGGTGGAGGCGGCCTCCCTGGTCGTGGCGGGAACGACGGCGTTGGCCGCACTGCGGGAGACCCTGCACCTCGCGAGCGGTGAACGCCTCCTGGTGCGTGGCGCCGCCGGCGGAGTCGGCACGGCCGCCGTACAACTCGCCCAGGCCATGGGTGGGCACGTCACCGCGCTGTCCCGGGGCCGCCATGCCGGGGCGCTGCGAGAGCTGGGCGCCGACGAGGTCTTCGACTACGGCACCACTACCCCGGACCGGATCGGACCGTTCGACGTCGTCTTGGACACCGTCGGCTCGGAACTGAACTCCTACCGGCGCCGGCTGACCCACGACGGCAGGATGGCCACCATCGCGCTGTCGGCATCCTCCATGGCGGCCATCGCCGCGTCGAGCGTGCACGGCGCCCGCCGCATCCGCACCTTGAGCTCCAACCCCGACACCGCTGTGCTGCGTAACCTGGCCGACTACGTGACCTCTGGCGCACTGCGGCCCGTCGTCGACAGCGTGTACCCGCTGGCGGACATCGCCTCGGCGCATCAGGCCTTCGAGCGGGGCGGTGTGGTGGGCAAGCAGGTGGTGTCGGTGTCCGGGAGGTAGGAGGCACCAGGCTCAGGCGCCCGGGTTCCTATGACGACCGTGGCGTAGAGCTCGTCGGACTCGGCCACCCGGGGGAGCAGCCCGTTGCGGGTGAAGGCCTCGACGGCCTGCGGTGCCTGGTGTTCGCTTGTCTCGACCAGGAGATGGCCCCCCGGCGCCAGCCACTGCGGGGCCGCCGCGGTCACCCGCCGCAGGACCTCGAGCCCGTCCGCGCCGCCGTCGAGCGCCACCAGCGGCTCGAACTCGCGGGCCTCGGGCGGCAACAGCCCGACCTCCTCGGTCGGTACGTAGGGAACGTTGGCCACCAGGATGTCGATACGGCCCCGGAGGCCGACGGGGAGCGCATCGAAGAGGTCGCCCTCGTAGACCCGGCCCCCGGCGTCGGTGATGTTGCGGCGGGCGCAGCGCACCGCGGCGGGTTCGATGTCGGCGGCGTACAGCTCGACCCGGTGAAGGGTCGCGGCCAGTACCGCGGCCACCGCGCCCGATCCGCAGCACAGGTCGACGACGACCGTGGGCCGCCCGGTGCGCTCGGCGGTCCGCCGACCGAGGGCGACGGCTTGGCCCACCAGGAACTCGGTGCGGCGGCGCGGTACGAAGACCCCGGGATCGACGGTGATCCGTCGCCCGTGGAACTCCGCCCAGCCGACGACATGTTCCAGCGGCAGACCGAAGGCGCGCCGCTCCACCATGGCGGTGAGTTCGTCCGCCGTATGGGCGGTGGACAGGAGCAGTTCCGCCTCGTCCTCGGCGAAGACGCAGCCGGCGGCGCGCAGCGTGGCGACGACGGCGGAACGGGAGAGCGGCGCGGAGGCGGGGGCCGGGAAGGAAGAGGAAAACGGTGAGGGACGGGGCGACATCTGAAACGACGACATGTGAGCCTTTCGGGGCGCCGACGGCGCTTCCCGGGGTTCACGTGTGTCGGACGGTCACCTGCATCGGAGGGACCGCAGAGGCGTGAGCCGGGAGCGCCTGCCTGATCTGGCGGGGAATCGGTCTCACCTCCTGGGTCGGTCCACTGCTGAGGGCGCAACATTACCTGACCTGGACCGCGACGCGCAGGTGGGCGGCTGTGGCAGCGCGACGGAGCGCCGCGGCGGGGCGACGGGGCAACGGCTCGCGGACGGCGGGCACTTCGCGTGGGCAGCGAATGGCCGGAAAGTACTTGTCATATCGGAAAGTACTTGTCACGCTGAACGCAGGAAGCCGGAGCAGCACCAGTTGTCGGGGGGACGACATGGCGGAGTACGCCTCGCAGGAAGCAGCTGCCGCACTGGACCGTGCGCGGAAGCTGAGCTCGACGGTGCGGGACGGCACGAGGTGGTACGTCGGGTACCAGCTGATCTACGGCTGCGCTTCCGCGGTCCTGGTGCTCTGCATCGGACTGCTGGGCCGGCCTTACGGTTCGGCGATCGGCGGCGGTTTGTGGTGCGCCACGATCACCGGGTTGTCGGTCTATGCGGCCCGGCAGCGCGTGGCCCGGCGCGGGTTCGGATGGAGGCACGGCATCATGATCGCGTCCTGGGGTCTGCTCTACGGCGCGGTGCTGTTCCCTGGCACCATGTGGTTCCCGGGGGCCCTGGCATGGTGGGTGCCCGGCGCACTGGTGGTTGCCCTTCCCGGGCTGATAGGCGCTTACTTGGAGGCCCGGCGGTGACCGACCCGCTTCACGGGGCACATCCGCGACACGCGCTCGACGACGTGATACACGCACCGGTCCGCTTCTCCATCGTGGCGACCCTCGCGGCTGCCGCAAAGGCCGAATTCGCCTTTGTCCGCGACACCGTCGAGGTGAGCGATTCGGTCCTGTCGCGGCAGGTGGCCACCCTGGAGAAGGCTGGCTATGTCGCCGTCAAGAAGGGATATGTCGGCAAGCGCCCGCGCACCTGGCTCGCCCTGACGCCCGCCGGCCGCACCGCCTTCGCCGCACACTGTCAGGCCCTGCGGGCCATAGCGGGCGACGGCGGCTGAAACCGAGACCGACGACGGCCGACGGCTCAGGGAGGACAGCCCCGCCAGCGCCATTGCGACGCCGTGTTGACTTGAAGTGCGCTCCAACTCATACCGTCCGGGACGTGACTCCGGCACAAGCCCGCTACGAGGGGCCGGAGTTCAGCAATCAGGACGGGATCAGAGGCAGAGGCTCGGCGACTCAGAGGCTCGGCGCCCCGGGTCCGTCCACCGTACGTTCAGGAGGTAGCAGCAGCATGACCACGATGAGCATCCCGTCGCGTCGCCTCGGCGATCTGGTGGTTTCCGCGCAGGGGCTCGGCTGCATGGGGATGAGCCATGGGTACGGGGCGTCGGACGACACGCAGTCGATCGCGACCATCAACCGGGCGCTCGACCTCGGTGTCAGCCTGCTGGACACCTCCGACTTCTACGGGGCGGGGCACAACGAGGAGCTGATAGGCCGGGCGATTGCCGGCCGGCGGGACGAGGTGGTGCTGGCGACGAAGTTCGGGTTCGCCAACCGGCTCGGTGAGCCGACCGCGATCCGCGGCGACGCCGCCTACGTACGGGAGGCCTGCGACGCATCGCTGCGCCGGCTCGGGGTCGATCACATCGACCTCTACTACCAGCACCGCGTCGACCCCGACGTACCGATCGAGGAGACCGTCGGTGCGATGGCCGAACTCGTCTCGGCGGGCAAGGTGCGGCACCTCGGGCTGTCCGAGGCGAGCGCGGCGACCCTGCGGCGGGCGCATGCGGTGCATCCGATCGCCGCGCTGCAGAGCGAGTGGTCGCTGTGGACCCGTGATCTGGAGCAGGAGATCGCGCCGGTGTGCCGTGAACTCGGTATCGGCCTGGTGCCGTTCTCGCCGCTCGGACGCGGCTTCCTGACCGGCCGCTACACCTCGGTGGAGGGCCTGCCCAAGTCCGATCTGCGCCGCAGCCAGCCGCGCTTCGCCGACGGCAACCTGGAGCAGAACCTGGCCATCGTCGAGCAGCTGGACGCGCTCGCCGCACAGAAGGGCGTCAGCGCCGGACAGCTCGCGCTGGCCTGGGTGCAGCACCGTGGGGATGACGTCGTGCCGATCCCCGGAACCCGCCGGGTGAAGTACCTGGAGGAAAACCTCGGGGCGCTCGCCGTGGAGCTGACCACCGAAGAACTCGCCGCGATCGACGCCGCGGCGCCGGCCGCCCGGGTCGCCGGTACGCGGTACGACGAGGCCAGCATGACCTTCGTCAACCGCTGACCGGCCAGGCGGGCAACTGTCGCCAAAGTGCCATGCCCGCATGAGGAGTGAGGCGAGGGGGAGGGGAGGAAGAGGGGGAGGGTAACAACAAGGCCGCCCCCTCCGCTCGAAGCGAGGAGCGGGTCCGTCAGCCTGTCAGGCTTTCCACCAGCAGGAGCCCGCCGATGACGATCATCATGGCGCCGGAGCACCGGGTGACCGCCCGGGCCGCGGACGGCCGGGTCTTCAGGACGGTCCGGGCGAGCACGGCGACGCCGAGGTAGACGACGGCGCATGCGGTCATGTGGAGCGTGCCGAGCAGTCCCGTCTGCGCGGCGATGGGCCAGCCCGTCGCCGGGTCGATGAACTGCGGGAACAGCGAGAAGTACAGCAGCAACGCCTTCGGGTTGAGGCCGCTGGTCCCGGCCCCCTTGAGCATGATCTGCAAGCGGGAGGAGCCCATGGCCGCACCGGAGGCCGTCAACGTGGCCGGCTGCCTCAGCACGCTGCAGCCGAGCCACACCAGGTAGCCCGCCCCCGCGACGGTCAGCGCGGTGAGCAGGGTCGTCGAGCTCGCCACGATCACCACCAGGCCCGCGACGGCGAGCAGCGTGTATCCCGCGTACCCGGCTATCAGCCCCGCGACCGCCGGAACGACCGACCGGTCCCGCAGCCCCGCCCCGATCGCATAGGCCCAGTCCGCGCCAGGGGTGAACACCAGCAGGAGATCCACCGCCAGGAAAGCCGCCAGCGTCGTCGTGTCCATGGGCCGGTCCTTCTCTTGCGTTCCGCGTTCTGCGCTACGAGGGGAAGGTTAGGTCTGATCTGCCCGAAAATGTTTCCGCATTTACCTCATGATCGCGTGCACTGAGGGAGAATCTTCTTCATGGACGCCTTGGATCGGAAGATTCTTACCGAGCTGCAGTTGGACGGCCGTCTCACGGTCACCGAGCTCGCCGCCCGGGTGCAGCTGAGCGTGTCGCCCTGCCACCGCCGCCTGCGCGACCTCGAACGAGCAGGCGCGATCCGCGGCTACCGCGCCGTCGTGGACCCGGCCGCCGTCGGCCTCGACTTCGAAGCCCTCGTCTTCGCCACGCTGCGCTGGGAGGACCGTGACACCGTCACCGCCTTCGAGGAGGCAGTGGCCGCCGTCCCCCACGTGCTCCAGGCCCAACGCCTGTTCGGCGAACCCGACTACCTCCTGCGCATCGCCACCACCGACCTGTCCGCCTTCCAGCAGCTCTACGACCAGCGCCTGGCCAGACTGCCGGGCGTCCAACGCCTGACCTCCACCCTCGTCATGAAGCACGTCGTCGACGACCGCCCGCTGCCCGAGTAGCCCCACCGCGAGCACTGCCGCAGGAGGCTGCTTTAGACTTTTCGCAGCGTGAGGGGGCCGGTGTCGGCGGTCGCTGCCGCGGCCGTTGGCCGTACGGAAGGGCGGCGCGCCATGGGCTGGAAGCTCGAATTGGTGCCGGTGCCGGTCGCCGATGTGGAGCGGGCCAAGCATTTCTACGGCGAGCAGATGGGCTTTGCCGTCGATCACGACATGTGCGTCGGGGACGCGGTGCGCGTCGTGCAGCTGACGCCGCCGGGGTCGGGCTGCTCGATCGTGATCGGCGCGGGCGACGGGGTCACGGAGGGGGAGCCCGGTTCCGTGCAGGGGCTCCAGCTGGTGGTCTCCGATATCGCCGCGGCCCGTGCGCAACTGCTCGAACGGGGTGTGGCGGCCGGTCCCGTGCAGCATGTGGAGGACGGGGCGATGGCCGACGGCCCCGGCGGTGCGTGGAATTCGTTCGTCTACTTCAGCGACCCGGACGGCAACGGCTGGGCACTCCAGGAGCGGCCTTCCGACGGCTGACAGGGCGGACAGGGCTGAGGGGCGTGCGTGCGGACCTCCGCGTCGGCAGGGCACGCGGATCTACGGGCCCGCTTCGAGGCGGAGTCGGCGACGGCAGCGCTGCCGGACGGCAGCATTCCGTGCGCGATGAACGTACATCTCGCGACGGCGGTGCGGCGGCGATCCGGCAGCGGCGCTCTGGCTACGAGCCTCAGCCGCCGTACGGGCGGGTCGCGCGGGCCTCGCGGAGGGTCACCGCCCACCAGGTCAGCTGGTTGAGCAGGGTGTCGGCGGCCTGTGTGGCGGGGGCCGGGTCGTGCAGGCTGCCCGCCTCGTCGAAGAGGTTGCCACAGAGCGCGAAGCTCACCGTTTCGCGGACCGTGGTGGCGTGCAACTCCGCGAAAACCAACCGCAGTTGCTCGACGGCGCGCAGACCGCCGGAGATCCCGCCGTACGAGACGAAGCCGACCGGCTTGGCCTGCCACTGGCGGTGCAGCAGGTCGATGGCGTGCTTGAGCGGGGCCGGGAACGAGTGGTTGTACTCCGGGGTGATCACGACGAAGGCGTCGGCCTCGTCGATGCGCTTGGCGAACGACTCGAACTCCTCGCTGCCGTAACGGAGTTCGTAGGGGCGGACGGTGTCGAGGTCGATGACGTCGAGGTCGATATGCGCGTGGGTCCCGGCGTGCCGGGAGAACCAGTTCGCGATGACGGGGGCGAACCGGCCCTCCCGGGTGCTGGCGATGATCACTGCGAGACGGTAGGGGTGCGCGGACATGCGGGGCCTTTCGTGGCGTGTGAGCGGCAAAGCGCCGCCGACCACCGACGCTAGGACCTCAAGTGAGCTTGAGGTCAAGCGCGCAGGCCACGCCTGGGCCTCGTCCACGGGCGAGCAGCCCTCGGGTCACTCCGCCCCGAACAGCTTCAGCAGCTCCGGCTTCTCGAACATCCGCGCCGTCTCGACGGCCGAGGGGCTGCCCGCCGAGGGGTCCGCACCGTGTGCCATCAGGACCTTGATGACCTCGTCCTCGGCCTTGAAGACCGCGCCGGCGAGCGGGGTCTGGCCACGGTCGTTGGGGCGGTCGGCGTCGGCGCCGCGCTGCAACAGGGCCTCCACGGTGGCGGGATGACCGTGGTACGCCGCCAGCATCACCAGCGAGTCGCCCTTGTCGTTCGTCAGATTGGCGGGGACACCCGCGTCCACGTATGCGGCGACGGTGTCGGTGTCGCCGTGCCGTGCCAGGTCGAACACCTTCGCCGCGAGCTGCAGCACCTCGGGGTCGTGCGCGTGCTCGATCGCCTCGGGCCCCTGCGGCTCGGAATTCGCGTCGCTCATGGTCGCCGGCCTCCTGCTGTGGTGGGTGGTGCGTGCCTGCACTGTGTAGCGCCACCTTATGCAGGCCATCGCCCATGGGGCAGCGGGCGCGGGGCGCGCCGCACGGTGGCTCACGCCCCGCTTACCCCAGGTCGTGCCGGGCAAGCCCCGGCCTCAGAACGTCGCGCGGATCGCCCCCACCCGTGCCGCTCCACCGAAGAGCGGGGCGTCCTCCAGCCGGGACAGCACGGCAGCGTCGACCCCCATCAGGCGCAGCGTCCGGGCGAGAACCGGCCCCAGGGTGCGGCCCGCCCCATCGTCGATCTTGAAGGCGAGGGCGCGGCCGTCCGGGAGGGCCAGGGCCTGGACCGCCTCGGCCCCCATCTTGGCGAGCGTGCCCGGCAGGGCTTGCATCAGCCAGGTGTCCGGCCGCCGAGTGCCCGCGACGTACTCCGGGTGGGCGCGCATCGCATCCGCGACCCGCCGCTCAGGACTGCCGGGCTCGGCGAGCACGAAGTACCGGAAGGCGCGGGCCAGGCCGGTCAGGGAGAGCGAGAGCAGCGGCGCGCCGCAGCCGTCCGTGCCGATGTGCGCGACGTCCTCGCCGCTCGCGGCCCGCACCCCCTCGGCCACCAGCTGCTGCAGCGGGTGCGCCTGGTCGAGGTACGAGCCGAGCGGCCAGCCGTTGCGCGCACAGGCGGCCAGCATCGCGGTGTGCTTGCCCGAGCAGTTCATCGTGAGGCGGTCACGGACCCGTCCGGCGGCGAGGTACGCCTCCGCCTCCTCCGGGTCCAGGGGCAGGTCCGCCGGCGTCTGCAGCTGCCCGGCGGTCAGCCCGTGCTCGGCCAGCATGGACCGCACCAGGTCAAGGTGGAACGGCTCGCCGGAATGGCTCGCGGCGGCCAGCGCCAGCCGCTCGCCGGAGAGGTCCAGCCCCGCCCGCAGCACCGCCGCGGCCTGCATCGGCTTGTTCGTGGAGCGGGGGAAGACGGGAGCGGTCACCTCGCCCAGCGACCACTCCACGCTGCCGTCCGCCGCGAGCACCACCAGGGACCCGCGGTGCCGGCCCTCGACGAAGCCGGAGCGGACGACCTCGGCGAGCACGGGGGACACCGGCGACGACAGGCCGGCTGCCGCGCCGGCTTCTGCGCCGGCTTCCGGGGTCGGTGCGGATATCGGAGTGGGCGAGGTCATCGGCGGCCTTCCGGGGAGTGACCCGTCGCCCCCGAAGGCTTGTGGCCCGGTCAGGACAGCAGGTCGTCTACTTGCGCTTCGCCTTCACGGTACCTGCGGGCAATTTCGGCGCTGCAATCGTCGGCGGTGCGCTGCAGTGACTGACGGCGACGCGACACCTGCTGCTCGTAGCGGATCAGCCGGCCCATGGCCTCCTGCAGTTCCTGGTCGGTGCGCGCGGTGAGGTCGGACAGCTCGACCTCACCGAGGATTTCCTCGGCGAGCCTGCGGTTCTCCTCGCTGTGCGGCGTGCCGACGGTCACATGCCGTGCCGAGGAGCGGTGCCGGGACGGCAGGTCCGTCAGGATCTCCGGCAGCCGGTCGAGCAGCGGGGAGTGCTGCGCGGACCGGCGGGCGATCTCGGCACGCAGAATGTCGATCCGGCCCTGCAACAGCCGTCGCAGATAGCTGAGATCGGCCTCTTCCTGCTGTGAGTCGCGCCGTACCACCCGCAGCTCGGGCAGCCCCAGGCCGGACAGCTCGGGCGCCGCGGCCGGACGGCAGCGGTCGCGCTGCTGCGGGGGGCGGGGGTGCTGCGCCTGGCCTGCCTTGGGCATGGGACCGTCCTCGGTGCCGGGGGGCTCGACGCGAGCCGCTGCCGTGGTCGTCGTCAGGGCGGTGGGGGGTGGTGGCGTGCCGGGCGGACGTGCGGTGTCTGGCGTGGGGGCGGTGGACGTCGTCCGGCCGGTCGGTGTCGTACGGGTGGTTGGTACGGGACCGGGTGTCTGTCCGGCGCCGAGAGTGCTCATGGGTCGTTCCGTCCCCTCGTCCGGTGCCGCTTCCTGGGCATGTTGTCCATGAAACGCACCACGTGCACGCATCGTGCCACTCTGGGCGGTCCTTCTGCAGGGCCATGGCACCCGAACGGCCCCCGGAGGGGCACGGCTGTCCGAAGACGGTGGGCCGCCGGGCATGATGGCGGGTATGCGAGCTGTGGTGCAAAGGGTTGACGGCGCACGCGTCGAGGTGGCGGGCGAGACGGTCGGGGAGATCGTCGGTGAGGGGCTGTGCGTGCTGGTGGGGGTCACGCACGAGGACACCCCGGAGAAGGCGGCGCAGCTGGCCCGCAAGCTGTGGTCGGTGCGGATTCTGCAGGGCGAGAAGTCCTGCTCGGACACCGCCGCGCCGCTGTTGGTGATCAGCCAGTTCACTCTCTACGGTGACGCCCGCAAGGGGCGCCGCCCCACCTGGAACGCCGCTGCCCCGGGGCCGGTCGCCGAGCCGCTGGTCGACGAGGTCGTGGCGCAGCTGCGGGCGCTGGGCGCCCAGGTGGAGACCGGCCGCTTCGGCGCGGACATGAAGGTGTCGCTGACGAACGACGGGCCGTTCACGGTGCTGGTGGAGGTGTAGGCCGGGCCGGGGGCGGAATCCGGCGCGGGGCGGCCCCGCGCCGGACGGGGCGTCCTACGGCTCGACCACGATCTCCTGCGCCGCCGCCGTGCCGCCCGCCGTCAACTGCGCGGCCGGCGGCACATTCCGCTTGACCAGGGCGAGCGCGATCGGGCCGAGCTCGTGATGGCGGGCCGAGGTGGTGACGAAGCCGAGCTGCCGGCCCTCCTCGCCGTCCGAGGCGAGACGGATGGGGGCACCGTGCGGCGGCAGATGGACCTCGCTGCCGTCCAGGTGCAAGAAGACCAGCCGGCGCGGCGGCTTCCCCAGGTTGTGGACCCGGGCGACGGTCTCCTGGCCGCGGTAGCAGCCCTTCTGGAGGTGTACGGCGGTGCCGATCCAGCCCAGCTCGTGCGGGATGGTGCGGTGGTCGGTCTCCAGGCCCAGCCGGGGGCGGTGGGCCTCGACGCGCAGCGCCTCCAGCGCCAGGACACCGGCCGCCGGGCCATTTCCAGCGGCGAACGGCTCCAGCTCGGCGCGCGGCAGGAACAGATCGCGGCCGTGCGCGGTCTCGCGGACCACGGCGCTGCCGGGCGCCTCGGCGATGGAGCCGGCCGGCAGGTGGACGACGGCGATCTCGTCCGTGCGGTCGGCGACCTCGACCCGGTAGAAGAACTTCATGCTCTCCAGGTAGGCGATCAGCGCCTCCTGGTGGCCCGGTTCGGTGTGCATCCAGGTCGTCTCGCCGTCGTCGACGAGGTAGACCGCATGCTCGATGTGGCCGTGCGCGGAGAGGATCAGCGCCTCGGTGGCATGGCCGGGCGCGAGTTCGCTGACGTGCTGGGTGAGCAGCAGGTGCAGCCAGCTCAGTCGTTCGGGGCCGGTGACGGTGACCACGCCGCGGTGGGAGAGGTCCACGAAGCCGGAGCCGTCGGCGAGGGCGCGCTGCTCACGGAAGAGGTCTCCGTAGTGCGCGGCGACGCCTTCGTCCGGAGCCTCGGCGGGGACGGCGCCGGGCAGCGACAGCAGGGGGCTGGCGGGTGATGGTCGCAGCATGAGGCCAGCCTACGACCCGCTCGCGACTGTCTCAGCCGTCGCCCTCGGCGGCCTTCTCACGGCAGGCGGCACAGCGTCCGAAGATGGCGAAGTGCTTCATGTCCGTCTCGAAGCCGAACTGTCCGCGCAGCTGGGCCGTGAACGGCTCGGCCACCGACAGATCCGCCTCGATGACGTCCGAGCAGTCCCGGCAGACCAGGTGGATGTGGTGGTGGCGGTCGGCGAGGTGGTAGGTGGGGGCGCCGTGGCCGAGGTGGGCATGGCTGACCAGGCCCAGCTCTTCGAGGAGTTCCAGGGTCCGGTAGACCGTGGAGATGTTCACCCCGCCCGCGGTCTTGCGCACCTCGGTGAGGATGTCGTCAGGGGTGGCGTGCTCCAGCCTGTCCACAGCCTCCAGTACGAGCTGACGCTGGGGGGTCAGGCGGTATCCGCGCCTGCGGAGGTCGCTCTGCCAGTCGGTGGTCACCACACAGCCAGTGTAGGAGGACGGACGGCGGGCGGCCGTGGGCTGGCCGCGTCAGGGCGCCTGCCGGGTGCGGTGTCAGCCACCGTCCGTACGCCGCGTCAGCCCCCGCCCATATGCGGCGTCAGGACGACGGTCTCCCGGCCGACCGTCGTCCAGGAGTGGGGCGCCGGCGAGGAGAGCGGGGCTCTCCCGTCGTGCTTACGGGTTGTAGGGCGTGCCGTCAGGACGGAAGAAGGAGACCCCGTCCGGTGTGTCCTCGGGGAGGCTTTCCGCCCACTCCTTGAGGTCGGCGACCTTCTTCAGATGCGCCGACATGTACGGCCGCAGCGGCACGTCCGGGGTGGACTTCTCGCCGACCCACATCAGGTCGCTGTTGACGTAGCCGTAGAGTCGCTTGCCGCCGCTGTACGGGCCGGAGGCGGCGGTGCGGGCGATGGCGTCGGTGGCCAGGTCGATCTGCGGCTTCTGGTCGGCCAGCTCGCCGTACCAGACCTCCACCACGCCCTGGTCGCGGCACATCACGATCTCGACCTTGCGGTCCGCGTCGATGCGCCAGTAGCCGCTCTCGCTCTCCAGCGGGCGCACCTTCTTGCCCTCGGCGTCGAGCACCCAGCTGTGCGAGGTGTACTCCAGGAAGTCACGGCCGTCGTGGCTGAAGCTGACCTCCTGCCCGAAGTTGCACTTCTCGGTGCCCGGGAATTCGGCGACGCCGGCGCCCTCCCAGTTGCCGAGGAGGAAGGCGAGCGGCACCAGGGCCGGGTTCAGGTCGGACGGGATCTCGATCATGAGAGCTCAGGCGATCTATGTGGAGGGGAACCGACAGGGGCGCGCACGGCGCTCCGTGGAGGCTGGTGGGTGGGGCTGCCACCCGCCGGGGGCTGGGGGAGCGAACGCTCAGCGCTGGCCCTGGTACAGCTTCTTCCAGGTCAGACCGGCGAACGAGATCACGCCGATGGCGACCAGAACCAGCAGGGTGGTGAAGAATGCCTCAAGCACGAGCGCGCTCCCTGAACGGAGTGAGGGTGTAACGGACCGCCTGAGAGTCTAGTCGGCGGCGGTGACAACGGCGCTGTGAGGTCCGCCGCCCCTACTCTTGGCTCATGGCGAAGAAGCTCGTGATCAAGGTGACGGCGGGTGCGGATGCGCCCGAGCGGTGCTCGCAGGCGTTCACGGTGGCGGCGGTGGCGGTGGCCAGCGGTGTCGAGGTGTCGCTGTGGCTGACCGGGGAATCGGTGTGGTTCGCGCTCCCGGGGCGGGCGGCGGAGTTCGAGCTGCCGCATGCGGCCCCCCTGCCGGAGCTGATCGACGGGATCCGGGCCGGTGGCGGCGCGATCACCGTCTGCACCCAGTGCGCGGCGCGGCGGGACATCGAGCAGAAGGACCTGATCGAGGGTGCCGGGATCGCCGGTTCCCAGCTGTTCGTCAGCGAGATCATGCCGGACGACGTCCAGGCGCTGGTGTACTGAGGTCCGCGGCGTCCCGGGGCGGCTACTGCGTGTGCTTGTCGTCGCCCCGGTCGTCCAGCTCGCGCCACCAGCGGTCGGACTCCGGGTCACCGGACTCGTCCCACCAGCGCTCCCCGGGCTCCCGGCGGTTGCCGATGATCGCCGCGACCGGCGGAATGACCATGGCGACCACACACATGCCCACCGCGGCCGGCACCGACCACAGCCGCACCACGCCCCAGGCCAGGACGAACAGCACCAGGCACACGCCCATCAGGACGAAGTACCTGCGATGGCGGCGCTGTACGGGCGACCGGCGGTGCGCGTCCATAAATCCACGGTAAGTCCGCGCGGGGCAGGACAGAAGTCGGCGGGGGAGACGCCGTTCGCGCCCGGACGGCACGCCGGACGGCACCCCGCATGGCACAAAAGGGCCGCACCCCGGCCAAGGCGTCCAAACCTCCGGAGTGCGGCCCTTCCGGCCGTACGGATCGTGGCGAGGGCCCCTGTGCTACGGAGCGCGGCCACGGCGACCGTCAGACAGCGATGGCGACCTCCGCCAGGCCGCCCTGCTGGGCGACGACGGTGCGGTCGGCGGTGCCGCCCGGGACGAGCGCACGCAGCGTCCAGGTGCCCTCGGCCGCGTAGAAGCGGAACTGTCCGGTCGCGGAGGTGGGAACCTCGGCGGTGAACTCACCGGTGCTGTCCAGGAGGCGGACGTAACCGGTGACGGGCTCGCCGTCGCGGGTCACGCTGCCCTGGATCGTGGTCTCACCGGGCTTGATGGTCGAGGCGTCCGGGCCGCCTGCCTGTGCTCCACACATAGGGGTACTTCCTTGAGGGTGAGGGAGAAGCTGCTTGCTTACTTGTTGGCGCCGAGCTCGATCGGGACGCCGACCAGCGAGCCGTACTCGGTCCAGGAGCCGTCGTAGTTCTTGACGTTGGTCTGGCCGAGCAGCTCGTGCAGGACGAACCAGGTCAGCGCGGAGCGCTCGCCGATGCGGCAGTAGGCGATGGTGTCCTTGGCCAGGTCCACCGACTCACCCTCGTAGAGGGCCTTGAGCTCGTCGTCCGACTTGAAGGTGCCGTCGTCGTTGGCGTTCTTCGACCACGGGATGTTGCGGGCGCTGGGCACGTGGCCGGGGCGCTGCGACTGCTCCTGCGGGAGGTGCGCCGGGGCGAGCAGCTTGCCGCTGAACTCGTCGGGGGAACGCACGTCGACCAGGTTGAGGTTGTCGATCGCGGCGACGACATCGTCCCGGAAGGCGCGGATGGCGGTGTTCTGGGCCTTGGCCTTGTAGTCGGTGGCCGGACGCTGGGGAACCTCGGAGCCGTCGACCAGGTCGCGCGAGTCCAGCTCCCACTTCTTGCGGCCGCCGTCGAGCAGCTTGACGCTGTCGTGTCCGTAGAGCTTGAAGTACCAGTAGGCGTAGGAGGCGAACCAGTTGTTGTTGCCGCCGTAGAGGACCACGGTGTCGTCGTTGGCGATGCCCTTGGCGGAGAGCAGCTTCTCGAAGCCCTCCTGGTCGACGAAGTCGCGGCGGACCGGGTCCTGGAGGTCCTGCTTCCAGTCGATCCGCACGGCGTTCTTGATGTGGTTCTTGTCGTAGGCCGAGGTGTCCTCGTCAACCTCGACGAGGACGACCTTCGGGTCCTCGAGGTGGGCCTCGACCCAGTCGGCGTCTACGAGGACGTCGCTACGGCTCATGTTCTTCTCCTCCGGGGCAGTTACGGGGGGCGGTGGCAGAGAGGGCACGCGGGTAGGCCGGGCGGGCGCCGGTGACTTCCGGACGGGGTTCCGGGGCGGCGCTGCGCCGGGACGCGTGAGGGTGCGGCCGCAGTGGCCGGCCGGGCTGGGGACACCTGCCGGCAGGAGCCGGGAGAGGGTCGAAGAGCCCGTCAGACAGGGCGACAGAGCATGGCGGCGACGCGGCACAGGTCTACTGCCCGCCGCTTCGTCAGTACCGCACGTCCCCGCGGACGGAGACCGCTCAATGAGCTCTGCATGGCACCGATCGTAGGGACGCGGAGCGGGGCGTGTCACCGGCGTGTCGAATGGCGAGACGCGTTTGTCCGCAATGTGGGATCGGTGGTGTCGCCACCTAGGGCTCACGAGCCCCGGGCGTCCGTACGCCGGTGGGGGGTCTGGCGTACGGACTCGGTCGTCTCAGGAAGTGGACGAGGGGTGGATCGGCCGGTGGATCGGCCGGCGGATCGGTGCCGGTGGGCCGGTGGGGCGGCCCGCCGCGGACGTCCGGTCAGCCGGGAAGCTTGACGTCCTTGCCGGCAGCGGAGATCGACAGCCCCTCGGGCGTGGTCACGACCTTCTCCAGCTTCAGGTTGCCGGGCAGCTGGTCCAGCTTCCAGTCGTGGTCGGTCTGGGAGCGCACCTTGCTCTCACAGCCCGGCAGGGCCCGGCACACCGCCGGGAGCCCGTCGGCGCGCAGCCGGACGGTGTTGCCGCCCACGATCGTGATGGAGCCGGTCACGTCCAGCGAGCTGAGGACCGGGATCTTCGGCGAGATCTTGACCTGGCCGCGGCCGCCCTTCTGCCCGCCGTAGCCGATCGTGACGCCGCCGCCCGCCGCCTGGGTCAGGTCGGCGTAGTTGATCCGGGCGTTGCCGGTCGCCGTGGCGGCGCTCTCGATCGAGGTGTAGTCGCTGGTCAGCCCGACCTCGTGGAACTGCGCCGAGAGCCGGTCGATGCGCAGCGCATGCCCCTGGGCGCGGGCCTCGATCCCCCCGAGCTCGGCGTCCACCTCGTCGAGGCTGCGGCCGGCGACCTGGGTCAGGAACGGGAAGCCCTTGATCGAGACCTCCGGGGTCTTGTCGAGCCCCTGGCTGCTGCGGATCTTGTCCGCGGCCTTGTCCTCGACCAGGTTCACCGCCACCCGGTCGGCGGCGACGAACAGGCCGCCGAATATGACGAGGACGACCAACAGCACACGTAGTGCACGCATCGAACCACTTCCCCCACACCTGGGCCGGATTCCGGCCGTGTCCGTGCAGGCCCCCTGCCTGCGCTCCGGGGAGCCTAGACGACGTGGTCCGGGAAACGGCAGCGGCGGCCGCCGGAACGCGCCAGGGACGCTTCCGGCGGCCGCCGCCCGGTGCCGCTCACGGCATCGAGGGGGTCCGGGGGTCAGGGGGAGACACCCCCTAACCCAGCGCCCGCCCCAGGACGTACACCGCGGGCGCGGCCAGCGCCAGCGGCAGGGCCACGCCCGCCGTCAGGTGGACGAAGCGGGACGGGTAGTCGTAGCTGGCCACCCGCAGGCCGATCAGGGCACAGCCGCCGGCCGCCAGGCCCAGCAGCGCACCGGACGCGCCGAGGCCGGTCAGCTGCCCGGCCGCGATACCGGCGCCCGCGGCGGCCACCAGGCAGATGGCGATCGAGGCCGCGGAGGGCAGCGGCAGCGCACGGGCGAGGGTGGCCACCGCGACCGCGCAGGCGCCTGCCACCACCGCCTGCGGGCTCGCCGCGAGGTGGCCGGCGGCCAACACCGCGAGCGCGGACGAGGTCAGACCGGCGGTCAGCGCGTACATCCGCTCGTCGGCGCTGCTGCGATTGCGCAGTTGCAGGACGAGGACGAGCAGGCACCACACCCCGAGCGTGCCGATGCCGACCAGCGGCGCGCTCGCGCGGTCGGTGGCGAGCAGCGCGACATCGGTGGTCAGGCCGCCCAGGAAGGCGAGCGCGATGCCCTGGCGGGCCGGCCACATGCCGTTGAGCCGGAACCAGCCGGCGGCGGTGACGGCCTGCAGCAGCGCCACCGGTACGGCGAGCACCGGGCGGCCCAGCGACGCGGTCAGGGCCAGCAGCAGGGCGAGCCCGGCGGTCAGCGCGGCCGGCTGGATCCCGGGCGGGATGATCGGCGAGCGGCCCTCGGCGCGGGCGCGCTGGTTGGGGGCGAGTGGCGCGGAGGAGACCGACGCGGTGGAGACCGGGGCGGTGGAGACCGGCGCGCTCGCGGCCGGTGCGGGGGCGGCCGCCGGCCGGGCCTGCTGGGCCTGCTGGGGGTGTTGCGGGTGCCGGCGGGCGTACGGCTCGTCCGCCGGGCGGGCGGTCTGGTGCTGGAGGGGCAGCGGCGCGGTCTCCGCCGGGTGCGGGGCGCCGTAGCCGTCCTGACCGTGGGCCGGCCGCTGCGGCTGCGGCTGGTGTGGTTGCTGCGGCTGCCGGTGCTGCTGCGGCTGCTGCTGTCCGTAGGCGTCGTACCCGTACTGGCCGCGCCCGTACGGGTCACGTCCGTAGGGGTCGGACCCCGGCCGGCCGCGCCCGTGCGTGCCCTGCCCGTACTGCTCGGGCCTCGGCTGCTGCTGCGCATAGGGGTCGTAGGCCTGCTGACCCTGCCCGTAGGGGGACGGCTGCCCGTGCGCCGCCTGCTGCCCGTGCGCCGCCTGCTGCCCGTGCGGCTGCTGCTGTCCGTAGGAAGCCTGTCGCTCGTACGGCGCCTGCTGCCCGTAGGGGGCCTGCGCGGACTGAGGTGCCTGCTGCCCGTAGGGAGTCTGCTGCCCGTAAGGGGCCTGCTGGGCGTAGGGGTCGTGCGGCTCGTACGGCTGCCGGTGCTGCTGCGGCTGGTTGTCGCTCATGGTCGTGTGTTCACCCTCCCGCGAACGGCGGCAGGACCTCGACGGTGCCGCCCTCGGCCAGCGGCACCGCCCGGTGGTCACGGGTGCCGACCGGATCGCCGTCCACCAGGAATGAGCAGCGCAGCAGGACGCGCGCGAACTCGGGGTTCGCGGCATGCGCCGTGCGCGCCGCGTCGAGCGCTTCGGCGAGCGTCGCGGCCGCATACGGCTCCTCTGCCGTGCCGGCGGCGGCCTTGGCCGCGGCCCAGTAGCGCACGGTGCCAGTTGTTGTCACGGCGGCCTCTTCGTCGTGTCGGTCGGGGGACGCCCCCGTCTTGGAGGGACCCCGTCGTTGCCGCCTCCATGATGGCCTACGCGGCGGGTGATCCGGCTCCGGGCAAGTTCTGGCAAAGGCTCCACGGCCGTGCAGGACGTACGCCGGAAATTCGATTGCCGTGGGCAAGTGTTCGCCTAGGCTCATGTCGTGTTGGTCCGACTCGCACGGGCGCATTTGCGGCCCCACCGGCGCTCGATATCCGTGATCGTGCTGCTTCAGCTGATCCAGACCCTGGCAACCCTCTATCTGCCCACCCTCAACGCCGACATCATCGACAACGGTGTCGTGAAGGGGGACACGGGCTACATCCTCGGCGTCGGCGGTTTCATGGTCACCGTCACCCTGCTGCAGATCATCTGCGCGATCGGTGCCGTCTATTTCGGTGCCCGTACGGCCATGGCGCTCGGCCGGGACATCCGTGCCGCGGTCTTCGACCGGGTGCAGTCCTTCTCCGCCCGCGAGATGGCCACCTTCGGCGCGCCGTCGCTGATCACCCGCACCACCAATGACGTCCAGCAGGTCCAGATGCTGGTGCTGATGACGTTCACGATGATGGTCTCGGCGCCGATCATGTGCGTCGGCGGCGTCATCATGGCGCTCAACCAGGACGTGCCGCTCTCCGGCCTCCTGTTGGCCATCGTCCCGGTCCTCGGGATTCTCGTCTCACTGATCGTGCGCCGGATGCGGCCGCTGTTCCGCGGGGTGCAGGAGCGCATCGACACCGTCAACCGCGTGCTGCGGGAGCAGATCACCGGCATCCGGGTCATCCGCGCCTTCGTCCGCGACCGGCACGAGCGCGAGCGGTTCGCCGGGGCCAGCACCGATCTCTACGAGGTGTCGCTCCGGGCCGGCCGGCTGATGTCGATGATGTTCCCGCTGGTCATGCTGATCGGGAACCTCTCCAGCGTGGCCGTCGTCTGGTTCGGCGGGCTGCGGATCGACAGCGGGTCCATGCAGATCGGCGCGCTGACGGCGTTCCTCAGCTACCTGATGTACATCCTGATGTCGATCATGATGGCGACGTTCATGGTGATGATGCTGCCGCGCGCCGAGGTCTGCGCCGAGCGCATCCAGGAGGTGCTGGGGACCGACTCCAGCGTCACTCCGCCCCAGCACCCCGTCACCGAACTCCGCCGCCACGGCGAACTGGAGCTGCGCGGCGTCGAGTTCCGCTTCCCCGGCGCCGAACAGCCGGTCCTCAAGGACATCTCGCTGATCGCCCGCCCCGGTGAGACCACCGCCGTCATCGGCTCCACGGGCTCCGGCAAATCGACCCTCCTGGGGCTCGTCCCGCGGCTGTTCGACGCGACCGGCGGCACGGTCCTGGTCGACGGCGAGGACGTCCGCACCCTCGACCAGGAGACGCTGGCCAGGGCCATCGGCCTGGTCCCGCAGAAGCCGTACCTCTTCTCCGGTACCGTCGCCACCAACCTGCGCTACGGCAACCCGGACGCCACCGACGACGAGCTGTGGCACGCCCTGGAGACCGCCCAGGCGCGGGACTTCGTCGAGCGGATGGAAGGCGGCCTGGACGCGCCCATCGCGCAGGGCGGCGGCAATGTCTCCGGCGGCCAGCGCCAGCGGCTGGCGATCGCCCGCGCCCTGGTGCGCCGCCCCGAGATCTACCTCTTCGACGACTCCTTCTCCGCGCTGGACTACGCGACGGACGCCGCGCTGCGGGCCGCGCTCTCCCGCGAGACCGACCGCGCGACGGTGGTGATCGTCGCCCAGCGCGTCGCCACCATCCGCGGCGCCGACCGGATCGTCGTCCTCGACGAAGGCCGGGTCGTCGGCACCGGCACCCACACCGAGCTGATGGCCGGCAACGAGACCTACCGGGAGATCGTGCTCTCCCAGCTCACCGAGCAGGAGGCGGCGTGACCACCGCGGACAAGGGGGCGGCCCCCCGTGCCGAGACCCCGGCGGCCACCGGGGAGACACCTCAGGCGGCCCCGAGACGAGGCCCGGCCCCCGCGGTCGGGCCCGCCCGGATGATGGGCGGCCAGCCCACCGAGAAGTCGATGGACTTCAAGGGCTCCGGCAAACGGCTGCTGGCCCAGATGCGGCCCGAGCGCGCCGTCATGTCCGTCGCGCTGGCGCTGGGCGTCCTGAGCGTGGCGCTCACGGTCGTGGGACCCAAGGTCCTCGGCCACGCCACCGACCTGATCATGTCCGGCATCATCGGCCGCCAGCTGCCCGACGGCCTCACCAAGGCCCAGGCGGCGGATCAGCTGCGCGCCCACGGCCAGGGCGGTCTCGCCGACATGATCGCCGCGATGCCGGTCGTCCCCGGCCACGGCATCGACTTCGGCGCCGTCGGCCGGATCCTGCTCTGGGTCACCCTGATCTACGTGGGCGCCTCGCTGTTCGGCTTCGTCCAGGCCAGGATCGCCACCCGCGTCGTCCAGCGCACGGTCTTCCGCCTGCGCGAACAGGTCGAGGAGAAGCTGGCGCGGCTGCCGCTGAGCTACTTCGACCGGCAGCAGCGCGGTGAAGTCCTCTCCCGGGCGACCAACGACATCGACAACATCCAGCAGACGCTGCAGCAGACCCTCAGCCAGATCGTGGCCTCGCTGCTGACCATCGTCGGGGTGCTGGGCGTGATGTTCTGGATCTCGTGGCTGCTGGCGCTGGTCGCCCTGGTCACGGTCCCGGTCTCCGTCGTCGTCGCCACCAAGGTCGGCAAGCGCGCCCAGCCGCAGTTCGTCCAGCAGTGGAAGACCACCGGCAAGCTCAATGCGCACATCGAGGAGATGTACACCGGCCACAGCCTGGTGAAGGTCTTCGGCCGCCAGCGGGAGTCCGCCGAGCTGTTCAGCGAACAGAACGAGGCCCTGTACGCCGCCGGTTTCAAGGCCCAGTTCATCTCCGGGATCATCCAGCCCGCGATGATGTTCATCGGCAACCTCAACTACGTCCTGGTGGCCGTGGTCGGTGGCCTCCGCGTCGCCTCCGGCGCCCTGTCCATCGGCGACGTCCAGGCCTTCATCCAGTACTCCCGGCAGTTCAGCCAGCCGCTCACCCAGGTCGCCTCGATGGCCAACCTCGTCCAGTCCGGTGTCGCCTCCGCCGAGCGGGTCTTCGAACTCCTCGACGCCGAGGAGCAGGGCCCCGACCCCGAGCGGCCGGCCCGGCCCGACCGCATCGAGGGCCGGGTCGCGTTCGAGGACGTCTCCTTCCGCTACGCGGAGGAAAAGCCGCTCATCGAGAACCTGTCGCTGGCCGTCCACCCCGGCCAGACGGTGGCGATCGTCGGTCCGACGGGCGCCGGCAAGACCACCCTCGTCAACCTCCTGATGCGCTTCTACGAGGTACGCGGCGGCCGGATCACCCTCGACGGCACCGACATCGCCGCGATGTCGCGCGAGGAACTGCGCGCGCACATCGGCATGGTCCTCCAGGACACCTGGCTCTTCGGCGGCACGATCGCCGAGAACATCGCCTACGGCGCCCCCGCGGGCACCCCGATGGACAAGATCGTGGCCGCCGCCCGCGCCACCCACGTCGACCGCTTCGTACGCACCCTGCCGGACGGTTACGACACGGTCCTCGACGACGAGGGCAGCAATGTCTCCGTCGGCGAGAAGCAGCTGATCACCATCGCCCGCGCCTTCCTCGCCGAACCCGCGATCCTCGTCCTCGACGAGGCCACCAGCTCGGTCGACACCCGCACCGAAGTCCTCATCCAGCACGCCATGGCCCAACTCCGCACCGGCCGCACCAGCTTCGTCATCGCCCACCGCCTCTCCACGATCCGCGACGCGGACGTCATCCTCGTCATGGAGAACGGCAACATCGTCGAACAGGGCTCCCACGAGGCCCTGTTGGCCGCGAACGGCGCGTATGCGCGCCTGTATGCGGCGCAGTTCGCGGAGGCGGTGGCGGAGACGGGGTGAGGCCCCTCCCACGTTTTTGGCTTTCCCGCCGTGGGGGTTGCTCGCCGTTTTTCGCCCGCTGCGCGGTGCGCCCGCCGTTGCGCCTGCGGCGGGCCGGGTCCGCTGCGCGGGGCTGTGGGTGCGGTGACGGACCTCCGGGGCAGGGGTGTGGGACTGCTTCGCTTTACGTCCCACACCCCTGCCCCTCCGGCCCGTCCCCTCCCGTGGAGGAGTAGGTAAACGTCGGTGGGGGCTGGCCACGGTGGTAGCCGATTTCCTCGTACCGACAAGGCGCACCGGACCACCCAGGCCCACCCCCACCGGCCTTCTTCCCACCCCCAACGGGAGGGGACGGGCCGGAGCGGGTGGGTGTCCGGACGTAAAGCGAAGCAGTCCGGACACCCACCCGCGCAGGCCCGTCACCGCACCCCGACAGCCCCGCGCAGCGGACCCCGCCCCGCGCAGCGGACCCGCCCGCCGCCAGGCGAAACGGCGGGCGCACCGCGCAGCGGGCGAAAAACGGCGAGCACCCCCACGGCGGGGCAGCCGAAAACGTGGGAAGCCAGTCCACATCGTGGGACGGCGCCCAGGAGAATTGCGTGGCCCCTCGACGCGTCGGCGAGGCCCCGTGCGGGTCGGTCCGTGCAACACGGCCGAGGAGGCCGGATCCCCTTCAGATGGGGCCCTGCCGGGGGTACGGGAGCCCCGGAAACGATCGCCGGCGGCGGTCAACACAGCGGCCCGCCGACCACCCGAAGTGACCGGAGAAACACAAAAAGCTGCAAACTCCGCCTCCGGTCGGGAGGCCAGGTGAGCTATTCTGCTGGGCAAGAAGGATCCGGGCAGCGTTGCCCCCGGATCCTTTTGTGCTTTCAGCCGCCCCCGTCGCGTGGCTGAGGGAACCGTACGAAGCAGTGCCGCAGACTCCCCCGGCCGAGGCCGGGAGCCCCGTCGCAGGGACCGAGGAGGAACCAGACGTCATGGGCGAGCGAAGCAGGCAGGACCGCACGCAGAGGATGGAACACCCCGAGATGCGGGTAGGTGGTCGGAGGTGAGTTCACTTCTGCTGCTGACCAACGCACTCCAGCCGTCGACGGAGGTGCTTCCCGCGCTCGGCCTGTTGCTGCACAGCGTCCGGGTGGCTCCCGCCGAGGGCCCGGCTCTCATCGACACCCCAGGCGCCGACGTCATACTGATCGACGGCCGCCGTGACCTCCCGCACGTTCGGTCGCTGTGCCAGCTGCTGCGGTCCACGGGGCCCGGCTGCCCGCTGGTCCTGGTCGTGACGGAGGGCGGACTCGCCGCCGTCAGCGCGGACTGGGGGATCGACGACGTACTGCTGGACACCGCGGGCCCCGCCGAGGTCGAGGCGCGGCTGCGGCTGGCGATGGGCCGCCAGCAGATCACCACCGACGACAGTCCGATGGAGATCCGTAACGGCGATCTCTCGGTGGACGAGGCGACCTACAGCGCGAAGCTGAAGGGGCGGGTCCTGGACCTGACCTTCAAGGAGTTCGAGCTGCTGAAGTACCTGGCGCAGCACCCGGGCCGGGTGTTCACCCGGGCCCAGCTCCTGCAGGAGGTGTGGGGCTACGACTACTTCGGCGGTACGCGGACGGTCGATGTGCACGTCCGGCGGCTGCGGGCCAAGCTAGGCCCCGAACACGAGTCGCTGATCGGCACGGTCCGTAACGTCGGCTACCGCTTCGTGACGCCGGAGAAGGTGGAGCGGGCGGCGGAGGCCAAGGCCAAGGAGGCCAAGGCCAAGGACGACGCGGTGAAGGCGGCGAAGCCCGCGCCGGACGCGGCGCCGGCCGAGCGCCGGGCGCCGGAGAGCGGTGACGGCTCCGGTAAGGCGGTCGCCGCCGGCGCGGACTCGCCCGACGTACGGGCCGGGCGCAGGTAGCGGGAGTGGTGCGGCAGGCCCGTGAACCCGCGGAGAACTGCCGCACACGCCCTTGCACCACCCGCGTAGACTGCCGCGCGTGGCCAAGGTGACGCGGGATGATGTGGCAAGACTGGCGGGTACCTCGACCGCTGTTGTCAGTTACGTCATCAACAACGGACCACGGCCGGTCGCTCCGGCCACGCGCGAGCGGGTGCTCGCCGCCATCCAGGAGCTCGGCTACCGGCCGGACCGTGTCGCGCAGGCGATGGCGTCCCGCCGTACCGACCTCATAGGCCTGATCGTGCCGGACACCCGGCAGCCGTTCTTCGCGGAGATGGCGCACGCCGTCGAACAGGCCGCCGCCGAGCGCGGAAAGATGGTCCTGGTCGGCAACGCCAACTATCTCGACGAGCGCGAGGTGCACTATCTGCGCGCCTTCCTCGGGATGCGGGTGTCCGGGCTGATCCTGATCAGCCAGGGGCCCAGTGAGCACGCCGCCGCCGAGATCGACGCCTGGGACGCCCGGGTGGTGCTGCTGCACCGCCGGCCGGACGCCATCGACGACGTCGCGGTGATGACCGACGACGTGTGGGGCGCGCAGCTGGCGACCCGGCATCTGCTGGAGCACGGCCATCCCTACGTCGCCTTCCTCGGCGGCACCGAGGAGACCCCGAAGTCCGGCGACCCGGTCACCGACCACGTCGAGGGCTGGCGGCGGGCCATGCTGGAGTCCGGGAAGTCCACGGACGGCCGCTACTTCCAGGCGCCGTACAACCGCTACGACGCCTACCAGGTCGCGCTGAAGCTGCTGGCGGGTCCGGACCGGCCGCCGGCCATCATGTGCGCGACGGACGACCAGGCGATCGGGGTGCTGCGGGCCGCCCGCGAGCTGCGGATCGATGTGCCCGGCGAGCTGGCGGTCGCGGGCTTCGACGATGTGAAGGAAGCCGGGCTGACCGATCCGCCGCTGACCACGGTCGCCTCGGACCGCCAGGCGATGGCGCGCGCGGCGGTGGATCTGGTGCTCGACGACGGGCTGCGGATCGTCGGTTCCCGGCGGGAGCGGCTGCGGCAGTTCCCGTCGCGGCTGGTGGTCCGGCGGTCCTGTGGCTGTGGCGGCTGAACGGGCCGGGACCTACCACTGATCCGGGCGTCTTTATATCGGTCATACCCTCTTCTGTCGGGTCTCTCAGGGCATTCTCAGGTCGTTCTCATGGACCGGCGGCAGAGTGATCTCCATGACCGAGAGCTACCGCCGAAGCGGCGATGAGGTGCCACAGGACCGGCCGTACGCGTACGGCAACGATTTCGGTGACGGCCATGGCGGCGACCATGGCCATGACTACGGCCGTCCGTACGGCCACGGGGCGGGCCAGGGGGTGCCGGGCGCCGGGGGCGCCGGGGAGCAGGCGTTTCCGCCGCCGCCTCCGTACGCACCCGAGCCGCGGCGGCGGGCCCGCCGGCCGGTCGCGCTGATCGCGGCGGTGGCACTCGTCTCCGGTCTCATCGGGGGCGGCAGCGCGGCGCTGATCGCCGGTGCCACCACCCAGGCGGTACAGAGCGGTCCCTCCACCCCGCTCGTCAACGCGGGCAAGCCCAGCGGCAGCGGCGTCTCGGGGGTGGCCAAGGCGGTCAGCCCGGCGATCGTGGAGATCAAGGCGCGGACCGGCAGCGGCGAGTCCACCGGCTCCGGTGTGGTCGTCACCAGCGGCGGGGAGATCGTCACCAATAACCATGTGGTGGCGGGGGCGCGCACGGCCGCGGTCACCTTCAGTGACGGCAGCCGGAAGACGGCCGAGGTCGTCGGCACCGACCCCGGCAAGGACCTGGCGCTGATCAAGGTGCGCGGCGCCAAGGGCCTGACCGCGGCCTCGCTCGGCGACTCCGACAAGATCACGGTTGGCGACCAGGTGGTGGCGATCGGCTCGCCCGAGGGCCTGACCGGGTCCGTGACCAGCGGAATCGTCTCCGCCCTCAACCGGGATGTCACCGTCCCCAAGGAGGAGGGCCAGGGGCAGGACCAGGGGCAGGGCGGGCCGGATGACGGCGGTGGCTGGCCGTTCGAGTTCGGCGGCAACCACTACAACGGCGACACCGGCTCCTCGAAGACCTCGTACAAGGCGATACAGACCGACGCCTCGCTCAACCCGGGCAACTCCGGTGGCGCCCTGATCAATATGCAGGGGCAGATCATCGGCATCAACTCGGCGATGTACTCGCCGAGTTCGGCGAGCAGCAGCACGGCCGGCAGCATCGGCCTCGGCTTCGCCATCCCGATCAACACCGTCAAGGACGACCTGGACGCACTGCGTGACGGCGGGAGCGGTGGCAGCAACAGCGGCGTCTGACCGCCCCCTCCCTTTCCCCCAGCGGTCGCCGGGACGTACCCCGGCGACCGCCGGCGCGTGCCGCCGGCGCGCCCCGGCTCCGCCCCGGTCCCCGTGCGGGACTCCCCGGATGCCGTCCGCGGCGCCCCTCTCGCGTCTCCCCCTGTCAGACGGCCCGCGCCGTGCAAGGCTGAGCACCAGCCGTTCCGTTTCCCACCCGAGGTAGTCACGCATGAGCCCCGCCGAGCACGGTGATCATCCCGCCCGCATCCTGATCGTCGACGACGAGCCCGCGGTCCGGGAGGCACTGCAGCGCTCACTGGTCTTCGAGGGGTACATCACCGAGCAGGCCGTGGACGGTCTCGACGCGGTCGAGAAGGTCGCGGCATTTGACCCCGAACTGATCGTGCTGGACGTCCTGATGCCCCGGATGGACGGGCTGACCGCCGCCCGCAGGCTGCGGGCGAACGGGACGCGGGTGCCGATCCTGATGCTGACCGCCCGTGACACGGTCGGCGACCGCGTCACGGGACTGGACGCCGGCGCCGACGACTACCTCGTCAAGCCCTTCGAGCTGGACGAGCTGCTGGCCCGGATCCGCGCGCTGCTGCGCCGCAGCTCGTATGCGGCACAGGCCGGTGCTCCGCCCGAGGAGGGCGAGACGCTGAGCCTGGGCGATCTGCGGATGGACCTGGCGACCCGCGAGGTGACCCGGGGCAGCCGGCAGGTCGAGCTGACCCGTACCGAATTCACCCTGCTGGAGATGTTCCTCGCGCATCCTCGGCAGGTCCTCACCCGTGAGCAGATCCTGAAGGCCGTATGGGGCTTCGACTTCGAGCCCACCTCCAACTCCCTCGACGTATACGTGATGTATCTGCGCCGCAAGACGGAAGCGGGCGGCGAGCCGCGGCTGGTGCACACCGTGCGGGGGGTCGGCTACGTCCTGCGCGCGGAGGGCGGCGCGGAATGACCGGCCCGGCCCCCGCGCACGGCGCACACGGCACGGGCTTTGCCCACAGCCGGCTCGGCGCCCGGATCGCGCGGCTGCCGTTGCGCTCGCGGCTGACCCTGCTCACCGCGGTGGCGGTGGCGGTGGCGGTGGCCGTCTCCGCCCTGGCCTGCTGGCTGCTCACCCGGGCCCAGCTGCGCGACGAGGTGGACAACTCGCTGCAGAACGTCGGCATCGCCGCGGGATATCTGCAGGAGACCTACACCGAATGCCGGCCCACCGACCCGACCGAGAGCAAGAACGCTCCGCCCTCGTACTTCAACGTCCAGATCGTCCAGGTCGACGGCTCACGCTGCATCGGGCCCAACTCCCAGCCCGTGCAGGTGCAGCGCTCGGACGTCGCCGTGGCGCAGGGCGTACAGCGCGACACCCTGCACGACGCGGTCACCCCCGACGGCACGGACGTCCGGGTGCTGACCAAGCACATCGGCGTCCAGGGAGTGCAGTTCGCGGTGTCCATCTCCCGTCCGCTGACCGAGGTCGACAGCGCGCTGAACCGCCTGGCGCTGCTGCTGGCGGCCGTCGCGGGGCTGGGCGTCATCGGCGCGGGCACGGCGGGACTGGTCATCGCGCGCTCCGGCCTCAAACCGGTGGACCGGCTGACCGGCGCCGTCGAACATGTCGCCCGGACCCAGGACCTGACCATCCGCATCCCGGCCGACGGCGAGGACGAGATCGCCCGGCTCTCCCGCTCCTTCAACGCCATGACCGCCGCGCTGGCCGCCTCCCGCGATCTCCAGCAGCAGCTGATCGCGGACGCGGGCCATGAGCTGCGTACGCCGCTGACCTCGCTGCGTACCAACATCGACCTGCTGGTGCGCAGCGAGCAGGCCGGCCGGCCGATCCCGGCGGCGGACAAGGCGGCACTGCTGGCCTCGGTGAAGGCGCAGATGGGGGAGTTGGCGGCGCTGATCGGCGATCTGCAGGAGCTGTCGCGGCCCCCGGCGCCGGGGCAGAGCGCCATCGAGGTCGTGGCGCTGCACGAGATCGTCGGCTCCGGGCTGCAGCGGGCCCGGCTGCGCGGCCCGTCCCTGACCATCGCGGCGGACCTCGCCCCCTGGTACGTACGGGCCGAGCCGGCCGCGCTGGAGCGGGCGGTGGTGAACCTGCTGGACAACGCGGTGAAGTTCAGCCCGCCCGGCGGCACCGTCGAGGTCCGGCTGGCGGGTGGCGAGCTGACCGTGCGCGATCACGGGCCGGGCATTCCGCAGGACGAACTGCCGCATGTCTTCGAGCGGTTCTGGCGCTCGCCGTCCGCCCGCAGCCTGCCGGGCAGCGGCCTGGGGCTGTCGATCGTGGCGCGTACGGCGGAACAGGCGGGCGGCGCCGTACGGCTGCGGTCAGCGGACCTCGGCGGCACGGAGGCGGTACTGACGCTGCCGGGCGCCGCGACGCCGCCGCCGGGGATACCGGAGCCGGGGATGCCGGAGCCGCCGAGGCCCCAGGGCCCGCCGCCGGAGGCGCAGTAAGGGCCAAGTCCCGGGAACGGAACGGAGCAAGGGCGGCGCCCCGGGAGCGCCGTAGGGGCGGCGTCCCCCAAGACGCCGCCCCTACGGCCCGCCCCTGCCGGGGTCGAGCCCTGACTTCTCTGCTTCCCTGCGTCTCTACTTCTTCTCCGCCGGCTTCTTCGCCGCGTCCCCGAACGGCAGGTTCGACCCCGAAAGGTCGGCGCGGATGCCGTCCCGTTCCACGGAGATGTGCCGCAGCCGGACGTCTCCGGGCGTCTTGGGGAGCTGGAAGGACAGCGACAGCCGGTCCGCGAGCTGCGGCTTGGTGAGGCCGGTCAGCGTGCCGAGGATCTTCGGGTCGATGCCCACCTTCTGCAGCAGCCAGGGGTGGTCCGCGACCACATCGACGAGATTGACCTTCATCAGGTGCTGGACGAAGCGCGGTGAACCGGTCAGCTCGTGCAGCTTCTCCTCGCTCTGCAGCGCTTCCTGGATGTACGGCTTGGGAATGCCGATCCGGTCGACGATCGCCGGGATGCTCAGCATCGCCTTGACCTTGGCGGCCTGCCGGCTGAGCTCGGCGGCGGTCTTGCGGGTCAGCCGCAGGCCCTCTTCCTTGCCGGTGCCGGGGCGGTAGACGGCGATGTCACCGATGTCCAGGCGCATACGGCTGATGTCGGTGGAGATGCCGCGGTCGCCGGCCCGCTGAATGCGCGCCTCGGCCCGTACCCGCAAATCGTGGCCGGCGATCGGCAGTTGACCGACCGCGCGCACGGAATTCGGGCCCATTTCGCTGAATTTCACCTGCGAGGCGCCCAGTTCGCGGTTCATGTCGTCGAAGGCCAGCAGCACGCTGCCGTGCATTTTCCCGATCGTGGCGCCCTTGATGGAGCTGGGCAGATCGCCGTCGAGACGTACGTCGTTGGCGGTGGCCTCGAATTTCGCCAGCGAAACCCGGTCGGCGGCCAGGTCGGGAATGGTGACCTTCACCTGGTCGACGCGCTTGTCCAAGACCTGGGTGAGGAACGGGAATCCCTCGATATCGACCTCGGGAGTGGCGTTCAGATGCAGGGCATCCTTCACCTTTTTTGCGGCAGCGTTCTGTGCGTACAGCACCGCGAACCGGTCGAAGAGCCCGAGGAAGGAGACGCCGACGAGGGCGGTGACCAGCAGCTTCAGGGCGAACGGTATGGCGGCGAACCGGCTGAGGCCGCGCTTCTTGCGGCGGTGGTTCGGCCGCTTCCAGGCCTCGCCGTCCGTCTCGTCGTCCGAGCGCAGGCCGAGCCCCAGCGGGTCGTCGCTGTCATCACGCTCATTGAGGTATGTGCGGCGGCGGGGAGCGTCGGCGGCGTCCAACGAGCCGGATCCCCACTCCGGTTCAAGCTCCGGCTCTGGGTCGGCGAGGGCCGCCAGATCCGCGTACGGGTTGACCATGCCAAGCTTTCTGGTGTCGCCCGTGGGGCCGTCCGGTTCGCCCGTCGCGGCGGTGTCGGAGTGCGGCCTGCTGACGGGCGTGGGCGAAGGTGAAGATATGCGTGTGGGGGTTCGCATTCGTACATCTGACCACGGGCGGGACCCTTGAATGCAAGTTGTACCGGCAGTAAGTCGGATACGCGAGGGTTGTCCCGCCGGTCTTGATAAAAATTTGCCGCGCTTGTGGGGTGACCTGAACGACCGTCACACCTCTTGGTGACCAAGCCGACATGCGCCTTGCAGGGGATCAGATCCGTCCGGGCCATCCGGCCCGCAAACCGAAGAGCGCAGTCATCCCATGACGTCGCACGAAGGCCGTTCCATGATCGTCATTGACCGGGCAACCGGCAAGAGGGGCGCGACGGTGGTGCGCCGGGATTCTGGGTGCGGGGACTTGAAGCTGCCGCAGCGGAAGCTCCTACCGTCCTGACCAGGGCCGGAAACACCGGCCCGGTGAAGCGTTCGTGAGGGGAGGCGGCGATGGCCTGGCCGACTGCGGAGGTCGCCCGGATGTCGGGCGTGACGGCTCGTACGCTGCGGCACTACGACGAGATCGGTCTGCTGCCGCCCGCCTGGACCGGTACCAACGGCCACCGCTACTACGAGGAAGGCGAGCTGCTGCGATTGCAGCAGATCCTCGTCCTGCGGGCGCTGGGGCTGGGGCTGCCCGCGATCGGCGAGGTTCTGTCCGCGCAGGTCGACGAGGTGGAGGCCCTGCGGGGCCACCACCGTCGCCTGCTCGCCGAGCGCGACCGGCTCGACGGCCTGGCCGGCACCGTCGCCCGCACGATCACCGAACTGGAGCATGCCAGGAGGGACGGCAGACCCATGACCATCAACCGACCGGAGAACCTCTTCGAGGGGATCCAGCCCGCCCAGTACCAGGCGACCTTGCACGGCTTCCCGGAGCTGGCCGAGGCGATCGACCGACACACCGCGACGATGAGCGACGACCAGATCGAGGCCGGACAGCGTGAGCGCACGGCCCAGATGGTCCGGCTGGCCGAGCTGATGGCCGCAGGCACCCCGGTCGACGCCGCACCCGTGCAGGCCGAGATCGACGCCCAGTACCGGGCGCTCACCGGAATCCGCCCCGTCTCCACCGAGGAGTACCGCGCGCTCGGGCGTGCCTGCGTGGAGAACGAGCCGTGGCGCGCGGCGTACGAGGCGATCGCGCCGGGCCTGGCCGCCTACCAGCGGGACGCCATCCTGGCGTACGCCACGACCCGGCTGAGCTGAGAAAACCGGGCCGCCGCCACGGGAACGGCCTGCGGCGGCGGCCCTGCGGTGGCGGCCCTGCGGTGTGCGCCGGCCGGCCGCCGCGGTCTACTTCACGACCGTGATCCGGTCCGCCTTCGGCGGGGTGAGGGGGCTGTCGGCCGAGGAGTGGGCGGTCAGGTAGCCGGTGAAGGCGTCCAGGTCGGAGGGGCCGACGTACTTGTTCTTGCCGTCCTTGAAGGCGGTGAAGCCGTCACCGCCGCCGGCCAGGAATTCGTTCATCGCGACGCGGTAGGTCTTGGCGGGGTCGAGGGCGGTGCCGTCGAGCTTCACCGAGTCCTTGACGATGCGGGCGGCGCCCGACTTGGTCATGTCGAGGGTGTAGGTGAGGCCCTTGGAGATCTGAAGGATCTTCGGGGAGGCCTCGTTGGGGCCGCTGACCTGCTGCTGAAGTGCGGTGAGGAGCTGGGCGCCGGTGAGGTCGACGACGTTCATCATGTTGGTGAAGGGCTGTACGGTGAACGCCTCCCCGTAGGTGACCACCCCGTCGCCCTCCGAGCCGGACGCCTTGAAGGCGAGGTCGGAGCGCACCCCGCCGGGGTTCATCAGGGCGAGCTGGGCGCCGCCCTTGTCGCCCGCCTTGGTGGCCTCCAGCTGGGCGTCGGCGATGACATCGCCGAGCGGTGACTCGGGGGCAGCGGCGCCGCGGCCCGCGATATCGGCGGAGATGTGGCCGACGGGACGGGCCGCGACCGGTGCGGCCAGCTTGTTCCAGCGGGTGATCAGCGACGTCATGTCCGCGGCCTTGGGCTGGGTGCGGTCGACGACGTGGTTGACCGCGCCGGGCGCCTTGACGCTGGTCCGCACGATGTCGCGGGTGCGGCGGTCGTAGGTCAGCGTGGTGTCGGTGTAGAGCTTGCCGTAGGACGCGGCGGAGGTGACGGTGCGCGGCCGGCCGGACGGGTCCGGGATGGTGCAGGCGTAGGCCTGGTGGGTGTGGCCGGTGACCAGCGCGTCGACCGCCGGGGTGACGTGCTTGGCGATGTCGGTGATCGGGCCGGAGATGCCGTCGCCGGGGCCGGGGCTGTCGCACCGGTAGTTGTACGAGGTGGAGGCGGGCAGACCGCCCTCGTGGATGAGGGCGACGATCGACTTCACGCCCTGCTTGTTCAGCACCTTGGCGTACTTGTTGATCGTCTCGACCTCGTCGTGGAACTTCAGGCCCTTGACGCCGTTGGCGCTGACGATGTTGGGGGTGCCCTCCAGCGTCACCCCGATGAAGCCGATCCTGACGCCCTTGTGCTTCCAGACGGTGTACGGCTTGAGCAGCGGCTTGCCGGTCTTCTCGTCCGTGACATTGGCGGCGAGGTACGGGAAGTCCGCGCCCCGGAACGTCTCGCCCTTCTCGTAGCAGCCGTCCTTGGGGTGGCAGCCGCCCTTCTGAAGGCGGGTCAACTCGGCCCGGCCCTCGTCGAATTCGTGGTTGCCGACCGAGGTGACGTCGAGGCCCAGCTTGTTCATCGCCTCGATGGTCGGCTCGTCGTGGAACAGCCCGGACAGCAGCGGGCTGGCCCCGACCAGGTCGCCGGCCGCGGCGGTGACCGAGTAGGGGTGGCCCTTACGGGCCGTCCGCAGGGACTGCGCCAGGTACTCCGCGCCGCCCGCCGGGATGCTCTTCTTGCTGCCGTCCGGCTGGGCCTCCTCGACCGTGCCGGAGGAGCCCTGCGGCGGTTCGAGATTGCCGTGGAAGTCGTTGAAGGAGAGCAGCTGCACATCGACGGTGCGGCCGGCGCGGGCGGAGTGGCCGGCGTCTCCGGTGTCGGCCCCGGCCGGCAGGGCGGTGGCGGTGAGCCCGGCGGCGGCCAGTACGGCGGCGCCGATCGTCAATCTTCGCAGGGCGCGGCCCCGTTGCGGTGTCGCTGGCATGTGTTCCCCTCCTGGATGGTCCTGAGCGGACGGCAGCTTATTGTCGACGCGCGTAGTGCAACAGGGGTTACCGGGTGACGAGCTGGTTGCCGGGCGGGTGGCGAGCCGGTTGTCGCGAAGGGTGGGGAACGCGGGTGGTGCCCCTCCGGGAACGCGGGTGGTGCCCCTCCGGGAACATGGGTGGTACCCCTCCGGGAACGTGGGTGGTGCCCCTCCGGGAACCCGACTGGGTCGTACGCTTCACACATGACTGACGCTGCACAGGAGATGGGCCGGGCCGGCCGCCGGATCCAGGTGGTCGACGAGCTCGCGCCGGAAGAGGCCACGGCCGTCGCCGAGCTGATCGAGCGGGCGGCCCGTACGGACGGGCAGCCCGCCGTGTCCGAGCAGGGGCGGCTGCAGCTGCGCGGGGGCGCGCGCCCCGGCGTACGCCATGTGCTGCTGTACCTGCCTGGCGACGAGGCCGAGGAGCTGGTCGCGTACGGGCAGCTGGAGGACACCGATCCGGTGGAGGCACCGGCCGCCGAGCTGGTGGTGCACCCGGGCTACCGCGGCCGCGGGCACGGCCGGGCCCTGGGCAGCGAGCTGCTGGAGCAGTCCGGGCGCCGGCTGCGGGTCTGGGCCCACGGCGGGCATCCGGCCGCCCGGCATCTCGCCCAGACCCTGGGGCTGACGATGTTCCGGGAGCTGCGCCAGATGCGGCGCTCGCTGACGGACCTGGAGCTGCCGGAGCCGGTGCTCCCCGAGGGGGTGTCCCTGCGGACCTTCCAGCCGGGCACCGATGACGAGGCCTGGCTGGAGGTGAACGCGGAGGCCTTTGCGCACCACCCGGAGCAGGGCTCGCTGATCCAGCGCGATCTGGACGACCGCAAGGGCGAGGCGTGGTTCGACCCCAAGGGCTTCTTCCTGGCGGAGAAGGACGGCCGGCTGGTCGGCTTCCACTGGACCAAGGTGCACGCCGACGAGGGCCTGGGTGAGGTCTATGTGCTCGGGGTGCGGCCGGGCGCCCAGGGCGGCGGCCTGGGCAAGGCGCTGACCTCGGTGGGGCTGCGGCATCTGGCCGGCCAGGGCCTGCCGACGGCGATGCTGTACGTGGACGCGGACAACTCGGCGGCGGTGAGCGTGTACGAGCGGATGGGTTTCGCCACGCACGAGACGGACCTGATGTACCGCTCGGAGACGTGAGACGGGGCGCAGAGGCGCGACCGCTCGGAGGCGTGCGACCGGACGGAGCGGCGAGACCGCTCGGAGAGGTGCGACCGGGCGGCGGATGAGCGAGTGGCGTACGAGCGCGCGCGGCGTATGACCGCTCACCCGCACGAACCTGCAGCGGGGGCGGGCCCACCGGGGTCCGCCCCCGCTGTGTCATTGCTGCTGCGCGCGCTCTTCCTGCTGCGCCCGCCACTCGCGCGCCAGCATCGCGTAGACGACCTCGTCGGACCATTCCCCGTCGAGGAATTCGTTCTCCCGCAGCTGGCCTTCCCGGCGCATGCCCAGCCGTTCCAGCACCCGGGCCGAAGCGGTGTTGCGCCCGTCCAACTCGGCCTGGATGCGGTGCAGGTGCAGCTCCTCGAAACCCAGCTTCAGCAGCGCCCGGCCCGCCTCCGTGGCGTAGCCGTGGCCGGCGTGGTCCGGGTGGAAGACGTAACCGATGCCGCCCTGGCGGTGGGTGCGGCTCTTCCAGAAGAAGGTGACGTCGCCGACCAGGGTGCCGCTCTCGCGGACGACGACGGCGAGCTGGAGGACGTCGCCGGACTCGCGCAGCGCGGTGCGGGTGGTCTTGGCGGTGACGGAGGCCCGGGACCCGGCCTCGTCGAGGGGGCCCCAGTAGAGGTAGCGGCAGACCTCGGGGCGGCGCTGGTAGGCGTGGATCGCGGCGAAATCGTCGTGGATGACCGGGCGCAGATCCAGGCGTTCGGTGCGTATCGGGTAGTCGGGGGTGTACGGCAGCGGCGGCGTCACGGGCGTGGGAAGCGGGGGCACGCCGGCAGCGTAGGCAGCGGAGGTTGACAGGTGCAGCCCATTTCCCCCACCCTTTCACTACTTAATTAGTGGAATGGCTCAGGGGGGGCGAGTGATGCGGCCAGTGGGTACGGATGAGGTGGCCGGCCGGGCCTCGGGGCGTACCGCCGTCGAGGCGATCGGCCTCGGCAGGCGCCACCGCCGCCGCTGGGCCCTGCGCGAGGGCACCTTCCGGCTGCCGGCCGGCCGTATCTGCGCACTGGTCGGGCCCAGCGGCGCCGGAAAGAGCACCCTGCTCTCGCTCCTCTCCGGCCTGACCCGCCCCAGCGAGGGGGCCGTACGGATCGGTGGCGAGGACCCGGCCGGCGCCGCGGCCCGCGCCCGGACCGCCCATGTCACCCAGGGCAAGCCGCTCTATCCGCGGCTGACGGTCGCCGAGACGCTGCGGATGGGCCGCGCGCTCAACCCCGGCCGCTGGAACGGGGCGTGCGCCGAACGGATCGTCCGGGAGGGCCGGCTGCCCCTCGACGCCCGGGCCGGCGCCCTCTCCGGCGGGCAGCGCACCCGCCTCGGGCTCGCCCTGGCCTTCGCCAGGAGCCCCGAACTCCTCCTCCTCGACGAGCCGTTGGCCGGGCTCGACCCGATCGCCCGGCACCGGTTCACCGCACTGCTGCTGGCCCAGGCCGCCGAGCACGGCACCACCGTCGTGCTGTCGTCGGACCTGCTCGCCGAGCTCGACGGGGTCTGCGACTACCTGCTGCTCCTGGGCGGCGGCCGGGTGCGGCTCGCGGGCGAGGTCGATGACGTCATCGGGGCGCACGCCCTGGTGATGGGGGCGCACCGGGACGGCGCGCTGCCGCCCGCGATCGCCGCGCACACGGTCGTCGAGACCCAGACGTCAGGGCGTCATTTCACCACCGTCGTACGGCGGAAGGGCACGGTCGCCGCCGGGCCCTGGGAGACCGCGGAACCGTCCCTGGAGGAACTTCTGCTGGCTTATCTGCGCGCGCCCGACGCGCCCGACGCGCCCCCGCTGATCGCGCCGGGCGCGGAGCCGGTCCCGGCGCGGCGGCGCCGCAGGCCCGGCAGCAATCCGGGAATCCCCGGGATGCCGCGCAACGGACCGCCCCGCCCGGCAGGCCGTACGGGCGGACGGAGCGGACGGAGCGGCTGGAGCGGATGGAACAGCCCGCCGGGCGGCGCGGCGGGCACCCGGCACGACCCGGGCACCCGGCACGACCCGCCGGGCACACGGCACGACCACCACAGCGGCAAGGGAGCGGCAGCATGACCACCACGGCACACCCCGGCACGAACGGGCGCGGCACAGCGGGCGATCCGGGCGGGACCCGGGAAGCGGGCCTGGCACCGCTGCGCGGTCTCGCCTGGCTGGTGTGGCGCCAGCACCGGCTGGTGTTCGGCGTGCTGCTGGCCGCGGCGGCCGGCGGCGCGGTCTGGTGCGCGGTGCTGCGCGGCCAGCTGGCCGGATTCATCGACGCCCACCACATCGCCGGCTGCTCGCAGATTTCCCTCGATCCGCGCTGCGCCCACACTCAGGAGGCGGTCACCACCTTCCGCGACACCTACGGCCCGTCCCTGAGGCTCGCCGAAATGGGCCTGGTGCTGCTGCCCGCCCTGGTCGGGCTGTTCCTCGGCGCCCCGCTGATCGCCCGCGAGCTGGAGGCCGGCACCCACAAGCTCGTCCTGACCCAGTCGGTCGGCCCGCTGCGCTGGCTGGCGGCGAAGATCAGCCTGCCCGCGCTGGTCGTCCTGACCGCCGCCACGGGGCTCTCGCTGGCCTACAGCTGGCTCTGGCAGGTCGCCGGCGACGAGGTCTCCGGCTTCTACTGGTACTCGACCCTCGGCTTCCACGCGCTCGGCCCGGTGCCGGTCGCCTACTCCCTGCTGGCCCTGGCGGTCGGCGCACTCGCCGGTCTGCTGCTGCGCCGCACGGTGCTGTCGATGGGCGTCACGCTCGCCGCCGTGGTGGCGCTGCAGGTGGTGCTGAGCCAGCTCAGGCCCTACCTGCTGCCGGTCGAGACGGCCAAGTTCCCCAGCGGCCGCCCGGCCCAGCTGCCGGACGACGCCTGGCTCGTCGGCCAGGGCAACTACACCCGCTCCGGCGAGCGGCTGCCCGACGTCCCCTGCGATCCGGCCCCCAGCTACCAGACCTGTCTGCGGCAGCACGATGTGGCCGGCCAGTACATGGACCACCACCCGGCGTCGCACCACTGGCCGCTGGCGTGGATCGAGGCCGGCATCGTGCTGGCGGTGGCGGCGGTGCTGACGGTGATCGCCTTCCGGGTGATGCGGCGCCGCCACGGCTGAACCGGGCGCACGGGCGCACGGGGGCCCTTCGCGGCGGCCCGCAACCCGGGCGGCACCATGCGTGTGACAAAGGCTGCCCCGGGGGAGTCACAGGGGGACGCGCCCCGGCGGCGGCCCCCGGGCCCGGCTTCCGGGGCACATCGCCGCAGGAGCCGCCCGGCCGAGGTTCCTGGGCCCGGCCCGGCAACGGCCCCGCCCGCCCGGGACCACGCACCACGCCCAACGCCGGGGAGTAGCACCCCGCTTGCCTGGCCGACATATCCGCGTTACCGGCGATTCAACGTCGCTTGCGAGCATCGGTGAATGCAGCCCGCTGTGCCGAACGGCCCCCACCCGAGGCTCCATCTCGCGCCGCCGCCTCCGTCTGACGCGCCTGGAACCCCCCGGACGCGGAAGAATAGGTTCATGAACCAGCAGCCCAGCGCTCAGGCACAGGCCCAGCCCGAGGTGCCCACTCCGCAGCCTCCGCGCGCCGCGGCGCCCTCGGCCCAGCCGTCCGTGGGCTCCATCGCCGCGCACCGCCCGCAGGCGGTCCGGGGCACCGTGCCCGGCCTGGAGCCCGACCTGGACGCCGACCCCGACGCCTACGAGGACGAGGGCGTGGTCGGCGCGGACGGTGCGGAGCTGCCCAGCGGCCGGTTCCTGGACCGTGAGCGCAGCTGGCTGGCCTTCAACGAGCGGGTGCTCGAACTGGCCGAGGACCCGGCCACCCCTCTCCTCGAACGGGCTAACTTCCTGGCGATTTTCGCCAGCAACCTCGACGAGTTCTTCATGGTCCGGGTGGCCGGACTCAAGCGGCGGATAGCCACCGGCGTCGCCACCCGCTCCGCGTCCGGCCTCCAGCCCCGCGAGGTGCTGGACCTGATCTGGACCCGCTCGCGCGAACTCATGGCCCGGCACGCCGCCTGCTTCCAGCAGGACATCGCCCCCGAGCTCGCCGACCAGGGCATTCATCTGATCCGCTGGCCCGAGCTGACCGAGAAGGAACAGGCCCGCCTGTTCACCCTCTTCCGCCAGCAGATCTTCCCGGTGCTCACGCCCCTGGCGGTGGACCCGGCGCACCCCTTCCCGTACATCTCCGGCCTCTCGCTGAACCTGGCCGTCGTCGTACGCAATCCGGTCAGCGGCCACGACCACTTCGCCCGGGTCAAGGTGCCACCGCTGCTCTCCCGCTTCCTGGAGGCCTCCCCGCAGCGCTACGTCCCCATCGAGGACGTCATCGCCGCCCACCTGGAGGAGCTGTTCCCGGGCATGGAGGTGCGGGCGCACCACATGTTCCGGGTGACCCGCAACGAAGACCTGGAGGTCGAGGAGGACGACGCGGAGAACCTTCTCCAGGCCCTGGAGAAGGAGCTGATGCGGCGCCGCTTCGGGCCGCCGGTCCGCCTGGAGGTCGAGGAGTCCATCGACCCGGCCGTGCTCGACCTGCTCGTCCAGGAGCTGAAGATCTCCGACGCCGAGGTCTACCCGCTGCCCGGCCCGCTGGACCTGACCGGCCTCTTCGGGATCGGCGCTCTGGACCGTCCCGAGCTCAAGTACCCCAAGTTCGTCGCCGGCACCCACCGTGACCTCGCCGAGGTGGAATCGGCGTCCGCACCGGACATCTTCGCCGCCCTGCGCGCCCGTGACGTGCTCCTCCACCACCCTTACGACTCCTTCTCCACCTCCGTGCAGGCGTTCCTGGAGCAGGCCGCCGCCGACCCGGACGTCCTCGCCATCAAGCAGACGCTCTACCGCACCTCCGGCGACTCGCCGATCGTGGACGCCCTGATAGACGCCGCGGAATCCGGCAAGCAGGTGCTCGTCCTCGTCGAGATCAAGGCCCGGTTCGACGAACAGGCCAACATCAAGTGGGCCCGCAAGCTGGAGGAGTCCGGCTGCCATGTCGTCTACGGGCTGGTCGGCCTCAAGACGCACTCCAAGCTCTCGCTCGTCGTCCGCCAGGAAGGCGAGATGCTGCGCCGCTACTCCCATGTGGGGACCGGCAACTACCACCCCAAGACGGCCCGGCTCTACGAGGACCTGGGCCTGCTGACCGCCGACCCGCAGGTCGGCGCCGACCTCTCCGACCTCTTCAACCGGCTCTCCGGCTACTCACGCCGCGAGACCTACCGCCGTCTCCTGGTCGCCCCCAAGTCCCTGCGGGACGGCCTGATACAGCGCATCAGCAAGGAGATCGCGCACCAGCGGGCGGGCGGTCCCGCCTACGTCCGCATCAAGGTCAACTCGATGGTCGACGAGGCCGTCATCGACGCGCTCTACCGCGCCTCCCAGGCCGGCGTCCCGGTCGACATCTGGGTACGCGGCATCTGCGCGCTGCGCCCGGGGGTCACCGGCCTCAGCGAGAACATCCGGGTCCGCAGCATCCTCGGCCGCTTCCTGGAACACTCCCGGGTCTTCATCTTCGGCAATGGCGGCGAACCCGAAGTCTGGCTGGGCAGCGCCGACATGATGCACCGCAACCTCGACCGCCGGATCGAGGCGCTGGTACGGGTCACCGACCCGGCGCACCGCGCCTCCCTCAACCGGATGCTGGAGACGGGGATGTCGGACACCACGTCCTCCTGGCACCTCGACCAGGACGGCGACTGGACCCGGCATGCGGCGGACGCCGATGGCGCGCCGCTGCGCAACATTCAGGAAATGCTCATCGACGCCCGGAGGCGCCGGCGTGGCCCAGCGACATGACCAGCCGACCGGAGGGCCCGCGGGTCTCCTCGGCACCGGATACGAGCCCGGCCCAGCGCCCGGAGCCCGTGCGGCAGTGGTGGACGGCCCGTACCCAGGAGCGGACGGCTCGTACCCAGGAGCCGACGGCACACCACGGCCGGATGATGACGCCGGCCGCGGCCGGCACGGCGCCGCGTACCGGCCGCTTATGACGGACGACCTCGCCGACATCGGCGCCGCCCTCGCCGGGCGTACGGCCGAGGAAGTCCTCGCCGGCTATCTGCACCAGCAGTCGGCGGAATTCCTGCGCAGCCTGCGCCTGCACCGGGAGAGCGGTTCGGACGCGGAGGGCGCCGGCGAGGCCGCCCGTCAGCTGCGCCGCGCCGCCCGCCGGATCAGCGCCACCCTGCACACCTTCCGTCCGCTGACCGAGGAGGTCTGGGCCGACCAGCTCACCGCCGAACTGGGCTGGCTGTCCGGCGCCCTGGCCCGCGAACAGGCCTGCGCCGCACGCCGCGAACGGCTGATGACCGCACTGCAACGCCTGACCGGCCGCACGGAACGGAACGACCGCGCCGACCGGGATGGCCGCGCGGACCGGAACGACCGGGGCGATCGGAAGGGCCGCGCCGACCGGGATGACCGAGGCGACCGCCAGGGCCGGCCGGACCGCAGCAAACGGGGAGCCCGGACGACCACGGGCTCCGCTACGGGCTCGGCCAGGGCCACTGCCACGGGACCCGCCACCGGCCGCGGCGCCCTGCCCACCGCGTCGGCCGCGGCTTCCGCCGCAACCTCGGCCACCACTTCCGCCACCACTGCCGCCGCGACTTCCGCCACCGACCCGGATCCCGACGGCGCCCTGGCGGCCGGTGCGGCGCGGGCCGGAGCCCTGCTCGACCGCCAGCTCACCCTCGCCCGCACCCGCGCCCACACCGCCGCGCTGCAGGCCCTGGGCTCCTCCCGCTTCCACGCCGTCGCCGACTCCGTGGCGGTACTCGCCTCCGAGGCGCCGCTCGCCCGTACGACCACCGAGCTGCCCGCCGCCGAGGCGCTGCCGCCACTCGCCGAACAGGCCCACCGCCGGCTCGCGGAGGCGGCCGCCGCACTGCCGTTGTCCCGCGCCGGGTACCCGTACAACGCCGCCGCGCTCGCCGCAGACCAGCGCCAGGACGCGCCCTGGCACCAGGTCCGGCTGCTGGTGCGACTGAGCCGCTACGCCCGGGAGGTGCTGGCGCCGGAGTACGCCGACTTCCGGCTGGCGGAGGCCGGCCGGGCGCTGGAGTGGCACCGCGACGCCGCGGAGGCCGCCGCCGCTGCCGCCGCCGCGGCCCGCACCCCCCGGATCGCCCCGGCCACGGCATACGCCCTCGGAGTGCTGCACGCCGATCAGCGACACGAAGTGGAGGCGGCCCGCTTCGCCTTCGGTCGCGTGTGGCTGCCCAGGACACCGGAGCGGGCGAACTGAGATCGGAGGGAAGCGCCAGGGACACGGGCCGGCTGAAGGCCCGGCAGGCGGAGAGGGAGCGATGATGTGACTGTGCCTCAGAAGCCCATTCGAGCGGCGGGATGCGTCCTCTGGCGTCGCGCGGCCTCCGAGGACGGGCTGGAGATCGCGCTCGTCCACCGCCCCAAGTACGACGACTGGTCCCACCCCAAAGGCAAGCTGAAGAGCGGCGAGGACGCCCTGGCCGGCGCGGTGCGCGAGGTGGCGGAGGAGACGGGCATGGAGTGCCGCCCCGGAGCCCCGCTGCCCACCTCCTGCTACCTCGCGGGCGGCCGCCCCAAGCAGGTCCGCTACTGGGCGGCGGAAGCGGTCGCCGGAGCCTTCACCCCGAACAGCGAGGTCGACCGCATGGTCTGGCTCTCGCCCGCCGACGCCCGCCTCCGCCTCACCCAGGAACGGGACCGTCCCCTGGTGGACGCCTTGCTCGCGGCGCTGCATCTGGCGTGATGCCCGAGAGCCGGAGCCCCAACTCTTCGGCAGGCCTCGGCAGGGCCACGCGGCCGGTACCGTCTGGGTTTCGGGGAGGCCGCTCGCAAACACCGATCCCGGCTGCCTCGGATATCCGAGGCAGCCGGGATCAATCAGCCCGCGCAGACACAGGCGACGTGCTCCGGCTGACTACACCCCACCGGGCTTGGAGGCTATGCACCCGGCGTCCGTGGAGTCCGTGGTGCATTTCGCGAAGACGCTGTAAACACCGTCGATGCCCTCCACCGGCAGACTGACGGTCGTGTGGTGCGTCCACGTCGACCCGGTGTCGGTGGTGAATGTCCAGTCGCCGGTGGTCGTCTTGATCGCCAAAGCTCGCGCCAGCCACGCCGTCTGGCCGGGCGGAACATCGATGGTCTGGCTGGCGCCCGTTGTCTCCGTGCTGGTCTGAGTCTTGGTCCAGGTGTGCTGATATCCAATCTGGACGTCGGACTTCAGCGGGCTCAGATCGCCACTGTCGGTTTTGCCCGGGCCGAGCGTGAGGCTGACGCCGAGGGTGCTGGTGTCGGTGATGGTGTCCGCTGTGGACTGCGACCAGTTCAAGGCGCAGCTCAAATTGCCGCCGCTGGGTCCGCTGGAGTTCTTGCAGACGGGGGAGGGGCCACCCTGGTCACTTGATGTGGAAACGAGTTGGTAGTCCCCGAGGTGGGCGGGCTGGGAGTCGTCGGTGATGGTGTACGAACTCGCCGTGATGACGCCGGATCCCTTGTTGCGCTGGGACAGCGCGTACTGCGTCGCCAGATCGTCGACGGTCGGGCCGCTCGCACCGTCACCGGGGGCCGCGGTCGCGGTCCACTGCTCATCGGTGGCTCCCCCGGCGGTGCCCGCTCCATCGGCGCACCCAACGGAGTTCATCTGGAGGGCGGCACCGCCCGCGAAGGGGGTAGCGTACTGGTCCCAGTGCGACGTGAGGCATTCGTCGTTGTCGACGCGCCGGATCAGGTAGGTACTGGCCGGGCCGTTGGTGACCGGTTGGGCGTAGAACAGCTGCTTCTGGTTTGTGACATCGCAGGTGACGTCCATGGTGAGGTAGCCGTTGTCGTCGATTTCGACGCAGCCGCTCTTGCTGGGGACGTTGTTGGCGATCTGGAAGCTGCCGTCGTTGTTGGGGTTGGGCTTGAAGCTCCACTGATCGCTCGGCACCGTGCCCTTGTCCGTGGGCCGCAGGACGACGTCATTGCTGTCCGATGAGTCGTCATTGAGCAGGTCAACGCTGCCATTCGGGTTCGCGGTGATCGCCATTCCGGAGACATCGTGCTGCACGGCGGCGATGGTCATGCATCCGATGTTGGAACTCTTGTCACACGAGGGGTCTTCTGCATGAGCCGGCGTGGTGGCCAGCAGCGACAGCGGTACGGCGAGCGCGACCGTAAGGAACGAAGACATTCTTCGCGCCGCATTTCGTGGCACTTGTTCAGTGGGCACGAGGCATTTCCCTTCGCCTTTTCTGCACGTCTCCGGCACAGTGACGTGCGCCGGGGCCACCGTGGCGGCATCAACGTAGGCGTGGGCAGCCGGAGGTACATCCATCAACTGAGGGAGATGGTTTCCGGTTTCGGTGCCGGACCGTATGCGTTCAGCACGGGTCCAGGCTGAGTTTGTTGCAGACGCGACGAAGGCCCTCCCGGGATGTGGGAGGGCCCTCGGCTGTGCGTCCGGAAATCAGCGGGACTGGCCCTTGGCGTACTCGACGAAGTGGGCCCACTGAGGGGCAGGGAAGGCGAGAGCCGGGCCGTGCGGGTCCTTGCTGTCCCGAACCGGCACGACACCGTGGGTGTGCGCGTGCTCCGGTGCCCATTCGATGCACTGTCCGCCGTTTTCGCTGTACGAGGATTTGATCCATCGGAGGGATGCGGTCACGGGGTGCCCTTTCGAAAGTCATTGATCATGGCCACGGACGCCGCTTGAGAGAGGGCGTCGGCCTGTAGTTGATGGTAGGCCGTCAGTATGGGCAGCACCGAGGTACTTTCTCGCTCAAGATGGCCCCGTTGGGCGGACTCGGCGTACGACATGAGTGAGCGGTCCGGCAGCGTCAGCACCGTGATCGGCAGGCTGAACGGACGACGCTCCCCCATGTCGAACGGGGCGACGTGGAGCACCGTGTTCGGCAGCTCGGCGAACTCGATCAGCCGCACCAACTGGGCTTCCATGACGGCCAGTCCGCCGATGGGCCGACGGATGCAGCTTTCGTCCAGCACCACGAACACCAGCGGTGGGGGAGTACGGACGAGCGCCGCTTGCCGTTCCGCGACCAGCGACATCCGTTCGTCCGCCTGCTCGGGCGTGATGGCTCCGCGCTTGACGGCACTATCGACGATCACGGACGCGTAGTCCGAGGTCTGGAGCAGACCAGGAATGACGCCCACTTCGTACAACCGGATCTCCGCTGCCCGGCCCTCGTGCCCGACGTATTCCGGGAAGCCCTCCAGCAGGCTGCCCTGCCGGATCTCGCGCCAGTCGCGCTCGAACGTGTCCACGGTTCCTTCGATGCCGAACGTGCGGTCGGCACTGCGCGAAAAGCGCAAGGTCGGGGGCTTCCGACCAGTTTCGACCGCCGACACGTGGGTGCTGGAATACCCCATGCGCACGGCAAGCTCATCTTGGGTCCAACCACGGGCTTCCCGCGAGCTGCGTAAACGCGCTCCAAAGGCTTCCCGAGGGCTACTCTCCGGCGTCAACTCCTTGCGATTCAACGGGCTTTCACCAAAGCTTCCTCCCGCTCTGACAGGTTGAAGGGGCTTCCGACTCTAGGTCACGCTGTGCCGCCCCGGTAGTGGAATCACTACAGAGAGGAGCGGACGTTGCCCCGGAAGCACACTCCCCCGAACGCCCCACCGCTCAGGGCCGCAACGACGCGGACGAGCCGACAGACGGGCTGGAGCCGGTGAACGGGCCTGCACTCAACACCCCTGACGATGAAGTCGATCCGGCGCATGAGCGCGCCGCCGACAACGACAGTGAGGCGTTGACGCGCCTTCGCGCACGGGTGCATCAGGACTACGCGCGGCGACAGCAGTACGGACCGCTGGGGCGGTCGCTGTGAACTGTGAGAAGTGCCGGACGCTGGAAGCGGAACTGGCGGATGCGGTGCGGCGCGGCGACAAGACGAAGGCCGTCGACTGCCGTGTGCTGCTGCGGCGCCATCCCCAGCATGACGGCGGGCCGGTGGAGAGCAAGGTGCCGGTGGAGAGCGTGGAGAGCGAGGGGGAGCCGTGGGCACCCCGGCCGTAGAGACCACTACCGCTGCTGCCGACCCGTTCGCGGGCACGCCGTACGAGAACAGCCCCGAGGGGCCATGGACGCGGTACGGGGGCGCGCTGGACCCGAGGTCCGGCGTGGTCTACGTCCCCCGCCCCGGCGCCCTCGATCCGGACGACAGGCCCCTCCGCCATCGGCGCCGACGGGCCGTGCGGGCGCAGCCTGCGCCGACGTGTTGACGCAAGGAGAAACCCCATGACCGATACCGCACCCGCCCGGCGCCTTCGCCGATCGACTGGAGAAGGTCGGAGTCCTCAACCACTGGCAACACCACCTCGCCTGAGTGACAACTCCGCGATCGCGCCCATGGGAGCGATGGGCGCACTACCCTCCTGGAAACTCCGCCGAAGCGCAGGGAAGCACGATGGACGACGAACCGCTGTCCGCATGGGCAAAGCGCCGTGACGCGAAGATCGGTCGGCTTCGTGCCGTGCCCCTCGTCCCCGGCGAGGGGCACCGGGGCGCACACCTGGCCCCGGACGCACCCCGTGCAATCCAGCAATGGAACGGACACATTTGGGAGGCCCACGGGATCGCGGCCGACTTCGCAGCGGCCGGGCGCATCCTGTATCCCGAGGCCGCTGCACCCCCGGCCGCTGTGCCGGCACGCCAGCCGCTCCGCCCTGGCAGGGGCAAGCACCGCAAGCCGCCGCGGTGAATGAACTGAATCCCTGAAACCGTGGGTCACGCGCCACGTCGAAGAGCCCTGTGAGGCGTGGCGTGGGGCCGGTTCCCGGACGACCGCGCCGGGATCTCCAGCGCCCGCGCGCTTGGCGCCTTTCCTCCGGCGAGGACCGGTTGCTTGAAGCGCCACCCGTCGAACGAAGACCGCTTGAGCACGATTTTTTCCCGTCAACCAGTTCGTCGCACCAGCAGGCCGAGGGAAAGGGGCGACCCCCAATTTCAGGGGTTTACACTGCCTGCATGGCACAGAAAGTAATCACCATCTACACGGACGACCTCACGGGCGAAGAGTCCACCGAGGCCGCCACGCACACGCTTTCTCTTGACGGTGTGACTTACGAGATCGATCTGAGTCCGGACAGCTACGACCAGCTGCTGGAAGCCGTTGGGCCGTTCTTGAAGGCCGGTCGCAAGACCGGGAAGGGCCGTAAGCCGCGCAAGGCGGCGGCCGCCACTGAGGACACTGCCGCGATCCGGGCCTGGGCCAAGTCGAGCGGCTACAACGTCAGCGACCGCGGGCGGGTGCCCGCTGAGATTCGTGAGGCGTACCAAAAGGCCAAGTGAATTTTTTGGATAAACCGGAAGCCCCTCACCACGTGTGAGGGGCTTCTTTGTGTCCGGTTCCGGTGGTCCTGTCCGCGGTGTCAGTGGCGGCCCGCTGTTCCGGGAAAGGAAAGGACACCGCGAAACCATTTTTCCCCCGGACAATCCGAACGCTCAGCGGCGTCGCAGGGAGGTGTCCGCGATGGCCGGCGGCACGTAGTAGCTGTCGGCCGGGTTGAGGTCGGTGCCGGGCGGCACGATCGCGTCGACCCGGTCCAGGACATCCGCGCCGAGCGTGACCTCGGAGCCCTCCAGCATGCTGTCGAGCTGGTCGGCGGTGCGCGGGCCGATGATCACGGAGGTCACCGCGGGGTGGGACCGTACGAAGGCCGTCGCCAGGTGCGGCAGCGTGAGGCCCGCCTCGGCCGCGACCTTCGACAGCGCGGCGACCGCCTCCGCCTTCCGCGCGTTCTCCGGGACCGACAGGTCGAATTTCCGGCTCTCCAGGCCGGCGCGCGAACTGACGGAGAGATCGCGGCCGGAGAGCCAGCCGGCGCTGAGCGGGCCCCAGGTCAGCACGCCCGTTCCGTAGCGCTGCGCGGTCGGCAGCACCGCGCTCTCCACGCCGCGCGCCAGCATCGAGTAGGGCGGCTGCTCGGTCCGGAAGCGGACATGGCCGCGGCGTTCGGCGGTCCACTGCGCCTCGACCAACTGCTCGGCGGGGAAGGTCGAGGTGCCGATCGCCCGCACCTTGCCGGACCGCACGAGGTCCGAGAGCGCGGAAAGCGTCTCGTCGATATCGGTGGCCGGATCGGGCCGGTGCACCTGGTAGAGGTCGAGGTAGTCGGTGTCCAGCCGGCGCAGGCTGTCCTCCACCGCGCGCATGATCCAGCGCCGGGAGTTGCCGCCGTGGTTGGCGTCCGGCCCCATCGAGTTGAAGAACTTCGTGGCCAGGACGACGTCCTCGCGGCGCCCCTTGAGCGCCTTGCCGACGATCTCCTCGGACTCGCCTGCCGCATAGACGTCCGCGGTGTCCACGAAGTTGATGCCGGCGTCCAGCGCACGGTGCACGAGCCGTACGCAGTCGTCGTGATCGGTGTTGCCCCAGGCGCCGAGCATCATCGCGCCGAGCGCGTACTCGCTGACCGAGATGCCGGTACCGCCGAGGATCCTGCGCTGCATGTGCTGCTCCTTGTGTCGGATGTGAGGTGCGGGACGTGAGGTGCCGGATGTGAGGGGGCGCGTACGTGCTCCGGGGCGCCGTGCGCGTGCTCCGGGGCCGTCCCCGGGGGCGTTTCGGCGCGGCCCGGGGGCGCGCCCCGAGGCGTCTGTGCACCACCTTGCGGCCCGTAGGGGGAGCGGACCAGGCCCGTCGCAGCCTGGGTCCGGCGGAACCACCCGACCGGCGGTGCATCGCATACTGGTCCGATGCTCCACGCGGAAATCGAGATCGGCTCGTTCCTCAAGGTGCGCCGGGCGGCGCTCGACCCGGCGGACCTCGGCCTGCCCGACGGGGTCAACCGCCGCCGGGTGCGCGGTCTGCGGCGCGAGGAGGTCGCCCAGCTCGCCGGCATCAGCGTCGACTACTACACCCGGATCGAACAGGGCCGTGCGCCCGCCATCTCCGACTCCGTTCTGGACGCGATCGCACGGGCGCTGCGGCTGTCCGACGGCGAAATGACCTACCTGCACAATGTCGCGGCACCCCGGCGCCGCCCGGCGGACGGCGTCGCCGCCCCGGGCCCGGACGGCGGCCCGTGTGCCGTTCCCCGGCAAACCGTGCGCCCCGAGGTCCAGCGGGTGCTGGACGCGATGGAGGCCACCGTCCCGGCCATGGTCCTCGGCCGCGGCCTGGACATCCTGGCCTGGAACGCGCTCGGCGGCCGGATCTCCTTCGACCTTCCGGCGCTCGCCCCGGACCGGCGCAACACCGCGCTGCTGGTCTTCCTCGACCCGGCGGCGCGCGCCCTGCACGCGGACTGGGAGGCCAAGGCTGTGGAGGTGGTCGGCAATCTGCGCGCCGAGAGCGGGCGGCACCCCGAGGATCCGCGGATCTGCGACGTGGTCAATGAACTCCTCGCACGCAGCCGGGACTTCCGGCGGATCTGGGAGACCCAGTCGGTGTTCGAGTGCCTGCGCGGCACCAAGACCCTCCTGCATCCGCACGTCGGCGAGCTGGTCCTCACGTTCGAGAGCTTCCGGCTGAGCAGCGACCCGGACCAGGCGCTGGTGACGTACACGGCCGAGCGCGGGTCGGAGACGGAGGGCCGGCTGCGGGAGCTGGCGGCCCTCGGAGCCCCGGTGCTGACCGCGTAGCGAGGACCGGGGGCGTAGGGAGGACCGGGATCGCGTAGCGACGGCCGCGCGCCGCCTCAGCGGACGGCGTTACGCACCAGGTTTCGCACCGCGCTTCCCACCGGGCCCGGGGCCGCCGCACTCCCCCTGGGCGCAAGCGCCTCCCACCGCACCGTGACCTCCCCCTGCCGCCGGCGCCGCGGGTCACCCGTCAGCGGCCAGTCCGTGGCCAGGGCCTGTACGGCGGCGCGCCACCGCTGGCGGGCGCCGAGTGCGCCGAGCGGGGCGGCGGTGGCCCAGGCGCGGTCGAAGTCCCGGAGGAAGGCGTGCACCGGCTCGCCCGGCACATTGCGGTGAATCAGCGCCTTGGGGAGGCGTTCTGCCAGGTCAGAGGGTGTGTGGAGGGTGCTGAGGCGGGCGGCGAAGGTGACCGTGCGCGGGCCCTCGGGGCCCAGCGCCACCCAGACGTGCCGGCGCCCTATCTCGTCGCAGGTGCCCTCGACCAGCAGCCCGCCGGGCGCCAGCCGTGCGCAGAGCCGTTGCCACACGGCGGCCACTTCGTCCTCGTCGTACTGCCGCAGCACATTCGCGGCCCGGATGAGGACCGGCGCCCGCTTGCGCTGCCCCGGCAGCGGTACCTCGAAGCCGCCGTGGAGGAAGTCCAGCCCCGCCCGCTCGTACGGCCGGGCGGCCTCGACCCGCGCCGGGTCTATCTCTATGCCGACGACCCGGGCGTCCGGGCGCACCGTCCGCAGCCGGCCCAGCAGCTCCACCGCGGTCCAGGGCGCGGCGCCGTAGCCGAGATCGACCGCCACGGGGTCCGCGGCGCGGCGCAGCACGGCACCGTGCTCGGCGGCTATCCAGCGGTCCATGCGGCGCAGCCGGTTGGGGTTGGTGGTCCCGCGGGTGGCGTTTCCGACGGGCCGGGACTGCCCGGGTGCGGACCGGGACTGCGCGGGGATCAGGGCGGCGGCGGAGCCGGGGGAAACGGGGGAGCGGGGGGAGACCTGGGGGACGGGGGAGACGTTGGGGCGGCGGGCCATGCCCTCGAGGGTATGGGGTGGGCGCCGGAACGCCGCCCGCCGAGGCACCCATGGCCCTCGCCCCGTTGAGGCACCTATGGCCCTCGCTTGGTCACGCTTTGGCAAAGTGCGGCCAGGGCATGCCGGACGGAAATGGATAGCCGCGGTGCATTGTTGGAGGGGGTCGGAGGCGTGCCGTCCGCCCCGCCTAGGAGGTAGCTCGACGTGAGCCCACACGTGTCCCGGCTCCGCAGTCGGCCGCACGGCCAGTTCCCGGGCCAGGCCCGCCTGCGCCTGCCCGGCAGCGCACGCCGTCCGCGCCGGGTGGCGATGCTCAGCGTCCACACCTCTCCGCTGCACCAGCCCGGTACGGGCGACGCCGGCGGTATGAACGTCTATATCGTCGAGCTGGCCAGGAAGCTCGCCTCGATCAACATCGAGGTGGAGATCTTCACCCGCGCCACCACCGGCACCCTCCCGCCCTCCGTCGAGCTCGCCCCCGGCGTCCTCGTACGGCATGTGGACGCCGGCCCGTACGAGGGCCTGGCCAAGGAGGAGCTGCCCGCCCAGCTGTGCGCCTTCACCCATGGCGTGATGCAGGCCTGGGCCGGTCACCGCCCCGGTTATTACGACCTGGTGCACTCCCACTACTGGCTCTCCGGCCATGTCGGCTGGCTGGCCGCCGAGCGCTGGGGCGTCCCGCTGGTGCACGCCATGCACACCATGGCCAAGGTCAAGAATGCCGCGCTGGCCGCCGGCGACGCCCCCGAGCCGGCCGCCCGGGTGATCGGCGAGACACAGATCGTCCGGGCCGCCGACCGCCTGATAGCCAACACCGCCGAGGAGGCGGACGAACTCGTCCGGCATTACGAGGCCGAGCCCGGCAAGGTCGCCGTGGTGCACCCCGGGGTCAACCTCGACCGCTTCCGGCCCACCGGCGGCGAGGTCGCCGAGAGCCGGGCCGCCGCCCGCGCCCGCCTCGGCCTGCCGCAGGACGCGGTCATCCCGCTGTTCGCCGGCCGAATACAGCCGCTGAAGGCGCCCGACATCCTGCTGCGGGCCGCCGCCGCCCTGCTGGACGAGGACCCCTCGCTGCGCTCCCGGATGGTCGTGCCCGTGGTCGGCGGGCCCAGCGGCAGCGGCCTGGCCAAGCCCGAGGGGCTGCAGAAGCTGGCCGCCCGGCTCGGCATCGCCGACCTGGTGCAGTTCCGCCCGCCGGTCGGCCAGGAACAGCTCGCCGACTGGTACCGCGCCGCATCCGTGCTGGTCATGCCCTCGTACAGCGAATCCTTCGGACTGGTCGCCATCGAGGCCCAGGCCTGTGGGACCCCGGTCATCGCGGCCGCGGTCGGCGGTCTGCCGGTGGCCGTGCGCGACGGCGTCAGCGGCTTCCTCGTCAGCGGCCACGACCCGGCCGACTACGCCCGCGCGCTCGGCCGCTTCATCGCGGACCCGGCCCTGTCCGCCCGGATGGGCACCGACGCCGCCCGGCACGCCCAGTCCTTCGGCTGGGACACCGCCGCCGCGGCCACGGGCGACGTCTACACCGCCGCCATGCAGGAGCACCGCCGTCACCTACGATCCCTCCATGGGTGACGAGCGAGAGACGAGTGGGGCAGTGGGCAACGGCAACACCACGGCCGGGGGGACGGTTCCGGCGGCGCAGGCCGTGATCGAGCGGACCCTGACCGACGCCGAGCTCGAATGGGAATCGCCCTCCGACGGCACCTACGTCATCAAGCTCCCCGGCACCCGCAAGCTCTCCACGACCTGCTCGCTCATCGTCGGCAGGCACTCCCTCTCCATCAACGCCTTCGTCGTCCGCCACCCCGACGAGAACCACGAGGCCGTGCACCGCTGGCTCCTCGAACGCAACACCCGCCTCTACGGCGTCAGTTACGCGATCGACAAGCTCGGCGACATCTACCTCGTCGGCAAGCTCCCGCTGGCCGCCGTCACCCCTGACGAGCTCGACCGCATCCTCGGCACGGTCCTGGAGAACGCCGACGGCAGCTTCAACACCCTGCTGGAAATGGGCTTCGCCACCGCCATCCGCAAGGAGTACGCCTGGCGGGTGTCGCGCGGCGAGTCCACCCGCAACCTGGACGCGTTCACGCATCTGACGCGGGGGAGCGCCGCGGGGTCGTAAGCCGTCGAGGGCGGGAAGCCGGCAGGAAGAGGCCCCTGCTCCCCCTTCGCACGCACCGCCTTTTGCGGAAACGGCAACAATGTTTGCCGAACTCGAAGGGCCTGGCGCATGGTCGGCGCCAGGAGGTTCCCGCGTGAAAGCGGACCTGATCGAGGAAGCGCCGGCGGAGCCCGAATCACTGGAGAAGGTGCGATGACCGACAACGACCACACCCACGACGGCAACCCCACTCAGAGCGTCAACCACACCCACACCCACGGCCACGCTCACGGACACACCCACGGCCACACCCCCGACCCCGACTTCGACTGGGCCGCCATGGCCGACCTGCTGGAGCTGGAGGGCGAGACGCACAGCCCCTACGTCCAGCAGGCCCTCGCCGAGCTGACGCACCTCGCCCCCCGCCGGATCCTGGACATCGGCAGCGGACCGGGCGTCGCGGCCTGCCGACTGGCCGCGACGTTCCCGCAGGCCGACGTCACCGCGGTGGACGGTGCCCCGGAACTGCTGGCCCGCGCCGGGGAACGGGCCGGACGGCTCGGCGTCCGGCTGCGCACGCAGCAGGCCGACTTCCCCACGGGGCTGGCCGGTCTCGGGCCGGCGGACCTGGTGTGGTCCGGGCAGGCGCTCCACCACGTAGGCGACCAGCAGGGCGTGGTGAAGCAGCTGGCCGGGCTGCTCGAACCCGGCGGAGTGCTGGCCGTCGTCGAGGGCGGCCTGCCGGCCCGCTGGCTTCCGCGGGACCTCGGTTTCGGACGCCCCGGACTGCAGGAACGGCTCGACGCGGCGCAGGCGGACCGCTTCAGCCGGATGCGGGCCGAGCTGCCCGGCTCGGTGGCGGTGGTCGAGGACTGGCCCGGCATGCTGCGCGCCGCGGGGCTCACCGACGCCCGGAGCAGGACCTTCCTAGTGGACCACCCCGCGCCCCTGGCCGACGGGCCCCGGCAGTTCGCGCGGCACTCCCTGGAACGGTCCCGCCAGACGCTCGCCGAAATCCTGAACGCCGAGGACCGGTCCACCCTGGACCGGCTCCTCGACCCGGCCGACCCGGCAGGCATCGACCGCCGTACCGACCTGTTCCTGCTGACCGCGAAGACCGTGCACTTCGGGACGGCCGCCTGAGCGCTGCGGCCTCCGTGTCCTCGCGCCCCCGTGCCCCACGCCCCGGGGGCCGGCCGGACTGCCGGTCGGCCCCCGCCCCGTCCCACCCCGCACCGCCCCCTACGCACGAACTGCACCTCACCGCGCGAACTGCACCTCACCGCGCGAACTCACCTCACCACACGAACTGCACGTCACCGCACGAACTCCACCTCCGGAAACCGCCCCGAGGGCCTGTCCAGCAGCCCGCCGTCGTCCCGCCCGCGCAGCCACCGGTCGAAGAACGCGGAAACGTACGCCCGCTGCGCCGCGACCGCCCGCGCCGGGTCGACCGTCCCGATCAGCGCCGTCACCGCCGTGCGCGGCAGCCCCACCCGTCGCGCGATCTGCGGCACCAGCGCCTCCGCATCCGTATAACTGGCGTGCCTGCTGCCGCGCAGCGTCAGGTCCCGTAGCCAGGTGCCCGTACTGTGCCGCCACACCGCGCCCCAGGACGCCACCGTGTGATGGGTGTTCCCCGCCATCCCCATCAGCAGCAACGGCCGGTCCACGCCCTCGCGTCCGACCGTCGACGGGTTCGCGGGGTCGTCGTCCCGCTGGGTGTAGCCCATCACTCCGTCCAGGTTCACCGCGGCTTTGATCCGCCGGTCGTCATGCAGCGTCTGCGCCGCCGTGAACCCGCCGGCCGACTGCCCGAACATCCCGACGGCACGCAGATCCAGCGCCCGCCGGAGGCCGGCGGGCACCGGCGAGGCGGCTCCCCGCTCGGCCAATTCATCGAGGACGAAGCGGACATCGGCCACCCGCACCCCGCTGACCTTTTTCAGCAACTCCGTGATCCGCCCGCTCTTCTGCGCCTTCGCCAACTCCGTCGCCAGCACGCTGCGCGCCAGCCGTCCGTCCGGGAACTCCACGGCGGGCGCCTCGTAGGTGTGGTCGATGGTGACCACCGCGTAGCCGCGGGAGGCCAATTCGTCGCAGAGCGTGCTGCCGAACGAGCGCGGATCGACGACGCCGGGGGAGTAGAGCACCACCGGCAGCCACCGCCGGGAGGGCCGGCCCGCGGCCAGGGGCGCCCCCGCATGCGCAGAGGTACGGGTTGCCGCCCACTGCACCTTCCCCGGCGGCACCTGCTCCGAGAAGTTGTTCCGCGCGTCGAACGCCGCCGCCTCGCGCGCCGACAGCTGAGGCGCGGGCGGATACCGCCCGGCACCCGCCCGCGCCGGGTACCGGATGCTCACCATCAACTCCCGGTGCGTCTGCCCGCCGGCCCATGGATCGGTGCGTGACCGGTGGGTCAGGTGAAGCGCGACCGTACCGACGCGGTACCGGCCGGTGGGCGCGGGCAGCGTCATGGCATCGGCCGGGGGCCCGTCGGCCGGTACCCGAGGAGCCCCGCCCCCGGGCCCGGCCACCCCGTCCGCTCCGGCAGCTCCGTCCGCCCCTGCCACCATGGCAGCCCCGTCCGCCCCTGCCACCCCGGCAGCCTTCCGGACTCCCGCCGGCACCGCGACCAGCACCCCCGCCACCACCAGCGCCCCGGCCACCACCAACCGCCGGGCCCTCCGCCCCCCTGAACCGCGCACCCTCATAGCTCCTCCACGCCACACGTCAGGGGCGCGTGCCGCCCTCGGCCGAGGCCCGCACGCGCGTCACCGTCACCAACGACGGCACCTGAGGCGGCGACACCGGCAGCCACACGGGTGGGCGGCACGGTCGCCTGCACAAACTCCGGCCAGGCGAGGGCAACGAAGGGCGCGAACGAGGATGCGGCCGCATCACGGAGTTGCTGAAAAAGGTCAGCGGGGTGCGGACACCTCCGCACCCCCACGGCCCTGCACGTGTGTGGCTGCTTCCGCTTCCACGCGAGCTTCCAGGCGCACGGGCGCTTCCCCCTCCGTCGCCGTGGACGATTCCGTATCCGCGGGCCGCGGCGAGCGGACCACCGCCGCCTTCTGCCCCGGCAGGCTCCGCAGCAGCAGTCCGTAGCCCATGGCCGCCACCGTGCCGACGGCCGCGCAGCCGGCCCACAGCGCATCGGCGCCGTAGTGGTCGAGCACCATGCCACCGAGGAGAGGGGCGGTCAGGGAGGCGATGGACCAGGACAGGGAGTACATGCCCTGGTAGCGGCCGCGGCCGTGCAGCGGCGAGAGGCGCACCACCAGGCCCATCTGGGTCGGGGAGTTGATGATCTCGCCGAGCGTCCAGACGGTGACCGCGAGCGCGTACAGGGCGACCGAGTCCGCCAGCGCGGTCAGCCCGAAGCCGTAACCGGCGAGCAGGGCCGAGCCGATGAGGAGCATGGCCGGGCTGCGGTGTTCGATGAAGCGCGTCACGGGGATCTGCAACAGCACGACGAGGACGCCGTTGACCGCGATGACCAGGCCGAAGTCGGCGCTGGAGAAGCCGTCCCGGCCCATCGACACGGGCATCGAGACATACGCCTGCTGGAAGAGCAGGGCGAGCAGCAGGTTGAGGCCGACGACGGTCATGAAGCGGCCGTCGCGCAGGACGGTCAGCATGGAGACGGGGGCTGTGACGGCGCCGCCGCCGTCGTCCGAGCCACCCAGGCCGCCATCCGGGCCGTCCGGTGCCCCCGCGGCGGGCCGTGATTCGGGGAGCTTCCAGAAGACGACCAGCGCGCAGGCCAGCACCAGCGCGGACTCGCCCAGGAAGAGCGACAGGTAGCCGTGCTGGGCGATGAGTCCGGCAGCGGTGGAGGAGACGGCGAAGCCGAGGTTGATCGCCCAGTAGTTGAGGGAGAAGGCGCGGACGCGGTCTTCCGGGGCGACGATGTCCGCCATCATCGCCTGTACGGCGGGCCGGGAGGCGTTGGTTGCCATACCGACCACGCCCGCCACCGCCGCGATCGCGACCGGATCCGTCATGAAGCCGAGCACTGCCACGGACGCCGCCGTCGACAGCTGCGCGGTCAGCATCGTGGGCCGCCGGCCGAGCCGGTCGGTCAGCACCCCGGCGCCGACGGACGAGATCACCCCGCCAAGGCCGTAGAGCGCACCGACCAGGCCCGCGTACGAGGCCGAGTAGCCGCGCTCGACGGTCAGGTAGAGGGCGAGGAAGGTGGCGACGAAAGCGCCCAGCCGGTTGATCAAGGTGCTGGTCCACAGCCACCAGAACTGCCGGGGGAGACCGGAGACGCTTTCGAGGGCGGCTCGCTTGAGACGGGCCGCCGGCCCGGAGGGTTTCGCTACGGATGCGGACATGACAGTTCCCCCGTGGTGATGGCGGTGCCGCGGTGCATGGAAGGGGCGTGGGAGGGCGGGAAGCGGCGACGAGGCGATCGCGCCGCCGCGTAAGGGGCTCACGCAAGCAGCTCATGTAAGTGGCTCAAGCCGCATGCGTAACCTACACAGAGGGTTGTCCCCGCCACCAGTCATTTGACGGGACACGTCAAACGGCGCCGGAATGCCCAGGTCCTGGACCCACGGAAGGTGCCGCGACGACTTGGATTACGCTCGACGCCATGGCCGACGCACCGTACAAGCTGATCCTCCTCCGCCACGGCGAGAGCGAGTGGAACGCGAAGAACCTGTTCACCGGCTGGGTGGACGTCAACCTCAACGAGAAGGGCGAGAAGGAGGCAGTCCGCGGCGGAGAGCTGCTGAAGGACGCCGGCCTGCTCCCCGACGTAGTGCACACCTCCCTCCAGAAGCGCGCCATCCGCACCGCGCAGCTGGCCCTGGAGTCCGCCGACCGGCACTGGATCCCGGTCCACCGCAGCTGGCGGCTGAACGAGCGCCACTACGGTGCGCTGCAGGGCAAGGACAAGGCGCAGACGCTGGCCGAGTTCGGCGAGGAGCAGTTCATGCTCTGGCGCCGCTCGTACGACACCCCGCCGCCCGCGCTCGACCGTGACGCCGAGTACTCGCAGTTCTCCGACCCGCGCTACGCCGGCCTCCCGCCGGAGCTGCGCCCGCAGACGGAGTGCCTGAAGGACGTCGTCGTCCGCATGCTCCCGTACTGGTTCGACGGCATCGTCCCGGACCTCCGCGCCGGCAAGACGGTCCTGGTCGCGGCCCACGGCAACTCGCTGCGCGCCCTGGTCAAGCACCTCGACGGCATCTCCGACGAGGACATCGCCGGCCTGAACATCCCCACCGGCATCCCGCTCGCCTACGACCTGGACGCCGACTTCCGCCCGCTCAAGCCCGGCGGCACCTACCTCGACCCGGAGGCCGCCAAGGCCGCCATCGAGGCAGTGAAGAACCAGGGCAAGAAGAAGTAAGCCCCCCGATCACGCCCCCGCCCCGCGCCGTCAGCGCAGGTCGGGGGCGTTTTCACGGCCTGGGCCCACCCTGGGCCCTCAGGCCTCCCGGCCTTGCGGCCGGAGCGCGAGCCCAGAGCCTTCCGGTCACGCTCTCGGCTGCTGAGCGTCAGGTGCGCGTACACCTTCGGGGAAGTGACCGGCCACCGATGTCACTGTGTGTATCGGCACGTCAGTAGATGACGGAGACGATCTGGCAGGCTGCTTCGGCGAGTTGCCGGTCGCCGTCGATCCGGGCGTGGGCCAGGGCGGTGTCCGGTTGAATGCCACGGGTGCACAGGCGCCAGGCAGTCTCACTGTCCAGGACGACGGCAGCAGCTGGGCGTCCGTCCCCCGGCTCGGCCAGCGACCACTGCGTGCCGGTGGCAGTCGCTGTCCAGTTGCCGCCCGCCGGGCCGTCGATCCTCACCTCGATCTGGGTGCCGGCCGGCGCGGTGACCTCGCGCAGTGTGTGCGGCAGGGCCCGCATGAAGGTGTCCAGGACGACGGACAGCAGCCGTGGATCGGGGTCGGTGTCCTGGCCGGTGGCGTGGCGGATCTGCTGGCGGTGGGTCCAGAACTCGGTAAGGTCACGGGCGGCGTCCAGCCACATCGGCGCGGGGTCGATCCCAGCCCAGGACACCCCCAGCGACGGCGTGTTGGGGTCGGTGGTCTGGAAGAACCGCGCGACCTGCCCGCCGACCAGGTCGAGGGTGTCGGTGAGCGCGGTCGGGCTCACCCGGCGGCAGGCATCGACCCATTCCTGATTGATGCGGTGGATGAACGCCTCCAGCGTCTCGCCCGGCGCGAAAGAGGGCCCGTCCCGGTGGCCGTCCCGGTCCCGGGCGAGACGTCCGTAGAAGTCGCCCAGAAGGTGAGCGGCGAGGTCCCGGACGCTCCAGCCCGGGACCGCCTCCCTGCCCCAGTCGGCGGGCGTCAGCCCGCGCAGGGTCACCATCAGCGCGGCCTGCTCCGGCGCGAACAGGGAACGGGCATCGATCGGGACACCAAGCCAGGAAGAGGCCGACACGTCAGGGGACTGGGCGTTCATGACGTCATCCTGCCGATACCCGCCGGAGAACTCGGCCCTGGCTGGGCGCGTACCGCCGGAGGCTGGTCCGGCCAGGCGAACGCGTAGCGGGGCTCGCCCCCGCGGCTCAGCCGTACGAAGCGCAGGAGTTCGCGCACGATGCCCGCGTTGCCCGCCCCCCAGCCGGTGCACGGTTCGAGGTCGCCCGGAACGGGCCGGTGCTCGAAGTTGGACCAGCGGGCGCCGTCGCTGTCCCGGATCGCGCGGGCGGCGAGGTCCGCGACGAGGACGTGGGCGAAGTCGTACGGGTCCTGCCGTTCGACGAGCCGGTCGCAGGCCAGGGCCAGAACGCCCGCGGTGCCGCAGCAGCGGCCGTTGTTGTCCCAGAAGCCGGGGCGCAGCCGCCGGGGCAGGCCGGAGTGGGTGACCGTGTACCAGCAGCGATCGGCCAGGGCGGACCAGAGAGGGTCGGCCGTGATGTCCCGCAGCAGCCGGAAGACCTGGGCGTCGCCGGCCGGTCCGTGGCACCAGCCGTAGCTGATGGGCTCGATCACATCGGGGCGGTACTGCGGAGTGGAGTGCAGCACCAGAAAGCCCTCGGGCCCCGCTTCGTCACGGGCCACTACGTCCGCGGCACCGGCCAGCGCCAGCTCGACCAGGTCCGCACGGCCGGTGGCCCGGCCGACCCTGGCAAGTGCCAGGACGATGCCGAGCGTGCCGTGCGAGATGTGGTGCAGACGGGCGTCGACGCCGGTGCGGTGGGCCCAGTGGGCACCTGCCGGGGTCTGCTCAGCCGTCCGCAGATACGGCTCCACGGCGAGCACGGCCAGTTCGGCGTCGCCGGCCACGAGCGCGCCCAGGCCGATCCCCGCGTTGCCGCCCATCAGCTCGTACAGCTCGCCCCAGCGCGCTCCGTCGAAGCGTGACCGCACGAGTTCCAGTGCACGGTCCGCGGCGACGCCGGCGGCCGTGTCGCCGAGTGCGTCATGAACGGACCGCAGGACGAGGGCCATTCCGGTGCGGCCGAAGTAGAGGGAGTCGTCGTCGATGCCGTCGACGGAGTCCGCGAGGCTGCGGGCCGCGCGCAGGGCGGTGTCGGCGTAGGCGTCATCGCCGAAGTGCCGCCACGCCTCCAGGAGCACGGGGACGATCCCGGCCGTACCGCTGTAGAGCATCGGGTCGAGCTCGTCGTCCGAGGGCCGCATCGCCCAGGCGAGGCCTCCGCCGGCGGTCTCCCGCGCCGCCCCGGTAAGCCACCGCAGGCCCTCCACCGCGAGCCCCTCGACCTCGTCGACCGCCACAACCGTGACTTCTGGTGCCGTCATGCGGCCACTCTCGCATGATCTTTCGGCCCCGCCCATCGGAAGGCGGCCCTCCGCATGCTGTCTCAAGTCAGCAGCGCGGAAAGGGAGTTCGGCCCCGCGCGGCAGCGGAGTGCAGCACCGTGCCGGGTTTGCCGGAATGCGGAGGCCGGCATTCTCGCAGAATGCCGTGCGAGCCGGGTGTATCCCTGTCTGGTTGACGGTGGCTGGACGGAGGGGGCCGGGCGATGGCGACAGCACGGGCGAGGGCTCACGGCACGGGCAGACCGCCGGGCAAGGACGGTGCCGGCCGGCGGTCGCCGGGTCGGGCGCGGTGCATGGGCGTGGTCAACTCCTGAACGAAATCGCGCACGAGCTGTTCGGCATGCGCCGGCGAGCGGTGGTTCTCCCATGACCGCTCCCCGTCACCCGCTCGCCACGCCCCGTCTCACGCCGGCAATTCCCGGTCCCCCCGCCACGCCACATACGTCATCGCGGCGAGGCCGCCGTTCGCCAGGCCCTTGTAGGCCACCGTCCGGCTGGGGCCGAGTTCGTGGGCGAGCTGTCTGGACAGGCTTCCGCCCTCGTGGAACAGGCGCTGCCAGGTGTCGTCGTACTTGCCCTCCACCCGGTCGCGGATGTCGAGGTTCAGGGTGGTGTTGATTTCGTCCGCCCAGCCGTACAGGGCGGTGACGAGGCTGTCGGACAGGTTCAGGGCGGCGGTCGGGTCATCGGGGAAGAAGTCCCCGAATCCTTCGGAGCGCAGCGGGCCGTATTGGAACTCGCCCTCGACGATGAGGTCCAGCGGGTGCGGAGGCGTGCCGTGGCTGTCGCGCTCCCAGTGCAGGCGTTCGCAGCCCCAGCACACCCATTTCGACGCCCGGTGGCGCTCGTCCCAGTAGCGCACGGCCCACGACGGCCCGAGGTGCGAGGCCAGTCGCCGAGCCGCCACCAAGCCCTGCTTGACGTGCTTGTGCAGGGCCGGGCGGGAGGGGAAACCGGCCGGTGGACGGGAGAGTGACCATGAGCGCAGCGCGTGAGTCAGGTCTTCCGGCAGGTCCAGGGAGGGGGCGTCCAGCGGGACGTTGCCGGTAAAGGACTCGATGTCCTCGTACGTGCCGCGCTCGTACGGCTCGTACAGGGGGGAGGGCTCGGAGCGGGCCTGGACGAGGAGGTAGCGCGGTCCTTCGAGAGGCATGTGGATCTCCGCGATCGTGTCGGGAGGCGGCCCGTAGATGTGGATGGCGCTCGAAGCAGGGCGCCGGGCCCCACCCTGGGGAGAGGAACCGTCCTGACGGGAGGGCCCACCCGGCGGGGAGGGCTTCGGCCCCGCCTCGCGGGCCGAGTTGCCCGGCGCATCGGAAGCTTACGGGCCGGCGATGGGGCCCGATGAGTGCTTTCGCCCAACGGCCGGGGCAGGGAAGTCCGGCCGTACGAGTCCCCTCTGGCCGGGCCGGGCCGGGCCGAGCTGGGCCGGGCGCGGTCGCGCCACGGGAGGTGAGCCGCTGAGGCCGGGGCGAGGACCGCGGCGTCCGGATGCAGCATGGAGGGAGGGGCGCGGGGAGCGCCGGGGGTATTGATCGTCCGCGACCGGAAGGATGAGCCCGATGCCCAAATTCATGGACGTTCATCACGGTATGAAGGGTCTCGGCCCCGAGGACATCAAGGCGGCGCACCAGGCCGATCTCGCCATTCAGAGCGAGGAAGGCGTGACCTTCGAGCACGCCTGGGCCGACACCGAGTCCGGCGATGTCTTCTGTCTGTCGGACGCGCCGTCTGCGGGGGCCGTGCAGCGCATTCACGAGCGGGCCGGCCACAAGGCCGACGAGATCCATCCGCTGTCGGTCTCCCTCTGACCCACCGCTGCCCGGCCACGGGACGGCCAAGTTCCTGACCGGCCACGGGACGGCCAAGTTCCTGACCGGCCACGGGACGGCCAAGTTCCTGACCGGCCACGGGACGGCCAAGTTCCTGACCGGCCACGGGACGGCCAAGTTCCTGACCGGCCGCTGAGGGACCGACCGGTCAGCAACGGCCCCGGCCGGAAGAGCATCCAGCCGGGGCCGCGATGGCGCTGTGTCGCAGTGGCGCCATGCCGTGCAGGGTGGCTAGCAGCCGCCGCCGCACTGGCACGGGCCGCCCGACTGACAGCCGCAGCTGCAGCCGGAGCCACAGCCGCAGGCGCCGAGCAGCGGGAGCAGTGGACGCCCGACGGCTGTCGGGGCGTCCTGGAGCGCGGGGTTGGGGGAGTCCGCCATGGGTGCCATGCATTGCCTCCTAGGGGTCACCTGGTGCCCATTGCAAGCCCGGGTGCCGAGGCGCGTCAACGGCGCGTGGGGGCACACGTCAACGGCGCACGACGGCTCACGGGCCGGACCCGTGCCCTCCTCGCGCTGCCGTGATCAGCTGCACGACAGCCGCAGGAGTAGCCGGGGCCACGCCTCGCACCCTCGCCGCGGCCACGCCTCCCGCCGCCGCGGTAACACCTCCCGCCTCCGCGATTACGCGCCTTCCACCGTCGTCGGCGGGGCGATCTCGTCGGCGTGCTCGCCGGTCACGAGGTAGACGACCCGCTTGGCGACGGAGACCGCGTGGTCCGCGAAGCGCTCGTAGTAGCGGCCCAGCAGCGTCACGTCCACGGCCGTCTCGATGCCGTGCTTCCAGCGGTCGTCCATCAGGTGCTGGAAGAGGGTGCGGTGCAGCATGTCCATCGCGTCGTCGTCCTGCTCCAGCTGCAGCGCGAGGTCGACGTCCTTGGTGATGATGACCTCGGCGGCCTTGGCCATCAGGCGCTGCGCCAGCTGCCCCATCTCCAGGATGGTGGCGTGCAGATCCTGCGGCACGGCTGACTGCGGGAAGCGCAGCCGGGCCAGCTTGGCCACGTGCTGGGCCAGGTCGCCGGAGCGCTCCAGGTCGGCGCTCATCCGCAGCGAGGTGACGACGATCCGCAGGTCGGTGGCGACCGGCTGCTGCCGCGCCAGCAGGGCGATCGCGCGGGCCTCCAGATCGCGCTGGAGGTCGTCGACCTTCTCGTCGGCGGCGATGACGTTCTCGGCCAGCTTGAGGTCCGCGTCGAGTATCGCCGTGGTGGCGCGCCCGATCGCGGAGCCGACGAGCCGGGCCATCTCGACCAGGCCCTCGCCGATCGAATCCAGCTCCTCGTGGTACGCGTCCCGCATCTGTGACCTTCTCTCGCATCGATGTGGTGGTGTGGCGTGGTGGGAGGTGGAACGGGGTGCAGGGTGACCTGTGCCCACGCTCTCACGGTCGGTGCCCGCGCGGCCCGTGCCCGGCGGGGCGGTGCTCCACGGTGCCGGCCCCCGCCGCGGTGCCGGTGCTCCGGAGGGCCGTGGCCCCGCGGTCGCTCAGGGTGTCCGGCCGCGTGCCGGTTCACCCCCGGTGGCACCCGCACCGTCACCCTGCGGGCACCGCGCGACCTGCGGTGCCACCGGGGGTGAACCGGCGCCGACGTGAAGGTGAACTCTGGGCGACGCATCCACGGCCCCGGGGGCCAGGGCGCGGTTCACCTGGCCGAGCGCCGGAGCGGCAGGGCGCTCGCGCCGGTCCCCCTAGGGACATCCGCCGGGCAGCCGCCCGCCTCGCACCGGCCTCCGGAGTGAACCAGCGCGGACCGCAGGGTGAACTCTGGGCGACGGCTGTTCGAGCAGAGCCCCGCAAGGCTGGGGAAGTGTCCGACCCGGCGCATAACCTGGAGTCATGAACGTGGACGCGGCCGTCGCCGCAGTGGCTGCGATCGCCGGGCTCTGTACCGGTGTCTTCGCCATGCTGGCGTTCCGCTGGAGCGAGCGCGACCAGGCCAAACCCACCCGTACCTCCCTGCACACCGAAGCCGTGCTGCCACCCGGGGTCGACACCGTCCTGTCGGTGCTCCGCTCCTCGGCCGTGGTCCTCGACGAGGCCGACGCCGTCGTCAAGGCCAGCTCCGCCGCCTACGCCCTCGGGCTGGTCCGGGGCGGCAAGCTCGCCGTCGAGCCGATGATGGCGATGGCCCGCGACACCCGCAGGGACGGCGAGATACGCCAGGTCGAGCTGGATCTGCCGCGCCGCGGCACCGGCCGCGGCGAAGCGCTCGCGGTCTCCGCCAGAGTCGCCCCGCTCGGCTCCCGGCTCGTCCTGCTGCTGGTCGAGGACCTCACGGAGGCCCGCCGGATAGAGGCGGTCCGCCGCGACTTCGTGGCCAACGTCAGCCATGAGCTCAAGACCCCGGTCGGCGCCCTGTCGCTGCTCTCCGAGGCCGTGATGGACGCCAGCGACGACCCCGAGGCCGTCGAGCGCTTCGCAGGCCGGATGCAGAACGAGGCGACCCGCCTGACCAACCTCGTCCAGGAGCTCATCGACCTCTCGCGGGTGCAGAACGACAACCCGCTGGAGGACGCCGAGCCGGTCCGGGTGGACGAGCTGGTCGCCGAGGCGATGGACCGCTGCCGCCAGCAGGCCGGCGCGAAGCAGATCACGATGGCCGTCGGCGGCGCCGCGGAACTGCACGTATGGGGAAACCGCGGCCAGCTCGCCGCGGCCCTGGGCAATCTCGTCGAGAACGCCGTCAACTACTCCCCGGCGCGCACCCGCGTCGGGATCGCCGGGCGCCGGGTCTCCGCGCCCGGCGGCGACCTGATCGAGATCGCGGTGACCGACCAGGGCATCGGGATATCCGAAAAGGACCGTGACCGCGTCTTCGAGCGGTTCTACCGTGTCGACCCGGCGCGCTCGCGCGCCACCGGCGGGACCGGCCTCGGCCTCGCCATCGTCAAGCATGTGGCCGCCTCGCACGGCGGGGAGGTCACGGTGTGGAGCGCTGAGGGACAGGGCTCCACCTTCACCCTGCGTCTCCCGGAAGCCGGAGCCGTGCGCGACCGCGAACGGCCCGCCGACCCCTCCGCGGAGGGCCTCGACGACGAGGACCGCCCGTACGAGACCTTCAACGATCCGCTCCCTGCTCATCCAGCCCCGGAGGTCCTTCCGTGACCCGAGTGCTTGTCGTCGAGGACGAGGAATCGTTCAGCGACGCACTGTCGTACATGCTCCGCAAGGAGGGTTTCGAGGTCGCCATCGCGGCTACGGGCCCCGACGGACTCGACGAGTTCGAGCGCAACGGCGCCGACCTCGTCCTCCTCGACCTGATGCTGCCGGGCCTGCCCGGCACCGAGGTCTGCCGCCAGCTGCGTGGCCGCTCCAATGTGCCGGTCATCATGGTGACCGCCAAGGACAGCGAGATCGACAAGGTCGTCGGTCTGGAGATAGGGGCCGACGACTACGTCACCAAGCCCTTCTCCTCCCGCGAACTGGTCGCCCGCATCCGCGCGGTGATGCGCCGCCGCGGCGAGCCGGAGGAGGTCACCCCGCAGGCCCTGGAGGCCGGCCCGGTCCGGATGGACGTGGACCGCCATGTCGTCACGGTCTCCGGCGGCAAGGTCGACCTGCCTCTGAAGGAGTTCGACCTCCTGGAGATGCTGCTGCGCAACGCCGGGCGCGTGCTGACCCGGATGCAGCTCATCGACCGGGTCTGGGGCGCCGACTACGTGGGCGACACCAAGACCCTGGACGTACACGTCAAGCGACTGCGCGCCAAGATCGAACCCGACCCGGGCGCGCCACGCTACCTCGTCACGGTCCGCGGCCTGGGCTACAAGTTCGAGCCGTAAAACTCCGGGCCGTACGAGCACGAGCCGCACAGCGCACGAGCCGTACGAGCATGAGCCGCACAGAGCAGCGGCCGGGCGCGCAGCGGGCGCTCACCGGCCGCCGCGCCCGCGCGCTCTGCCCGAGTACGCCTCAGGGGCGCCCCTCCGGATCGGACGGGCGCCCCTGAGGCGTTGTGTGACGCGTCGCGCGGGCGGTCTCAGTGACCGCTGTGCGCCGACGACGAGGGGGAGCCGGACGGGGAGGCCGCACCGGACGGCTTGCCCGACTGCGACGGCTTGGCGGAGCCGGACGGAGAAGCCGAGCCGGACGGCTGCGGCAGCTGCGAGGGACCGTAGCCCTCGAAGAAGTTCTTCGCGGGGACGACGTAGGAGCTGGCCTTCACCTTGCCGAGCGAGGTGAAGGTGAAGGTCAGGGGCTGCACGTTCCCGTCCTTGACGGCGTCGCGGCCGCTGGCCAGGACGGCCGAGGCGTTGTCCTTGCCGCCGATCACCACGGAGCCCCCGGCCGGCACGGTGATCGGGCCCGAGCCGCCGCCGGCCGGCGAGAGCTTGGCCGACTGGCCGGTGCCGTCGACCGAGATCCCGGTCAGCTTCTGGTCCTTGTCGCCGTTGTTGAACACCGTCGCGGCCACCACGGCCGGGCCCTTGGCGTTCACATCGGGCTGGGTGATCACGTTGATGTTCTGGATCTTGATGCCGTCGACGGAGGTCGCGGCGTTGTCCGGCTTGACCTGCAGCGTCTGGGCTTCGTTCCCGGCCCCGCAGGCGGACAGCGTGGCGATCGAGAGCGAAAGGACGGTGGCGGCGAGGACGCCGCGTCGAAGGCTGCGGCTCACGGCGGCGGCATCTCCTTGACGAGCTACGGCGGCCGAACGTTCGTGCCCGGTCGCGGATGGGCGGCTGGGGCGGCCCTGCGTACGCGTCATGACGACGGGTGCGTTAAGCCGCCCTAAGGGTGTGTCAGCGCCGCTAGGTTACCGAGCCGTCCTCGCGCCGCCGCACCCGACCCGCCCCCAGCGCGCTCGACGGCCCGCCACCGCCGTCCGGGCCCGGTTTTCCGGCCCCCGAAGCGGATGCCGCCACGGAAACCTGACGGTGGATCAAGAGGCGGTGGTGCAAGCTCCGCCGGGCAGCGGCCGGGAGAACCCGCCGGACAACACGCCCGGCCGCACCCCGGACTGCGACTGTGAACACCCACTGCGATCACCCACTGTGATCACCCACTGCGATCACCCGCCGAGATCCCCCGAGATCGTTCTCAAGAACCGGGATCGCCCTCCGGAACGGGGAAGGGATATTCGGCAAGCGGCCGTTCGGGTGGAGGCCCGTGCGTTTCTCGCCGGGGAAAAGCAGTATTCGCAGGGAATGTGAAGGCCTCGCGGAATTGATCACCCTCTTCGGGATGCCGGATCGTGATCAATTCAGGAATCGTCCGCGAAGGACCGGGAGCAGCCGAACGGAGTAGCGGAACTCGCTCATCTGGATCTACACGAAGCGGGACATTCCGCCTGTCGATCTCCGCGCTCCCGGTATGTGACGGGCGGGTTTCCGCTCACCCGTGCAGCCCCTCCGACCTGCGAATACCCGCCTTCCGGGACCCTTTGCAGCACGTTCCGGTCGTGGTTGTCAAGCCCCGAGATATGCCCTGACCTGCGAAAACGCCATTCAGAACGGTCCGTTCCCGTGTTAGCATGGATAGCCACGGAAGGGGTACCTGTCACATGACGTTCAAGGTTGGCGACACCGTGGTCTATCCCCATCACGGGGCCGCGCTGATCGAGGCCATCGAAACTCGCCAGATCAAAGGCGTGGACAAGACCTACTTGGTGCTGAAGGTCGCCCAGGGCGACTTGACTGTTCGTGTTCCAGCGGACAATGCGGAGTTCGTCGGCGTACGCGACGTGGTTGGCCAGGACGGGCTGGACCGGGTCTTCGAGGTGCTTCGCGCACCGTATGCCGAGGAGCCGACGAACTGGTCCCGTCGCTACAAGGCAAACCTCGAGAAGCTCGCCTCCGGTGACGTCATCAAGGTCGCCGAAGTGGTGCGTGACCTGTGGCGGCGTGAGCGAGAGCGCGGACTGTCCGCCGGTGAGAAGAGGATGCTCGCGAAGGCGCGCCAGATTCTGGTGAGCGAGCTCGCCCTCGCGGAGAACACCAACGAGGACAAGGCCGAGGCCCTGCTCGACGAGGTACTCGCGTCCTGACGACGTATGCGTCGGCGAGATCCGGCGCAGCGACGACGTAGCAATGCCGCGGTGCCCGAGTGACGACCGTTTCCCAGTGAGGCGGCCTGTTGCCGGGCGCTGCGGCATATCTGCTGCTGTATCGGTCACGAGCTGCTGTGTCATGAGCCTCATGAACCGGGTCATGAGCTGTGTGACCTTGACATATGAGGTTGTGACCTGCGGGGACCGGCAACTGCTGGCCCTGCGGTGTGTGCCGGGCCCGGGCAGTTGCCTCGACCGGTGTCACGGAAGGGGCCGGTCAAGGCGTCGCGCCCGGCACGTCCCCAGCCTCCGGCCGGGGCTACCCCCAGGGCCATACCCACCTCTCCCGAGGAAACAAACCTGTCTGCGTCAATTCCGGGCTCGCCCCGGACTCCGGAGCCATCGATGCCAGATTCCTCCCGTCCGATCCGCACCGCCGTGGTGATCCCCGCCGCCGGCCGTGGTGTCCGGCTCGGTCCCGGCACCCCCAAGGCGCTGCGCGCGCTGGGCGGCACCCCCATGCTGGTGCACGCCGTCCGTGCGATGGCCGCCTCACGTGCCGTCTCGCTCATCGTGGTGGTCGCCCCGCCCGACGGAGCCGCCGAGGTCAGCCACCTGCTCCACGAGCACCCGCTCGCCGAGCGCACCGACCTCCAGGTGGTTCCCGGCGGCGGAACCCGCCAGGAGTCCGTCCAGCTCGGGCTGGCCGCGCTTCCGGACACCATCGACGTCGTGCTGGTGCATGACGCCGCGCGCCCGCTGGTCCCGGTCGAGACCGTCGACGCGGTGATCGCCGCCGTACGCGACGGTGCGCCCGCCGTCGTCCCGGCGCTGCCGCTCGCCGACACCGTCAAGCAGGTCGACCCGCAGCCGCAGGGCGCCCCGGAGCCGGTGGTCGGCACCCCGGAGCGGGCCCTGCTGCGCGCCGTGCAGACCCCGCAGGGCTTCGACCTGGCGACCCTGCGCAAGGCCCATGACACCGTCGTCGAGGGCGAGGGCGCCACCGATGACGCCGGGCTGGTCGAACGGCTCGGGTCGCCGGTCGTGGTCGTCCCGGGGCACGAGGAAGCGTTCAAGGTGACCCGGCCGCTGGACCTGGTCCTGGCCGAGGCCGTACTCGCCCGCAGGAGGGCCACCGATGGCTATGTCTGAGCAGACCGGACCCGAGTCCGCCGGGGCCGCCGCGGCCGGCGGCGCGCCCGTAGCCGTCCCCCTCGTCGGCATCGGCACGGATGTGCACGCCTTCGAGCAGGGCCGCGAGCTGTGGTGCGCCGGACTGCTCTGGGACGAGAAGGAGAGCGGCGGCTACGGCCTGGCCGGGCACAGTGACGGCGATGTCGCCGCACACGCCGCCTGCGACGCGCTGTTCTCGGCGGCCGGCGTCGGCGATCTGGGGGCGCACTTCGGCACCGGCCGCCCCGAATGGTCCGGGGCCTCCGGGGTGACGCTGCTCGCCGAGGCCGCCCGGATCGTCCGGGCCGAGGGCTTCACCATCGGCAATGTCGCGGTGCAGGTCATCGGCGTCCGCCCGAAGGTCGGCAAGCGGCGGGAAGAGGCCCAGAAGGCGCTGTCGGCGGCCGTCGGCGCGCCGGTCGCGGTCTCCGGCACGACCTCGGACGGGCTGGGGCTGACCGGCCGCGCCGAGGGCCTGGCCGCGATCGCCACGGCGATCGTCTTCCGTACGGCCTGAACCGGCGGGCGCGTCACCGGCGGGCGCGTCCGCCCTTGCGTGTGCGGCGCCTGCGTGCGGCGCCCGGCATCCCCCGTATGGCGTGGGAATGCCGGGCGCCGCACGGGTGTTGAGGGGAGGATCGGAGTATCCGTGTCCCCGGAAGGCCCGCAGGAAGGACCGCTCGTGACTGCCACCCTGTCCGACGACCTCAAGCAGCTCCTCGACACTCCGGTCTTCGTGACCGTGGCGACCATCCAGCCCGACGGCAGCCCCCAGGTCTCCCCGGTCTGGGTGAAGCGGGACGGCGGCGACCTGCTGATCTCGACGACCGTCGGCCGGCGCAAGGAGGCCAACCTCCGCCGCGATCCGCGGGTCACGGTCGTCGTCCAGCCCTTCGACGCCCCGTACACCTACGCCGAGGTCCGCGGCGCCGCCTCCCTCACCACCGAGGGCGGGCAGGAACTGATCGACGAGCTGTCGCGGAAGTACACCGGCAAGCCGTACGCCGAGTTCAACCCGGAGGCGGGCAAGGACGCCGAGCGGGTGGTCGTCCGGATCACGCCGCGTAAGGTGGTCGGCAGTATCTGACGGGCTCGCCGCCCGCGCCGGAGGCGGCGACACGTCCGGCGAACCGGACGCCGATGACGGATACGTCACCCTGTGGCCCAATGGGTCGCGGGGCACTGCCTCGTTCCGACTACCCTGGTTCCGTGACGATTCGCCTGTACGACACCAGCGCCCGGCAGATTCGCGATTTCACCCCGCTCACGCCGGGCTGTGTCTCGATCTACCTGTGTGGTGCGACCGTGCAGGCCGCCCCGCACATCGGGCACATCAGGTCGGGACTGAACTTCGACATCATGCGCCGCTGGTTCGAGCACCGCGGCTACGACGTGACGTTCGTGCGCAATGTCACGGACATCGACGACAAGATCATCAACAAGTCGGCCGAACAGGGCCGCCCGTGGTGGTCCGTGGGCTATGAGAACGAGGTCGCCTTCAATACGGCGTACGACGCTCTCGGCTGCCTGCGCCCGACCTACGAGCCGCGTGCCACCGGCCACATCCCCGAGATGATCGAGATGATGCGCGGCCTGATCGAGCGCGGTCACGCCTACGCCGCCGACGGCAACGTCTACTTCGACGTCAGGTCCTTCCCGGACTATCTCCGGCTGTCCAACCAGGAGTTGGACAACCTCCTCCAGCCGTCCGGCGAGGGGGAGACCGGCAAGCGGGACCCGCGCGACTTCGCCATGTGGAAGGCGGCGAAGGAGGGCGAGCCCAGCTGGGAGACCCCGTGGGGCCGCGGCCGGCCCGGCTGGCACCTGGAGTGCTCGGCGATGGCCCACAAGTACCTGGGCACCGCCTTCGACATCCACGGCGGCGGCATCGACCTGATCTTCCCGCACCACGAGAACGAGATCGCCCAGGCCAAGGCCTTCGGCGACGACTTCGCCGCGTACTGGACCCACAACGCGTGGGTGACCATGAGCGGCGAGAAGATGTCCAAGTCGCTGGGCAACTCCCTGCTGGTCTCGGAGATGATCAAGCGCTGGCGCCCGATCGTGCTGCGCTACTACCTGGGCACCCCGCACTACCGCTCGATGATCGAGTACAGCGAGGACGCGCTGCGCGAGGCCGAGGCGGCGTTCGCCCGTATCGAAGGGTTCATCCAGCGGGTCGTCGAGAAGGCCGGGGTCGTCGAGCCCGCGGCCGAGGTCCCGCCGGCCTTCGCCGAGGCGATGGACGACGACCTGGGCGTCCCGCAGGCGCTGGCGATCGTGCACACCACCGTCCGCCAGGGCAATTCCGCACTGACCGCCGACGACAAGGAAGCCGCGGTGGCCCGGCTGGCCGAGCTGCGGGCGATGCTCGGGGTGCTCGGTCTGGACCCGCTCGACGAGCGCTGGTCCGGCGGCGGCACCGACCACGGAGAAGACCTCCACGGCGTCGTGGACTCCCTGGTCCGCCTCGTCCTCGAACAGCGCCAGGCCGCCCGCTCCCGCAAGGACTACGCCACCGCCGACGCCATCCGCGACCAGCTCCAGCAGTCCGGACTCGCCATCGAGGACACCCCCTCGGGCCCGCGCTGGTCGCTGTCCTGACCCCGGTCCCGCACCCCGCCGGCCACCCGGATTCGCCTCGCACGGTGGCCGCGGGCGACACTCAATCCATACGTACGTACCCACTCCACGTCGCGAGACGTCGAGAGCAGTGAAGAAACAGGTGACCCATGGCCGGCAACAGCCAGCGCAGGAACCGCCGCACGTCCAACAAGAAGGGCGCGCAGGTCGGCAGCGGCGGCAAGCGGCGCCGGGGCCTGGAGGGCAAGGGCCCGACCCCGCCCGCCTCCGCGCGCAAGGGACACGTCAAGAACCGCGTCGCCAACGCCCAGGCGAAGCAGGCCGCATCGCGCCGCCCGGCTCCGCGCCGCGGTGGTGCCAAGGGCACCGCCGAGCTGGTCGTCGGCCGTAACCCGGTCTTCGAGGCGCTGCGCGACGGCGTGCCCGCGACCACCCTCTACGTCCAGCAGTTCATCGACACCGACGAGCGGGTGCGCGCCGCACTCCAGCTCGCCTCGGAGCGCGGCGACATCAACCTGATGGAGGCGCCGCGCCCCGAGCTGGACCGGATGACCAACGGCCTCAACCACCAGGGCATGGTCCTGCAGGTCCCGCCGTACGACTACGCCCACCCCGAGGACCTGGCCGCGGCCGCCTTCGACGACGGTGACGACCCGCTGATCGTCGCGCTCGACGGCGTCACCGACCCGCGCAACCTCGGCGCCGTGGTGCGCTCCGTGTGTGCCTTCGGCGGCCATGGCGTGGTCGTGCCGGAGCGCCGGGCGGCCGGGATGACGGCCGGCGCGTGGAAGACCTCGGCGGGCACCGCGGCCCGTACGCCGGTCGCGCGCGCCACCAACCTGACCCGGACCCTGGAGTCGTACCAGAAGGCCGGTCTGACGGTCGTCGGGCTGGCCGCGGACGGCGAGCTGGAGCTGCAGGACGTCGAGGCGCTGGACGGCCCGGTCGTCATCGTGGTCGGCAGCGAGGGCAAGGGCCTGTCGCGGCTGGTCGGCGAGACCTGTGACGTACGGGTGCGGATCCCGATGCCGGGCGGCGCGGAGTCGCTGAACGCCGGTGTCGCGGCCGGTGTCGTCCTGTGGGAAGCGGCGCGCCGCCGCGGCTGAGTCCCCGGGTGCCCCGGGGCCGGTGCGTACCTGTGCCACACCCCGGGGCACGACCTGACCCTCCGTGCCGCCTCCCGTGTCCCGCAGGGCGTCTGCGCCGTCTCCCCTGATCCTTTGACGGGTCTCGGACAGATCGACCCGGTCAAGGCAGTGTCTTAACCGGGGGTCACTCGGTTAGATGAGCGTGGACACCAGAACACCCCGCACACCTACGGGGGGACGCTCGCCGGGCTTCGATGACGAGCCGGGCCTGAGCTCGGTCAAGGTGCCGTGCGATCCCGCGCAGGTCATCGTCAACCACGCCAGCTTCCGCGTACAGCTCGCCGCGCCCGCGGCGCGCGGCGCCCTGGCCGACGCCGCGCACATCCCCGCCCTCCGCGGCCCGGCCGCCGGCGCCAGACGCCGGGCGCCCGTGGTGTGGAGCGGCCGCACCGAACCGGGCGGCACGGCCGGCGCCACCACCCAACTCCTGCACGCGGTGCGCGACGCGGGCGTCGGCCTCGACGGCGGCCAGGGCGAGGACGTCGGCACGACCCAGGTCCTGCCCCGGGTCCGCCTCGGCGACGCCGCCCCCGCCACGACCGTGATCGGCCAGCGCGGCCCCGCCGACTCCGACCGCACCCCGCTGCTGCGCGGCGTACGCCCCGTCGGCAGCGCGTACGGCGACACCTACCAGGACCACCCCTACCGCAGCCCCTACGGCGACCGCGGCCCCACCGACGACGGGTACGACGACGACCCGTTCCAGGCACCGGACGGCTACGACCCCGGCGCCAAGCGGCGCGGCACCGACAGCGTGCGGCACGCGTACTACCCGGGCCGCCGGATGAACCTCGGCGTCGTCCTGCTGCCGCTGCGCATCTTCCTCGGCCTGATCTCTGTCTACGCCGGCATGGGCAAGCTCTGCGACCCCGTCTACTTCGACGGCGGTGAGCGGGGCTCGATGGTCAAGTGGCTGCTGTCGCTCGACCCCTGGGCGCTGGCCGTGCCGCTGCGCGACTTCGCCGTCTCGCACCCCGTCGGCGCCGGTCTGACCGTCGCCTTCCTCCAGGTCGTCGTCGGCGTCCTGACGATCTGCGGACTGTGGCAGCGGGTCGCCGCGTCCATCGGCGCGCTGCTCTCCGCGGTGCTGCTGATGACCGTCAGCTGGCGCACCCTCCCCGCCTACGACGCCCCCGACATCATCTACCTCGCCGCCTGGAGCCCGCTGATCATCGCGGGTGCGCCCGTCTACTCCATGGACGGGCGGCTGGCCGGCGAGGCCTGGCGGCGTCTCGGCCCCCGCGTCGAGGTGGCCGACCTGCGGCGCCGGGTGCTGCGCCGCGGCGCGGTGATGACGGCGGTGGTGGCCGGACTGACCCTGCTGATCGGCTCGCTGCTCGGCGGCGCCGTACGCTCCGCGACGGTCGCGACCGTCCCGCGGCCCGGCGAGCCCGCCATCAACAACCTCCCCGGCTCCCCGCTGCCCCGCCCGGACAAGCACACCGCCCGGCCCGGCCAGCGCCACAAGGGCAGCGCCGCACCGCGCCCCGGCACCCCCTCGGCAAACGCCTCGCACAAGGCCCGTAAGCCCGGCACCCCGTCCGCGTCGACCTCCGGCACGGGACGGTCGGCGGGCAGCGGCAGCGGCCTCTCCCAGCAGCCGGGAGCGACCACCAGCGCACCCCAGCAGACCGTGCCGACCCGCGAGCCGGTACCGACCCATGTGCCGACCTCGGCGGGCGGCACCGGCGGCGGCACCACCGGCACCGGAAGCACCGGTTCCAGCGGCTCCGGCGGCGACTCCGGGGGAGGGAGCCTCGGCGGGCTTCTGGGCTGACGGGGGTCTTTGCGCCTGTTGCCCGTTCCTGTACCCGTCCCCGATCGTCCCGCTTTCCGTACGGTTCGGATCCACCGGCCGTGACGGGGAGGGGAGCGGTCGGGGACAGGTGCGTGTGGGGCGGGTGGAGAGCGGGGCGGGTGCGGAGAGCGCGGCGGGCGGCAGGGGAGGGAACGTGCCTGCCGGGGCTGCGTGCCTGCGGGGGCCTGAGGGGGCCTGAGGGGCCTGGGGAGGGAGCCGGCGCCCTGGGGCTGGTGGGGGCTGGTCGCCCCTCTTCCTCAACCTCCGTGCGCGCTCAGTTCCTTGGCGGCCTCGCTGAGGTCCTTGGCCGTGTCGATGGCACGCCAGTAGGCGCCCTGAGGGAGCGGGAAACCGGCGAGCCGGCGTTCGCGGGCGAGGCGCGGGAAGGTGGTGCGCTCATGGTCGCCGCGGTCGGGCAGGAGCCCCCTGAACGCGGCGGAGAAGACATAGACGCCGGCGTTGATGAGATACGGCGAGGGCGGCGACTCGATGAAGTCCAGGACGTGTCCGAACGCGTCGGTCTCCACGGCACCCCAGGGGATACGGGGACGGGCCAGCGCGAGGGTGGCCTCGGCATCGCGCTCGTGATGGAAGGCGGCCATCTCCCGGAGCGGGAAGCGGGTCCAGATGTCGCCGTTGGTGGCGTACCAGGGCTCGTCCGGGCGGGGGAGGGAGCCGGCGGCGTACTTCAGGCCGCCGCCGCGGCCCAGCGGCTCGGTCTCGACAACGGTCGTGACGCGCAACGGCAGTTGGGCCCGGTCCAGCCACTCCTGGAGTACCCCGGCCAGGTGCCCGCAGGAAACGACGGCGTCCGTGACGCCCTCCTCGGCCAGCCAGTTCAGCTGGTGGCCGATGATCGGGGTCCCGGTGCCGGGAATCTCGACCATCGGCTTGGGGCGGTCGTCGGTGTACGGGCGGAGACGTGCGCCCTGGCCGCCGGCCAGGACCACGGCCTGCGTGGGGTGAGGATGCCGGTCACCTGTCATGGATCGCACCCTATGCGGTGCGAGCAGGGGTCACTGGGCGGCGGCGACGCCGGTGGCGAAGGAGGTGTCGCAGACCGGGCGGGAGAAGGCCTGAGCGCGGTGTGCGGCCCCGTACTTGGCGACCGCGGCACGGCCGAGGTCACGGGCGATGGAGACGCAGTGCTTGGCCAGCGAGGGCCGCTTGGTGGTCGCCTCCTGGAGGTGGGTCAGGGCGACGCCCGGATCCTTCTCCTGGAGCTCGACCAGGAGCCGCTTGCGCAGGGCCTCCTGGGGGGCGAGCGGGCCGGCCTTGGTGGAGACCCTTCCGGACGATGCGGTCAGCACCTGGGAGTCGGTGGCCGTCGATGCCCACGGAACCCGGGTGACCGCGAGGGTTCCGGAGAGCACGAGGACGACGGGGAGGACGAGGGCGAGAGTTCTGCCGATGCGGCGGGCTGCGGAGTTCACGGTCGAGATGGTAGCGAGGAGTGATGATTTGGCGACATTTGGTCACCTGATCGAGGGATGCAATGGCTCGCCGGTGCGGTTTCGAAGTTGACGCACGGATACGAAAAGCACGGTTATGCCCCTATGGTGCCGAGTTGGCGTCATGCCTTCATGCCGTCATGGTGCCGAGTTGGCATCATGACGTCGCGGCGCCATGCCGCGGGGCACAACGCAGCGGCGGCGGTAGCGGGTACTGCGTACTACCCGCTACCGCCGCCGCTCTCACACATCACTCATCCCGTATCGGCCGGGTCGGAGCCGGCGCCGGCCCGGGGCACGTATCAGTCGGTCAGGCGCTCCCCGGACGACGTCGAGAAGACATGCGTCTCGCCCGGCCGCGGTACGACGTGCAGCCGGGTGCCCTTGTCCGGGACCTGGCGGCCGTTGACCCGTACGACGAGGTCCTTGACCTCGCCGCCGACCTCCGCGGTGCCGTACACGTAGCCGTCGGCGCCCAGCTCCTCGACGACATTGACCGTGACGGCCAGGCCGGCCGGCGCGTCGGCGGCCTCCTTGGAGAGCGACTTCGCGGCGGCGCCGTTCTGCTCGACGATCTCGAAGTGCTCGGGGCGCACACCCACGGTCACCGTCGTGTCGCCCTTGTCGGCGGCCGCGGTCAGCGCCTCACGGCTGACGGGAACGACGCTGTTGCCGAACTTCACACCGCCGTCCGTGATCGGCACCTCGACCAGATTCATGGCCGGCGACCCGATGAACCCCGCCACGAAGAGATTCGCCGGCCGGTCGTACATGTTCCGCGGCGAATCGATCTGCTGCAGCAGCCCGTCCTTGAGCACGGCCACCCGGTCGCCCATGGTCATGGCCTCGACCTGGTCGTGGGTGACGTACACCGTCGTGATCCCGAGCCGACGCTGCAGCCCCGCGATCTGCGTACGGGTCTGGACGCGGAGCTTGGCGTCCAGGTTGGACAGCGGCTCGTCCATGAGGAACACCTGCGGCTCCCGGACGATCGCCCGCCCCATCGCGACCCGCTGCCGCTGACCGCCGGACAGCGCCTTGGGCTTGCGCCCCAGGTATTCCGTGAGGTCCAGGATCTTGGCCGCGTCCTCGACCTTCTGCCGGATCTCGGCCTTCGGCACTCCGGCGATCTTGAGCGCGAAGCCCATGTTGTCGGCGACCGTCATGTGCGGGTAGAGCGCGTAGTTCTGGAACACCATGGCGATGTCCCGGTCCTTCGGCGGAAGGTGGGTGACATCGCGGTCCCCGATACGGATGGCGCCTCCGTCGACGTCCTCCAGCCCCGCGAGCATCCGCAGCGAGGTGGACTTGCCGCATCCAGAGGGGCCGACCAGGACAAGAAATTCGCCATCTTCGATGGCGATGTCCAGTTTGTCGACGGCGGGCTTGTCGGAACCCGGGTAGATACGGGTTGCCTGGTCATACGTGACCGTAGCCATGGTGAAAGTCCCTTCACCGGCAGGAACGTGCCGGACGATCCGAGTAAAAGGAGTGGTGTAGTCCACTGATATGGACTCTCCGTGACGCTACCCGCAGCCGCCCCCGGTGTCAGTAGCCCTGCACTCACCATTTTGGGAACGGCACCCGTCCCACCTGGGTACACTGCTTCACGCACGCCTCCTTAGCTCAGCTGGCCAGAGCACCGCTCTTGTAAAGCGAAGGTCGTCGGTTCGAATCCGACAGGGGGCTCTTGTTACGCCGCGCTGACCTGGGGTTTCTCCCCGGAGAGGCGCTCTATTCGGCCTCGGACTCCTCGTCCGGGGCCGTTTGCGTGCGCGGTGCGTGAGCGGACGGGGGAACAGAGCCCGGCTGGGGTGCGGATTCATCGGCACCGTCCGCCACGGCTTCGGCTCCGGATTTCTCGTCCGCTTCGAGGTCGGCCTCGGTCCCGGCGGCCTGATCCGTCCGGCGTGCGCGAGGGACGAGGCGGGCAGCGGCCTCGGCGATCGCCCGGTCGGTCTCCGGCAGCAGGCTCGTGTACGTGTCCGCCGTGATGGCGATCGAGGAGTGGCCGAGCATCTCCTGGATGTCCTTCAGGTCGGCCCCGGCCGCGTGGGCGAGGGTCGCCGCTCCGTGGCGCAGGTCGTGGAGTCGGATCGGCGGGAGGTCGATCTCCTCGTACAGCTCGATGAAGCGGCGGGTGACGTTGGCGGGGTGGAGCATCTCGCCGTTCTCCTTGGTGAAGACGCGTCCGGTTTCCACCCAGGCGCTGCCCCACCCCTCGCGGTCCTTCTCCTGATGGATGCGGTGCCGTTTGAGGGCTTGGACCGTGTCCGAGTCGAGCGCGATGGTCCGGGCGCCGGCGTCGGTCTTGGGATCGTCCTCGTACACCTCCCAGCCGTTCACGACGAGTTGCTTGGCGACGGTGATGCGGCCGTCGTCGAGGTGTGTGTCGGTCCACCGCTGCCCGCACGCCTCACCTCGCCGCAGCCCGCGAAAGGCGACCAGGTGCCACAGTGCGTACAGGCGGTCCTCCGCGACGTGGTCGAGGAAGAGGCCGGTGTGCTGTGGTGTCCAGACCATCACGGGCGAGGGCTTCTCGCCGGTGCGCTTCCAGTGGAGGATCCGTTCTTCGGTCCACACCAGCGCCTTGGGGCGCTTGCCCGCCTCCAACTCGACGTGGGTAGCCGGGTTGAAGGTGATCAACTGCTGGGCGATCGCAGCGTTCAGCGCGGCCCGCAGGGTGGAGCGGATGCGCTGGCGCGTGGCTGGAGTGACTACGCGGCGGAAGGGGGCCATCTCAGCGATGGCGGCCTTCAGCACCTTGCGGCGGGCGCGATGTTCGCGCCCCTTCCAGGGGATCTGGGCAAGGTCCTCAATTGCCTTGCGGCGGGCCGCATTTCCCTCGGCAATCTCGACGTTGGCCTCGGCGATTGCCTCGAACATCTCCGAGAGGTGGCTGACGCGGAGACGGTCCAGCCGCAGGTGCCCGATCCGCGGTTTGAGGTGGAGGCGGATGTTGCCCTCATCGCGGCTGATGGCACTCTGCCGCCCCTTCTTGCCGGCCAGCCACATGTCCAGCCAGTCGCCGACGGTGAGGCGGCTGGTCAGGTCCAGGCCGTGGCTGAGGCGTCGCCGGGTCTCTTCGACGTTGGGCAGTGGGGCCTTCTCGTCGGCCACCTTCTCCAACAGTTCGGCGATCTGTGCCAGCCCCTCGGGATCGTCGGCATCGGCGAGCCCGAGGAGCGCGCGTATGTGGTCGAGGTCGGCCTGGGCGGCCTTCAGGGTCTCGTAGCCGGCGCGGCTGAAGGAGTGGCGGGTGCCGTCTTCGCGGGGCGTGAGTTCCTGGCGTATGGAGTACGAGCCGTGCTTCCGGTTGGAGAGCTTGGGGCATTTCTTGCCGAGCGGTTTGCCGGTGTGCGGGTCGCGGCAGTAGCAGCGGCGGTGGGTGGAGCCCTTCAAAGGCTGTCCTCCTCGGCGGTGTTGGGCTGGGATCCCGGCGGATCGATTTCGGCGAGTTCTGGTGGCAGGTAGGGGAGGAGTCCGCGGTCGCGCCGGATGAAGGAGCGGGCTACGCGGAGGCGCTGCTTGGCCGCGTCGATTCGCTCGATGCAGGCGGCCTGATCGCGGAGGGCCTCGGCCCGCTCTGCGGCGTTGCGCGCCGTCTCGACGGCGTATCGCGCGTATCGCTCGCTGGCCATCGCGGAGCGGGCCTCGCCGAGGGCCTCGATGTGTTCGCGCTGGTAGCGGAGCATGTCGTGGTCGGCCAGATAGCCGCTGTCCTGAGCGGTGAACCAGCGCATGGCCTCCCACGGGGCAATCCGATCCTCGTAGGGGAGGCGCTGGATCTCGGCGACGTATCCGATCGGGTAGATCAGGCAGATCGGGTTCGTGTGCAGCGCCTGGGCCAGGACCATGACGTCGACCAGAGGCAGGGTGGCGCGGCGGCCGGATTCCATGTTGGCGATGACGTTGCGGGGGATCGGGTGACCGAGGTCCGCGCAAGCGTCGGCCAGGTCCTGGGCGCTCATCCGTAGCTCCTTTCTGCGTCGGCGGACTTCGGCGGCCACGGTGGCCATCACGTGGTCGGTCCACTCGGGAACGTCGTCCTCGTCGTCGTATCCAGCATCGGCATTGCGTTGTGTCATGAGGACACATTAGCTCGGTCATTCTGGTAGGTGTGCGCCTGGAGCCGGACGTGATGGTCGCGTTCGCCGAGGGCTCAGTCATGGATGGAGTGTGTGTATGCGTGAGAACGGACCCGTTGGCGGGACGAAGGGGATGAGCCGGGATGACCTTCTGGCCCTCCCTGCTGCCGTTGACCTGGAGACAGGAAACCGGGCACTCGGGTTGGGGCGGAGTAAGGGCTACGCGTTGGCGAAGCGGGGCGAGTACCCGTGCCGGGTGCTGCGGCTGGGTAACGCCTACCGCGTGGTGACGGCGGACCTGCTGGAGCTGCTGGGCCTGGCGGCGTGAGAGCGGGGCACCGTAGCAGTCGCTTCTGCGCTGAGCTGACACAGAAACGCTGGACTGTGCCAGGGCGTGGACGTACTGTCCTTGGTCCCGCGCCGCGGTCGAGTAGCCGCGACACGTGGAGGGGCCCCCGGCGGGGCAACGCCGGAGGCCCGAGCAACACCCCTACGTGGCCTTGTGAGAACCAACCCGGCGGCAAGGGCGGGCAAGCCCGAAGCCGCCAGATGAGGAGCTGCCCTGTGCAACCTACGACACCCGACGCACATTCCCAGACCGAGACCGGCAAGGCGAAGTGGCCGGCGGTCGCGATCCCTGGGAAGCCGGGTGCCCACCTGGCCGGTGAGCAAGCCGGAGAGGGAGGCGAGCCGCGATCGGGAGATGGTGCGGCGCAGCGGCCGTCCGTACCCGAGCCTCGGACGGCGAGTGCTGGCGTGCTCATCGGCCCTCTGCGCGAGGGCGAGCAGGTGCTGGCCGAACTTCGTGCACAGATCGCGCGGTATGTGGTGATGCCGAGTGAGGAGGCGCTCACGGCGGTGACGTTGTGGGTCGCGGCTACGCATCTGCAGCGTGCGTGGCAGCACGCGCCGCGCCTGGCGATCGTCGCGCCGGAGAAGCGGTGCGGGAAGTCGCGGCTGCTGGACGTGATCACTGAGACGGTGCACAACCCTCTGATCACAGTCAACGCCAGCCCGGCGGCGATCTTCCGGTCGGTCGACGACGATGACCCGATCACGCTCCTGGTCGACGAGGCCGACACCCTCTTCGGCACCACCAAGGCGGCGGAGAAGAACGAGGAGGTGCGCGGCCTGATCAACGCGGGCCACCAGCGCAACCGCCCGACGCTGCGGGTGGTCGGGCCAGAGCACAAGCCGACGAAGTTCTCCACCTTCGCCATGGCAGCGCTTGCCGGGATCGGCGACCTGCCGGACACGGTCATGGACAGGTCGGTGGTCATCCGCATGCGCCGCCGGGCGGGGAAGGAGAAGGTGGCGCACTTCCGCACCGTCCGCGACACTCCGGCCCTGCACGCGATACGCGACCGTCTCGCCGCGTGGCTGAAGCCGCTGTTCCGGCAGGCGATGGACATGGAGCCGGCCATGCCGGTGGAGGACCGCGCGGCGGACACCTGGGAGCCTCTGGTGACCATCGCCGACCTCGCCGGCGGCGAGTGGCCTGCGCTGGCCCGCACCGCCTGCCGCGTCATGACCGACTACGAGGCCGGGCAGGACGAACAGGGCGGTCTGCGCACGCGCCTGCTGGTCGGTATCCGCCGGGCCTTCGCCGCCGAGAACGACCCGCCGGCAATGCGCACGAAGCGCCTGCTGGAGCACCTCAACGCGGACAAGGAAGCGCCGTGGGCGGACTACGGCCCAGACGGCTTGACCCCGCGCGGCCTTCAGGAGCGGCTGAAGCCCTACGGCCTCCACTCGTCCAACCGCCGCTTCCCCGACGGCACCCAGGCCAGGGGCTTCACCCGCAACCAGTTCCTCGACACCTGGGCGCGCTACTGCCCCGAGCCGACGCCTTCGGCCGGGCCCGCCCAACAGGCCGCCGAGCCGCTCCCCGACACCGGAGCCTGACCCGCCACGACTCGTACCACCCGTCCCCGCGCAGGTCAGCGCGGGGACGGGTGCCCGGCCCGCAACGGGTCGAGTCGACATCACGCCGCCACTCGTACCTGCTCTGACCAGGCATGCAACGAGTGGTACGAGTCACCACACCTCACGGCGCCCACCCCCGCGCCGGTGGCCGCCGCTCAATCCCACCCGGAGTGCCTCCGCTTGACTTCCCGCACCCTCACCAAACCCACCCGGATATCGATATCGGGCACCGATGCGATCCGCCTCGGCATCGCCCTGCTCGCCGCATTCGCCTTCGCTCTCTCCTACGACGCCCTGCGGCAGATGGCCGTCGCCGTCCACATCCGCGGACTGCTCACCTACGCCTTCCCCCTCGTGATCGACGGGTTCATCGCCATCGGCGTCGGCGCCCTGCTCATGCTCCGTACCGCCCCGACACGCTCCCGCGCGTACGTGTGGGCGCTGGTCGGTGTGGCCACCGTGACGAGCATCTGGGCCAACGCCCTGCATGCCGTCCGCCTCAACCAGCAGGCCCGCCACGACGACGGCCTACAACTCGACGACCTCACCGTCGGCGCCCTGTCCGCCATCGCTCCACTCGCCCTGGCCGGCGCCGTCCACCTCTACATCGTCATCCGCCGCCAGCCCGCTCCCAGCCCCCACGAGCCGGGCACCACCAAGAGCCACAACCCCGTCGGGCACAGCCACAACAGCACCGACAGCGCCAAGCCCACTGTCCCCGTGGGCACCGCTCACGATGCACCGGAGCCAATCGCAGCCGACGTGGCTCACGGCCCCGGCGACGTGGCTCGGAGTTCTGCCGACGTGGCTTCGGACACCCCAGACATGGCCGAGGACCCTCAGCCGTCCACCGAACCGCAGGACCACGAAGCCAGCGAGATCTCCCCCGAACGGCTCGCCATCGCGCGTACCGCACCACTGGGGCGCCAAGGCCGAGCCTCGCGCCGCCACATCGAAGACACGTTCCGCAGCCAGGACCTGACCATCGGCAGGAAGGAGGCGGACAGGCTGAAGGCCATCTTCAGGCCGAACTCGACGAAGCCGCCTCCCAGCGGCAGGCGGAACTCGACGCAGCCCCCGTCGCCGCTGCCTGACCCCCGCGATCACGCCGATCGCCCCACCCTTCCCGCTCACCCCGTGTTCCCGTGCAGAGAGCGCGGGGACACGGGCACCGCCTACAGCGGGGCACCCGACACCAGCACCCACGGAGAACCGCTCCATGCACCACCAGCACCACGAACCCCCCATCCCCCAGCCGGAGATGACCACCACCCCCATCTCACACGCAGCAAGTTGTCGGGTAAGGAGTCCTTACCCGGCCTCCGCCCCGGGGGAGGCGGAGGCATCCGGCGCCGAGGAGGCACCGGAGTCGGCCGGCCCAGGGGAGCCGACCGAGGAAGGGGTCGTCGAGCCGTCGTCGAACGTGCCGCCCAAGCCCGCGCCGCGTCGTCGACTGCGTGACAAGCAGCTGCGCGAGCACCGCATCTCTCCCCGCTACAACGACGACGAACTCGCCCTCGTGAAGAACGCCGCCGACCTCAGCCGCATGAACCCTGGCGGCTACGTCGCAGAGTGCTCGCTCGCCGCCGCCCGCGCTGACGACCCCACCGCCGCAGTCGCCGACTACCGCGCCATGGTGAAGACGCTGATGGCTGCCAACCGGCAGCTCGGCGGCATCGGCAACAACCTCAACCAGCTCACCTGGCACCTCAACAAGGACGGCGCCTGGCCCCACCCCGACACCGTCCAACGGCTCCTGGACCGGGTCGAGGCGTCCATCGCCGAGTTGGACACCGCCGTCGCCCGGGTCACAGAGGCACGGTGAGCCGGTGATACCGAAGATCATCCTCGGTACGGGCCCAGACGCCACGCGCCGCACCATCCGCTACCTCTTCGGCGAAGGCCGGGCCAACGAGCACACCGACCCGCACCTGGTGGCGTCCTGGAACGACTTCGCTCCGGACCCCGGCCGCAGCCCCCACCGCGACCCGAAGGAAGTAGAGGCCCAGCTCGCCGCACAACTCAACCAGCCCGTGAAGATGCTGGGTGACAAGGCGCCCAAGTACACCGTGTGGCACTGCCCCGTCCGTGCCGCCCCCGAAGACCCGATCCTCACCGATGCCCAATGGGCGGACATCGCCCGCCGGATCGTGGCCGCCGCCGGCCTCGCCCCCGACGGAGACGAAGAAGCCTGCCGCTGGGTCGCCGTCCGCCACGCCGACGACCACATCCACATCGCCGCCACCCTCGTACGCCAAGACGGCAAACGCCCCAAACGCAACCACGACCAGCGCGCCGTCCAGCGCGAAGCCCGCAAGATCGAAGTCGACTACGGGCTCAGGCGACTCAAGCCGGGCGACGGCACCGCCGCCAAGCGCCCTACCAGCAAGGAACACTTCAAGGCCAAGCGCCTGGGCCAGGACGCCGCCACCCGCGACGTCCTGCGCATGCGAGTGCGCCGCGCCGTCGCCGCCGCGGCGGACGAGGCCGAGTTCTTCGCCCTGCTGGAGGCCACAGACGTGACCGTGCGCCTCAAGCTCGGTCCCTCCGGCGACGCACTCGGCTGCAACTTCGCCCTGCCCGGCGACACCAACGACAAGGGCGAGCCGGTCTTCTACGCGGGCTCCACCCTCGCCCCCGACCTGTCCCTGCCCAAGATCCGCGAACGCCTCGCCACCACCAGCCCCAAACCGGCCACCGTCCCACCGGGTAACCCGTGGCACCAGGCCACCGCCGCCACCGAACGCATCCCCAGCCACCTGATCGGCAGCAACGACGCGGTGGCCCAAGGCCAGCTGGAAGCGCTAGGCGGAGCACTGGACCTGCTGCCGGCCACCGCACCTGCCACGGTGAAGGCCGACCTCGAACGGGCCGCCGCCGTCTTCGAGCGCGCCACCCGCTCCCGCATCACCGGTGACCGCGACAGCGCCCGCGTCCTACGCCGCAGCATCCAGACGATCTGGCGCGACCGGCCCCAGGACAGGGACGGCGCCGGGTTCGCCATGCTCCTGGACACCATGCTCACCGCGGTCGCCTACGCGATGCACTGGCACCGCACTCGCCAACACGCCCAGCAGGAAGCCGCAGCCCAGCAAGCCCTCCTCCACCTACACGCCGCATACGCACAGACCGCCGAACCGGTCCTGGCCGGCCTCACGCAACGCACCCCCAGCCTCCAAAGCAAGGGGCGCTTCGCCCACTACCTCCAAGAGGCAGTACCCGAGCACGCCGAGCGCATCCTCAACGACCCCGCCTGGGACGCACTCGCCACCGTCCTCGCCGAGGCAGAAAGCGCCGGACACAACGCCGCCACCGTCCTCGACCAAGCAGTAGGCCAACGCACCCTGGACGACGCCCGCAACCCCGCCCGCGCACTGACATGGCGCGTCCGCCGCCTCGGCGAACGACACGCCCCCAGCCCACTGGCACAAGCCGCCAACGCCCGCAGCAGCCGTGCGACGCAGCTACGGCCCACTCCGCCACAGCCTCACGCTGCGGCCAACGGAGCCACGCCCACGCGTCATCGTCCGCGTCGCTGAACACGTCGGCTTCTGCGGCCGGAGGTCGGCAGCCATGAAGCAGTAGACGTCCACGCTGACAGGGCTCCATCGGTTGGGGCCCTGTCAGCAGTTCACAGCCTGATTCGAGCATGCCCACCCACCAAAACTGGCTGAATCAAGTCCCCATAGGCGTGCGGGCTTGAACGCCTCCGACAGCACTGTCAGTCCCTCCCTGTAGGTTGGATGGAGAGTGGAGATAGACCGTCAAGGGGGGGAGTCCGTGGCCGCTTCCGGCTTCGACATAGACACAGACCAGTTGAAAACCGAAGCGCCGAAATTCCACCGGGAGTCGGTGGCGCTGGAGAAGGCCACGGAAAGGCTCAAGCACTCCCTGGCTGCACTCGGTTCACCATGGGGTGACGACGAACAGGGACAGTAGTTCCGCGACGCGTATACCCCTCATCGCGACCAGGTCGAACGGGCCGCCCATGCTCTGGTCAAAGGGCTGGCCAGCATCCAGAAGTCCATGAAGGACATGGCCGACAACCATGAGGAGGCCGACCGCTCCAGCGCCTCCGGCTTCAAGGACGGCGGCCGTGGTGGTGCGCATTGAGCGCTTCCGACAAGGTGAAGGAGGTCGTGCAGGACCTCACCGGCATGTGGTGGCCGGAGGGGGACGAGGACGAACTCCGGGAAGCCGCTCGCGCCTGGCGCACATACGCCGACGACGTCGAGGACTGCACCGCGGCAGCGCATAAATCAGCGCAGGACGTCATCGACAACAACAAGGGCCAGTCGATTGAGGCGTTCTCGGAGTTCTGGCGCAAGTACCACGGTGGAGGCAAGGGCTACCTGGACGATCTGGCATCTGCCGCCCGGGACATGGCCAAAGCACTGGACAAATTCGCCGACCAGATCGCCGAGGCCAAGAGCAAGATCAAGCATGAGCTGGAGATCGCCGGCGCAGTCCTCGTCGCGGGCACTGCGCTGGCCGTGTTCACTGGCGGAATCACCGAAGTCGCCGCCCTTGGTGCAGCCGAGACCATCGCCGCGGCAGCCGGTGCGGCCGGTGTCGCTGTGTCGGCCACGGTTGCCGAGATCGCCGGAACGGTTCTGGCAACCGCTGCTATCGGCGGCCTCGAAGCGATCACCGTCGATGTCGTCGTCGCCCAGGGCGGCAGGAACCTGCTGGGCGAGCAGAGCGGCATCAACCTCGCCGAGATCAAAGACGCGGGCGTCACCGGTGTCCTCATGGGAGGCGCCATCGGAGGCGCGGCCCGTACGGCACGAGCCGTTTCAAGAGCCGGCGGCCTCAAGACCGTGCTCAGGAATTTCGACGACATACACCTCGAATCCCTGGGCTTCGGCAGCCCACGACTCGCGACGGCCGGCGGTGGGCCCCTGCCACGTGGCTCCGCCTCACGCATGTTCCGTACGGGAAACGGCGACGAGGTCCCTGCTCTCCCGCCCCCTCCTCGGCGAGGGCAGTTGGCGAAGGGGAACGGCGGTCCCTCGCTGGAGCAGGTGCGGAAGATGCGCGACAAGCGCAAGCGCTGGTCCACAGGAGAAGACCACGTGCGCAAGATGTACGGCGGCCAGCCCGAGAAGCACTACCCGGTCCCCACGAACCAGGACCCCAAGTACCCTGTCACCGCCAGAGGCGGCCGGAAGGTCGACGTACCCGTCCAACTGCCCGACGGCCGGACGCTCGGGCTTGAGGTGAAGACATACCAGCAGTACCGCATGGTCGAAATAGCTCCCGGCCAGCACGCACCCCAGCAAGTAGAGGTGCCGCTCAGCAAGCACATCAAAGAGCAGATCCACAAAGACATCGCGCTACGAAGAATGGACCCGGGATTCGACCCCCGGTGGGTGTTCCTTCACGCAGGACCTTCACAGGAATTGCGCGAATACCTTAAGGAAGCCGGTATCATATTCGTGGAACACCACTAGGGAGAAGGAATGCAGATTTCCGAGGCGGACCAGGCGCGGGGCAACCTCGACCAGTGGGCTCAGGACGCGCACGAGAATGTGCTGGGCATCGCCGAGATGCTCAACGTCCCCGCCGAGCAATACGAGCAGGACGCGCTGATCCTCATCGGCCCGCTGCAGGATTACGTTTCCCAGCTCCCGCTTGACGACTTCGAGCAGGACGACTGGGTCACCCTCCACAATGACCTGGCCGCCTATGTGGCAGATGTCGGAATTCGCGAGCACGGTGCGTCGTGGAAGGTCCTGGACGACGAGACCTCGCCCCGCGGCTTCCGCTACGTCATCGAAGGCACGGCACGCGATGGCGAAGCCGGCCACATCGACCCGTTCGACGTCGTCATGGAGGAATTCGGAAACCTCCCGATCCAGATCGCCCGAATGCTCGCCAACGCAGAAGTGACAATCGGCGCGAATCCCCTTATCTGAGGTGGTTTCAAGCGACTGTGGCCCGATGCGTCGCGCGCATCGGGCCACAGTCGCTTCACATCCGTCCCGGCACTCCCGGGGTGAGCAGCTCCAGCGCTTCCCCCCAGCGGAAACGATCTGCCCCTCCGCCGACCTTCGGTCGGTGCGGCTCGTACGAGCCGATCAGGACGCCCATCTCACGCAGCCGGTCCAGGCTCTGCCGGTACGCGGGGTGGGCGGCCTGGGCGGAGTTCAGATACGGGAGGACAGCGGTGGGAATGCCGAAGCCGTACGCCTCGCACAGGATGCCCACCGCGAGGGTGTCGGAGATCCCGGCAGCCCATTTGTTGATCGTGTTGAAGGTGGCCGGGGCGACCGCGATGGCGTCCGCCGGCGGGAGGGGACGAGGGTCGCCGGGACTGCGCCAGGCGGAACGGATCGGGTAGCCGGTCTGCGCCTCGACCGCCATCGCGTCGATGAAGCCGAGACCCTGCGGAGTAGCGATGACCCCGACATCCCAGTTCGCCTCCTGGGCAGCAGTGATCAGCTTGCCGACGTCGCCCGCGATCCCGGCTGCGCACACAACGACGTACAGGAACGGCTTCTTCGGCTGGTCGGGCTGATCACTCACGCGGGGACTCCCAGCTGTCGGCTGAAGTGGTGCAGTTCGGGCAGGGCGCGGCGGCGGTCACGGGCGGCCATGTCGGCGACCAGTTCCCGTACGGCAGGCCGACGGATGTCCTGGGCCGCGCAGCTCTCCGCGATCCGCAGGGCCTGGTAGCCGTCGGCGAGCCTCCCCTGCTGACTGTATGCGCGTGCTGCCTCCACCCATAGGGCGGCCCGTCGCTCGGGGACCGGGATGTGCCGGCGCATGAGCGGGCGGGCGGTCTCCAGGGCCACGCCCGCGTCGCCGAAGGCAACCGCGGCGCTGACTGCGTGGAGGGCGACGTTGGTAGGGCTGAAATTGGCCCAGGCGTCGGGGCGGTCGAGTGCAACGTAGCGGGCAACGTCCTTCGCCTCGGTGAGAAAGTCCTTGGTGGCCGAGCGGGCGCCGGCGGTACTGGCAGCGGTGACGCCGCGCAGCAGCATGAGGCCGAGGGCCGCGAGATAGCGCGGAGAGCGCTTGTCGTAGGAGCCGGTGAGCTGGTCGGCGGTGTGCCGGACCACGGTAACGGCCTGGGTGGTGTGCTTTTCACGGGCGAGTAAATGCGCCTGGACACGGACGCTGGAGGCCAGGACAACCGGGTCGCCACAGCGCTCGGCCTCGGCCATGGCACGGCCGACCGCCAGCCAGGCATTGCCGTGATCACTGAGCTTGAGGAGCAGGCTGGCGGAGGTCTGGTACGCGGTGGCCAGGAGGCCGACGGCCTGGCTGGAGCCCATCGCGGCGTGCCGGAGGTTGCCGATCAGAGCGGGCAGCACGCGTTCCAGCTCGGCGTAGTCGCAGGTGCAGAAGAGCCGCCGGGCCGCAGTGACACGGTCGCTGAGCCCTGGTGTGTCCTGGGGGTCCTGGGCAGAGGCAGGTATCGGGCCTGGGAGGAGCGAGTGGACGAGATCGCCGTGGCCGGCGACCGGTGTGGTGGGTGCTGTGAGGGCGGCGATGCTGGCGGCGAGGAAGGTTCGGCGGTGCATGTCCTCTGTCTCGGGGTCGCAGGTGCTGGTTTCCGGCATGGCGGCGAGGCCGACAGCAGGCAGTGGGATGCCGAGCTCCATTGCAGCTGCCCGCACCACCCGGGAGTCCTCGGTGCCCCGGCCCTGTTCCAGGCGACTCAGCTTGGACTGGTGGTAGCCCAGTGCGGCGGCGACGTCCGTCTGGGAGCGTTTCGCGAGCACCCTTGCCCGCCGGATCACTTCACCGATCCGTCTCGCCTCGTCGTATGCATCGGCCATCCGCGCCACGGCCCCTTCCGCCGTCGCCGATCCTGCCTGCTCAACAGAGCGTAGTAGAGCTGAACTTGGTGCTGATGCAGGTCCTGCATAACTGATGCAGCGCCGGCACCTGGGGTGGTCCGTCCTCTGCTGACGCCGGTTCCGTGGAGTGGCCGAACTCGCCTGGGAGGCCGCCCATGGAACCGCAGCACCTCAGCTTCTCCGTACCCGGCACGACGCACGCTGCAGCAGCTGCGCGGCGTCGGCTCGCCGCCGAGATGCACGACTGGGGCCTACCGGCCGACAGCGACGCACTGCACACCGCTGAGCTGGTGGCTGGCGAACTGCTCTCGAATGCGGTGCAGCACGCAGGTCCCAGCGCCATCACCGTGGTTGCCCGCTGCGACGGCAACGCCATACGGATCGAGGTCAGTGACAGCAGCCCCGACCTTCCCCGGCCCAGGTCACCCAACGAGGTCGACGAGCACGGCCGGGGCCTGCTCATCGTCGCGGCCCTGGCAGACCGGTACGCCGTCGAGCCGACCGAGTCCGGCAAGCGGTGCTGGGCCGAAATCCACCTGCGAGCAGTCCCAAGTCCCCACATCGCACCACAGGTTCACCTTCCAAGGAGATGGCCGTGACAACCGCCCGGACACCCGCCATTACCTCCGAAGTGATCGCCATCCGTCCCGGCCCGCCGCTTTCCGGGGCCGTGACCGTCGACGGCTCCAAGAACGCCGCCCTGCCGCTCCTCGCTGCGGCGGCCTCCCTGCGCCGGCCTGTCCAGCTGACCAACGTCCCGGCCAATGACGACGTCCAGGCCATGCTCATGCTGCTCCAGCACGCAGGCCACGGAGCCACCTGCAAGGTCGACAAGCCCCACACCGTCCTGGTGCAGCCGAGCGACGGTATGCACATCGCGCCGGAACTCCACGAAACCGCTGCCCGCATCCGTGCCTCGTACTACCTGGTTCCCGCTCTCCTCGCCGTTCACGGGCGGGCCGTACTGCCCTGGCCGGGCGGCTGCCGGATCGGTGAACGCGGCATGGAGCAGCACTTCAAGGTCTACGAGGCATTCGGCGACCGCGCGCTCGTCAACGACCACGGCTACAGCGTCGAAGCCGGCGAGAGTCGCACCGGCTCGGTATCGGTGATGCTGCCGTACCGTTCCCGTGGTGCGAGCATCGCGGCACTTCTGCGCGCCGTCGTCGCCAAGCGACCACTGCGGCTGGGACAGCCGAACCTCTCGCCCGAAGTCCTCAGCGTCCTGCAGGCGCTACAAGTGGCCGGTTGGGAGATCCGAGCCGACGAGCGCGTTCTCTCCCTGGCTCCGCCTGCCTCCGCATCGCAGGAGCCGGTGACCTGGGCAGTCCCCGGAGACAAGGTCGAAGCAGGCACCCTGGCCTGCGCCATCGCCGCCACACGGGGCAACGGCCATATCGAGGGCGTACGCAGCAAGGACGTGGCGCCAATGGTGGCCGCATTGCGCTGGCTCGGCATTCCCGTCGACGCCCAGCAAGACATCCTCATCGTCCACGCCGAACGCACACGCCCCACCCATCAACCCCTGCGAGCCATCGCCTCACTCTCTCCCGGCGGACTCGACGCTGACTTCGAACCCGCCTTGATGGCACTGGCCCTGGGCATGCCCGGCACCCACCTGTTCGCCGACGCGATCAACCCTGGGCGTCACAGCAACCTCATCCCTCAGCTCGCACGTCTCGGCGCCGACATCCACGAGACCTCGCCCACCCAGTGCCGCCTGACCGGGCCGCAGCAGCTGATCGGGACCGGGGTGGAAGCCACCGACATCCGTACCGGGTCGGCCCTGCTCATCGCCGGCCTCACCGCCCACGGCGTCACGACCCTCGGCGGCCTCGAACAGCTCCGCCGAGGCCATGCCGACCTTCCCACCAAGCTGCTCGCACTCGGAGCCGACATCTGCGAGGTCACCCCGTGACCGGTCCACGCCCCCTGCGGCGGATCGTGGCCACCACTGACGTCCACTCCTCGTTCGACGACGCCCTGCCGATGCTGGCCCACCTGCACGCCATCCGGCCGGAGACGCTCATCGTCGATTGTGGCGACTTCTTCGAAGGCAGCGGCTACTACCGCCTCGGCCACGGCCGTATCGAAACAGCGATCCTCCATGGCCTCTACGACGTGATCGCGCCCGGGAACCACGGCTGGATCCACCACTTCGACCCACCGCTCCGGGACATCACCGTGTGCGCGAACGCCGTCGATGCCGAAACCGGCCGACCGCTCTTCCGCCGCCTGCACACCGCGCGCATCGGCGGACGGCGCGTTGCCATCACCGCGGTCATCGGCGTCCAGGCATTCCACTCCATCCCCATCGATCAGCGAGCCGGCCAACGCGTCACCGAACCAGGTCAGGCACTGCGCGAAGTGATGCTGGCGCACCACCACGAGATCGACTCCTGGGTCGTGCTGAGCCACTCCGGCTTCGACGAGGACCTCAAGCTGGCCGCCGTCTGCCCCTTCCTCGACGTGATCTTCGCCGGGCACTGCCACAGCGACCAGTACGGCCCCACCCATGTGGGCGAGACGCTCGTTCTCAAGGGTCGTGAACTCGGCATCGGTTACGCCATCGCTGAGCCGGCCCTCACGCGATGGACGGCGCAGACTACGCACTTCCCAGACATCACCAGCGCGGCGTCCCTACCGCCCCAGCTCGCCCTCATCCGTGATCGAATCGAGGACCTTAAAGATCGTCTGGCCCTGCCGATCGGCGCCGTCTCAAAGCCGTACCGAGGACGGGTCCTCGATCGCAGGCTCCTCCTCGACGACCTCGCCACCCGACTCCATACCGCCCTCGGTGCCGAAGCCGTCGTCCTCAACGAGACCGCCTTGCGCCCCACCCAGCTCGACGACGTCCTCACCTTCGGCGACCTCCTCACCATCGAGCCCTTCAACAACCAGCTCGTCCACGCCCGCATCCCCCAGGACCTGAGAGAAACCCCTGGCGCACTGCTCCCCTACCTCACCAAGAGCGCGGGCCCCTTGATCACCCAGCCGAAGCCTCTGCCCCCGCAGCTGCCAGCCGTGCTGACCACCGACTACCTCGCCGAGAGCTACCTGGACGGCCGCACCCACCAAGCCGGCCTCCGCCTCCGCCAGGCCGTCCAACGCGTCCTAACCGAAGGGACCCACCGATGATCCTGACCGGCCCAGAAATCACCGCAGCCGCGGCCGACGGCCGCGTGCGCATCACCCCCTTCGACGAAGCACAGGTCAACCCCAACAGCTACAACGTCCGCCTCGGTCCGACCCTGCTCGCCTACACCGCACCCGTCCTCGACGCCCACCGGCCCAACCCGACCCGCCGGATCGAGATCGACTCCGACGGCTACGTCCTCAAGCCAGGCCAGCTCTACCTCGGCCACACCGTCGAACAGGTCGGCTCCGACACCTTCGTCCCTCTCCTCTTCGGCCGTTCCTCCGTCGGCCGGCTCGGCCTGTTCGTCGAGATCACCGCCCCCATCGGCGACATCGGATTCCACGGCCAGTGGACGCTCATGCTCTCCCCGATCCGGCCGTTACGCGTCTACGCCGGCATGAAGGTCGGGCAGATCATGTTCTTCGTCGCCGTCGGCCCCATCACTCCGTACTCGGGCAAGTACCAGGCAGCCAGCGGGCCCAAGCCCTCCGCCTACTGGCAGGACCTCGCTCCACTGGAAGCGGTGGCGCCGTGATCCTCACCGGTCCCGCCATCGCCTCTGCTCTTGCCGCGGGCGAGATCACCATCGACCCGTACGATCCCAGCAGGCTCTCTCCCAACGCCTACGACTGGCGTCTCGGCGACGATCTACACGTCTGCGACGGAGAGCTCGACGCCGCCACCCCGACCTCGTTCACCGAGATCTCCATCCCCCGCACGGGATTCGTCCTGAAACCCGGAGTGCTCTACCTCGGCGTCACCCACGAGAAGACTGGCTCGGAGACGTACGCCCAGCTCCTCAACGGCGACCGCACCACTGGTGCCCTCGGCATCTGGGTCCATGTATCCGCGCCGCTCGGCCACCAAGGCCACGCCATCCGTTGGACCCTGGAGATCCGTGTCAGTCAGCCGGTCCGCATCTACCCCCGCATGACCTTCGGGAAGCTCGTCTTTCTGCAGCCCCTCGGCGCTGCAGCCAGTTACCAGAAGCACGGCCTCAAGTACACGGCCAGCCAGGGAATCGAAACCTCCCGTCTGTACGAAGAGACCCCGGGGGGTCGGCCATGAACACGACGGTCGCCACAGCCCTCGACCTCCCTTTCCCCAGCCCTGGCGGCAGTGTCGAACTCTTCCTCGACCTCTACACCGGACCCCAACCCCACATCCCCGCGCGGGCTTTCATGCTCGCCCCCGCCCGCCCCAGCCCCGGGCTGCCCGCCGGGCTCGACCTACTGCCTATCGTGGGCAAGTGCCTCGAAGGCCCGGCCTTCCACCGCTACGTAGCCGCCCTCCGACAGGCCTTGGCCGGGGCAATCGACCCGAATCACATCAGCGTCCTCCACCTCCAGCACCTCACCTTCGGTGGCACCCCCGCGCTGATCAAGGCCCTGCCCGAGCACCCACGGATCGCACTCGTACACGGCACCGACCTGCTGTTCGCCGAATCCCACCGCGACCAACACAAGGTCCTGACCGAGTCCGTGAAACTCGCCGACGCAATCGTCGTGCCGACACCGGCCATGGCCGACCGACTCCTGCGAATCGCGCCCACCACCGACCGCACGAAGATCGCCCACGTGCCCTGGGGCATCCCCGACCAACTCCTGGCCCGCCCACCGCACAGATCACCCCGTCCGGCCGGCAGCCCCTTCCGGCTGCTCTACGCCGGCCGTCTCACGCCAGAGAAAGGCGCCGAGAACTTGCTGCTGGCCCTGGCGGCCGTCCAGGGCGTCGAGCTGAGCATCGCCGCGCCACAAGACCAGTTCCACACCCTCACCCGCGCCATACGGCAGTCCGGCGTCAAGATCCGTTACCTCGGCTGGCTCCGCCGTCCACAACTGTGGAGAACCTTCACCGACCACGACGTGCTCGTCATGCCCTCCACCACCCTCGAAGCCCTGGGCCTCGTCGCTCTCGAAGCCCAAGCCTGCGGTCTGCCCGTGCTGTACCAGCCCGTCCCCGGCCTGGCCGAAACACTCGCCGCCTCTGGCACCGCGACCGACTTCACCCACCCCGCAGCCGTCGCCCGAGACATCGACCGACTCCGCACCACCCCGGGGCTGCTGGCCGCCTTGCAGCAGGCCGGACGAAACAACGCCGCCCGCTATCCGCTCAGCGCCACCGCTAAGGCCCTGACCGAACTCGGCCACCGGATTAGTTGACTACCCCGCCACGTTCCCCGGCCGGGCCCGCCCGCGTCACTACGCTGACGGGCGGGCCCGCACTGCGACATCGGAGATGTTCATGCAAGACAGCACCGACCGGATCAAGCAGCTCGTGGCGGACGGCGTCCGCGACAAGGTCTACCCCGGTGCGGTGTGGGCCATCGGCAACGCCGTCGGCATGCAGGCCGCAGGCACCGCTGGCGTCCTCGACCCCACCGAGCCGGACATCCCCATGCGGCCGGACACGGTCTTCGACGTCGCCAGCCTGACCAAAATCCTGGCCGTCTGGTCCACGATCGGCACCCTCTGGGAAGACGGCGCCCTCCCGCTCGATGACCCCCTCGGCGCCTTCTGGCCCGAGGTCACAGGCCACCCCCTCGGTCAGGCATCCGCCCGCCAACTGCTCACGCACACAGCCGGCGTACCCCTGCGGGCCCAGCTCAAGAACCTCTACGGCACTGTTCCGGCCACGATCCGGGCTGGAGTCCTCCACGAAGCCCTCCACCGGCCGCCTGGCGAGGCCGTCGAGTACACCGACCGGGCCGCTCTCATCCTCGGCTACCTGGCCGAGCGCCTCTCCGGCCAGGGCCTCGACCAGCTCGCCCCCACCCGCATCTGGCAGCCCCTGGGCATGACCGAAACCCGATTCGGCCCACTGCCGCCCGAGCTGACCGTCCGCTGTGCGCCGACCGAACTCGACGAAGACACCGGCCGCCACCTCAAGGGCATCGCCCACGACTTCTCCGCCCGTCTCCTCGGCGGCGTCTGCGGCATCGCCGGCGCCTTCTCCACCCTCGACGACCTCACCCGCTTCCTGAAGTACATGCTCGACCCCACGACCGCCGCTGTCGCACCGGGATTCGGGCCGAACTGGGTCGAGGAATCGCTCAGCGTCCAGACCGGAACCCTGGAGCCCGTACGCGGCCTCTTCTGGCACCCGGCCCCTGGTACCGCACCCACCAACCGCACCTACGTGCACTACGGCTTCACCGGCACCGGCATGTGGATCTCCCCCAAACGGGGAACCTGGGCCGTCCTGCTGACGAACAAGCTCTACTACACCCGCGACCGCGAACCGTTGACCCGCATCCGCAATGCCTTCGGCGCGCTCACCTTCGGCTGAGACACGGAATTGGGACCGCAATTGGACAATTTTCCCTTCCGGAAAGCACGGGCGAGCGTTTGACGGAGTCAGTGGCCAAGTTACCGTGCCTGAGCACGGCGCCTCTCACGGAGAGCACGGGCATCCCAGACTGGAAGGGACCAGCGAACTCAGCGATGCCTCCGCTTCACGGGAGAGTCCCATCAATACAGACCCGACAACCACGACCGGCGTGCACGCTGGCACGCAACCGGGCGGTATGCACGCCTGACTTACCCACCGAGGGGTCTGGACCATTTACCTAGAACAGCAGTCTTTATCACCGCTGCCTCGACAACTTCGGGGGCCGGCCTCCAGAGGCCGCGAAGGTTCAGGCGAATCTTATTTGAGAACGGTTGGCCGCCGCTGCTGAAGCCGCGCCAAGTACCGTCCTCCCTCCGATCTCTTGGTCTCATGATGTTGATAAGTCGGTATGCCTCAAGGGCCTGCGTGGCGTCATACACGTCGCGCGAAAGCCCAAAAAGGCCGGCCCGATCTTTCCATGAAATGGATCGATACTCCTCCTCGGAGGCCAGCTGGAGGCACATCAAAAAGGCAGCGATCTCACTCTTCGTCAGCACCTGCACCCACCCCCTCGTGAAGAACTGAAAGGGAATGTTCAGCGTATCTTCGTCGCCACGAGGGACGCGGTACTCGACTGCACCCGCCGATGAGCTACTGGCATCCTCCGACAGAAGTCGGAACCCTTCGTACCTATTCGCCGACCCATGCTTCCCCAGGTCGACCATATGATTCCGGGCCAGTAGGCCGAGAGCCGAGCGAAACTGGCGGAGTTTATTCCGCGTGTAGGCCGACGCCTGGGCGGAACTCCCACTGGACTTGGCAGACACAGCCATAAGGTCCAACCAATTCACCGAATCAGGGGTGCGCCTACCGAGGGGAATCTGGTTATCCCACGCCCGACCTGGGCGGGATTGACAGTGTGCGACAAATAGTGCAGTCAAATGCAACTGAAGTGCCACCCCTTGTGACACAATAAGGCGCGCCATAGGGGGAAGTATGTGAGACGCAGGGCGCTTGCGTTCGTCTAGTTCGGGTCCAAATCTGAGCTGCGCAGGGACGGGAAACGGGACCCAAAGGTCCACGTCTGGAATATTCGGGTTGCGGACATAGAGGGTTCGAATGCGAATTTCGTTGGGTGCGTGGCCGTTGGACCACAGCTTCTCCGCCGCAGCGAGAACCTCCGGGAGCCCCCGCTCCCGGACGAGGACTCTGAGCGTCTCGGCTCGCTTCCGGGCCCTCTGCTGATTCTGCGTCGTCTCCGTCAAAGTTGTCCCCCTACCGCAGGCGATGACGTCTTGGTCCGACCTCCCCCTCTCTGCGCGGGCGCACGCGCGCGGATAAGTCGGACCAAGACGTCATCGCTCCCCATGCCTGTCCTCCGATAGCCCACTCAGAATGGTTCCCAGCGAGCACCGCCCGGTGCTCGGAGGCGAGGACGGCAGCGCCGGCAAGCATCCACCGTCCTCGCGCCCAACCACAGCGTTCTGGAGGAACACTGATGCCCACCCAGCCTACGCAACTCGGCGCTGACGCCACAGCGTTCATCGGCGTTCTCGCGGTCGGTGTAGTGCTCATCATGAGTCGGTCGGTCGATGCCGAGGGGATATCGGTTCTCGCGTCGGCTCTCGGCGGCTTGTACGCCGTCTGGACTGGCCGTTCATCCCGCAACCGCAAGTAAGTAGGAGGTCAGTCCTTCTCGTGCGACGACGGGCATAGGGGAACGACCAACATCATGTTGCCTATGGGCGGTTGATGTAGGTGTGTCAGAGCTTGCGGTCGGGGGACGGCCTCGCTGTCAGAACTCGTAGACGACTGCCCGAAGGGCTTGTTCGGTGCGGCAATGCGTGAGCGGATGCGCCGGCCCTAGCCAGACGGCGCGCCACCGTGAACCACACCGAGCAGGCAAACCAGAGACCGACATCGGCCAACGTGATCTTTCCGGGTTCCATTGATTGGAGGTTCGAGTCCCACACGGTCTACGGCGTGCAGGTCGGCGGGAATCCCGTCCGGCCTGCCGCACGACGGCCGGTCCCACTCCGATGAGTTCGGGCGCTGCTTCGTGTCCGAGGGTTTTGCGTGGAGGTCTTGGGGCAGATCGGCGTCGACGGCTGCCGGTTCGATTGTGGGGTCACTTCTGCGGTTCGGGTACGCCGTCGACGGACCCTTCGCCACCCTGCCCGCCATGATCACTCGAATGACGGCGGCAGCCTGGGAGCCGTTTGGGGCGCGGATCCGGAAGAGGGTAAATGCCCTCCCATGCGCGGCTTCACCGAAGGCGCCGCCGTCACCCATCGTCGTCACGCGTCGTTGATCGGCTCCTGTGCCCGTGCGTCGTCATCCCAGCACCAACACTCCTTCGGATCGCCAAACGCCATCGGGACACCGCTGATGTCCCCCAAGGGTCGACGTGATCTCAAAGGAAGCACTCAACCGCGATCACGGCTTTCCATCGGACGGTATACGCCTACTCCGCCTCGTGGCGGGTTCCGTCGCTGCCGTGAGCGCTCCAGCTCCAAGCACATTGGTCTGGCAGGTAAGTGATCACGACGACCCCGCCGCACCTTTCCACCGTGATCTTCTCGGCCAGAGTCGACGGCAACGGCAGGAAGCGGGCCGGAGCGACTTGCGGTGCTAAGTAGCAGGTGCTCGAAGGTGGGCGCGCTCCAATCACCGAGCCAGCCGCTTGCCTACGGCCGACATGTGCCGTGAGCCGAAGAACCGGAGAAGCCGTGCCCAAGCATCTGAACTATCACGTTGTCCCTGACACTCAGGCCGCCTACCCGTTGGAGCCGCCCTCGCCCAGGCCGGCCTTCGAGCTCCGTTGCGGGCCCCTTGCACGTGACCCTTGATCGCGGCACCGCTCAAATCGCTGGCGTTCGCGAGCACGGTGGCGGCCAGTGTCATGGGAGTAGCGAACTGGTTGCACTGAAAGGCGGTCAGGGTGTGCTCCGCAAGCGGAGCACACCCTCGTCCAACGTGCCCTAAAGACGCTATGCTTCGGTCAGGCGACCACGCTCGCCGTTACGTCGGACCTGGGTTCCTCCCGCAGCTACCCAGGGTTGAGGGCGCAAAGTGCCGTAGTGCGCGCGTGATTGAAAACTGTCGTTCCTCCTAATGGGGCGCAGTGGGCGGGAGCACTGAGGCGCGCCCACCGGGAGCCGGACATGACGCTCGACAGGGACATCGTTAAACTCGCACGCCGCATCCAGCACGAGTCCAGTGAAGTCATCCCCTTCCAGCAGGCACGGTTGACCGCCGCGCGCGAGTTGGGCGGACTGTCCGTCCACACTATGGCGCCCGGGGAGCGGATCCCTCTCCGCGTCCAGTACACCGGGGAAAGCGAAGCCGCCGCCGAATCCGCGATCAGCAGCGACACCCACGGGCTGGGCCTGGACCACTGCTCGGACGACCAGCGCGCCTTCCGGGCCCTACTAGCGCTCGCGCTTTTCAACGGCAACGTGTACACCGGTCCGACGGCGAGGTGGAACTACTCGGTTGTCGCCTCGTACGACCCGGTGATGTCACCCCGCAGGGACCAGTTGGTGATAGTGGCGGAGCGCGCCCCGGAGAACGTGGCCACCCGGCTGCTAGCCACCCAGGGAGCCGGCTCACGCGGCGTCCCTGGACTACGGCACGAGGTCACATACACGTGCCATGGGCAGCGCTCCGTCTGTCTACGCCATCTGCCCACCGGTGCACTGCTGACCATCACCGGTGACCCAGCCGGATGCCGGCGCGGCAACAGGCGCAGCCTCGTGCCCCGGCACCCCTATCTCACGCTGGACAACGACCTCACCGCGCACGAGCGCCGCGCACTGGCAGCCATTCCCCCGATCTCAGGGGAAGCGACCACTCTGCTAGCAGGTCTCGTTTCCCGCTACAACCTGGTTGACCGGTGTGGCCGCTGGGCGACCAGTCTGTCCTGGGACCCTCTGGAGCGCCCCGGAGTCGAACGCCGGAAGGAACCGGAAGTGATTCGGCACGGTCCCGTACGTCGGCTCTGGGGCGCCGGCGACTCATGGGAGTGCCGCTGGACCGGCTATCCCGAACCCCGCGACCTGGCTCTGGCACTGACCCACCGGGAGGCCGGGGTCAAGGGCGCGAGATTTACCCGCCACGGTGACACATACCGGGTGGTGCTGGGCACCGCCTCACTCGACCTGTGCGACGGGAAGGGCTGATCCATGCCGTTCCTCACCGACCACCCGGGGTCCGCACCCGTGCTGGTGGCTGCCGTTGTCCTCGGAGTCCTCCGCTTCGTGTTGCCGAAGGATTCTCGCCATCGCCTGGAGCTGTGGAAGGCAGTCCTCGAACACCGACGTCAGCGTTGGCAGGTGACAGAGCGCCGCCGCAAGATTGGAAGGTCCGGCAAGACGAGCCAAGCGGATCTTCCTGCTGAAGCGGAGCGAGGCGGCGGTCACCGATCAGCTCACCGAGGGCGAGTACGGGACTGAGGCCCGGGAAATGAGGCCGACGCCGCGGGTAGCCATCTGGGAGCCGACCCGTTCCCCAACCCCTCCCGACGCCACCCGAGACCCGCCGAGCCCAACGCCCTGACCTGCGGAAAAGCCAAACAGGCAGGTCTCGATCTTGACCGAACCTCATTCGGGACGAAGAGGTCGTGGGTTCAAATCCCGCCACCCCCGACAGAGAAACACCAGGTCAAGGGCCTGATCCGGATTCGGATCAGGCCCTTCCTGCGTCTCCGGTGATCGTCTGGGAGAAATCTGGGAGAGGATCTTGGTCGGGCTCCCCCAGGTGACGCTCGCCCTCAGCCAGTCATGCCGAAGCTCGGCGAGCGCGAAAGCTGGGCAGTCGCAAACGCGCTGGACTGAACGGCTGCCCGTGCTCCTCACTCCCTGCCGATTCCGATCACGAACGCGCGCCCATACTCGGTGCAGCCATGTTGGGTGGTGGGTCACCCGGACCGCCTCCCCTTCCTCCCTGACCGCCTGCGCATCGACGCCTTCTGGTGACCTCCCATGTGCTTCCTCCCCCACGCGCGAGACTGCGTCCGGCCACGTTGCCAGCCGACCGGCTTGGACTGCGGCCAATGCAGCCTGTCTCCCCTCGGCAAGGCCCAAGCAGTTCCTGTCGGCCTCGATGGCGGGGGGATCCATCCTCGGAGACCGCGATCAGGTTGCCGAGCATGGCCACGTATTGCAGGTATTCCCAGAAGCATCGGGCTGGTCAGGGTTCTGGCTGCGCCATGGCGGGCCGCAAAAGGGGCCATCGAGCTCAAAGGCAAAGCCTGTTGTCCGAAGCTCCCCCAGGAGTTCTCTCCGAGGACGGCCTGTGTGCGCCAACGCCCACGAACAGCCACGCTATGCAACGACCCCACGAAACTTGGCGATATGGCACGTGCACGATGAGAACCGTCGATCAGCATTCGATAGGAATCACCTATGGGCGATCCGTGAGTGGCGAGTGCAGGCAAGACAAGGCTCCACGCCATACCCCGGGAACCGGGCCTCGAGCCCAGAACGCGGGCTCCCAGCGGCGAGGGACTGATCCCACGCGACCAGGCCGCGAGGCGGGGCACGATGTGCTGCCTGAACACCGGGTGCTGAAGCGCTGCGAACGGCGCGGGGAGTTCCGGTACATCGGCCCAAGGGTCCCGAATCGTGAAGCGCCGACGAACCTTCGGCGGGGCGGGAAGTGACGGTGCCTCCTTCCCACTTCGACGTCTTCTGTATGCCTTCTGCCGACACGCACTCGAGCAGTACAACCGCGTACGGCCTGTGGCCGGTTGAGCGACGATGGCTTCGCACTCAGGCCAGATGCAGCGTTGCAGCACTACCACTTCGCTGGAGTGATCTCTCACCACCTCAGAACGGAGCGGACCGTGCTCCCACCGCATCTCCTCCAAGAGGGAGCCGGCGTACCCGGAAGTACGGAGGGTCTCCAGTGCGTCCGCAACAACGGCTTCTACGTTGGACGGAGGCGTATCAAGACGACGGGCGACCTGGGCAGTTGGAGCCCCTTGCAGCCTCAGAAGGAGGAGGTCCCGCTGAGCGTCGTCGAGTTCCGCAAGAGCCTGGCTCAGGACGTCACTGCCCACGTACCGGGCCGTGGGATCTCGAAATGACCTTCTACGCCTCGCGGCCCTGGTTCGCATCCCCTTCGCCCCCTCCCGCTTCCATCGACCGAAGGCCGCCCTCCAGCTCGGGCTGAGCAGGCAGTGTCTCTGCCGTAGGAGGCTGCCCCACACTCAGGTTCCGACGTGACCACGGCACCAGGCCGGCCAGAGCTCGGCCCACGGCCTCGACCATGCGCACCATGTCTTCTGGACGGGCACGGCAGACCGCGGCAAGCGCAATCAATCCGAAAACGATGAGAGCCACGATGCCAGCCTGCGCCAGATCGTGCGCCCAACCGGAGTCGGCCGCGAGCAGGAGTGGTTGAGTCAACAGGATGCCCTCCCAGTACAGACGCAAGAAGCCCCCGGCTGACCACTGCCGGGGGCTTCTCCGCGCAACTGAACAACAAAAAAGGCCCGCCGATGGCGAGCCTTGCGTCCGGGCACAAGTGTGCTGGACAAGAGGACTCTAGCGCGAACGGCCTCCAAATAGAAGCCATTTGAAGACCTACATAAATCTGCAGGTCAGAGCTCTCCAGGTGCCAACAGGGCGCCAGGCAGATCTAAAGAGAGTTTCGTAACGCGGGCTCAAGATCCATGAGGTTCGTACGGGAACTCACTGTTGAGTGCCTGGCATCCCAGGAAGAATCCAGGCACCCAACAGCACTGCGCCGACCACCGCCGCCGTCTACCCTCGTGCGTCCAGAAGACCGTCGAGCACAGCCACCGGGGAGCGAGTGCACATCGCGCGGCGGGCTTCGAGAGTCGCCTCCCACTGCTCGGTCAGCCCGGACATCAGACGCCGGCGCATACCGGACGTGACATGGGCGTAGCGCGCCGAGACCGAGCCGTCGATGTGTCCCATTCGTTCGTCCATGAGGACGTTCTCGGTGCCGAGGTCCTCCACCATCGTCCGGTGGGTGTGGCGGAGGCCGTGGGGCGTGAGGCCCTTGGCGATCGGAAGCCAGCAGGCGTCCGCCCGAGCGGCTGCACCTCGGCCTCGGGGGGACACCAGGCCACGGCTCGCCAAGTGTTCGACAACGAACACGGCCGCTTCCCGCTCTACCCCGGCGAGTCCGTGTGGATCGAGTACGCCTACACCGTCGGCGACGACAAATGGGGCAACTGGTTCCAGCGGGCCGTCCGCCTGCCCACCGAACAACTCGAAGTCCAGCTCGCTTCCCCGCAGCCCTCGACCCCGTCGTGTGGGGCACCGAGACCTCCATGACGGCCGAAGCCTCACCCCTGCGGACCCCACCCGTCCGCAGCGACGACGGTGAACTAAGGCAATTCACCTGGATCACGACCACGCCCGCCCTCCACGCTCGGTACCGTCTTAAGTGGAGGTTCCGGGCACGGCCCGAACACAACACTGAACAAGGGGACTTCAGGTGATTGACGTGCGGCCCAGCCAGCAGATGCGCGACCTCGGAGTCGTCCAGCACGGCGCCGGCATCCTGGCCGAACCGGCCCGCGCCTTCACCCTGCCCGTCGAGCGCGACGAAGCCGAGCGCATCACCGACGAACTGTTCGCCGCGATGGAACGGATCGGCCAGGTCCACCCCTTCGCCAAGGGCATGGGCATCGCCGCCCCACAGATCGGCATCGGCCGCTCCGCAGCCGTCGTCCAGCCGCCCGGCGACGCACCCGCCGTCATCCTGCTCAACCCGAAGATCACCGACCGCTCCGACGAGCTGGACGAGCAGTACGAGGGCTGCCTGAGCTTCTTCGACGTCTGCGGCCTCGTCCCCCGCCCCCTGAAGGTCACCGTCGAGACCACGGCCCTGACCGGCGAGACCGTCACCATCGTGTACGAACGCGGCCTCGCCCGCCTCATCCACCACGAGATCGACCACCTCGACGGCCTGCTCTACACCGCCCGCATGCGCAGCGGGGTCGAGCCGATCCCCGTCGAGGAGTACCGACAGACCGGCAGGGCCTGGGCATACGAGCAGTAGCCGTCAACTTCACGGGGGGGGCCGAGATACGGGCTCGCGGTCTACCAACTCCGCGGCGTGCCCGGCGCTGCCGAACTCGCCTGCCGCTCCCGCGAGGCGCTGCTATCGCAATCCGTAACGTTCCCCAACGAGAAAATGCATCCGCAGATGCTACACACCAGCTCGATCCACAAACCGCTTCACGCCACCGCATCAATCCGCTCAACACACACATCTCGAATGATCTTTAAGTCAGCCAACGCCTGAGCCCGGGCCTCCTCATGACCGGGCAGCCCGTTGTTCACCTTCTCAACCGCTTCGCCGATTGCGGAGATAATCACTTTCGGGGCGAATCGCATACCGAAGACGTAGCCAGTATCCACGCGAGTCCGAAAATCCAACTCCACCACCTCCCAGGTAGCCATAACTTCCGAATGCGCTCCAGCTCCGGACGATTGCTCCAGCGCCCGGATCAGGGCCTGGATGTTCTTGTGCGCCTGCGTGCACAATTTGCGGTAGCGGGTCCACATTTTGTGCGTGGCCACCACGGTGGCAATTGCGACAGTGACCGCTAGAGCTGGTAGCACCTTGGTGTAGTCACGAGAAATCGTCGGCAGCACGGCATACAGCAAAATAGCCACACCGCATGCTCCGTTAAAGTTCCCGACCGTCCGGCTGACCATGGCTCGAAGGACACGCCCCTCCAGCCGCTCAAGCAGTCTATCCTTCGGCTCAAACCAGTGCGCCAAGTAAGGAAAGAGGAGGCAGAAGGCCAACATCTTCTGAGCGTCCCCGTAGCGAGCGATGAATTGCTCTGGAGCTGCGATGATCCTGTCAGCCACATTGAGTGGATAGAAGGATATCTTGAACGCGATAATCCCCCAGATCGCCACCTTCGCCTTCTCTCGGCGACTGAACCATACGGGCGTATGGAAAGTAATTGTCACCCACTGCCGCAGCCGACTACGTATGCGGCGTAAAGGCTTCGGCGCCTGCAAACCAGGAGAGATCTTTCGCCAGTGACGTCCCGCCACAACAATTAGGGCGATACTGAAGACAAAGATCACGGCCCCAACGGCCTGGCGCCCCGCCTCATAAAGCTGGTTGCCCCAGAGGTTCAGCACAAACCCGACCGGCAAGAAGGCGAGCTTCCAGTGGGCGCGTACAAGACCAACAGGCCGGTACCAAATCGACATACCACCATGCTCCGGCTCAGTCACGGCGCGGCGGACTGGTTTGATGGAGATCAGAGGTTCAACGTCGTGAAGATCCGAGGGGCCAGGGCCAACCGGGCCACTTGACGCGGGCTTGGTCGAACTTCGCAAACAGAAGCCTGCTCGGGAAGCCTCTGCGGAACTGGATGCTGCCACCGCCGCGGCGTTCCGATACGACGACCGCCACGCGCATCGCCATGATGGCTACGGCGCGCCGGCGGCTGTCCTTGGCGCGAGCGAACCGTGTCGGTCGATGACCATGCTGCGCCCCCGCTTGGCGCACCGCCTGGCGCTCGTCAAGCCACCGGGGGTGGGAGCGGACGTTGAGCGAAGGGCCAGCCATGAAGCGGGCAGGGTCGAGACAGTAGGCGTAGCAGCCTTCCCGGGGCAGCCCACGGAATCGGCTGTCGTGATAGAAGGCGCGTGTCAGCTCCAGCTTGACCTAGACGCAGCGCGGGCACCATGTATGGCCTGCTCCGCTTGCGCTCACGCCCGACCCCGCGTCGATGCCGATGTCGCGAAAGCGCCCTCCGTTCCGGGCACGGAAGAGTCGTGCGCCCCCTCTGCCGCATTTCGGCCACGCCAGCAAGATCGCACACGGGCGATTCCGCATGATTCCAGCCGGAAGTTCGCCTGCCATATGCGTATGGAATGGGCACCGCGGGACGGCGCCCACGTCAAGGGCATCGCACACATGAACGACAGGGGCATTCCAGACGGCATCTCCGGCGACCGGAACAACTCTTCTCTCTGAGTGACAGCGAACGTACCGTCAGTCGGGTTTTGTGCCCGCAGGTAGGCCGCGGGATGCGCAATCAACGGGGAGGGTATACAGCCATGGATCCACTGACGTTTCCGATGCTCGTCGGCACCGCGCTCACCGAGGCGGTCAAATTCCTATTCGATCGGGCCGGGGCGGTCCTCGATCGACGCTCGGGCCGAGTTCCCCTAGAGGAACCGGAAGAGGTGGAAGGGCGAAGCGGGCTGTTTACCGTCCACCCAGCTGAACTGTCCGCCGCGCGCATCGAGCGCATCACCGAAGCCCGCGGAGCACTCCAGGTGTATCTGACGCGTCCTGCGCTGCTACAGGGAGGCGACCCCGAGCTCAGGGAGCTCTTGGGTGGGCTGCGCCTGGACTTGGAGGAGATCTATGGGCGGCAGCTGCCCTTTGGTGACGAGGAAGAGCGGCCTGCCCGCCCGGGTGTCTCCGTCACACAACGCACGGACCGCCTCGCCGGTCACCAGGTCGGCGTACGCGCGCAAGGCATTTCCCAACAGGGCCGCGTGCGCGTGGACCAGTCCGCGAAGGTCATCGAGGCGTCGGCGGAACAAGTAGGCACCGAGATCGACGGAACCATCGGCTGAGAGGCGACGCGACCGATGGCTTTCGACGACGAACCGGGCGTTGCCCAGCAGCCCGCTCCGGCTACTGGAGTGCCGCACAGCGCTACCGAAGATTCGCGCGTGCGTCCACCACTGCTTGACCGGTACACAGATCAAGAAGAAACCACCCTCGCCGAACAATACGGCAGTTCGGCTGGCTTACACGCGACGGGCTCAGTGGCCAATACCGAGCCATCAACCGACTTCCGCGCGGCCGCGGTGACGGCGCCGAGCGCACAGTCCGTCTCCGGACTCTCGCCGTATCCACCTCCCCCTGCCGCCCCACGGAGCAGCCCGGAGCCATTGGCCCAGCAAGAAGCCGAGCGGGGCAGGACGGCATCACCGTCCCCCGAGGCGATCGAGGCGGTCGGGCAAGCGGCCACGCTACAGCGTGCGTTGATCAATCTGGGCGAGATGATCGGCACGAAGTACGTGTTCGAGCAGACCTTGGACGCCGACGCGCCCATCGACTCCGAGTACTTGGCGGTGATCCGCAAGGTCTATGCCGAGCCCCACTTCGAAGGCGCGGACCGGAGCCGCAGCCCGTTCGCGCAGGCACTGGCGTCCCTCCGGCCCTCGGGGTCCGTGCTGGTCATCAATCGTCCGCCGAACAGCAGCAGGACCACGACCGCCTACGCCCTTCTCGACCAGCTCGTGGAAGAAGGTCTGATCACAGAAGTGCGACCACTCTCCTTCGGCGGTTCCCAGCACTTCCCCGCACGACGCCTACCTCACGACCACGGATGCGGCTTCCTGCTCGAACTGCCGCCGGACGAGGACGGCTTCCAGGTCGCCGACACCTTCGGTTCCGGTCTGGGCAAGCTCGGCGAGCGGCTGACCCGGCGGGACAACCGGCTCATCGTCCTCACCCGCCCGGAACAGTGGCAGCGCATCAGCCACGGCGCACCGCCAGGCGTAGCCCCGGACCTGGGCAAGATCCGCCCGCACGACATCGCCACCCGCTGGCTGCTCGCGCAGGAGCCGTCGTTCCCCGTCAGTACCTGGCTCCGCAACACCGGTATACGCCGACTCATCGACGGCATGACGCCCACGGACATCCTGAACGTCACTTCTCTCATGCTCGATGAGCACCGAAAGGCCGAGCGTCACGCTGCCGACGTCCCCTTGGACTTAGCCCGGGAGTCGACACAGCTGACTTCCGCCGAGCGGCCCCTCTCCCTCGACGCACAGATCGCCAACGTCGTGGCCGTCCTGAGCAACTGGGAGGACGCGCTCTACGAGTGGCACGAACCGGAGGACCACTTCCGGACCAGCTTCGAACGGAACTTCCTCCTGGCCGCGGCCGTCCTGCGCGGCGACCCAGTGGGGCATGTGTACGCCAAGGCCGCGGAGTTGACCGACACGCTAGACAAGAAGAAGGACTCCGTTCCCATCCACGGGCAGCAAGCCCCGGGCGTGATCGCCATGACCAAGGCGATCAAGGCGCGGCGCGAGGAGGACGGCACCCTTCGCTTCGACCGCCCGCACTGGGACGACGCCGCGATCGAGTACTTCTGGAACGACCGCCCTCTGTCTCGTACGTCCTTCTTGAAGTGGCTCGCGCAGGTACCCATCGACGACACGGGGACGAACAAGGAAGCCCTGGAAACCATCACCAAGGACGCCCGCCGTGCCCTGGCGGGCCGCATCGGTGAGTTCGCGCTGCGCTGGGCCGTGCGTCATCGCAGGCAGGAACCATTGGAGGAGATCGTCAAGGCGTGGTACTCCCACGGCACGGACAGAGAACTGTGGCCTCTGGCCGTGGAGTTGTTCGACAACGCGGCGATCCACGCCGCGAGCGCGCCATACGTCCACACGCTGTTGCTGTCCTGGGCCAAACGCAAAGAGCCCTCCCTCCAGCAGGCGGTCGTCGAGGTCTGCACCGGGCAGTTCGGACGTCGGCACACCGGAAAGGCGCTACGCCGCCTGAAGCGTGTGGCGAACATCGGACTTGAGGAGGTTGTGGGCAGCCTGCGCGAGGCGATCCAGGTGCTATGGGCGGACACGTCCGTCCGGAAGACCCTCTTCGGGTACGTCGTCGACTGGTGCGGCGACGAGAAGATCATGGACACCGTGGGCCAGCGCACGTTCGCGGCTCTCGCCGCGTCTCCCGCGTCCAAGGCCGACCGAGTGCCGCTAGTTCTGCACAACGACACGACACCGGACAGCGACGAGGACGAGGAATTCCGCCCGCCCGTCGCCGGCCTGGTCACCGGATGGCGCACCCTCCTGCGTCAAGCGACTGGACCGGCAGGAGATCGCGAACTCGACCACGCCATCTACCTGTGGCTCGACGCGGCCCTCAAACAGCCGCCGCTGCGATCACTCATCCTCGACACCCTCCGCCGGGCCGTGGACGTTCGCGGTCCTGAAGGCCCGATCCTGCGCGAAGCCCTCCGCACCTGCTCCCAGGTCTGGGTCCAGAGTGAGAACCGCCCATACTCACCCGACCGGTCGCACCTGAAACAGGAGCTCTCCTCCCTCCTCGACGCCGACCTCGCCAAGGTCCAGAAGCGCCTACTGACGGAAGCCTCCGAAGCTGACGAGACGGAGGAGTCCGAAGCCGCATGAAGCGCCGCCCCGTCCCCGATGACGCCTCCGAGCTGGGTGCCACCACATGGGTCTCCGCCTTCTCCGACCGGCCACGCAGCACGGACCCGACGCTCTGCTTCTGCGTGGACGTCCGGGCAGCATGGCGGCGCCGTGACGACACCGACGTTCCTGCGGATCCGCGAGCTGCCGGGAGACTCGTCAGGGTAGTGATCGACAAGGCGGCAGCCAAATGCGATGTCCTCCGCCCGGATGCCGCCGAGCAAGACATCGGATCCGCGCTCACCAAGGCCCTGCCGATCGGTGGCGAAGGCGTGATCGTCGTGGACGCCACCGTGAGCATCGATGTGGACGAACCAACCCGGCTGGCCGCGCTCGCCACGGAACAGCTGTGGCAGAAGCACCATCGTCAGGAAGAGCTGCTGCGCCGCGAACTCGAACTGGACGAGCTGGCACGTCGCCAGGCCCGGGCACGCGAGGAGTTCCTCCAGGAGCACATCCTCGCCAACCCCGCCACCGCCCGGCTCTACACAGCCCTGGAAAGCGCGGCCGAGAACTGGCCGCGTCTAGGCGGGCCACCGACCGGTACGGATCTCGAAGAACTGGTCCGCACCGTCAGACAGTGGCAACCCGGACAGCGGTGGGTCGTTGTTGCTCAGGTGCTCCACGATTTCGTCAGCAAGCTGACCCCCGAAGGCTGCAAGGAACTCCTGACCCTGCTCGCCGGCACCGTCAAGGCATTCGGTGACGAGGACGCCGCCCGTGCCCTCACCGCCATCGCCGGCGAGTTCCAGTGAAGGTGACGCTCCTGCGCTGGCTCCTCGATCCGGTCACCAGCGTGCTGGCGGTGCGCCTCCGTGCCCAGAACCACGGCCGTATGTCGTACGAGGCAGCCTGGCGACTGGCTCGCGTCACACGGCACCCCGACGAGATGGGGTACCGCCTGTACGGCCATCTCCCGGAGGACCCACGGAGATGACCGAGCCGTCATGGCCGCAGCCAGCGTTACGTGGCCCGCCACCACGACCTGACCCGATGTGGCGGGCCCCCCGCCGCATCAGTCGGCGCCATCTGCGAACTCGCGGCAGCAACCGTTGCCGAGACCTGCGCGGAACACAGTGCCCGTGCCCCCTTGGGAGATGATCTTCCTCCGGACGCCCACTGAACCCCATCACCACCACACCACACCAGCCGTCTGACCAGGACAAATACTGACCAGTCCCGGTCAGGCCCCTCCTCGAACCTCATTCGGGACGAAGAGGTTGCCATTTCAAATCCCGCCGCACCGAAAGCTGTCCGGTGCGTGAGCGATGCGTGAGCGGACGGCGAAACATGAGGCCCCGAAAGCCGGACCCAGCGTCAGACCGGGTGGTGCTGACCTGCAAGAACAGCACCACCCGGCAGACACCAGCACCCCCGATCAGGTATTCGACCCCACTTGTAAAGCGAAGGTCGTCGGTTCGAATCCGACAGGGGGCTCTGAGCTTGAACAGGGAGGAAGCCCCGGGCCGGTGGATGGCCTGGGGCTTCTGGCATCTACGGGTGACATCAACGGGGCGGTCGGATCGCCCCACAGCCGTGATCAGTCTCGGTCGAGCCGCCGCTTCAGCAGCCGGTCCATGTGGCTGATCGCTTCCCGTTGGGTGTCCTGGGCGACGTGGGTTTAGACGTCCATGGCCATGCTGGTCTGGCTGTGGCCAAGGATCTCCATCAGCACGCCGGGAGCGACGACGGCCGCGGTGAGCAGGGTGGCGCAGCCGCGCCGGGCGTCGTGGAGACGGATGGTGCAAAGGCCCGCCGAGGCGGTGAGCCGGGAGAAGGAGGGGTTCAGGTTACGAGGCTCGACGGGGCGGCCGGGCCCAGGCCCAGAGGCGACGGTCCGGGGAGAGCGGGTCCAGGGTTTTGCGCGCGGTGATCAGACGGCGGGTGTGTTCGGGGGCCTAGGTGCTCCTGCATTGTTTGATGCAGGAGTGAATTGACCTGTCCGTGCTGATGGCGCAAACGGGGATTCAAGTCCGCGGATCAGGGAATGCCCCACAGGGGTTTCGTGTCACGAGGGGGAGCCTTGAGCACTCTGATCTTCGGCATCATAGCTTCTGCAGCGGCAGTATTCTCGATTCTGTTTTCTGCCTGGCAAATTCGCCAACTGACGCGGCAAACGGTTATCACCAATGGAATCGCAGCCGCATCGGCCATCTATAACAGCGTTGAAAGGCTCCACAATGTCGGTACGCTCATCTTTCAGCACCCCCAGCTGAATCAGTACTTCTTTCATGGTGCTGCTGTGCCGGAGCCTGGAGATGAGAGGGAACAGGTCCTGACTCTGGCTCACATGTTCGCCGACGCTCTGGACTATGGCCTCATGATCAAATCACTGGCTCCGGGGACAAGCGAGTATGATTGCTGGGATTATTATGTAGCTGGAATGTTCGCGACATCTCCTGCCTTACGGCAGGTTGTGTTCGATCACCCGTCATGGTGGCCGACTTTGACGCCACATCTTTCGGAGCCGCCTCCGCCAGCCACTATGCCGCGGGTTTGATTCGCTAGCTTTCGGCATCGTAGACTACTGAGCCGCCAGCCACTGTGAGTTGCACACGTGCATCTGAAATGGGTGCCGAATGGTCCGTAATGAACCCCGGGGCGAAAATATCGGTGTCCAGTAGAACAAGGTCGGCGCGGCTTCCCACCGCAATGTGGCCGCCCTGGTCGTCGTGATTGACGTACGCGGAACCGATAGTGAATGCGTCCAGGGCGTCATCCAGGTTTATGCGTTGTTCAGGGAGAAATGGGGAGTGGTCACGGTCCTGGGGTGAGATTCTGGTGACAGCCACCTCAAGTTGCTCGAGAGGGTCAGCTGTGGTCACTGCCCAGTCGCTCCCCATGGCCAGTTGAGTTCCTGACGCAAGCAACGCAGCAAACGGAAATTGCAACCTAGCCCGCTCCGCTCCAAGGAAGGGGATTGTTAGATCGTCTCTTTCGCTCGCGCTCTGCGCCCAGAACGCTTGACAATTTGCTACAACTTCCAATTCGTTGAAGCGTGCGATGTCGTCCGGCTGGACGACTTGTACGTGGGCAATGTGGTGGCGTCGATCATTCTTGCCGTTGGAGGAGCGAGCGCGGGAAATCGCATCGAGGCTTTCTCGTACGGCGCGATCTCCAATCGCGTGAAAGTGGACCTGAAACCCTTGAGTATCGAGCTCGGTGACGGCGCAGGCCAAGAGGTCTCGATCCAGATACGTGACGCCCTGCCGGTCACTATCACCACCACACCCGTCGCAATACGGCTCCAACAAAGCTCCAGTGAAGTTCTCCAGCACACCGTCCGTCATAATCTTCACTGACGTGGGGAAAAATCCCGAGCCCAAGTGCGCCATGGGCGAGACCACGGCGAGCCCATGTTCCCTGCGCTCCAACAGTTCAGGGAGTTGTTCCATTTCCCGGTTCCTGTCCCACCATAGTGCGCCGACGACTCGGGCTGTCAGTCGCCCTTGCGTAGTGAGTGACTCGTAGGCGGTTTGGGTAGCGGGAGTGACCCAGGCATCCTGCCAGCCTGTGACACCGAGAGAGTGCAGGTAACGCTGAGCATTCAGAATTGCCGCTTCCCACTCCTCTTGTTGTGGCTGCGGAATAAAATAGTCGTTGACCCAGTATGCTGCGCCTTCCTGCAAGGTCCCCAATGGATCTCCGGTAACGGAGTCACGTTCGATGCGACCGTCGACAGGGTCCGGGGTGTTCTTCGTGATGCCGGCCACCTCAAGCGCCCGAGAGTTGAGCCATGCTCCGTGCAAATCTCCGTTGAATAGAAACACTGGCCGGTCAGGTACGACGGTGTCCAGGTCCTCCTTTCGTGGACAACCATCGGGGAAGTGTTCTGCCACCCAACCACCGCCAACGATCCACGAATTGGCCCGATGACGCTGGGCGTAGGTGGCGATCTCCTCAAGGTAGGCGGATCGCCCCTTAATGCCATGAAGAGAAAGACGTCGTCTATCAAGACCCGCGAAGGGTGCGTGCACGTGACTGTCTTGGAAGCCCGGGACAACCAGCCCTCCCGATGACTCAATTACCCGCGTATGAGGTCCGATCAGGTCGCGGATGCTGGAAAAATCGCGTCCAATTGCAGCAATTCTTCCTCCGCGGACAGCTACTGCTCTAGCCCAGTGCCCCCGACCGAGGCGGACGCGAGCTCCAGTCAGAACATAATCTGCGGGCGCCCTGCGCATGCGCCCTCCAGGAGCGTTGGGTCCCTTATCCTGGCGTGTATAAGATCAACAGCACTCACAGTGAAGCTTGATGCTTCCTCCGCCCACTGTGTTACAAAAAGCCTCTCCCGCGCAGCACATGTACGTCGATCGACTCGCAACTTCACGCCAATTAAAGGTGGTGTCGGCGCCCTTACGGCCGGTGCACTTCGGAGTCGTCGAGGTGCCAACCACGTGCCCTGCCACTCCATACCGAGTCTGCTGGGTGAAATGGACGTGCCGGAGCGAACTGGTGTCAGTCGGCCACGCTCAGGTCTTCGCGCATGATCCGGCGCATGGTGGCGAGGGCGGGTTCGGCGGCCTTGAGACCGGGTCGGTGGGTCCCGGATTCATTCCCGGATGCAGGGACGGGTGGCAGGCTCGTGTGCGTGGCGACCGGGAACGGAGGAGCGTCGTGGGAGCACCCGGCCACGACGCGAGGTGGCGTGGTCGGGTGCTCCATGAGCCGCGCGGATGTGTCCGGGGCCGGCCTTCGTTGACGCGTGGCGCCGGTCAGGAACCGTGTTTCTCGTGGTGGGGTGCCGCCGTCGTGGAGGGCTCCGGCTGTACGGCGGGCCGTTCGGGTTCCGTGCCCGGCTGTCGTTCGGGCGCCGGGCGCGGCGCGTCCGCCGGTCCTTGCGGTGACCGTTCCGCGGCGGAGTGCATCAGGACGGCGCAGACCAGCAGCAGGGCGAGCGCGGGCAGGGCGATGGCCACCGCGAGTCCTGGGAACTCCGGGTCACCGCCCAGTCCGGTCACTCCGGTGTAGGCGGCGCCGGAAGCCATCTGCAGTGCGAAGAACAAGCCGGAGGCGGCGCCTGCGTGCTGTCCGTCGTAGCGCATCATTCCGGCCTGGCAGGTCGGGAACATCGCCCCGACTCCCACCATGCAGAACGCCATGGGGACGACCAGGCTCAACGGCTCGTCCGGCCAGATCCGCACGCTGACGGACATCACGAGCGCCGCGGCCGCCGCGACCGAGGAGGCGAGCCGGGCGACCAGCTCCAGGGAGCGCACCCGGCCCAGGCGCTTGGCCACGCTGCTTCCCGTCACGTAACCGGCGATCACCAGCGTGTACAGGGCCCCGTACTCGACGGGGGAGGCGCCGAGGCCTACCTGGATGGCGTGGCTGGAGTAGGTGGTGAAGGTGAAGTACGCGCACCAGGCGAGGCTGATGGCGGTGGCGAACACGGAGAAGTCCCGGTTGCCGAGGATGCGCCGGTAGGCGGTGAGGGGGCCTTCGGGAGAGGTGCGGGGCGGGGGTTCCGGTGAGGGTGCGGGTGCGGGTGCGGGTGCCGCTGCTGGTCCCGCTTCCGGTCCCGTTCCCGTTCCCGTTCCTGGTCCCGTTCCCGTTCCCGTTCCCGATGACGGTCCCGTTCCCGGCCCCGTCGTCTGCCGTCCGGCTGCCGGCTGCAGTCCGTTGCGCGGCTTGTCGGAGGGCAGCAGGAACACCGCGCCCACGAGGGTGCCGATGCCGACCGCCGTCATACAGACGAACAGCATGCGCCACGAGGCGTACTGCACCAGAAGGCCCGCGAGCGGCGGTGAGACGGCGGGGGTCACCGCGATCACTGTCGTGAGCGCGGTGAGCACATTGAGCCGTTCCCGTTGCGGCAGGTCCTTCTGCACCCAGAGCCGGGCGATGACCGTGCCCGCGCCGGCGCCCAGGGCCTGGAGTACCCGGCCGGCGATGAAGACGGCGACGTTCGGGGCCAGCAGGCAGAGTGCGGAGGCGCCCGCGAACAGGGCGAGGCCCGCCAGCTGGGTCCGCTTCGCTCCGTACCGGTCGGCCAACTGGCCGGTGACCAGCATGGAGATGGCGTACGCCGCCATGTAGCCGACCATCGAGCGGCTGAGGTCCGACTCGCCCGCGCCGAAGTGGGCCCCGATCTGCGGGATGGCCGGAACGAAGGCGGCGAGGGCGAGTTGGGGCACACACACCAGGGACATCAGGCACAGGGTGAGCCCCCGGGAGAGGCGGATGTCGGTCATCAGACCGCCTGCAGGGCGTACCGGTCGTGCTCGTCGACGCTGTACCGGGCGACCCGCGCCGCCTGCCGGGCGACGTACTCCATGGAGCTGGAATGGAAGTGGACGCCCGAGGCCAGGTCGCCGACCACATGGAAGCCCGGCCGGGGGGTGCCGTCCGGACGGAGCGCACGGTTGCTCTCCGGTTCCACTTGGATGCCCCCTGCCGGGTGCGCGGCCACCAGGGAGCGGCGCGCGAGGTCCCGCAGCAGGGAGCCTTCGGGGGCGGCGGTGAGGTCGTTGGTCCGGCCGACGGCGTTGACGACCCGGTCGTAGCGCTCGGTGGAGCCGTCGGCGAACGCGGCCGTGAAGCCGCCGCCCGGTTCCCTGCGCACCGCGGTGACACCGCGCCGGAAGCTGACGTCCCCTGCCTCGGCGAGAGCGACCAGCTTGCGCGCGTTCACCGGCGGCATGGGGTTGCGCAGGCAGGCGAAGGCACGGTGGTGGCGTCGCAGGAAGGCCCGTTGCTCCCCGGCGGGCAGTGCCCGCCAGAGCGCGGAGTACGCCGGGGTGAGTGCGGTGACGCAGCGCTGGAGCAGGCCGGCGGGGCCGGGGTCGGCCAGCCGCGACCGCAGCAGCTCCGCCGCGGGCCACCGTTCCGCGTACGGGCGCACCGCGTCTCGCAGGCTGGTGCCGTGCTCCCGGAGCGAGGAATCGATGAGGGCGTAGATGTCCCGGAGCGTCACGGCGCCCCGGGCGGCGAGTTCCAGGCCGCCGAAGGAGTGTTCCGGATCGTCCCAGCGCGATACCGGACTGGACCTCACATCCGGTACGAAGCCGGAGCGGGAGGCCAGGGTGACCCCGACGCCCTGCTCGGTGAGCACGAGCGCGCTGTCGACGGCCGTCAGCCCGGTGCCCAGGACCAGCACCCGGTCCGCGGGATCCACGCAGGCCAGCGACGGTGCCAGCGGATAGGGCTGGGCGATGAAACCTGGTGCGCCGGCCAGGCCGAAAACGTCGACGGGAGGCAGCGTGCCGACTGCCAGGATCACGCTGTCGGCGGTGAAGGTCATGCCGTCCGCGGTGGTGATGGTGTAGGCGTCCGGGCCTTCGGCGGCCCCGCCGGTCCCCGTGGCCCCGGCGCCCTCGGTGACCTCGGCGATCTCCGTGACCGAGCTGCGTACGGTCGTCACCCGGGCGCCGAGGTGTTCGAGATCGTCGCACGCCCCGGCGAAGACCCCCTCCAGGTAGTGGCCGAAGGCGGCGCGGGGAGCGAAGGCCGAGGCGGCCTTCCAGTCCAGGGGGATGGCGGTGGAACGCAGCTGCTCCGCGGAGCGATTGAGCCAGCGGCGGAACTGGCCCGGGTCGTTGTAGTCCACGGACATCGCCGACAGCGGACGGTTTAACAGGGCGGCGTGGGTGTCCCGTGCGTAGGCGACGCCCGGCCCGAACCGGTCCGTCGGGTCGAAGACATGGATGTCCGCGGCGAACTCCCGGCTGTCAGCGGAGAGTTCACGGGCGCAGGCGGCAAGGAAGGCGGTTCCGGCGGCACCACCGCCTATGACGGCGATGACGGGGCGAGAGGTCACAGAAAGCTCCAGCGGTTCATGAAAAGCAGCAGGTCGGCGATCGCGACGGCGCGCCACGGGCGTCCCTCCCGATCAAGGCCGGTGGGGACCGGTGGTTCCATGAAGCAAGGGGCACGGGGCTGTTCGCGGACGGTCGCGTCGGCCCGTGCCGGGCCGATCGCCGGCCCGGTCCTTCCGTACCCAGGTGCCGAGATGACGGCGCACCCCGCCCGCGGTGGTTCTCCGCACACGTCATTGAGTGCCGCCATTACGGCGGCACCCGGTGGTTCTCCCCCGGAACCCGTGCACGGCAACGGCCAGGCGGGCGACCGGCCGATGTGGCTGATTCTAGGCTGCCGGCCGTCGATCGCCATCCGAAATTGGTCGGCCAAGGTGGCTCAAAGACGCCAATGCAGTGGTTCTGAGCCACTTATGGCCAAATTGCAGCGCAGGGGCGGTAGTTGACGATCCGAGTGGAAGCTGGGGTTCCGTGCGGCCCTCAGCTCTCCTGTCTGTCGGCCCGGTGGGCGCGCGGGTCCACCGGGGTGAGTACGCCCAGGCGTTCCTCGATCCGCTGGGCCGCGTCCAGGCACCGGTCCTCGCGGTACATCCCCGCCACGACCTGGACGCCCTGCGGCAGGCCGGCCGCGAGACCGGCGGGTATGGCCACGGCCGGCACCCCCACGTACGTCGTCGCGGTCAGCAGACGCATCGGCGACATCATCGCGTCGCGCTCCTCCGGGGTCCGCGGTACCACCGGCTCCGGTGCCGGCTGCGTGGACACCGGCCCGAGCAGCAGCGGGAAGTCCTCGAAGAAGCGGGCCCAGGCGCGCTGGACGCCGAGGCGCACGCCGGTCTGCCGCAGGTACTCCTCCAGGCCGACGGCCGGGTGGCGTCGGGTGTCCAGCTCGATATGGCGGGCGCTGTCGTCGGTGAGCAGCCGCCGGAGCACGGGCCAGGCCAGGGTGAACTCGGTGCGCAGGAGCGCGCCGTAGCCGTCGAGGGCGTCCTGCAGCCGTGGCACCTCGACCTCCTCGACCGGGTGCCCGGCGTCCTCCAGGGCGGCGGCCGCCGCCTCGATCGCCGCGCGCACGTCCGGGTGGACGTCGCCGCGGCCGCCGGGGTCAAACACCACGCCGACCCGCACCGGCGCTTCCGGCCGTGGTCCGTACAGCGGTGCCGGGACCGCCCGCGGGTCCTGCCAGTCCGTGCCCGCCAGCACCTCGTACGCCGCCCGCAGGTCCGCCACCGACCGGGCCAGCGGCCCGTCCACGGGGAAGAGCTGGTGGCCCAGGACCGGTTCCTGATCGCTCATCCGGTGGTCGGCCGGGAACCGTCCGTAGCTCGGTTTCAGCCCCGCGACGCCGTTGAACGTCGCCGGGTTGCGCACCGACCCGCCGGAGTCGTTGCCCAGGCCCAGCGGCGCCATGCCGGTCGCCACCGCGACCGCATCGCCGCCACTGGTGCCGCCGGGAGTACGCCGCGGGTCCCACGGGTTGACGGTGTCCCCGAACAGCTGGCTGACCGTGTGCACTCCGGCGATCGCGAGGTCGGGCATGTTGGTGCGGCCGACCGGAATCGCCCCGGCCGCGCGCAGCCGCCGTACCGGGGGAGCGTCCGACGGCGCGACCCAGTCGCGGAAGTACGGCACGCCGTGCGTGGTCGCCGATCCGGCGACGTGGATGTTCTCCTTCACCGTGAACGGCACCCCGGCCAGCGGGCCCAGCCGCTCCCCGGCGGCCCGGCGCCGGTCGGTCTCCCACGCCGCCTGCCGGGCGCTGTCCTCCAGCAGCCGGGTCACCGCGTTCACCTGCGGGTTCACCGCGGCGATCCGCTCCAGGTGCGCCTCTACGGCCTCCGCTGCCGACACCTCTCCCCGAGCCACCAGCTCCGCCAGCTCCGACGCCTTCAGCGCCCACAGTTCCGTGGTTGTCCCCATCGGGCTCTCCCTTCGTTCAGGCAGTGAAGATACGAATTGAAGATACAGACCTGTATTTGGATACAGAACTGAATATCTGGCCGGGGCGCGCGCCGTAGGATGCGGTGGTGACACCCGAACGCAAGCGCCTGACCCGCGAAGAGAGCCGACAGCAGACCCGCGGCCGCCTGCTGGACGCCGCCGCCGAGCTGTTCACCGAACGCGGCGTCAACGGCACCTCCGTCGAGCAGATCGCCGAGCGCGCCGGCTACACCCGCGGCGCCTTCTACGGGAACTTCGACGACAAGAACGCCCTGGTCGCCGAGCTGCTGCAGCACCGCACCCGCCGCGAACTGGACGAAGTCGGCGCCCTCACCCAGGGCGCCGCCTCCTTCGCCGACGCCCTCGACAAACTCCGGGCCTGGAACCGCGAACGCGCCCGGCACCTGCCCGCATGGCTCGCCCTGCGCATGGAGCTCGTCCTGCACGCGCTGCGGAACGAGGAGCTGCGACCGCTGCTCGCCGAACGTGAACTCCTCGCCCGCGACGCCCATGCCGCCGGCCTGGAGCAGGCGTTCGCCGCCCGCGGTGTCGAGTCGCCGGCGGACCCCGCGTTCCTCGCCCTGATCGTCCACGCCCTGGAGGACGGCCTGCTCATCCAGCGCCTGCTGGCCCCCGCCGGCATCCCCGACGATGTCGTCGTCGATGCCTTCGACCTGCTCCTGCGCTCCTGGACCGCGCTTGCGCGGCATCCGGCAGGGGAGGACGACGGCCAGGATCCGGCGTCACGGCGGGCCTGACCGTCGCCAGGGCGTGGCGGCCTGCGGCCGGTTGACCGACATCGCCGATCACACCCCGTCTCCGGGGAACACAGTTCCTAGGCGAGAGTGCGCCCCTCCGTGTAGGCAAGTCCCGGGCAGACCACGCGCACGACACGGAACAGATCGGGCTGTGTCGAGAGATCGGCGACCAGGGGTTCATGGCCGACGGCGTCGTTGACTCGCCCCACGACCGTCTTGAGTTCCCACTCCATGTCGTCGAAGTCCCCGCCCTGGCCGCGTACGGCGTCCGCAAAATCGATGCCTTCGTCGTGGGGGCGAAAGCCGGGAGCCGCACAGGCATCTCTCGGAAGTGCGAAGCCGGAAGGGATGTCATCCCTTGTGGAGCTGATCTCGGTGAGACGGCTTTGCGCGGCTTCGGTCACCGCCCTGGACAGTGCGACGTTCGCATCCATGTGTGTGCCGGAACCGGCACACACAACGGGAAAGAGCGGCGACCAGATCAACACGGTGAAAGTCGGCACCCCGAACCGGTTCGGGAGGCAGGTGATGTGGACCTCGACCCCCGCGCGGCTCAGTCGGTCGAGGAGCGAGACCAGATGCTCATCCCGAATCGTCCTGGGGTCGATGAGCAAGCGACTGTTGCCGCCGTAGCTTTCCCGGCCGGCCAGAACGTCGCGCTCGATGGCCTCATACATCCCGTGCAGACACGCTTCGGTGAAGGTATTTCCTGATGCCAGGCCCGTGCTGCTGGTGTGGAAGATCTTGGGGCGGGTGAAGTGGTCCCCGCTGTAGGAAAGCTGGACGAGGTCCCATGGTGCAGGCACTGGGTCGCCACCGAGCACCGGACGCGTCCACACCCATGACAACCGGAGCTTGTCGGCCCATGCACCCATGGTGCGAAGGTTCAGATCGGTGAGTGCATAGGGAAGACCGAGGCTTTCGGCAGGCGCCGCAAAGGGTTCCAGGGGCGGCCGCTCGGCATGCCAGAGTTCGATGGATTCCATGACGGCAGATAGCTTGGCCAGGATCTTTGACGCACCCTTTCCCTGCGACACCGCCAGCGTCTCGGATGCCGGACGCACCGCGAGGACGACGGGGATGCCGATGTCGTCGAGACGGGTGACATCGGCGATGCGGGTAATTCCGTACCGGCTCAGCTGCGGGCTGAGGCGTGACCATGTGGTGTCCGGCCCCACAGCCCGGTGCGTACCGGGCAATCTGACTTTAGTCATCCGCGTGTGCCCCGCTTGCTGCCGCTTCTGTCACCTGGGACAAATAGCCGATGGTAAAGGGTCTCAGCGCCTCGGCTGCCTGCCGCAGCGAAGCGAATCCTCGCCGTCCGCATTCCGGTAGGAGGTCTTCCTCCACATTCCAGATGCGCGCCAGCAAGTGCCGGCAGGTGGATTGGGGGATGTGCGACAGGCTTCTCCCGGGATGACGGTCCAGATGCTCCCCGGTCAGGCGTAGCCAATCGGACATCACCTGCCTGTCGTGCCGTGTTTCGCCGCGGAGCAGAAGATCGTTCTGCCACGGTTCGCCGAGATCCGGCACAGGGCATATCAGCGTGGTGATGCGGGTGCGAAGAATCGGATCGTCGATCCATTCCCTGGCCGTCGTGCCGAGTTCGTGCGCTACGAAATGACCAAGACCATCGCCTGTTCCTGGAGACATCGAGCGAAAATACTGCTGCATGTACTCCCACCATGTCCGAGGGAAATCTTCATCGAAGATCTGCCGATAGGCCAACCGGTGCAGCATGGATGTCCCGGAACTCATGGTGAATCTTTGGCGCCAGCGGCTCACGTACTCGGTGCGCCAATCTCGGCCGAAGTCGACTCCGAGGGAGGTGGCAGTTTCCGATGGCCGCACATGCGTGGAAAAATCGAGAGCTGCCAGGCTGTCCGCGAGCTTTTGGTCGAAGGCGAACGGATCTTGCCGGAGTTGGGCGCGATACCATGACGCGAATGCGGGCTCACCGCCTGCCTCCGCAATCGAGAGGACGCGTTCGGTGCTGCGGAGCGGATAGTACTCCTGCTCAAGAAGTGCCAGCAGCCGTGAAGCCGATTCTTCGCGGAGTACTCCGGCCCGGCAGCCGGCGAGCATCGCGGCATGGAGGTTGACCAGCGGCACATTGATACCCGTCGGGTCCCCGGACTCGCTGTGCGCCACGCTGACCGCGTCGTCCCCGTCGAAGGTGCCGTCACAGAACCATTGGTAAATCTGACCGACCCCTGACATGCCGAACGTCGAGAGTTCGGCCGCCCGCAGTGCGCCGATGCTTGCCGCCCCCACCACGGTGACGCCTCGTGCCATGGCGTCCAGAATCTCTTTGTGCCGAAGAGCCAGGCGATGATGGTAAACGCCGTCGATGATGACGACGACATCTCCCGCCGTGATGTTCCCGACGAAGAGATCGCCGTGCCCGACCGGACCATGGCGGACAACATCGGGATAGTGCTTGAGCAGGATGGAAGCGGGGCACGACGGCCCGACGAACGCATGGACTGTCAAGCCCTTCCCTTCCCCGGTCTCTTTTCCACGCGGAGAGGGCCCGGGCTTCCCGGAGAATCCATCGGCGAAACTCAGGGAAGACGGGCCCTTCCGGGGTGTATCTCAAGCCGACCTGAAAAATTGAACGAAGCAGTCATTCCCCGCCGGGAATGCGCTGATTGCTTCGTGGTTCAATTTCCTTACGAGGGGTCGACAACTTCCCAGGCGGTGGCGATCCGCGACTCGTCCGCGAAGAGCGCATCGAAGTCTTCCCGTGTCAGCTCTCGCGCCGCAACAATGCTGTCGATGTCTTCCGTGGTCGCCTCAAGGGGCTTCTGAAGCTGATCCAGCATGATTCCTCCTGGAGTTGGTTGACATGTACGTTCGCATTTCGGTGCGTCGCTCGCCAATACCCGAAGCCATGGCTTTGCGGTAATTTTAAGGTGTCGTGATGCTGCGTGATTCCCTGGCTCGGATGTGCTGAATTTACATACCGGCGGTACTTATTCCGCGAATGAATTGCGATGAATTCGCCTGGTGGCGGTCCGGCTTCAGACCTCTTCCGGTGTCCGGGTCCGTGCCGGCTGTGCAGTCTGCGGAGAGTTCAGCCCCGCACATCGGAGAGCGAATGAAAGGTACGGACCCGCTCGGGCCGGGATGTTTCTGCGGCCGGACGCAGATGCCAACGGGCCGCCGGGGCCCGGCCGTTCCGGTGCGGTGACTCGTCGGTCACGGCGACGATGTCGTCCTCGTACACCTCCGTGAACGCATAGCCCATGGCCGGGTCGCCGAGCACGGGGCAGTACTGCACCGCCAGCCGAAGACATGCGGGATGGATGGCGGCGGAGGAGACCACCGCCGACCCCTCCGCGGGCTCCTTGAGTGCCACCCAGGCCGTGCTGTCGAGGTCGTTCCCGCACACCTGACAGCCCCAGAGCCGGCGGCAGAGTTCCGCCTTCACCCGCTCGATCTCACGGAACAGCGGCTTACCGTCTGCCATGGGGGTGACCCAGGGAAAGGGCAGCCCGCCCACCACGGGGCGCGGCAGGCCGGCGGGGTTCGGGAACTCCTCGCCCTTGTAGCTGGGCGGATGGACATAGATGACGTCCTTCATCCGCTGGCCGTCGTCCCGGTCCTGCATATAGACAACTCTCTGCATTTCCTGGTCCGCCCTTCCCCGGGCCCCACCACGGAGCCGTCTGTGATTCGTCGAGTCCGCTGTGCACGCCCGGTTCAGCGCGCGACAGTGCCCTCCCGCAGCCGCTCGATCATCCGCTCGGTTGTGGTGAGGGGCGCTTCCCCGGCCGGGGGGCCGGCCGGGGCGACGCCGGGCCGGTCGTTCCACGTCTCATGGCCGGCGAACGGAACGGTTTCGCCGGGCGAGTACCGCGGCAGGTCACGGTAGGTGTTGACGCCCTCGATGGGCGTGCCGCGCACCAGCACGGGGTCCAGGTAGAGCCCGTCGCTCTCGATGCGGGTGGCGGTGGAGATATAGCCGATGTCGAGTCCGCAGCGCCGCTTCGGTGACGTATTCGCCTCCGAGCAGTGCAGCAGATGAGGATGGTGAATCGAGACATCACCGGGGTTCAGCTCGATGTCGACGATGCCCTGCTTCTCGGCCCATTCGCCCACCAGCCCGCTGTCGGCCTCCGAGAAGAGCATATTGGGCTGGTCCGTGCGCAGGCTCGGTTCGTGCAGCGGCAGCTTGTGACTGCCGGGGATCATGCGCAGGCAGCCGTTTCGGGTGGTGCTCTCGTCGATGGCCAGCCACACCGTGAGGGCGTTCATCGGCGTCAGCTTCCAGTACGCACCGTCCTGGTGCCACAGCACGGGATGGCCGTCGTAGGGCGGCTTGCAGACGTAATGCGCCGTGAAGCAGGCAAGGTCCGGGCCCAGGAAGTGCTCGCCGATGTCCACAAGCCGCGGGTCCGATATGAGGCGGACCCAGAAGGCGTCATTGCGGATCAGCGGGTGGTGGAAGTGCTCGGGCCGAAGCTCCGGGTACCTGGCCGTCAGCCACTCGACATGGGCACGTGCCTCTTCGAGCAGGTCCTCGGGGATGACATTGCGGATGATGGCGAAGCCGTGCTCCTCATATGCGGCAGCGGCCTGATCCAGTGCGGTCATACGGGATTCTCCAGGTGAGCTATGCGGTGGTGGGGGGAGGCGGGGACGCGGCTTGTCGGCGAAGAATGGCGATCAGACCTCCCACTCGGCGGGGAGCGTGCGGTAGCGGCGCAGGGGGGAGAGCAGCAGCAGGACAAGGGGGACACCCATGGCCAGCCCGCCCGCCCACAGGGCCGTACCGGTGGACCACTGGTTGGCGATCAGGCCGCCGGCCAGCGCGCCGAGGGGCGTGGCTCCCTGCACGACGACGCTGTACGCCGCCGTGACCCGGCCCATGTACGCGTTCGGTGTCACCCGGGCCCGCAGCCCGGCCGTGGACACCGACCGGCCCACGATGGCGAAGCCGATCAGGACCTCCGCCAGCGCGACCAGCGGCACGGCGACCTCCCGGAAGACGCCGGCCAGCGGTGCCGCCAGGACAGCGACCGGGGTCAGGGCGGAGAAGACCAGCGTCATCCGTATCTCACCGAACCGGCGCCGGAATCCGGGGGCCACCAGGGAGGCGGTGAGCCCGGCCAGTGCACCGAGCGTCGACAGCAGCCCGAACTGCCAGGGGGCGACGCCGATCTCCTTGAGGAGGAACACCGGAAGCATCGCCAGGATGATGCCCGCGCCGATGTTGTTCAGGGCCGCTTGGTTGAGCAGCAGGCGGAGCAGAGGCTGCTTGAAGAGGATGCCGATGCCGTCCGCGATCTCACGCCGGAACCTCCGTTCGGACTCGCCCTTGCCGCGGGCGATGTCCCCGTCCGGCTGGATGCGACGCAGCAGCACGACCGACGTCAGGTGACAGACAGCGGCGAAGCAGTAGAGAACGGGGGCCGCGACGCTCTGCGTCAGGACACCGGCAACGCTGGGGGAGACCGCCTGGAGGGCGGTCTCGGACGTCTGCAGCCGGGCATTGCCGTCCGCCACCCGGCGTCTGGGGAGCACATAGGGCAGCACACTGCTGTGTGCCACGTCGAAGAAGACGCCTGCCAGGCTCACCATCAGTGCCACCACGAGCAGTTGGGCCACGGTGAGGGCATGGAGGAAGTAGGCGGCCGGTATGCTGCCGAAGGCCACGGCGTACACCACGTCCGCCCAGATCAGTACCGGCTTTTTGCGCCAGCGGTCGATCCAGACACCGGCCGGGAGCCCCATCACCAAAAACCCGGCCCGGCTGCAGACGAAGATCAGACTCATCATCAGCGGCGGTGCATGCAGCAGCAGCAGCGCGGTGAGGGGCAGCGCGAACCCGGCAACCTCGGAGGCCGCGTACCGGAATCCGTTCGCGGCCCACAGCAGCCGGAAGTCCGGGACTTTGAGGACCTCGACCGTCTCATCGGGCAAGGCGCTGACGTCGGCGGAGGGTAGGGTCACAGTTCTGTCTTCCTTCAGTGGACGACCGTCAGCCCGGGGGTGTCATCAAGCTCCGGCCGGGCGGCCAGCTCCGACAGAGCCTTCCGGTCGACCTTCCCGTTGGAGTTCCTGGGCAGCTCATCCGCGACCAGGACAAGGCGCTCCGGCACCATGTAGTGCGGCAGCCGGGCCCGCAGCACATCGGGCAGCGGCTTGACGTCGTCGAGGTGATCCGCCGTCACGAAAGCGGTGATCACGTTGGAGAAGACGGCGTCCGGTGTCGCCACCGCGACACATTCGTGAACACCGTCGAGCGAGTGGAGGTGCCGTTCTATCTCCCCGAGCTCGACCCGGAAGCCACGCGACTTGATCTGGGCGTCCTCGCGGCCGATGAATTCGAGCTCTCCCGCGGAGTTCTCCCGGACCAGGTCACCGCTGGCGTACCACCGCCGGTCGTCAGCGGTGCGGACAAAAGCGCGGGCGGTCTGCTCGGGGTCCAGATAGCCCTCCATCAGCATGGCTCCGCGGACCAGAAGCTGGCCCGGGCAACCGGGCTCCACCCTTTCCAGCCGCTCGTCCACCACAGCGATCTCAGCGCCCGGCAGCACCCTCCCGATGGGGATGACGGCGTCGGGCTGCTGGGGGCCACGGATCTCGTGGAACGTGCAGACGTTGCTCTCGGTCGGTCCGTACACGTTGAGCAGCCGGATCCCCGGCAGGGCCGAGAGCAGCACGTTCACCTCGTCCGGCGGCAGCACCTCGCCGCCGACCACGGCCGCACGCAGCCCCCGCAGTTCCGGCAGCAGCTCCTTGCCCCTGCGGGTGAGCCAGGCGAGGGTCGAGGTCACCGCGTACCAGACGGTGCCGCCGACCTGGCGGCAGAAGTCGATGTGCGCGGCGGGGAAGGGCGCGGCGGAGGCGGGCATCAGGGCGACCGCGGCGCCTGTCCGGGCGGCACCGAAGAGGTGGAGCGTCGTCGGGTCGAAGTGCAGCGGTGCGGAGTTGATGATGACATCGCGCTCCGTGAGCCCCAGCTCCTGGACCGACCAGTCGACGAATGCCGAGGCGCTGGCGTGGGTGTGGACCACGCCCTTGGGAAGACCGGTGCTGCCGGACGTGTGGAGCACATAAGCGAGATCGTCCAGCGGGGCGCGTGGTGCGTCCGTGGGGACTGCGCACCACAGTTCACCGACCGGTTCGGGGCCGAGGGGCAGCTTCTCCCATACGAGCCCGGGGGCGACCGTGCGCCACTGGTCCCGGGCCCCGGCGTCCGCCACCATGGCGCGGGGGAGGCAGCGGCCGGCGATGAGCTCGGCGCGGGCGATGGGCCCGTCCGGATCGATCGGGACGTAGCCCGCCCGGGAGCGGAGAATGCCGTGGACGGCCGCCACCGCCAGCGAGGACTTCGCCCCGTGCCAGACGACACAATCGCCGGGAGTGACGCCCCGCGCGCGCAGTGCCTGGGCGAGGTGTTCCGCGATGCCGTCCAGTTCGGCATAGCTGAGCGTGGTGGTTCCGTCGATGACGGCGGTACGGTCGCCGTGGCGGGCGGCGGTCGCCCGCAGGTCGTCGGCGAGGGATCGGCCGGCCGCCATCAGCAGCCCTTGGACTTCAAGAAGGCCCGGACGGCGAGCGGGCTCTCGAAGTGGGCCGGGAGGATTTCCGAGTCCCTGATGGTGACGGAGAACTCCTTCTCCAGGAGAGAGACCAGGCTGAGCAGGGACAGCGAATCGATGACCCGTTGGGCGATGAGGGCGGTGTCGTCGGAGATTTCGGCTCCCGGCGCCACCTCGCGGACCGCGGCGAGGACGGCCTTGAGTACGGAGTCTTCTGTCATCACAAACCCAGCCCTTCAGCAATGATCTTCATCTGCATATCGGAGGTGCCGGAGTAGTACCGGCTGGCCACCGCGTCGGCCGTCAGCGCGAGGGCGCCCGTCTCCGGTAGCAGCGCGTAGCCGCCGTACAGATCCGGCAGCTCCTGGCAGAACCGGTTGAACTCCGTGCTGACGTGCAGTTTCGTCAAGGACGACCGGCTGTGTTCGAGCCGGTTTCCGTCGGCCGCCCGGGCCGTGGCGTAGAGCAGTTCCCGCGCGCTGGTCAGGCTCATGTGCATCCGGACCAGGCGTTGGCGGATCGTGTCGTACGAGCTGAGCGGCCGGCCGAACTGGCTGCGGGAGCGGGAGTGGTCGACCGCGTGGTGCAGTGCCCTGGCCATCAGCCCCAGGGCAGGCGCCAGGATGAAGGCACGCTCGTAGCGCATCGCATGCATGAGGACGGCGAATCCGCCGCCGGCGCCGCCCAGCCGGTCGGTGTCGTCCACCACGCAGTCGTCCATGAGCAGCGAACACAGCTGTGCGCCCGCCAGCGCGGACTTCTCGATCACCTTGCCGATCTGCAGGCCGGGGGTGTCCCGGGGGACCAGGAAGGCGGTGAGGCCGGAGAGCGAGCTGCCTTCGGCGGTGCGGGCGATGATCACGAAGATATCGGCGGTCGGTCCGTTGGTGACGAAGGTCTTGGCGCCGTTGAGCCGCCATCGCCCCTCGGCATCCTGCTCGGCGTGGGTCTGCAGGGACAGCAGGTCCGAGCCCGCGTCGTACTCGGTGGCGGCGAAGGCGCCCACGGCCGTGCCCGCCGTGAGGGGGTGCAGGTACCTGGCGTGCTGGGCCTCGCTGCCGAATTCGAGAAGGGGCTCCTGGCAGGCCCACATCTGTGCCGCCATGGAGAAGGGCAGCCCGCTCAGCCCGCTCTCCTCGGCGAATGCCTCCAGGGCGAGGCAGGCCGCCTCGTAGCCGGCCCCGGCGCCGCCGGCGGCCTCGGGAACGGCCAGGGACAGCAGCCCCTGAGCGCCCGCCGCACGCCAGGCGGTGGCTTCTTCCGGGGCCTTTCCGGCCCAGGACCGCAATCCGGCAAGCCAGTTGGTGAACTCCGGACCGTGCGGGAGCTCTCGATCCTCCGTCATGTGCGGATGCCTCCGTCCCGGACGGGCCACTTGAACGCCTGGTGGGACTCCGTCAGCCCGAACCGCTGGAAGCTGGAGGGCTGCTGGCCCAGCGGAGCCAGCGTGAGCAGCTCCCGCCCGGTGCCCACACCGAGGTCGGTCGCCAGCCAGCCGAGGATGTCCTCGGCGACGCTGGTGCCCCGGTAACTGGGCCGGAGTTTGATCTCGTGCAGCATCAGCCGGACCTTGCCACCGGGCCGCAGCCGGCCGAGCGCGGTGAGCGCGAAGGCCGCGACGATCTGGCCGTCCGACTCGACGACGTAGTGCGTGGTGCCGGGCGCCGTGTGCCGGTCCGACAGCCGGAGGGCGAACTCCTCGACCTCGCCGGCTCCGTAGAGCTCGCGGACGGCCCCGGCGTCGCCGGTGGCGGCCTGGCGGATGGTCCGCTGAGTTGCGGGACTATCCACCGGCCACCGCCGACATGATCATCACGGTGGTCCGCGGGGGCACTTCGATGTCCGGGGTGCCGAGATCGCGGATGTTGTCCTCACCGACATAGACGCTGACGAAGGGGAGGAGCGCCCCCGCGCCGTCCGCCAGGCGCAGCCGCAGAGCCGGGTGGCGCTCGTACACCTTGTCGATGACCTCTTGGAAGGTGCCGGCCGGCACCTGGAACTTGGTCTCGCCGTCGGCGAACCGGGCGAGCGGGGTGGAAAGGATGATCTTTACCTCGGACACTGCGTACTCCTCTCTGCGATCCGGCGGATGCGTCATTCGGCGGTGGCTGCCGCGGTGGCGGAGTGACGCGCCCGGTGGGCCTCCCAGCGCTGGATCGCCTCGTTGAGCTGGGAGTCGTAGTCGGCGTCCTTGATGAATCCGTGGCCCCGGCCGTCACGGAGCATGACCGCCCGGGCGCTCTCGTGACCGTGCAGGCTCCGGATGAGGGGGCGTAGGTGCTCCAGCGCGAAGTAGGAGTCCTTCTCCGACACCAGCGCATGCAGGAAGCGCGAGCTGCCGGGCGCGGCCCAGTCCTCGATGATGTCGGTCATGGTCTCCGGAGCGGCCATGCCGGGCAGGTGGCGGAACGGTGCGGCCTCCCGCTCCCACTGCGGAAGAACGGTGGGCTCGTTGTGCGGCGAGATGACGAACGCGAGGTCGTCGCCCCCCGCCCGCATGCAGTGCTTGAGTGCCGCGTATCCTCCGGACGACAGGCCGTGCCACACGGTGCCCTTGAGCCCGTGGCGCTCCAGCAGGGAGGCGCGCAGCTCGTACATCTTCGGTACGAACTCCTCCTCGCCCAGCAGGAACCAGCCGCAGCACGAGTCCTGGGTGAAGCGGTGGATGGGGTCGGAGAAGGAGAGGCACACGGACCGGTCCGCCTGTTTCCACTGCTTACGCGCGAACACCGGGGGGACGTGCTTCTCGATGCGGCTGAAGCCGTGGAAGAGGATGTGCAGATAAGGACTGGTAAGGGTCTCGGGTTCGGTCACCTCGTACTCGAGAACGTAGCCTTCCGAGTGCTGGAAGCTGCCCCGCTGAATGTTCACTGGAAACCTCGCATCACTGATCCTGCGCGTCATGGCCCTGGCGGTCAGGGGGAGAGGGTGCGCCCTTCCGCATAGGAGAGCCCGGGGCAGACGACCCGTACGACACTGAACGGATCGGCCGGCCCGGACAGCCGTACCGCGAGGGGGGCGTGGCCGGTAGCGTCCGTCAGCCGTTGTGTGACCACCGCCAGCTCCTCCTCCATGTCGTCGTAGCTGCCGCCGTGACCGCTCAGCGCGTCGTCGAGGCTCACCCCCTCGGCGTGGGGGCGGAAGCCGGGGTCCGCACTCGCGTCCCGAGCCGTGTCCTGGTCCGACGGAATGTCATCGCGGGTGGCGCTGATTTCGGTCAGCCGGCTCTGTACGGCCTCGGTGAGCGCACGGGACAGCGCGACACCGGGGTCCATGTGGCTGCCGGAACCGGCGCACACGAGGGGGAAGAGCGGCGACCAGACGAAGGCGGCGAACGTCGGTATCCCCAACCGGTTCGGAATGCAGGTGATCTCGAACGCGACTCCGGCGTCGGTGAGCCGGCGCATCAAGGAGCGCAGATGGGGGTTGCGGACGGTCGCCGGGTCGATGAAAAGGCGTCCGGGGTCGGTACGGGACGGGTGGGCTGCCAGGACGTCCCGTTCGGCCGCTTCGTACAGCCCGTGGAGACATGCCTCGGGGAAGGTGTTTCCGGAGGCGAGTCCGGTGCTGCTCGTCTCGAAGAGACGGTGGCGCCAGTAGTGCTCTCCGCTGTACGAGAGCCGGACGAGGTCCAGCGGAACCGGTACCGGCCTCTCGTCGGCCAGTGAAGAGGCCCAGACCCAATCCAGTTCGAGCTGCTGGATCCACTCACCCGTCGTACGGAGGTTCAGATCGGTCAGGCAATACGGGAGACCGAGGCTCCCGGCCGTGGCGGTGAAGGTGTCGAGCGTGGGCCGCTCGGCGTACCACAGCTCAACGGATTCCATCACGGCGGAGAGCTTCGCGAGAATCGGCGAGGCACCCTTGCCCTGGGAGACGGCCAGGGTCTCGGACTCGGGCCGTACGGCGAGGTAGACAGGGATACCGATGTTGTCGAGGCGGGTGACGTCGGCGACCCGGCTGATGCCGTACTGACGCAGCCGGGGTGCGAGCCGGGCCCAGGTGGTCTCCGGCGCCACCGCACGGTGCGTCCCGGGCAGTCTGACCTTAGACATGGCCGCGCGCTCCGCTCGTCCGGGCCGCTGGGGCCGTCTCCGCCGTCTCCGCAGTCCGGGCCGTCTGGCCGGACAAGTAGGCGAGCGCGAACGGACGGAAGGCACCGGCGGCTTGGCGCGGCGAGGGGAATCCCCTCCGGCCGCACTCCATGGTCAGCTCGCTGCCGGTGTCCACGTCCCAGATCCGCGCAAGCAGGCGTGTGCACACCGCTTCTCGGATCTGGCCGAGGCTGCGCCCGGGATGGGTTTCGAGGTGCTGCCGCATCTGTTCCAGCCAGTCGGCGACCCGGGCCCGGTCCTCGGCCGATTCACGGCGCAGCAGCAGCTTGGCTTCCCGGGGATCCGCCAGGTCGGGAAGCGGGCAGATGACCGCGGTGATCCGGGACCGCATCGCGGAGTCGTCGAGCCATGGGACGGCGACCGGGCCCAGCTGCTGCCGCACATGGCCCCGGAACCCGTCGGAGGCGGCTGGGGACCCGGCGGCGGACGAGCCGTTCAGGAAGTCCCACCAGACGTCGGGGAAGCCGGCGTCGAAGATTTGCTGGTAGGCGAGCCGGTGGTGCAGGTCAGGGGTGGCCGTGGCGAAGCGGTTGCGCCAGCGCCGGTGGTACTCGGTACGCCAGTCGCGTTCGCCGCTCGCCGCGCCGGGGGACGAGGGCTGCGCCAGGGTGTCGAGCCGTTCGGCGAGCGCGAAGGCCTCGAGGGCGTCGGCCCGCTTCTGGTCGAAGGCGTCCGGGTCGGCGCCCAAGCGCTGCTCGTACCAGTCGGCAAATGCGGTCTCGTCGCACTGCCTGATGAGGGAGCGCACACGCTCGGGGGTGCGCAGCGGGTAGTACTCGCTCTCCAGCCGCGCCATGAGGCGGTGGGCCGAATCCCGTCCCAGGACTCCGGCGTCGCAGCCGGCCAGCATCGCGGTGTGGAGGTTGACCAGGGGGATGTTGAGCCCTGCCGGCGAGCCGGTCTCGCTGTGGGCCACGCTCACCGCGTCATCGCCCTCGAAGACGCCGGTGCGGTACCAGCGGTGGACACGGCCGACGCCGATCATGCCGAACCCGTCGAGTTCGGCCGCCCGCAGGGCGCCGATGCTGGCTGCTCCGATCACGGCGATGCCCCGCGCCAGGACGTCGAGGATCTCCTTGTGGCGCAGTGCCAGACGGTGGTGGTAGATCCCGTCCACGATCACGACGACATCCCCCTCGGCGAGCGCGGCCGAGAAGAGGTCGCCGTGTTTGACCGGCCCGTGCAGGACAAAACCAGGGTGGCTCTGCCGTACGAGAGGTTCAGGGCACGACGGCCCAACGAACACATGAACCGCCATGCCCTGCCCCCTTTTTTCAGCGCTGTGCCGTCGAACCGAATTGCGCGGTTCAATCAGCACGAACCGCCTGGCGTGACGTGATTAGTCACGAACCTCGCTGTCGGTGATGACCAGCGGGGCGTCCGCGAACAGGCCCTCGAAGTCCTCGCCGGAGAGCTCCGCAACGTCGCTGGCGGTGTCGAGAATTACCTCAGCCATGTCTTTCTCCCAATCATTAATTGAGGGAAGTGCCGACGCTTCTGTAAGCGCCGACGGCACGCTACCTCGTGCTCTGATCACTCGTCCAGAGGATTTATCGGACGTCCGTTCCCGCCTGCCGATGGACGTTAGTATTCCGTTTTCACGTCCCGACTATTCGCGCGAATAGCACGTTCAAAGAAAATGGTGACACGGTTTTGGAGTTATTTACCGAAGCTGCGGAATCGGCGATCATCTCTTGGTGGGAATCTTCCATTCCGTGGCCAACGGCAGAAGGGAGGAATGGGAGAATTCAATGAATCTGCAGGTCAGCGGCGTCGTGCGGGTCCGGACGGGTCTCGGTAGGTCTCGGTCGACCCTCGGTGGGCCGCGGCAGGCCCTCGGGTGGGCCTCAAACGGCCCTGGGGCAAGCCGCGCCGGCAGCGGGGCGAGCGAATCCGCGGGCGGCCCGGAGGGCTCTTGACGGTCGGTGCGACTCCATGCAGGATCTTGAAGTCGTGGAAGTCGAGCATCAGCCACGCGGGGTTTTGCGGCATGCGCGTGCGGCCAAAGGGCTCCCGTGGGCCGTCGTATGGCATCCACCCCGAAGGCGCAAAAAGGTAACCCATCGGGGGACTCGGAATGACTTTCCAGATCACGCCCATTGCTCTTGTCGTGGCCAGTCTGCTCTTTCACCAGGTCAATAGGCACTGGGAATATGGATTCTCGGGGGTGGGGAACCACTTTGCGCCGGTATTCGGAATGCGGCTGCCCCGCGCGGCGGCGGTTTTTGGCCAAGTGGTGGCCCTCCCGCTGGCTCTGCTGGCCGTCCTGAGCCTGCCCTCGCTCGGCGGGCGGGCCATCGCTGTCGTATTGGCCTTCTACTGGATGCTTGCGACGCACCGGCGTCTTTCCGACCATTCCTGGCTGGGGGCGGTGGCGGCAGCGGTCATGGCATTCACGCCGGTGCACCTGCATCCCGTCTTTGCGCAAGACGTCCTTGCCGGCGTCTACCTGACCGCGGCTCTGCTCAAGATCAATGACGAATACCTGTTCACCGAGCGGAGCGCGGGCCGGGTCGTCACCGCCCACTACTTCCGTCTGCTCGGCCTGCCGATTCACCGCCGGCTGCTGAAGGCCGTCCCGGCCGGGGTGATCGTGGCGGAGCTCGCCGCCGGCCTTCTGCTGTGCGTCCCGGGCGGGGTGCGCTGGAGTCTGTGGCTCGCGGTCCTCATGCACCTGGTCTTCGGAGTCTCGGGCAACTTCCCCTTCTCGGTGGTGGCCATGGCGTTGTGGGTGACCGCGTTCTCCCCGGACGGCCGGGTCGAGCTGCCCGGTGGCTCCGGTCCTGTCTGGCTCGCGGCGCTGTCCACCGGCCTGCTCGCGCTGGCGACCGGGCGCACGGCCACCGGCCCCCGGTCACACAGCTGGCTGTACAAGGACTTCTACCAGGGGGCGGTATACGGGGCGCTGTGCGCGGTCGCGGTGTCGTCCCAAGCGCTCGGCCCGGCGCCCTCGGGCGGCCCGGCCACGCTCGTCCACGCACTGGTCGCACTGGCCTTCGTCCTGAACTTCCTGCTGGTCGTAGCAGGGGTGAAGCTTGAATGGAGCTTCGCCATGTTCACCAGCCTCCGCCCCTTCGGCCGCTCCTGGCTGGAACGCCACCGGCTGAAGAACTGGCCGCGTTACTACGCTCTGACACTCCCGGCGCGGATACCGAAGCGCCTGCTGCACGAGATCGATCCGCAGTTCGTCTATCTGGCGACCCGGAAGGAGAACGTCGTCCACGAGGGCGTGGTCTACCACCTCGAGGCAGCGGCCCAGAAGTTCGATGTTTCCTTTGCACCGAGGCTGATGACGGTCGACCCCCGCGTCCGTGAACTCGTCCCCGCTCCCGCCGAACCGCCCCAGCCCGCACCCCGCAGGCGTTTCCTCGGCTATCCGGCCCTCTCGCCGAAAAGCCTGGACCAGCGCTACCTCGTCTGAGGTGAGGACGCCGCCGGCCGCTCATCGTGGCGCAGGCAGGATGACGGTGAAGGTGCTGCCCTTGCCGGGTGCGGTGTGGACCGTCACCGTGCCGCCGTGTGCTTCGGCGATCGACTTGACGATGCTCAGGCCCAGGCCCGTGCCGCCGGCGGCCGGGTCGCGGGACTCCTCGCCGCGGTAGAAGCGTTCGAAGATGCGCTCGGCGGTCTCGGGGGGCATACCGGGGCCCTGGTCGCGGACCGTCAGCTCCACCGTGTCGCCGGGCAGTGCACGGGCGCCCACCGATATGGGGGTGCCCAAAGGGGTGTAGCGCAGTGCGTTGCTCAGGAGGTTCTGCAGCACCTGCCGGAGCCGGTCCTCGTCGCCGCAGGCGAAGACCTCGCCCTCCAGCTCGACGGTGACCGGCTTGCCGGGGTCGCGGACCCGGGCATCGCCGACGGCTTCCTTGACGAGCGTGCCGAGGTTCACCGGTGCGCCGGCGAGCGGGCGGCCCTGGTCGAGCCGGGCGAGCAGCAGCAGCTCTTCGACCGTGGCGTGCATCCGGGCCGCCTCGCCCTCGATGCGCAGCATCGCCCGCTCGATGAGTTCGGGATCCTGGGCCAGACCGTGCAGATGGAGTTGCGCCCAGCCGCGGATCGTGGTCAGCGGGGTGCGCAGTTCGTGCGAGGCGTTGGCCACGAACTGCCGTAGCTGTTCCTCGGACCGCTGCCGTTCGTCGAACGCCCGGTTGAGGGCGGTGGCGACCTCTCCCACCTCGGAGTGGCGTCGGGCGACCTCGATGCGCTGGTCGATGTCGCCGTCGGCGACGGCCTTCGCGGTGGCGGCCATGTCGCGCAACGGCCGCAGGCCCACGCGGAGTACGCCGCGGCTGAGGAGCACGATGCCGCCGAGCGCGGCCAGCGTGGCGGCGGCATCGGCGCCGATCAGCCAGTAGACGACGTCCTCCCCCGGCTGGAGACTCTTGGCGACCACGACCGTGCTGAACCGCTGGGGCGGTGCGCCGGGCGCGGGCCGGACCGTGGCGGACGGGCCGACGGGGAAGCTCAGGACGCGGTAGCGGGGTACGGGCGCACTCTTCGCCGACAGGGTGCGGGGACGGTCGGCGAAGCTGTCCGGGACCGGCGACGGCAGGTCGGGGCGGGCGCGGAGCTGCCCGCCCAGGTCACGTGCCGGGGTCTGGGCGACCACCTTGCCGTGGTCGTCGGCCAGCGCGACGTACACGCCGTCGGGGATGAGGGAGTTGAGTCCTGCCGAGTTGACCGGGGCCGCCCGGTCGTTCAGCCGGTGCTGCACGGCGGTGCGGGCCTTGGCGAGCGTGGCGTCGGCGACATCGATGAGGTTGAGGCGCAGCCCGATCAGCGACACCGCGTTGACGGCCACCATGCCCCCGGCCGCCAGCAGGACGACCCCGACCATCAGCCGCGCCCGCAAGGAGCCGCGCCAGGCGGCGGCCACTTCAGCCGCTTCCGGGCAGGCGCAGGCTGTAGCCGAAGCCGCGCACCGTGTGGATCAGGGCGGGGGACCGGTCGTCCACCTTCGCCCTCAGCCGGGACACCAGCTTCTCGACGACGCCCGCTCCGAAGCGGTGCTGCCAGACGTGGTCCATGATCTGTTCTTTCGACATCACCTGGTCGGCATTGATCAGCAGGTAGCGCAGCAGCTTGTACTCGGTCGGGGACAGCGCGATCAGCCGGTCCCCGCGGCGCACCCGCCGGCTGCGCTCGTTCACGCTCAGGTCGGCGAAACGCAGCATCGGACTCTCCTCCGCGGACCGGCCCGCGCGCCGCAGCAAGGCGTGCACCCTGGCCAGCAGTTCGGGGAGGCTGAAGGGTTTGGTGAGGTAGTCGTCCGCCCCCATGGCGAAGCCCGTCACCCGGTCCTCGACGGAATCGCGCGCGGTCAGGAACAGCACCGGCAGCCGCGCCCCGTTCTCCACCAGCCGCCGGCACAGGCGGAAACCGTCCATGTCGGGCAACATGACGTCCAGCACCAGCAGATCCGGGGGCTGCGCCTCGTACGCGCTCAGGGCCTGCGCACCGCAGCCCGCGGTCGCCACCGTGTAGCCCGCGAGGCCCAAGGTGGTCTCCAGCAGCTCCGCCATCCGCGGGTCGTCATCCACGACGAGCAGCCGTTGCCCCGTTCCCCGGGGCAACGGTGCGTCACTCGTCTGTGAGGCGGAGGGCATGGCGGGCACCAATCGGTCACGGAGTCTGCGGTCACGACAACGAGTCGCCGCGGCCGGCGGTTCCCTGGCCGGCGGTTGCCTGACCGGCGGGCGCCTGGCCGGCGGTTGCCTGACTGTCGGTTGCCTGACCGGTTGGTTCCTGACTGCCGGTTCCGGCCCCTGGCCCCGGTCCGCGGGCGCGGCAGACGTTACCCCGGCCCGCGGAGGCTGTCAGGCAACGGTCAGGTTGCTGACCGCGACGGGTCAGCGAGGGCGGTTTCTCTTGAGCCACGACACCGGAAAGAGCACCGTCCGCCGAGCAGCCTGGAGAGACCGTGGACCCAGCCGCACATGAGGAAGCCGGCGGTGTGGATGCCGTCGGGGCCGCCGTGCGGAGCCGGCTGCGCGGCACCGTGATCGATATCGCGCCCGCCTTCGGATTCACCCTGACCTTCGCCCTCACCCACCGGCTCGGTGTCGCGCTGACGCTCGCCTTCACGGCCGGGGCCGGGGCCTTCATCCACCGGCTGGTGCGCAAGGAGCCGGTGGGGCGCGCGCTGGGGATCCTCGGCTTCGTCTGTGTCCAGGGCGCGTTGGCCGCACGGACCGGGCAGGCCACCAGCTTCTTCCTCCCGCACCTGGTGCTGCACTGCGCGATGGCCGTGGCGGCACCGGTGCTGATCCTGCTCGGGTGGCCGCCGCTGGGGGTGATGGCGGGGCTGCTCACGGGCGAGCGGACCGCGTGGCGCCGCTGCGCGGTGCGCCGCCGGGCCTTCGCCAGGGGCAGCCTCGTCCTCTTCACGGGGAACGTCCTGATGCTGACCGTCCAGCTCCCGTTGTTCCTGTCCGGCCAGGCCGTCGCCCTCGGCTCGGTCGATGTCTTCGGGCCGCTCGTCTTCGCGCTCGGCGCCCTGCTGGGCTGGCGGGTCTACCTGCGGGCCCTCGGCGGCCACCGCTGCGACGCCGCCCTCCCCGCGCACGTCGGCCTCCCCGCGCACGCCGCCCTCCCCGCGCACGCCGCCTGCCCCGCAGACGCCGACCTGAGCGCGGACCCGGCACGCCCCGCCGACCCCGTATGCCCCACCGGCCCCGTACACGCCACCGATTCCGCACACCCCGCCAACCCGGCACACACCCCGCCAACCCGGCCCCCCATGGAAAGGACCGTCCGATGACCGACACCCAGTCCACCACCCGGCCCCGGCCCGACGCCCGGACCCAGCCCACCGAGCGGACCTGCCCGTTCAGCCCGCCCGAGGGGTACCGGACGCTGCGCGAAGAGGCCCCGATCACGCCGGTGACCTTCCCGGACGGGACGGACGGCTGGCTGGTCAGCCGGCACGCCGACGTACGGACGGTGCTGGCCGACCCACGGTTCGGCGCGAACCGCCGGCCCGCGCGCACCGGTGGCTCCGTGCCCGCCGGCACACCGGTGCCGCCGCCCCCGCCGGGGATGTTCATCATGATGGACGGCCCGGAGCACACCCGGATCCGCCGGCTGCTCACCGGCCAGTTCACGGTGCGCCGGATGCGGCAGCTGGCGCCCGCGGTGGAGCGGATCGTGGCCGAGCACCTGGACGCCATGGCGTCCGCCGAGCAGCCGGTCGACCTCCTCCGGGACTTCGCCCTGCCCGTCCCCTCGCTGGTGATCTGCGAGCTGCTGGGGGTGCCGTACGCGGACCGTGCGGACTTCCAGCGGAATTCGAGCAACATGCTCCGGCTGGACGCGAGCCAGGAGGAGGTCCAGCAGGCGCATCTGGCGATGAACCAGCACATCCACGAACTGGTCCAGGCCAAGCGTGCCCGCCCCACCGACGACATCCTCAGCGGCCTGGTGCAGGACGGCCGGCTCACCGACGAGGAAATGGCGGGCGTCGGCGCGCTGTTGCTGCTCGCCGGGCACGAGACGACCGCGAACATGATCGCGCTGGGCACCATGTGCCTGCTGCACCACCCCGACCAGCTGGCGGCGCTGCGCGCGGACGCCTCGCTCTGGGACAACGCCGTCGAGGAACTGCTCCGGTATCTGACGATCATTCAGTTCGGCCTGCGCCGTGTGGTGCGCGAGGACCTGGAGCTGGACGGCCACCGCATCGAGGCCGGCACCACGGTGCTCGCGTCCCTGACGTCGGGAAACCGTGACGCCGACCAGTTCACCGGCGACCCCGACCAGTTGGACGTGCAGCGGCCCTACAGCCCGCACCTGGCCTTCGGGCACGGCGCCCACCAGTGCATCGGCCAGCAACTGGCCCGGGTGGAGATGAAGGCCGCACTGTCCGCCCTCTTCGACCGGTTCCCCTCCCTGCGGCTGGCCGTACCGGCGAAGGAGGTGCCGATGCGCGACGACATGCTCATCTACGGCGTCCACGCGCTGCCCGTGACCTGGTAGCCGGCGTCACGGCCGGCATCCGGCACCCCCACCACGGAAGAAACGGAAGAAGAGGAATCCCGATGAAGGTCGTCATCGACGAGGACAAGTGCGTCGGCGCGGGCCAGTGTGTGCTGGCCGCAGACCAGGTCTTCGACCAGCGGGAGGACGACGGCGTCGTCGTCCTCCTGGACGCCCTGCCGCCCGAGGAGCAGCACTCCTCGGTGGAGGACGCCGCCGCCCGTTGCCCGGCGCTGGCCATCGAGGTGCTGAAGTAGTGCCCGAGAAGGAACGGATCGTCGTGGTGGGCGCCTCGGCCGCGGGGCTCACCACGGCCGAGGCCCTTCGCCGCGAGGGTTTCGCCGGGACGCTGACCATGGTCGGGGAGGAACCCCGGGCGCCCTACGACCGGCCGCCGCTGTCCAAGCAGGTCCTGGCCGGTGAGCGGGAACCGGAGACGACCGTGCTGCGCCAGGACGCCGACCTCGGGCGCCTGAAGGCCGAGCTGCGCCTGGGCTGTCGGGCGACCGGCGTGGACACGACGGCCCGCACCGTCACCCTGGAGGACGGGGACCGGCTGCGCTACGACGGCCTGGTCATCGCGACCGGGCTGCGGCCCCGCCGGCTGCCCTTCGGCCACGACCTGGCCGGGGTGCACGTACTGCGCACGCTCGACGACGCCCTGACGCTGCGTACGCAGTTGCTGGGCGGCCCGCGGGTCGTGGTGATCGGCGCTGGATTCCTCGGCAGCGAGATCGCCGCCACCGCACGGGGGCTGGGCCTGGACGTCACCCTCGTCGATATCGCGCCCACCCCGCTGGCCGCACAAGTCGGCCCCTGGGTGGGAAACTTGGTGGCAGGACTGCACCAGGACCACGGGGTCCGGCTGCGGATGGGCCGCGGCGTCGCCGGCCTGACCGGCGGGAACGGCCGGGTCACCGAGGTGGTGCTCGACGACGGCTCCCGGCTCCCCGCCGATGTGGTCGTGGTCGCGATCGGCTCGGTGCCGGCCACCGACTGGCTGGCCGACTCCACGGTCCCCCTGGGGGACGGCGTGCTCTGCGACAGCCACTGCCGCGCCGCCCCCGGGGTCTACGCGGCAGGCGACGTCGCCAATTGGCCGGACCCGGTCACCGGCGACCGCGTCCGCCTCGAACAGCGCACCAACGCCACCACCCAGGCCCTCGCCGTCGCCAGGAACCTCCTCGCCAGCCCTGAGGACGCGGTGCCCTACGCGCCGGTCCCGTTCGGCTGGACCGACCAGTACGACGCCAGGATCCAGTTCCACGGCCGGTGTCCCGCGGATGCCCGGATCACCTGTGTCGAGGGCGATCCGCGGACGGGCAGGTTCGTCGCGCTCTACCAGGAGGGCGGCCGCGTGGTGGGCGTACTCGGCTGGAACAGCGCACGCGCCCTGCACGCGTACCGCGGCCGTATCGGCGAGCGGGTGCGGAGTAACGGGGGGCCGGAGTAACGAGGGCAGGCCCGGCGGGCGGACCGGTGCTGCGCCCGCCGGGGCCAGGGGCGGACGGCCGGGTGAACGGGAGGGGGAAGAGGCCCGCCGGAAAGGTTTTTTGACGCGCCGGCAGGGTCGTACCGGCGTAAGTTCACCGGCATGGTGACTTCGATGACGCACGAGGACTACGAGCGGCGGATGGACCGGGCGGGCCGGGCCGCCGCCGATGCCGGGCTGGCCGGGCTGATCGTGACGCCGGGGCCGGATCTGGTGTGGCTGTGCGGCTACCGTCCGCCCGCGGACACCGAGCGGCTGACCGCCCTGGTGATCGAGCCGGGGCGGCGCTCGCGGCTGCTGGTGCCCGTATTGGAGTATCCGGACGCGGAGCGCTCGGCCGGGGCCCCGGCGATGGAGGTGTCGGGGTGGACCGACGGCTCACAGCCGTATGCGGAGGTCGCCAAGTGGGTGGATCCGCAGGGGCGGTACGGGGTGTCCGACGGGACGTGGGCGTTGCATCTGCTGGGGCTGCAGCGGTGCCTGCCGGGGACCGCATACACCGCGCTGACGGAGGCGCTGCCGATGCTGCGCGCGGTCAAGGACGCCCATGAGGTGGCGCGGCTGGCCGCGGCCGGCGCCGCCGCGGACGCGACGTACGAGGAGATCCTGGGGGTGCGCTTCGGCGGCCGGCGGGAGCGGGAGGTGGCGGCGGACCTGGCGCGGCTGCTGACCGAGCACGGGCACAGCCAGGTGGACTTCACGGTCGTCGGGTCGGGCCCCAACGGCGCCAATCCGCACCACGAGGCCGGGGAACGGGTCATCGAGGAGGGCGACATGGTCGTGCTCGACTTCGGTGGCCTCAAGGACGGGTACGGTTCCGACACTTCGCGGACCGTGCACGTCGGGACGCCGGGCGCCGAGGAGCGCAAGGTGCACGACATCGTGCGGGAGGCGCAGCAGGCGGCGTTCGAGGCGGTGCGGCCGGGCGTCGCGTGCCAGGACATCGACCGGGTGGCCAGGAAGATCATCAAGGCGGCCGGGTACGGCGAGTACTTCATCCACCGCACCGGCCACGGCATCGGGGTCACCACGCACGAGCCGCCGTATCTGGTGGAGGGCGAGCATCTGCCGCTGGTCCCCGGTATGTGCTTCTCGATCGAGCCGGGGATCTATCTGCCGGGGCGGTTCGGGGTCCGTATCGAGGACATCGTGACGTGTACGGAGTCGGGCGGGCGACGGCTGAACCAGACGGCCCGGGAGATGGCGGTGGTGCGGTAGGGGGCCGACCGCTTCGGCCGGGGGCGGCTGCGGCCGGGGAGCCCTGCAGCGGGGGCCTGCCGCCGCGGCCGCGCCTCCGCCGCGGGCTGCCGGGTATTTCTGCAGGTCAGGGTGCGTTGTCAGTGGTGTGGTTCACGATGGGGTGTGCAGGCGTGGACCGGAGTCCGGGCGCGGGCCGCAGCGGCGGGCGTGGGCCGGGACGGCGGACGGCTCGGACGGCGGGCGGCTCGGACGGCAGGAAGGCGGTGGCCCGGTGGCAGGGCGCGGTGCGGAGACGGTGCGGGCGGTGCGTCGGCCGGAGGTCCGGCTGCCGGAGCTGGCGGCGTACGACGGCGGTGAGCTGGAGGCCGAGGGGGATTACGACGGGCTGGAGTTCGCGGACGCCGACTGGGCCGGGCAGTCGGCACGCGGCGCGCGCTTCCTGGACTGCGCGCTGCGGCGCTGTGCGCTCGACGAGACGGTGCTCAGCCGGGCGCGGATCATCGACAGCGTGCTGAGCGGCGTCCGCGGCGTCGGCACGGACCTTTCCCAGGCATCCCTGCGGGATGTGGAGGTGAGGGACGCCCGGCTCGGCGGGACCCAGCTGCACGGCGCGGTGCTGCAGCGCGTCGTGGTGCGCGGCGGGAAGATCGATTTCCCGAATCTGCGGAAGGCGAAGCTGCGGGATGTCGCCTTCGAGGGCTGTGTGCTGGTCGAAGCGGACTTCGCGGGGGCGGAGCTGGAGCGGGTGACCTTCGACGACTGCACGCTGGCGCGGGTGGACTTCTCCGAGGCGCGGATGAAGGACGTCGATCTGCGGGGCGCGGCCGCGCTGGATGTCGCCCGGGGGATCGACCGGCTGTCGGGCGCGGTGATCAGCGCGTCCCAACTGCTGGATCTGGCCCCGGCGTTCGCGGCCCAGATAGGGGTGCGGGTGGAGTGAGCCGCCCGGCCGGCCGGGCGCTCAGACGCGGGGGAAGCGGGCCTGGAGGTCCCAGATGGCCGGGTTGTCGCCGAGGCCGTCGTGCATATCGGTGAGGTCGGCGATCAGGTCGTGCAGGAAGTCGCGGGCCTCGCGGCGCAGTGCGGCGTGCTGGAAGGTGAGCGGGGCCTCGTCGGCGGCCATCCAGTCGGCGTCCACGTCCACCCAGCCGAAGCGGCGCTCGAAGAAGATCCGGTCAGCGGATTCGGTGAAGTCCAGCTCGGCGTGGACGGGGCGGGCGGAGCGGTTGCCCCGGGGGTCGGTGTCGAGCTGTTCGACGATGTCGCACAGTGCCCAGGCGAAGTCGAGGACCGGCACCCAGCCCCAGGCCGTGGACAGCTCGCGGTCCGTCTTCGTGTCGGCGAGGTAGACATCGCCGCAGAAGAGGTCGTGGCGCAGCGCGCGCACGTCCGCGGTCCGGTAGTCCGTCTGCGGCGGGTCCGGGAAGCGGCGGGAGAGGGAGTAGCCGAGGTCGATCACGCCTTGATGGTGTCACGCCGGTGCGGCGCGCGGACGCCCGCATGGGCCGCACGGAGAGGCACCCGCGCCCCGCCTGCCCGCGCCGGTCTCCGTGCCCGTCTCCGGCCGTTCCCGCCCGCCCGGCGCCCCGCCCGCATGTGTCCCGCCGGCGCCCCGCTCCCCGGCTCCTTCCCCCCGAACGCGCCGAGGGCCGGCCCCCCTGGGGAACCGGCCCTCCGTGCGCTGACCCGGCCGCGCCGGGTGCGGGCGTGGCTCAGACGTTGACGCCGAAGTCCTGCGCGATGCCGACGAGGCCCGAGGCGTAGCCCTGGCCCACCGCGCGGAACTTCCACTCCGCGCCGTTGCGGTACAGCTCGCCGAAGACCATGGCGGTCTCGGTGGCCGCGTCCTCGCTGAGGTCGTAGCGGGCGATCTCGGTGCCACCGGCCTGGTTGACGATGCGGATGAACGCGTTGCGCACCTGGCCGAAGTTCTGGCTGCGGTTCTCGGCGTCGTAGATCGAGACCGGGAAGACGATCTTGTCGATGTCGGCCGGCAGCGCCGCCAGGTTGACGTTGATCTGCTCGTCGTCGCCCTCGCCCTGGCCGGTGACGTTGTCGCCGGTGTGCACGATCGACTGGTCGGGCGTCGCCTTGTTGTTGAAGAAGACGAAGTGCTGGTCGGAGTAGACCTTGCCGTTGCCGTTGACCGCGATGGCGCTCGCGTCGAGGTCGAAGTCCGTGCCGGTGGTGGTCCGGACGTCCCAGCCGAGGCCCACCGTGACGGCGGTCAGGCCCGGTGCCTCCTTGGTGAGGGAGACGTTGCCGCCCTTGGACAGGCTTACAGCCATGGGAAGTCCCTTTCCTTGTCGACTCGTCGAAGCGTCGGGCTCCGTACTGCGGACGAAGCTACCGTCACCCACCACAACGCCATCAGAGGTCCGGGAGGTTCCAGCTCTCTTTACTTTCTTTGCCGAATCCTGATGCCGGATGTGCCGCAATGGACCAGGAAAAGCGGGTGACGGGTCCCGTGGCGCGCGAGATCATAGGACGCATGTCCGGGCCCCATGTCATCCGCGGTGCGGTCGTCCTTCCCGAGGCCGAGCTCGTCTGGCGGTTCTCGCGCTCCTCGGGTCCGGGCGGCCAGCACGTCAACACCAGCGACAGCCAGGTCGAGCTGCGCTTCGACCTCGGCAGGACGCAGGCGCTGCCGCCGGTGTGGAAGGAGCGCGCCCTGGAGCGGCTGGCGGGCCGGCTGACCGACGGCGTGCTGTCCGTACGGGCCTCGGAGCACCGCTCCCAGTGGCGCAACCGCGAGACCGCCGCCGTCCGGCTGGCCGCGCTGCTGGCCGAGGCCACGGCGCCGCCGCCCAAGCCGCGCCGCAAGTCGCGGATCCCACGGGGCATCAACGAGCGGCGGCTGCGGGAGAAGAAGCAGCGCGGCGACACCAAGCGCGGCCGCTCGGGCCGCGACTGGGGCTGACCGGGCCGCAACCGGCGTTGACCGGCCCCGCGGGCGCCGTCCCCCGGCCGCCCCCGGCCCTCCCCGGCCATCCGCCCGTCCCGCAGGCATCGCCCCTGGCCGTCCCCGCTCACCCCGGCAGGGTGCGCCCCTCACTCCAACTGCCGGTACTTCCCCCGGAAGTACGTCAGCGGCCCGTCGTCCTCGCTGGGCAGCGTCGTGGCCAGGACCCGCGCGATGACGAGCGTGTGATCGCCGGCCACCACCCGCTGCTCGGTACGGCACTCCATGGTGGCGAGCGCCCCGCCGATGAGCGGGGCACCGGACACCTCGCCCCGTACGAACTTGAGGTCCTCGAAGAGCAGCCGGTCGCTGATCCGCCCCTTCATCGCGAACCGGCCGGCGATCTGCCGCTGATGCCCCGAGAGCACCGACACGGCCCACAGCGGCTGCAGCGCCAGCAGGTCGTCCATCCGTGAATCGTTGCGAACGCTCACCATCACGAGCGGCGGGTCGAGGGAGACCGACAGGAATGCCGTGGCGGTCATGCCGACGTCCTCGCCGTGCGGCCCGTAGTCCGGGTCGCGGGCGGTGATCAGCACCACGCCTGCGGCGAGGCGGGACAGGGCGGCACGGAATTCGTCGTCACTCACTCCAACAGAATGCGGGATGCGCGCCCCGTCCGGCGTGGAAGTGAGGGCGACGGCGGGTGCGGAAGGGGCGGTGGGCCCGGAGGCCGCCGTATCGGCAGGGCTTTTCGTGAACACGCCATAAAAGCTAACTTCGCCGGCCCGCGCCGCGCATCGGGCCCGGGGACCAGCCGCGTCCTAGGTCTGACGACGGAAGTCCGGAACACTCGGAAATTTGCGTTCAGCAAGTGTAGAAAGAGTGAAGGCGAGCTCCCGTGGCGGGTTTATGGAAGATCGCCAAACACCCTTCGGGCTTTGTGACTTGAGTCACAGGAGGCGCTAATTGTTGACCCTGTGTACCGAGTGAACAGCTCACTGTGATTCAGTGAGCGTGGAATCGGACGACAAAGAATCGTGGAGTTTGCTGTCGAGGTCTCAGGGAGAGCGAGCGATGGAGACCGAGTCGGAGCCATACGTCCGTCTTGCGACCCTGCGGCAGCTGCACCAAGTGGTCGCCGAGCTGAATACCGCACGTAGTCTCGCGGACACCTTGCAGACGGTCGCCGACGGTGCGATCAACGGGCTCGGCTACGAGCTGGCCGCGGTCAACCTCGTCCGCCCCGACGGCGATCTCGTGGTCGCCGCGGTCGCCGGCAGCGCGGGCGCCGAGGCGCTGATGGCCGGGCGGGCCGGTTCCCGCACCTCCTGGGAGCGCCGGCTGGCCATGGGCGAGCGCTGGGGCGACCTGGTCTTCATCCCGCACACCGAGGGCTGGGTGCTCGATGACGACGACGTACCGCAGTGGCACACGGCCGGGCCCGTGCCCCGCTTCCCCGACGAGTGGCACCCCATGGACCGCCTCTTCGCGCCCATGTACACCGCGTCCAACGGCGGCGGCGATCTGCTGGGAGTGATCTCCGTCGACCGGCCGCGCAACGGCCGGCGGCCCGGCCCCTGGGGCCAGGAAGCCCTGCAGATGTACGCCTTCCAGTCCGCCATCGCGATCAGCAACGCCCGGCTGCGGGCGAACATGCAGCGCGCCCTGGTCCGGCTGGAGCGCGAGCAGCAGGCGCTGCGCGCCAGCGAGGAGAGCTTCCGGCAGGCCTTCGAGTACGCGCCGAGCGGGATGGCCGTGGCCGAAATGGGCGGGGACCAGCACGGGCGGCTGCTACGCACCAACGACGCGCTGTGCCGGCTGCTGGGCCGCCCGGCCTCCGGGATGCGCCGCTACTCCTTCTCCGACCTGGTCCACCCCGAGGACATCGGCACGCTGCTGCGCACCTCCGCCGAGGGCGGCCGCGCCGAGCTGCGGCTGGCCCGCCGGGACGGCACCTACGTGTGGGTCTCGCTGCGCAACTCCGTCGTCGCCGACACCGCCGACGGGCCGCGCTTCCTGCTCACCCATGTCGAGGACATCGAGGAGCGCAAGCGGCACGAGCTGCAGCTCGCGCACCGCGCCAGCCACGATTCGCTGACCGGACTGCCCAACAGCGCGGAGCTGCGGGCCCGGCTCGGCGCCCGGCTGTGCGCCCGCACGCCCGGCTCGATGGCGGACGCCTACGCCTCCTCGCGCGTCCTGCACACCGATCCCCACGAGGCGCCCGGCTTCCGGCCGGACGGCAAGGAGCCGTTCGACGGGCTCGACGGCTTCGAGGGCGGGCCCCCGGCCCCGTTCGACCACCACGTCCACCTCGTCGCCCCCGCGGACGGGCCGGCCGACGACGGCTCCAAGGGGCTCGCGGTCCTCTTCTGCGATCTCGACGGCTTCAAGTCGATCAACGACCGCTTCGGGCACAACACCGGCGATGCGGTGCTGATCGAGGTCGCCCGCCGGCTGACCAGCGGCGTCCGGGACGGCGATACGGTCGCCCGGCTCGGCGGCGACGAGTTCGTGGTGCTCGCCGACGGTCTCGGCACCGCCGACGCCCAGGATCTCGCGGTCCGGCTGCGGAACGCGATCATCCCGCCGATCCGGGTGGAGGGCCGGGCGGTCCGGGTGGGCGCCAGCTTCGGCATCGGCTGGGCGAGCTGCGGGATGACGGCCGAGGAAGTGCTGGAGTCGGCCGATCAGCGGATGTACGTCGAAAAGCGCTCCCGCTCGAAGGCGAACCGGCGGGCGGCCGGGTGAGCCGCGGGCGGAGCGGCCGGCGCCGGCGGGTGGCCGGGTCGCTCCCGTCGCCCGGGGGTGCCCCGTCGCCCGTAGCGCCCTGTCGCCCGTAGCGCCCCCGTTGGCCGGAGCTCCCGCCGCCCGGGGCGCCCGCCTCGCCCCGGGCCGGATGCCGCGTATCTCACACCCGGCATCCCACGGCCCCCACACCAGCAGTTCACCGATCCGTAGCGATCTTGTGGCCCTTCGGGCTCGGTGTGCGCAGGCCCTGAGGGGGTAGGCTGCGCCGATGCGGCGCGGTGCCGCCGGGGGCCCGCCAGACCAGTTCGCGCGGCAGACGACAGCGCACGCGGGAAGACGCGTCCAGACGCGCACAGATCGCTTGGGAGTGACACGGAATGACGGCCGGCAACAACGGCGCGGACACGCCGGAGAACGACGACCCGTTCGGCTACCTCTACCGCTCGGAAGGCGGCGAGGGCGGCGCATCGGGCCCGTCGGGCGACGGTGCGGCGGCGCGGCAGCCCGGTGTCCCGCGTACCTCCTACAACCAGGTGCGGGCGGTCGGCCAGCGCCAGTACGGACAGCAGGCCCCGCAGCAGGTGACCTACGGGCAGCAGAACGCCCACTACGCCGCGCCGGAAACGCTGCCCGGCGGGGACCGCGCGCGTCCGGGCGCGGGCCCGGGCAACGGCGGCGGCCAGGAGCCGCGCCGTGGCCGCAATGGCCTGCTGATAGGCGCCGTCGCCGTCGTCGCGGTGGTCTGCATAGGCATCGGCGTCGCGATGCTCACCAACGGCAAGAACTCCCAGGACGACACCGCGGGCAAGTCGGAGCCGTCGGCCGGTGGCAAGGTGCACCCCGGTGGCAAGCCCAAGAAGCCCGCTCCCGGCAAGCTGCCCGCCCAGGACGCCGGCAGCCTGCGGCTCGACGGCGGGGCGACCACGGCCAAGGACGTGCCCGGCGCCCGCTCGGACGGCGGCACGTATGTGGCGGGTATGAACACCCCTGGCGCGTCGGCCACGTGGAGTGTCGATGTGCCCCGGTCCGGCGACTACACGCTCTTCGTCGGCTACGGCGTACCGGGCAAGGACGCCGACTCCTCGCTGACCATCAACGGCCAGCCGCGCTCGACGAAGCTGAACATGGAGAACTTCGCGGGGGCGAAGGAAGGCGAGTGGGACAAGGGCTGGACCCGTACCTTCGCCTGGATCCAGCTGAACAAGGGCACGAACACCATCAAGATCTCGTGCGAGCAGGGCAACAAGTGCGACTTCAACCTGGACAAGGTGAGCCTCAAGGCGGGCCAGGTCAAGCGCTGACGACGGCCGGGCCGGCGACGGTCCGGTAGGTGCCGACGGTGTGCCGCAGGGAAGAACGGTCCCCGCGGCACACCGTTTTCGTTGGGCGATTGCAGTGGGGCGATCGCAGGTGGGTGTGCGCGTGCGCCGTCCGATGCCTGCCGTGGAGCGCCGTCCGGCCGTGGTGGGCCGGTGCGTTGCTGCTCAGCGGGCCGGGCCGGACGGGGGGTGAGCGCTCGTCACCACCACCCGCGCCAGCAGCTCTTCATACGTCGCCGCGTCGAACTCGCCCGCCGCCGGGGCGCGTACGGTCGCGGCGGACAGAGCCACCGCACGGGCCAGCCGGTCCGGCCAGGGCAGCTCCTCCACCAGCCCCGACAGCAGACCGGCCACCGCCGAGTCGCCGGCGCCCGTCGGGTTGCCGGCGATCCGCTGTGGCGGCGCGGCCTGCCAGGCGCCGTCGGCGGTGACCGCGAGCATGCCGTCCGGGCCCAGTGAGGCGGCGACCGCATGGGCGCCGCGGCGGCGGGCGTCGCGGGCGGCGCGCAGCGGTTCGGTGCTGCCGGTGAGGGCGGCGAGTTCGTCGGCGTTGGGCTTGGCGAGGTCGGGGCGGGCGGCCAGGCCCCGGCGCAGCGGTTCGCCGCTGGTGTCCAGCAGGACCGGGACGCCGGCGCTGCGCGCGGCCCGGGTGAGCCGGGCGTAGACGTCGACCGGGACGCCCGGCGGCAGGCTGCCGCACAGCGCCACCGCCCGCGCCTCGCCCAGCAGTTCGCGGTAGGTGCCGAGGAAGGTGTCCCATTCGGCGGGGGTGACGATGGGGCCCGGCTCGTTGAGCTGGGTGGTGTCCCCGCTGCTCGCGTCGGCGACGGCGACGGTGCGGCGGGTGGCGCCGCCGACCGGGACCAGTGCGTCGGTGACGTCGGTCTCGGCGAGCAGCGCGCGCAGCGCCTCGCCGGTGCCGCCGCCCGCGAAGCCGGTGGCGACCGTGCGGTGGCCGAGGGCGGCCAGCACCCGGGCGACGTTCAGGCCTTTGCCGCCGGGGCGTTCGGACACCTCGGTGATCCGGTTCGTGGCGTGGGGTTGGAGCCGGGGAACGCGGTAGGTGATGTCCAGGGCGGCGTTCAGCGTGACCGTGAGGATCATGGTCGCCCCTCCGGGCAGTCATGGCCGGGCGGCCGGGCGTCGGGCCACCGCGCGCGGCGGTGGCATACGGACAAGTGCGCGAGCGATCATGCCATCGCTGGTGGTCGTTGGCCCAGACCCGGCCCGCTCCCGGGTGTACCGGAGCCGCCGGAGGCCCGTCAGCCGACCGTGTCCCTGACCGCCGCCCTGCCCCTGACCGGCCGTCCCGCCGGGCGTTACGCCCGCCGCCGCTGCCCGGCGCCGGGCAGCCGCCCCGCCCGGCGTCAGGCCCCCTTCGGGCGCACCACCCACTCGCCCCGGCGCATGACCCCCACCAGCTCGTACGCCGCGTCCAGCACCACCAGGTCGGCGTCCTTGCCGGTCTGCAGGGAGCCGGTCCGGTCGTCGATGCCCAGGAGGCGGGCCGGGGTGGCCGAAAGCGCCTGTACGGCCTGGCCGACCGTCAGGCCGTCGAGGGTGACCGCGCGCCGGAAGGCCCGGTCCAGGGTGAGGGTGGAGCCGGCGATCGAACCGGCCGTGGGGCCCGAGCTGATCCGCGCGACACCGTCCTTGACCTCGACCTGCATCGGGCCGAGCGGATACATCCCGTCGTTCATCCCGGCCGCGCCCATGGCGTCGGTGATGAACGCGACCCGTCCGGCGCCGGCCTCACGGACCGCCAGCTGCAGGATCGCCGGGTGCAGATGGGTGCCGTCGTTGATGAGCTCGACGGTGATCCGCTCGTCCTCCAGGAGGGCCGCGACCGGGCCCGGCGCGCGGTGGCCCAGCGGGGGCATCGCATTGAAGAGGTGGGTGGCGACGGTGGCGCCGGCCTCGATGGCCCGGCGCGTGGCGTCGTAGTCGGAATCGGTGTGGCCGAGGGCGGCGATCACCCCGGCGTCGGCCAGCAGCCGTACGGACTCCAGGCCGCCGGGCAGTTCGGGAGCGACGGTCATCATCGACGCGGTGCCGTGCGCGGCGTCGAGCAGTTTGCGGACGTCGGCCGGGTCCGGATCGCGCAGCAGCTCCGGCTGGTGGGCGCCACAGCGGTGCGCGGAGATGAACGGGCCCTCGAAGTGGATACCGGCCAGCTCGCCCTGCTGGATCAGCTCGGCGAGCACCGCGGCCTGCCGGGCGAGGTCGGTCAGTTCGCCGGTGACGGTGGAGGCGACCATCGAGGTGGTGCCGTGCCGGCGGTGGGTCTCGGCCACCGTCATGCACTCCTCGGGGTCGGCGGACGAGAACGAGCCGCCGCCTCCGCCGTGGACGTGCATATCGACGAAGCCGGGGACGATGAGGTGGTCCGTCAGGTCCACCACCCGTCCGGCCACCGCCTCGTCCAGATCGGCCTCCCGGCTGTGCACGTCGCCGATCCGGCCGCCCTCGACGGTGATCCGGCCGGGCTCGACGACGCCGGACGGCCGGGCGATCCGGGCGCCGGTCAGTACGGTGCGTCCGGGGTCCGAGGGCCGCTGCGCAAACTGTTGCCGTGCCATCAGGCGGTTACCTCCGTGGAGAGAAGATCCCAGGCGAGCAGGCCTGCGCCCAGGCACCCGGCGGCGTCACCCAGGGCCGCCGGGACGATCGAGGGGAGCCGCTGGAACGTAACGCGGCGGCGGACCGCTTCCCGCAGAGGCGTGAACAGCGTGTCGCCCGCCTCGGCGAGTCCGCCGCCGATGATCAGGGTCTGCGGGTCGAGCAGGGTGAGCCCGGTGACCAGGCCGTCGGCGAGGGCGTCCACGGCGTCGTGCCAGACGGCGCGGGCCCGCTCGTCGCCGGACTCCACGGCCTTGGCCGCGTCCGCCGCGCCGGCCTGCGGATCCTTGCAGACCGCCGCCCAGTCACGGCCGACCGCGGCGGCCGAGGCCACCGTCTCCAGACAGCCGCGCTGACCGCAGCCGCAGACGCGTCCGCCGGGCCGTACGACGATGTGGCCGATCTCTCCCGCGCTGCCGTGCGCGCCGGCCTCGATCCGGCCGCCGATGCCGATGGCGCCCGCGATCCCGGTGCCCAGCGGGACGAACAGGAACCGCTCGGTGCCCCGCCCGGCACCGATCCGGCCCTCGGCCAGACCGCCGGTGCGGACATCGTGGCCGAGGGCGACCGGCACCCCGCCGAGCCGTTCGGACAGCAGCGCCCGCATCGGGACGTCCCGCCAGCCGAGGTTCGCGGCGTAGACGGCGGTGCCCGAGCGCTCGTCGACGATGCCGGGGACGGCGACGCCGGCCGCCGCCGCGGGGACGCCGAAGCGGGCCGCGCCCAGGTCACGCAGCTCGGCGGCGAAGCCGAGGACGGCCTCGACCACCGCGTCGGGGCCCCGCTCCCGGCCCGTGGGGCGCCGTGCCTCGTACAGCAGCACGGGAGGACCGGTGGCGGTCTCCCCGGAAGGCGCCGTGTCCACCCCTACGAGGGCGGCCTTCATACCGGTGCCGCCCACATCAAGGGCGATGACGTGTCTCACGGGAACAGTTTCGCGCGATCCGCCCCGAAAGGTCTAGTCCACTCACCGATCGGATCACCCGGAGGGACTGTCCGGAGGGAGCTCACAGGGAGGGGCCCGACGGCCTGCGCCTCCGCGAAACGGGGGGTGGTGTAGACCTTGTAAAGGCCGCGGGGGAGACTCGGGTATGAACAGCGGGCCCGGCCCGCTGTTCATGCCGTTGCAGGGGGGACCCCGCAGACGGCGGGGCCAGGCGCCCCGGCAAGCACGGATTTTCAGAACAAAGGGCGGTAAACAGCGGTGCAGCGGCGGTACTTGAGCCTGGCGGCGGTCATCACCACCACCATGACGCTGACTCTTACCGGCTGCGGCAGCGGCTCCGGTAGCGGCGACGACGTCACCCTCAAACTGATCGCGGCGGACTACGGCGACAGCCCGTCCAACAGCTCCCGGCACTACTGGGACGAGCTCGCCCGCGCCTACGAGAAGAAGCACCCCGGCACCAAGATCGATGTCGAGGTCTACAGCTGGACGGACGTCGACAAGAAGGTCGAGGACCTGGTCAAGGCCGGCCACGCACCCGACCTCGCCCAGATCGGCGCCTACGCCGACTACGCCGCCAAGGGCCAGCTCTACGGCGTCGACAAGCTGCTCAACGTCACCACCCAGGCCGACTTCACCCCCTCCCTCGCGGAGGCCGGCGAATACAAGCGCGTCCAGTACGGCATGCCCTTCGGCGCCAGCACCCGGCGGCTCTTCTACAACAAGAAGCTGTTCGCCCAGGCCGGCATCGCCTCCCCGCCGCAGACCTGGGACGACATAGCCCATGACGCCCAGCTCCTGAAGGCTCGTGGCGTCAAGATGCCCTTCGCGCTGCCGCTCGGCCCGGAGGAGACCCAGGCCGAGACGATGCAGTGGATGCTCAGCGGTGGCGGCGGCTACACCGACAGCATCGGCAAGTACACGATCGACTCGCCGGAGAACGTCAAGACCTTCAAGTGGCTGAAGGAAAACCTCGTCGGCAAGGGTCTGACCGGCACCGACCCGGCCAAGCTCAACCGCAAGGACGCCTTCCAGGACTTCGCCGACGGCAAGGTCGGCATGCTCAACGGCCACCCCACCCTGATGAAGCAGGCCGAGGCCAAGGGCATCGACTACGGCAGCGTCGAACTCCCCGGCGCCAACGGCAAGGCCAAGGCCACCATGGGCGTCGCCGACTGGATGATGGCGTTCAAGCAGGGCGGCCACCGCGCCCAGGTCGGCAAGTTCCTCGACTTCGTCTACAGCGACAAGAACGTCGAGAAGTTCTCCGGCGACTACGGCCTGCTGCCGGTCACCACCTCCGCCTCCGAGGCGATGCAGGCCGACGACGCGTACACCAAGCTGCACGGCTTCCTCAAGCAGCTCCCCAACGCCGAGTTCTACCCGGCGAACAAGACGTCCTGGCCGCTGATCTCCAAGACGGTCAAGGCCAAGATGGGCGCCGCGGTCGACCCCCGGGGCAACCCGGCCGGGGTGCTCACCGACATCCAGAACACCGCGGACGCCGCGGACAACACCGGCGAATGACGGCGGGGGCGCGGGTGCGGGAGAGAAGGCGGGCCGACGGGGTCGGGCCGGTGGGGTGCCCTCGCCCCGGCCGTCCCGGTCCGGCCGGGGCGAGGGGCCGGGCCCGGTCCGACCGTGCGCTTATCGTGGAAGCGTGATGACGGGCGGTACGGAAGGCACGGGCGGCGCGGAAGCCACGGGCGGCCCGGAAGGGACGGGTGGCCCGGCCGGTGCGAGCGCCGCGGGGCTGACCGCCCAGGACGAGGCGGTGCTCGCCGTCGAACGCCGCTCCTGGCCGGGCCCCGGCCCCAAGGAGCGCGCCATCCGCGAACAGCTCGGTATCTCCCCGACCCGCTACTACCAACTCCTCAACGCGCTCCTGGACGACCCCCGCGCGCTCGCCCACGATCCCGTCACGGTCAACCGCCTGCGCCGCGTCCGTGACGCCCGCCGCGCCCGCCGCTGACCCCGGCGCCCGCCGCTGACGCAGCCGCCGGCGGCTGACCTCGACGGCCGACACGGGCGTCCGCCGCCGAGAGAGCTGCCCGCCGCTGACACGGGCGCCCACCGCGCCGTCCTGGTGCGCCCCCGCACCCTCCCGGCCCTCGTGGAGGTACCCCCGCCGCCCGCCGTCCGCCGGTAGGGTCGGCGCCATGGGCAGCCCCCCGAACGCCGCGCCGCACTCCCAGCCGACACCCGGACCCGGATCCGTACCGACCCCGCGCACCGCTGCCGGCCGCGACGGCCTCGCCGCGCTGCTGGCCCACCCGGAACGCGCCGTCATCGCCCTCGACTTCGACGGCACCCTCGCCGATATCGTCCCCGACCCGGAGAAGGCCCGCGCCCATGACGGTGCCGTCGCCGCCCTCGGCCGCCTGGCGCCCCGGCTGCGCGCCGCCGCGGTGATCACCGGCCGCCCGGCCACCGTCGCGGTCCGCCTCGGCGGCTTCGCCGAGGCGCCGGGCCTGGACCATCTCACCGTCCTCGGCCACTACGGCGCCGAGCGCTGGGAAGCCGCCACCGGCACCGTCCACGCGCCCGCCCCGCCCCCCGGCATCGCCGCCATACAGGCCGAGCTCCCCGGCGTCCTGGATGCCTCCGGCGTCTGGCACGGCACCTGGGTCGAGACCGCCATCGAGCGCAAGGGCGGCCGCGCCATCGCCGTCCACACCCGCCGCGCCACCGACCCCCAGGGCGCCTTCGACCAGCTGCGCGGCCCGCTCACCGCGCTCGCCGAACGCCACGGCCTGATCGTCGAGCCGGGCCGCCTCGTCCTGGAACTCCGCCCGCCGGGCATGGACAAGGGCGTAGCCCTGGCCGACTGGGTCCGCGAGACCGGCGCCACCACCGTCCTGTACGCCGGCGACGACCTGGGCGACCTGGCGGCCTTCGCGGCCGTCGAAGAGCTGCGCTCCGACGGCCTGGGCGGCGTCCTGGTGTGCAGCGGCAGCAACGAGGTCGCCGAGCTGGCCGACCGCGCCGACCTGGTGGTCGACGGCCCGACCGGAGTCGTCGCCCTGCTCGCCGCCCTGGCCGACCGCCTGGGCTGAATCACCTCGACGTCCCGCACGGCAACCCTGGCGCTTGATCCTCTTCCCGGGCCCCTGGCCGGGACCAACGGCCGCCGCAGCGGACACGTCAGCGCGGGTCCCGCCTCCCGCCTGCCGGGCCTCTGCCTCCTACAGCGCCCGCAGCGCCTGCAACTGCTCCAGGAACCACTGCGCCGGCGGCAGCGCCGTGGCGGCAGCGGCCAGCCGCGCCGTGCGCTCGCCGCGTTCCCCGGCGTCCATCGTCAGCGCCTCGTGCAGCACCCGCGCGGTGTCGCTGACGTCGTACGGATTGACCGTGAGGGCGTCCTTGCCCAGTTCCTCGTGCGCCCCGGCCTCCCGGGAGAGCACCAGCACACAGCCCTGGTCGGAGACCACCGGGATCTCCTTCGCGACCAGGTTCATTCCGTCCCGGATCGGGTTGACCAGCGCCACGTCCGCCAGCCGGTACGCGGCCAGCGAGCGCGCGAAGTCATCCTTCACATGCAGCTCGACCGGTTGCCAACTCTCCGTGCCGTACTCGGCGTTGATCTCCTCGGCGAGCCGTCCGACCTGCGCCGTGTACTCCCGGTAGACGGCCAGGTCCTGGCGCGAGGGGTAGGCGAAGGCGACATGCACGACACGCTCGTGCCATGACGGGTGCCCGGCCAGGAGCTCGCGGTAGGCGAGCAGCCCCCGCACGATGTTCTTCGACAGCTCCGTCCGGTCCACCCGCACGACGGTCTTGCGCGCCGCCCCGTCGGGCCCCGTGCCGATCTGTTCCCGCAGGGCGGCCATCCGCTCGTGGACGTCCGCCCGCTGCGACCGCTCGCGCAGGAACCCGGCGTCCGCCCCGAGCCCGTGCACACCGATCCGGGTGCTCTCGGTGCCGCCGGTCACCTCGGCGCAGCAGGCGCGGAACGCGTTCGCCCAGCGGTGGGTGAGGAACCCCAGCCGGTCGGCGCCCAGCATCCCCCGCAACAACTGCTCGGCGATGTCGTCCGGCAGTATCCGGAAGTACTCCGGCGGCGCCCATGGCGTGTGCGAGAAATGGGCGATCCGTACGTCGGGCCGCAGCGCCCGCAGCATCCCCGGGACCAGGGAAAGGTGGTAGTCCTGCACCAGCACCGCCGCACCCGCGGCGGCCTCGTCGGCGAGCGCCTGGGCGAAAGTGCGGTTGTAGGCCTCGTACGACGCCCACTGCGCCCGGAACTCCGCGTCGAAGACGGGCTCCAGCGGTGTCTGGTACAGCATGTGGTGGACGAACCACAGCACGGAGTTCGCGATGCCGTTGTAGGCGGCGGCATGCACCTCGGCCGGAATGCCCAGCATCCGCACCCGCTGCCCGCCGGTGTCCCCCGGCTCCAGCGCACCACCCGTCCGCCGTACGGCCTCCCGGTCCCCGTCACCGAGCGCCGCACACACCCACACCGCATCCACATCGGGCCCGATGGCCGACAGCCCGGACACCAGCCCGCCCCCGCCCCGCTTCGCGGTGAGCGTGCCGTCCTCCGCCAGGCCGTAGGAGACCGGCCCGCGATTGGACGCAACAAGAACCTCGGCCCCCACAGGGGCAGCCGCACTGCGCTCGGACACCATGTCGCGACAGTAACCCGCCACGGATCCGCGCAAACGTACGGAAGCGGCCAAGAGACGCGGCCGGGTGACCACTCCTCGTGTGCTCACCTCGGAGGGGCTTGCCGAGGCCCGCAAGGGTGCCGGGGTCTTCGTGCGGGCGTTCCAGCCGGTCCGGCGCCGTGGCGTCCCGCGGCTGGCTCGGGAGCAATGGGGTGAGGGACGGTCGGTCTGGTCGGCCGATGTCCCGGACCGTGACCTGGTGGACGCCGCGCCGCACAGTCCGGAACGGGGAGCGCCCCCGGTTCCTGGCCGGTTCGGGCAGGCCAGGGACCGGGGGCGCAGTGGTGGTGACGCGTGCCCTCCGCGGTGGGCGGGGGGATCAGTCGAGTTCGACGCCCATGTTGTGGGCGAAGTCCTGCCACTTTTCGAGGGCGAAGCGCTTGTTGAGCGAGTCGGGCACGCTCGGGTGGGTGACGTAGCCCTCGACATGGAGCTCCAGGTAGCCCTTGGAGCCTGTGTAGAAGTTGAAGTAGACCTTCGAGCCCTGGCCGTCGAAGTGGCCCTTCTCCGCGGTGAAGTACCAGGCGTTCTTCATGCTGCCGAGGCCGTGGTAGCGCACCGGAGCGTCCTTGCAGGCGAAGAAGGCGGCGCAGGCCTCAAGGTTGAGGCGCTGGTTCTCCTTCGGGAACTTCTTGGGCGCCCCCTTGACGGGGAACGTGCAGTTGAAGCAGTGCTTCAGCGACTGCATCGCCTTGGCCGGGCTCACCCTGAGGCCCGGGTAGTGCGCGTTGTTGGGCTTGACGGTGAAGCGCTCGTCGTACAGCTTGCGCAGGCCCGCCGCCGCGACCTCGGTGCCCGCGGAGGTGGCGGCAGCCTTGGTCACGGGCTGCTGCGCCGAGTCGGCCGACTGCGCCTGAGCGGGCGTCGCAGTGGCCAGCACCCCCACTGCCGTCACGGCGGTGAGGATCTTCCCCGTAGAGATACGCATGAACAGACTTCCCCCTGGTCAGATCGGAATGATCAAGAACGCTGCCACCCTAATAGGCCCGACTACTCGCTGGTAAGCGAATATGGGTTTCCCTCCTGGGACTTCGGGGAGGTGGGCCGCCTGACACCCGGATCCGCCAGGTCAGAGGGCTGGGGTCGGCATCGGCGACACGCCCGGGGTGCGGCTTCGGATGCCGTCACCCGTCAGCCGTCACCCGCCAGCCGTGGAGGCCGAGGGGTGCCGGCCCTCACGCCGCCCGCCGCTCCGCGTACTCCGGGATTTCGGCCATCGGCGGACGCTCCTCGGTGTCCACGTCCGTCGTGCGGGGGACGAAGCCGTCGGTGCCGCGGTCGAACTGGGTGAGCCGGGGGCGTACCAAGTGGCCGCGTGCCAGGCGGAGTTGGGCGGTGCGGTAGATCGCGGCGGCCATTCGGCCGAGGGCCTGGCCGTCCTGGTGGCGGTGTTTGCGGACGCCGACGTCGACCTGGGCGAGGGCGTCGAGGCCGACGGTGTGCAGGGCGTCGACGAGCAGGCCGAGCTCGACGCCGTAGCCGACGGGGAAGGGGAGGCGTTCCAGGAGGGAGCGGCGGGCCGCGTACTCGCCGCCCAGCGGCTGGACGAAGCCGGCCAGCTGCGGCCAGTGCAGGTTCAGCAGCGGGCGGGCGACCAGCTCGGTGACCCGGCCGCCCTGGCCGGCGCCGGCGCCCTCGGTGCCGGTCTCCAGCGGGCGGTCGTACATCGCCTTCACGAACTGGATGTCCGGATCGGTCAGCAGCGGGCCGACGATCCCAAAGACGAAGGCGGCGGAGAATTCGCGCAGGTCGGCGTCGATGAAGCAGACGATGTCGCCGGTGGTGGCCAGCAGGGAGCGCCACAGCACCTCGCCCTTGCCGGGGAGGGCCGGCAGCCGCGGCAGGACGCTGTCGCGGGGGACCACCCGGGCGCCGGCCGCCGCGGCGACCTCGGCGGTCCGGTCGGTGGAGCCGGAGTCCAGCACGATCAGCTCATCGACGAGCGGGACCGGCCCGGTCATCAGTTCGGCGCGGATCACCGCCACGATCGCCCCGACGGTGGCCTCCTCGTCGAGCGCCGGCAGGACGACACTGACCGTGCGGCCCGACTGGTGCTTCGCCTCCAGCAGCTGCCCCAGCGGGCGGTCCGCGGCGGACCAGGAGCGGCTGCTCAGCCAGCGCTCCACCTCTTCCAGCACGTCTACGACTCCTCGGTCGCCGCCGGATCGGCGGCCTTGTGATCCATCTCGCGGTTCGGACGACTATCTCAACCGTCAGTGCCGTCGGTTACAGTCTTGAACAACGCGGATGACCGTCGCATGTCGGGGTCCGCGCCACAAACGCCTGGGTTTCGGCCCAGCGCCATACCGCTCATCCAGAGGGGCAGAGGGATACGGCCCGTTGAAGCCCCGGCAACCCTCCAGCCGGTCTTGCCGCAAGGACGCTGACGTCCCGCGCGCGAGGCTCCCGGCTAGGGAAGGTGCCAAATCCGTCTCGTGGCGAGATTCGCCGCGAGGAAGATGAGGAGAAAGGGCCTCGCCTCCATGGCTGTGCAAGTCACCGAAAACACCCCCACCGTCGCTCTGGGCCCCGCTGTCGCGCTGTCCTGCCGCGAGTGCGGACAGCGCAATCCGCTCGGCCCGATCTTCGCGTGCCAGGACTGTTTCGGGCCGCTCGAAGTCGCGTACGACCTGCCGAGCGGCGACCCCGAGGGCCTGAAGAAGCAGATCGAGGCCGGTCCGGACAACATCTGGCGCTACGCCCCGCTGCTGCCCGTCCCCGCCGACGTGGCCGACAAGCCCAACCTGAACCCCGGCTTCACCAAGCTCGTCCAGGCCGACCGGCTCGCCGCCGAGCTGGGCGTCACCGGCGGTCTGTACGTCAAGGACGACTCGGGCAACCCGACGCACTCCTTCAAGGACCGCGTCGTGGCGATCGCCGTCGAGGCCGCCCGCGCCTTCGGCTTCACCACCCTCTCCTGCTCCTCGACCGGCAACCTCGCCGGTGCGGTCGGCGCCGCGGCGCGCCGGGCCGGCTTCAAGTCCTGCGTGTTCATCCCGCACGACCTGGAGGCCGGCAAGGTCGTCATGGCCGCGGTCTACGGCGGTGACCTGGTCGGCATCGAGGGCAACTACGACGACGTCAACCGCTTCTGCTCCGAGCTCATCGGCGACCCGCTGGGCGAGGGCTGGGGCTTCGTCAACGTCAATCTGCGCCCCTACTACGGCGAGGGTTCCAAGACCCTGGCGTACGAGATCTGCGAGCAGCTGGGCTGGCGGCTCCCGGACCAGATCGTCATCCCGATCGCGTCCGGCTCGCAGCTCACGAAGATCGACAAGGGACTCAAGGAGCTGATCGCCCTCGGCCTGGTCGAGGACAAGCCGTACAAGATCTTCGGCGCCCAGGCGGAGGGCTGCTCCCCGGTGTCCGCGGCCTTCAAGGCCGGGCACGACGTGGTCCGCCCGCAGAAGCCGAAGACCATCGCCAAGTCGCTGGCGATCGGCAACCCGGCCGACGGCCCGTACGTGCTCGACATCGCCCGCCGTACGGGCGGCGCGGTCGAGGACGTCAACGACGAGCAGATCGTGGACGCGATCAAGCTGCTGGCCAGGACGGAAGGCATCTTCGCGGAGACCGCGGGCGGCGTGACCGTCGGCGTGACCAAGAAGCTGATCGAGGACGGCGTGCTCGACCCGTCCCTGACCACCGTCGTCCTGAACACCGGTGACGGCCTCAAGACGCTGGACGCGGTCGCCCCGACCTCCGGGCCCACGGCCACGATCCGTCCGGACCTGGACGCGTTCCGCGCGGCCGGCCTGGCCGGCTGAGGCCGCCGGCCCCGTCCGCGCACGGGGCCGGGCCACCTCCGCCGCGAGGCTGCCGACCCGTCCGCCACGAGGCCGCGCCACCGTCCCCGAACTCGTACTCCGCAACACCCGGAAGGCAGAACCATGAGCGTGAAGGTCCGCATCCCCACCATTCTCCGCACGTACACCGGCGGCCAGGCCGAGGTCGCCGCCGAGGGCGCGACCCTCTCCGAGGTGATCGCCGACCTGGAGCAGAACCACCAGGGCATCGCCGCCCGGGTGCTCGACGACGCCGGCAAGCTGCGCCGCTTCGTGAACGTCTACGTCAACGACGACGACGTGCGCTTCGAGCAGGGTCTGGAGACGCCGACCCCGGACGGTGCGGGAGTCTCGATCATTCCGGCGGTGGCCGGAGGCTGCTGATTTGCGCCAATTCTTGGCCTGCTTGACCGGAATTGCCCCGTCCGCCAGAAAGCGGACGGGGCAATTCCATGTTGTGAAAGGAGATACCATTGGGGTGATACCCCTCCGCTATAGCGCGTGCGTGTGCCGAACGCATATGAGATCGCGATCAGTTGTGCCCAAAGTGTGGGCAACATTTGTCGCTTAGGTGAGCTATGCCCGGCCCGACTTGCCCGGGAGAACCGGGATTTCGCCGCATATAGCCGATTCTCCGGCCCCAGAATTCTCGTCCGATTGACCTGTTGCGCTGGGCATCTGTGCAGATACATTCAGCGGCGGTCGACGCGTTCCGGCGCACACCCCACAGGGCTTTCATGGGGTGAGGTCTGACCCGGGTCCGCGGAGTGCGGTCCTGCGCAAGGGCCAGTAATAGGGGAGTTAGGCATGGCTCAGGGCACCGTCAAGTGGTTCAACGCGGAGAAGGGGTACGGCTTCATCGCGGTCGACGGTGGTGCGGATGTTTTCGTCCACTACAGCGCGATCCAGATGGACGGTTACCGCACCCTTGAGGAGGGTCAGCGGGTCGAGTTCGAGATCTCGCAGGGCCAGAAGGGGCCGCAGGCGGACATGGTCCGGGTGGCCGGCTGAGGCGCCGACCGACTGCTGCGTAGTGAAGGCCCGTACCCCTGAGGGGTGCGGGCCTTCTGCTGTCCGCCGGCGGCGGCCTTAGGCCGTCGGCTCGCCCGTCGACCGCTGTCCGCTGTCGGCGGACGGGCGGGTGCGGAGCAGGCGCAGGCTGCGGGCCGGCGCACCCCGGGGGACCTGCGCTCACCCGTCATTCCTCCGCCGCTCGGGCGCCACCCCGATGGGAGGCATCTTCGAAGCTGCCTTGCACTCACGGGGGGCGAGTGCTAATCATTGCGTTAGCACTCTCCCAGTGAGAGTGACAAAGAAGGACCGGGTCGGTGAGGCCCGTAGGCCGGGTGGGGCAAGGAACCACACAGGTCTGCAGGCCGTCCGTCGCGGGCGCCAGCGCGGTCCGGAGCAATCCACCCCAGTCCGGGAGGACCACTTCACATGGCCAAGATCATCGCGTTCGACGAGGAGGCACGGCGCGGTCTCGAGCGCGGGATGAACCAGCTCGCCGACGCCGTCAAGGTCACCCTCGGCCCCAAGGGCCGCAACGTCGTCCTCGAGAAGAAGTGGGGCGCCCCCACGATCACCAACGATGGTGTTTCCATCGCCAAGGAGATCGAGCTCGAGGACCCGTACGAGAAGATCGGCGCCGAGCTGGTCAAGGAGGTCGCGAAGAAGACGGACGACGTCGCCGGTGACGGCACGACGACCGCGACCGTCCTGGCCCAGGCTCTGGTCCGCGAGGGCCTGCGCAACGTCGCCGCCGGCGCCAACCCGATGGCCCTCAAGCGCGGCATCGAGCGCGCCGTCGAGGCCGTCTCCGCCGCCCTGCTGGAGCAGGCCAAGGACGTGGAGACCAAGGAGCAGATCGCTTCGACCGCCTCCATCTCCGCCGCTGACACCCAGATCGGCGAGCTGATCGCCGAGGCGATGGACAAGGTCGGCAAGGAAGGCGTCATCACCGTCGAGGAGTCCCAGACCTTCGGTCTGGAGCTGGAGCTCACCGAGGGTATGCGCTTCGACAAGGGCTACATCTCGGCGTACTTCGCGACCGACATGGAGCGCATGGAAGCCGCGCTCGACGACCCGTACATCCTGATCGTCAACTCGAAGATCAGCAACGTGAAGGACCTGCTCCCGCTGCTGGAGAAGGTCATGCAGTCGGGCAAGCCCCTGCTGATCATCGCCGAGGACGTCGAGGGCGAGGCCCTGTCGACCCTGGTCGTCAACAAGATCCGTGGCACCTTCAAGTCCGTCGCCGTCAAGGCCCCGGGCTTCGGTGACCGCCGCAAGGCCATGCTCGGCGACATCGCCATCCTCACCGGTGGCACCGTCATCTCCGAGGAGGTCGGCCTCAAGCTGGAGAACGCCGGTCTCGAACTGCTCGGCCGCGCCCGCAAGGTCGTCATCACCAAGGACGAGACCACCATCGTCGACGGTGCCGGCGACAGCGAGCAGGTCCAGGGCCGGGTCAACCAGATCCGCGCCGAGATCGAGAACAGCGACTCGGACTACGACCGCGAGAAGCTGCAGGAGCGCCTGGCGAAGCTGGCCGGCGGCGTGGCCGTCATCAAGGCCGGTGCCGCCACCGAGGTCGAGCTCAAGGAGCGCAAGCACCGCATCGAGGACGCCGTTCGCAACGCGAAGGCGGCCGTCGAGGAGGGCATCGTCGCCGGCGGTGGCGTGGCCCTGCTCCAGGCCTCCTCGGTCTTCGAGAAGCTGGACCTGGACGGCGACGAGGCCACCGGCGCCAACGCCGTGAAGCTCGCGCTGGAGGCCCCGCTCAAGCAGATCTCCGTCAACGGCGGCCTTGAGGGCGGCGTCGTGGTGGAGAAGGTGCGCAACCTGCCCGTGGGTCACGGCCTCAACGCCGCGACCGGCGACTACGTCGACATGATCGCCGAAGGCATCATCGACCCGGCGAAGGTCACGCGCTCCGCGCTGCAGAACGCCGCCTCCATCGCGGCGCTGTTCCTCACCACCGAGGCCGTCATCGCCGACAAGCCGGAGAAGGCCGCCGCGGCGGGCGCTCCGGGCGGCATGCCGGGCGGTGACATGGACTTCTGATCCTCGCGGATCAGACGCTGGTCCTCCCGGACCGCACGTCCAGACGTACGTCGGGGCGGCACCCTCCTCCCAGGGGGTGCCGCCCCGGCGGCGTTTTCGGGGGCGTCCGGCGTCGGCTGCGGCTGGGACGTGTCTTTCGCACAGACGCTTCACTACACAGTGACGTCCGGCCCGGCGAGGGCCGCTCGCGCCTCTTGGATGCCCGGGGCGCCGAATGCAGATAAAGGACGCGGATCGTGTCCGGGGCGAGCGCTGCTCTCAGAGCGGCCCGAGGCCAGTGATGACGTACCGAGTGGAGGCGGAGCCACCCGTCGGATCAGGCGCCGGCGAGGAAGTCGATGGCGCGTTCGTCCAGTTCGGCCGCGCAGCGTACGCCGCGGGCGCGGAATCGGGCGAGGTCGCCGCGCATGCGGGCCACGGCCTTGCGGGTGCGCACGGACCGTACGCCGTCCATGTGGTCGAGGGCTCGGTTCCAGGTGGTGCACGCTTGCTCGATCTGACCGCGCTTGAGCTGCATTTCGGCGCCGGCGACCAGGTCCAGGGCGACGATGCGGGCGTAGGTGCCCGCGGGGCGGGCACCGGCGGCGCGGTCGTAGTGCTCGGCGGCGGTGCGGTGGTCGCCGAGCGTCTCGTAGACCTTGGCGTTGCGCGAGTAAACCGACGCGGCTGGAGGCCCCATGCCAGGGCCCAGAAAGGCACTTCGTCGCCGGGGTCGGCGGTCAGCAGGGCGCTCGCCCGCTCGGCTTCGGCGAGGGCGGCTGTGCGCTGTCCGGACTTGGCCAGGGTGTGGGCGTGGACGACGCGGAAGAGGGATTCGGTCTGGGCGTCGACCTTGCCTTTGGCGCGGTTCAGTCCCGTCTCTGCCAGGCCGAGGCAGTGCTCGGGCCGGTGCAACTTGAGCCCTTGCATGGCCATCGTGCGCATTACGAAGCCGTCGTGCCCGGTGATGCCGGATTCGACGGCGAGCGCGTAGGACTGAAGGTAATAGCGCTGCGCGAGGCCCTGCTGGCCTGCGTCGTAGGACTTCCAGCCCAGCAGGTGCACGCCACGGGAGGCAGCGGAGAGCATCTGCTGACGCAGTTCCTCGGTGCGGAAGCGCCCCCGGCACAGTGGCGCGACGTCGTCGCGCAGGTACTGCACGAGCGCGCTGCGACCGTGTTGTCCGCCGTGGCGTTCGTCCATCTCGGAGAAGACGCGCACCATGTCGCGCACGGCGGCGACTTCGGCCATGCCGACGGTGTGGCCGCTGCGGGCCGCGGCGGTGCGGTCGGCGATCTCCTGTACGTAGGTCAGGGGCAAAGCGGCGGCGGCCACCGAGTAAGCGGAGGTGGTGAGGAAGCGGCGGCGGTCCAACTCGAACCTCCACATCGGCAGTAGGGCGTCGATCGGGTCGTCCCCGAGGGCCAGCCCGATGCTGTCATCCTCGTCCGGCTGGGCCAGTCCGAGGTCGGCAGGGGTGAGCAGGCGGCCGAGCCGCCTGGACAGCGCGACGGCGAGGTAGCGGCCGGTGTCGCCTTGGGGCGTGACGCCGGCGATCCAGTGCTCGACGGTCGATTTGTTGGTGCGTAAAGCCGTGCCGCACTCGGCGGCCACCGCGCGCACTGCCTTGGCCATGGCCGCGTAGGTCAGGCCGGACGCGGCGACGAGCTCTTTGAGCTGCTGGTTTGGCGTGCGCGTGACCATGGGAGCACCTGCCCGTATACCCGATATACCGCTTGCCCTGCCCGCCACCGTACCGCCCTACCCCGGCCGTGGGTTGACTGGTTATCAGGCCGAGCGGCGGGGTCCAAAGCGGTTCCCCCGGCCCTGCCGTTCGGCCCGGTACGGCCGTCTGCCTCGCGCCCACTGGAGGGTGCGGGGGACGCAAGAACCTGGAGGTTTCGATCATGGAGCAGACCACCAAGCCCGTCTACAGTGCGCCGGTCGTCCTGGACGCCGGAGACGTCGCCGAGGTGACGCTGGGGACGGCCAACTTCGACACCGCCGACGACACCCAGTACAAGAACGCCTGACCCGCGTTCTGCCCGGGGCCGGTGGGACCACGCGCCATGGCCGGCACCGGGTGTGAGAGGGCGCCGGGCCCGCGACGGTCGTGCTGGGGCACGGCCTGAAGCGGCCCGGCGCCCGCTCTTTGACCACCGAAAGCGATGGACACCACGAACTTCGAGAAAGCGGGCGGCGATGCGGTGGAGTACGGGTTGGTACGGAGGCAGCTGGTACGACCGGCTGCCGCGCAACGGACGCCCGGTACCGGGCCTGGAGACGACATGGACGGTCAACTGGCCCGCGCCGCGGGTGAGGGCGGCGGGCGCGGGTTCGCTGGCGGTGGCGGTCGTCGGCGACTGCGGCGCCGATGACCAGCAGCTCCAGCAGTCGCTGACGGCGGTGCGATCGAAAAACTGGCGGGCGCTGACTCGCTGGCCCGGCTCCTACCTGACCATCGCCCGCAGCGGCGAGCAGCTGGCAGTGCTCGGTGACCTGGCCGGTCAGCACCCGGTGTACTGGAGGTCCGACGGCGCCGGGACATGGTGGTCGACCTCCGCCACCGCGCTGGCGGCGCAGGACGGGGCTCCGGTCGATCCGACCGCGCTGGCCGCTCACCTCGCCCTGGCCCAGCCGGACGTCCTGGGGCAGTGGAGCCTGTTCCGCTCGGTGAGCCGGGTGCCGACCGGGCACCTGCTGCTGATCGGCCCGGAGGGCGCGGGCGCCCTCCGGTACGAACCGGCCGAGTACGAGCCGGTGGACCGGCGCGATGCCGCGCCGACGGTGCGCGCCGCGTTATCCGAAGCCGTCGGCTTGCGATGTGACGGCCGGCCGGTCAGCGCGGATCTGGCGGGGCTGGACTCCACCACGCTGGCCTGCCTGGCCGCCCAGCGCGGGGCGGTGACCGCGGTGACATTCGCCGACGCACGCCTGCGGGACGACGACCTGGCCTACGCGGTCCGCACCGCGGCCACGGTGCCGGGTCTCGCCCACCGTACGGTGCCCGGGAGCCCGGAGACCGTCTACTACGCCGGCCTTGAGGACCTGGCGGCGCTGCCCATCACCGACGCCCCGAACGCGTACGTGGTCACCTCCTCCATCAAGCGCACCGTCCTGGAAACCGTCGCCGCACGCCACCCCGCGGGCGTGCACCTGACCGGTGCGGCCGGGGACGCGGTACTGTCCGCGCCCTCGGCCTACCTGGCCGATCTTCTGCGCGAGCGACAACACCACCGTGCCTGGCAGCACGCACAGGCCCACGCCCGGCTCCGGCACACCTCCGCCCTGACCCTGCTGAGGCGGGCCCGCCCCGCAGCCCGTACCGATCTGGCCGGGGCCTGGCGGCAGACAGCTGCCGAACTGCGGCGCCCCCCGCGCCCGTGGGTGCCACAGGCAGAGCGGCCGGTGGCATGGACGCCGCTGCTGGCCACCGCCGACTGGATGAGCCCCGACGTACGCGGCCGCCTCGCAAGTGCCCTCGACGTGGCCGCCGAACTGGTCGACGGGCCCGCCCGCCTGGCGGCGTGGGCGGACCGCCAGGACCTCGCGCGGGTGGGGGCGGACACCACCGGGTGGCGGGACATTGCGCTCGCCGGTCACGGCATCGAGGTCGCCGCCCCGTTCCTGGACAACGAGGTCATCCGGGCCTGCCTGGCCGTGCCCGCCGACCAGCGCGGCGCACCAGGCCGCTACAAACCGCTGCTGAGCGAAGCGTTCGCCCATACCGGCGTGCTGCCGCCCTTCGTTCTGGCAAGGGTGACGAAGGGCGGCTTCAACGCCCTCGCCTACGCCGGCCTGCGCGAACACGCCTCCACGCTGCGGGGTTTGCTCGGCCCCTCCTCCCGGCTGGCCGCAGCCGGCCTGGTCACCGAGGCGCCGGTGGCCGCGATGCTCCAGCGGGCCGCGCTCGGACAGCCCACCGCCCAGGGCGCCCTGCACCTCGCTATCGCCGCCGAAGTCTGGCTGCGGCAGCTGGAGACCGCCCCGGCCTGGTGGGAGGTGAACTCGCATGTGGCGACTGCGTGAGAGCACCCATCCGGTCCTCACCGACGAGGGCGGCGCCCTCCTGGACGAGCGCACCGGACGCTGGACGCAGCTGACCCCGACCGCCTCCGCCGCCGTGATGCTCCTGCTGGCGGGCGCCACCGAAGAAGAGGCCGCCGGACAGTACGCCACCCGCTACGGCATCGGCTTCGAGCAGGCCGCTGCCGACGTCCGTACCGTCGCCGCCGCGCTCACCGCGCAGGGCCTCGCCACCACCGCCCCCGTGAGCCGCCGCCGCTGGTGGGGGTGGTGGCGATGACGAGCGTGGAGGCGTACTCCACCGTCCGTACCGGCACCTTCCTCGAACGCTGCGCCGCGGCGGCCGGCCTCGCGCTGGCCCTGGTGCTGCTGCGGCTGCCCTTCCGCCACGCCCTCCGCACTGTGCGCTGGGCCCGGCGGGCCGGACGCCGGCCGCTGACCGCAGCGCAGGCGGAAGCACTGGTCGAGGCGGCGCGGCACACCAGCCGGCTGTGGCCGGGACGCGCCGCCTGTCTGGAGACCTCGCTCGGCGCCGTCCTGGCCGCGGCCCTGCTCGGGCGCCGCCTGCACTGGTGTGTGGGCGTGAGGTTCTTGCCGCCGCCGGTGGAGTACCACGCGTGGGCCGAGCTGTGCGAAGACGGGCCGGTGGGCGAGTACACCGAGGCCGGCTGGCACCACTACACCGCCCTGACGATCTGATCCACCGAGCCCTCCGGGCGCCGTGTCCTTCACCCGCCCGGACCAGTTGTCGCATACACGTACCCAACCTCGAAGGAGTGAGCCGTGAACGCCGTCGCCCTGGCCGCCGAGCAAGTCCCCGAGCGCCACTACACCCACCACGAAGGCCGCGGACCGACGCCGCACCGCTCGAACCCTTCGGTCATCCACCGCGAACTGACCACGCTGGACCTGCAGCAGCACATGAGGGTCGCTGAATACGGCACGGGCTCCGGCTACTCCACCGAGCTGATCGCCCGCCTGGTGGGCCCCGGAGGGGAGGTCACCAGCGTCGACATCGACGCCTACCTGACGCGCTGGGCCAACGTCATCCTGGCCGAGCGGGGTCTGGAAAACGCCCACTGCTACACCGCCGACGGCACAGCCGGGTTCCCTGAACGAGCGCCGTACGACAGGGTGGTGGCCTGGTGCACCCCGCCACTGCTGCCCAAAGCATGGATGGATCAGATCGCCGACCGCGGATTGATTGTCGCGCCACTGCCGATCGCGGAGGTGCCCAACATGACGGTGGTCGCCAAGGTTCGCGTCCACGGTGGCAAGCCCGCGGTGGAAGCGGTGTTCACCGGCGGGTACATCGAGGCGACCGCCTCCCCCAAGGGCGACCTCGATCTGCCGGGCCGCTGGGTGGACTGGGAGAACCGCGTTCCCGGCCCCTCCTGGATCTCCCTGGCCTGGCGGGCACAGGACGACCGGCTGCACACCGGCGCCCGCACCACCCTGAACAGGCTCCTGCACGCTGAATACACTGAGCCGTACGAGGGCGGAGAAGTCGACTGGCCCAGCTGGCGCACCTTTGTCGCCGCCCTCGGCAACCCACAGCTCACGATGGCCGGACTCCGGCCGGACCTGTGGGCCATCGGCCACTCCACAAGCGAGACGGCCGCCGTGATCCAGCAGGACGGCATGATCCTCGCCGACAGCCCCGACTCCCCGTCGCTTTCCGCTCTCCGGGACTGGCTCACGACCTGGGAGAACGCCGGCAGCCCGGTCCCTGAGTCCTACACCCCCACCCTTGTTCCCGCAGGCGACGGCGAGGGCCCGGCCGGCTGGCACCTGCGCCTGTCCCATTAGCCCCGATTACGGAGGGAGGTCCGGATCCGGATTGCGGATCCGGGGTACGCCGGCGAGCTGGGCAGCCACACGGTCCAGAGCCCCGCACCCGGGGGTTGTCGAGGGCGGGGTTCTCGGATCAGTCCGTGGGCCCCTGCTGTCGGCGGCGGACGATGAGGCAGCCGGCGAGGCACAGGGCCCCTGCCGCGGACAGCATCACGGCGCCGCCGAGGGTGGCCGGTGCGGGCGGGGTGTCGCGGTCGAGGGTGCTTTCGAAGACGACCTGGGTCAGGACATTGCCGTGCGGCCCGGAGTCGGGCAGCGGCGGGAACGGGGGCGGTGTCTCGCCCCACAGGATCAGGGTCACCCCGCCGGCGGTCAGGACGAGAACCGTGAGTGCCACGATCAGCCTGGCGCGCCAGGGGCGGCGTAATCGGATCAGCATGGCGCCGACCCTACTGACTGCTACTGACAGCCGCGCCACGATGCGGTGAGATCACGGTCGGCCGGCGGCGGCCCTACCGCGGCCGGCTGCCGGTGGCCGTGCGACCGCGCGCAAATGCTCCACTTGAGCGCGGACTTGGGAGGCCTTCGCCTCCGCCGCACGCCGCCGCCGGTCGACCGGTGGGGCCTCGCCCCGGCAGGGGCCGCAGACCCCGCCGGGAAGCGCTTCGGGCCGACCGGGGGCGCGGCAGACGGTGCACTCCATGATTCGGAGGGGTTTGGAGGACGGCCGGTCGGCCTGGCCGCCCGCTCCCGGTTCGCCCGCTCCCGGCTCCGTGGCTTCCGGCGGCATTTTGGCGAGCAGCCGGGAGCGGGCGAGTCGGCCCGGGTGGTGGATGTGCGGCGGCAGCCCCGAGGTCAGCGCGGACAGGAGCTGGTTACGGGTCGCGCCGCGCGCCAGCCATTCCTCGGCGAACGCTTCGAGGGACGCGCAGTCGGCGGCCGACAGCGTCATACGGGGTTCGGCGCGGCCGAGGGCGGCGAGGGCGGCGTAGCCCGGGGACTGAGGTTGCCGGGTGCGGACGCGGACGTGTGGGCCTGGTGCGCGCGGCGGACCGGCGGTGGGAGGCGGGGCGTCACCGTCGTCGTCGGTCATCGGAACGTTCCCGGCGCATAAGGCCGTCCACCAGGAGTCGTCCCGTGCCGTACGCGAGAAGTACGTACGCGTCACCCAGAGCGGGCTGCCGCCGTCACTCATGTGTGTCTCGGTGACCCGCCGCAGGTGACCGGCCTCCGAGAGGCGGCGGAGCGCGGTCCGCAGGGCGCACTGCCCGTAGTCCGGCAACACCTTGGCCAGCGTCTTCACGGAGATGTCGGCACCCTCGGGCAGCCGGTCGAGGTAGGCGGCGATGGACGCCTCACGACGGGGGAGGTGTGCGAAGTCGCCGGGCCGGGAGGGGCGTTGTGCGGGCGCTTCGCGTTTGCCGTAGCCGGGGCGGGCGGAGGGGTGGTCGTGGTGGGGGCGTGCGGACGCGCACGGGGCAGGGTTAAGGTTTTCACCAGCCATGAGATCGCGCTGCTTTCGATCTTGATGGTCAGACCCCGGTCGGTGTTGGCGCACCTGCCGGGGTTGTTTGTTGCTGGGCACGCTAGACCGGCGCGACGTGATGTCGCAAGCCGGTCACGGAATGTCATCCGCGCTGGTACGTGCGGGAGTTGGCGGCGAGCTGGCGGCTCGGGGGAGGGCGGGTGGGTTTCTTCCGGCCGCCCCTTCCTTGGAAAGAGGGCTCGGGGTCCGCGGCTTGAGCCCCGGACCCCGAGTGCCGCCAGACGCCCTACAGGGAGCTGGACTTGATGCCCTCGATGAACGCAGTCCACGCCGCTGCCCGGAACGCGAGCGCCGGACCGTGCGGGTCCTTGGAGTCCCGGACGGGCACGATGCCGGGGTGGTCGTCGGAGACTTCTAGGCAGTTACCGCCGCTGCCGTCGCTGTGGGTGGACTTCCGCCAGGTGGCAACCTCTAGGCAGTTGCCACCGTCGCCGCCGCTGTACGTGGACTTGTGCCAGGTGGCGACTTCGAGGCAGTCGCCGCCGTCGCCGCCGCTGTAGCTGGACTTACGCCAGATGGCCGTGCTCAGGTCGTACTCAGGGCTGATCTTCATGCGCGTAATCCTCCGCCACTGATTCGATCAGGGCCAGGGAATCTTGGGGTGACAGTGCACTGGCTCCTACCAAATCGTAGGCCAGTTCGTAGCGGGTGACGGTCGCCGGATCATCCTCCAGCACCCCTGTGCCTGGACCTTCGAAGTAGGTGAGTGGGGGCGCGTCGTCGAAGTCCATCAGCTTGAGCGCGCCGCCCATGACCGCGTGGCCCCCCGCCTTGAACGGCAGTACCTGCACGATGATCCGGTGCCGTCGGGCCAGCTCCACCACATGCCACAGCGCCTCGGCCATCACCACCGGTCCGCCGGTCTTGCGGCGCAGCACAGCCTCGTCCAGCACCACCCACAACAACGGGGTCGTTGGATGATCGAGAAGGCGCGTACGTTCGAGTCGTGCCGTGACCGTCTCCTCGATCACGTCCTCCGGAGCCGTCGGCTGGTACGCGCGGCAAACCGCCCACGCGTAGGCCTTGGTCTGCAGCAGTCCTGGGATCAACTGCGGGGCGTACTCCCTGATCGACGCGGCGACGGCTTCCGCCTCCGCCGCCTCCGCGAAGTGATCCGGATACTTCGACTTCGTCGCGGCCTCGCAGTTGCGGGTGAAGTAGCCGTCCGTCCCGAGGACCTCGTCGATCTTCACGGCGTACTCCAGCTGCATCCGCCGCGTCCCCGCCTCCAGCTGGCCGATGAACGACCCGCTGACGAAGAGGTGCCTGCCGAGTTCTTCCTGGGTGAGACCGGCCTCTTCGCGCTTGTGGCGTAACTCCGCGCCGAGCATGGCGCGGGGGGACGAGGACGGGTCGAGGGGCTTGGGTCCGGGCATCGCAGCAACTCCCTGTTACACACGATCGGTTGTTGGGTCTGCGCCTCTATGCAGGCTAGACCCGTAGTGGCCACGCTGTGTGTGCAATGGCAACACTCAGTGTGGAAGGTGATGAGGCGAATGCTGACGGCGCGTGAGCGGATGCGGCAGGCCGAGGGCGTCACGGTGGAGCTGCGGACCGCACTCCGGGCGGTGGGGATCACCCTGCCCTCCCTCGGCGTCGACCCGGTGTCGTGCGCGAGCGCCCATATGGCGCCGCTGGTCGAGCTGGGGCGCTGCAATCTGGACACGGCCCGGCGGCTCGCCGGCGTACTGGCGGACTACGCCCGGACCGCCGTACCGGGACACGGCGAGGAGGAGCCGCGGCCGTGATGCCGGCGCCCGGAAGCTTCGCGGTGGACGGGCGGGACGGCCGCGTCGGCGTGGTTGTCGGCCCGGCCGTCGGCCACGAGGAGGCGTTCGTGCAGCTCCGGCCGCCCGGGGGTGGCGTGCTGTGGGTGTGCCCGCGTCACGCGCTGCGCGCCGCCCCGCCGTCCGCCGTACTGGCGGCCCGCGTCAGAGAACTGAACTGGCAGAGCCGGATGCCGTGAGGGGCGGTCCGCCACTCGCGCGGATGTACGGCTGACGGCCGTACGGTCGGCTGCCGGTGCGGGGGTGGTTGCCGGGCCGGGTGGTTGCCAGGCCGCGGGCCGCGGGTGCGTGGGGGTGGGGGCGGAGGCGGCGGCCGGGGGTGTCGCTTTGCGTAAGTGCTGCACACGGGCGGGAAAGGGGTGGTCGGCTCGGGGGTGAGCGGCTTGCGTCGCGGGCCGCGGGCGGACCTTCGCTGGTGCGATAGCCCGGCCCCGAGCATGGCGCGGGGTGACGGCGGTGGGGGGAGAGGCCGGGGCGCAGGCGTCTTGGCAACTCCCTGTTACACACGATCGGTTGTTGGATATGCGTCTCTCTGCAGGCCGGGCCGGTAGCAGCCACGCTGTGTGCACGACGGTGATACACAGCGTGGAAGGCGATGAGGCGAAATGTTGACGGCGCGTGATCGAGTACGCCAGGCCGAGGGCGTCATGGCGGAACTGCATACCGCACTCCAGGCGGTCGGGATCACCCTTCCCTCTCTCTGCGTCGATCCGGTGTCGTGTGCGAGCAGCGTCATGGCGCCGCTGGTCGAATTGGGGCGGTGCAATCTCGACACCGCCCAGCGGCTGGCCGAGGTCTTGGTGGACTACGCCAAGACCGTCGCCCCCGGGCACGGCCCGGAGGAGGGACAGCCGTGAAGTTGTCGTCCGGCAGCTATGCGGTGGACGGCCGGGACGGGCGCGTCGGCCGGGTCGTGGGCCACGAGGGGCCGTTGGTGCAGCTCCGCGAGCCCGGCGGCGGCCGGCCGTGGACCTGCCCCCCGCACTTACTGCGCCCCGCCCCGCCGTCCGCCGTACTGGCGGCCCGCCTCCGAGAGGTGAACTGGGAGAGCCGGATGATCCCCTGAGGAACGGTCAGGGTGTTCTTCCCCGGGCTGAACCTGCGGGCCCGGCCGCGGGTGCCCGCTGCCGATGGCCGGCGGTCTCGATCCCAGGCGTCAGCCGGACCCGCAACGTCCGATCGTCAGGCACCGAGGCCCGTACGACATCGCCCGTGGACGCTGTCGACATCGCCCCTGGGCGCTGTCGACGTTGTCCCGAACAGTCCCGAACAGGGACCTGACCAGCCCGGACAGCAGAACTCGTGTCCCGAACGGCCATAGGCGTTGTCCGCCACAACTTCTCTCGTCCAGCCTTGCGTCCCGTGAGAACTCCCAACGAACCGAAGGAGTAGCCATGCGTTTCCGTACGGCTTTGGCAGGACTGGGAATGGGAGCGGCACTGGTGGTAGGCGGGGTGTCGGCGCCCGCGCAGGCCGCCCCACACGACGGAACCTCCTCCGCTCTGGCGCTCAACTGCACGACGGGCAAGAACCTCACCAACGGGTGGGGGAAGTGCACCACTGCCGGGTCCTACAAGTGGCTCGTCCGCGTTTACTGCACGCTGGGAGGGTCCGGCGAGAGCAGCGTCGTGACCGGCCCGACCCGGACCAACGCGTACTGCAACTGGGGCCACGTGGAGGATGTGTTCATCGAGCGCGTCTGACCACCCGTGGTGGCACTGGGCGCCGGTGCTGAACCGTGACCCTCTGAAACGGAGATCGGTGCCGGGCCGTTCTTTGCCGATGGCTCCGCAGGGCGTGCCGCCCCGGTCCGCACCCGGCGGGCACGCCAGATGCCTCGCGCGATGCCTCGCGCCGGATGGCTCCGTCGCCGCAGCCCCCGCACCGGACCGCCGGGCGGGGGCTGATCCATGCCGTGCCAACGTCAATGCCGAGTCGGGGCCTGGCCTCAGCGTGTCCCGAGGCCGGCCGGCGAGCCCGGTGCGGTGGGCGTGTCCGGTGTGGTCGGCGTGTCTGACGTGGGCGGTGTGCCCAGGGCATTCGATGCGCCCGGTGGGTCCGGCATGTTCGGTGTGGGTGGAGCGGGCGAGCCTCCGGTGGTTGCGGGATCGGTCTCCGAGAGGGTGGGGGCAGTGGCGTCGGGGTCCGTGTTCAGGTCTGCCCGCAGTTGTTTGCTGAAGCCGAAGAAGTAGGTGGCGAGGAAGCCGGTGAGGTAGCCGGCGGCCAGGCCCAGGGCGTAGACGACGAGGGTGGTGGTGACGGGCTGAGCGCCCTTGACCAGGGGGAACAGGGCCCAGCCCGAGGGGCCGATGGCGGTGGAGCCGACGGTGTCGCCGAGTTGGTTGAAGAGGCCGATGAAGCCGCCGCCGCAGGCGCCGCCGATGCAGGCGGTGATGAAGGGGCGGCCCAGGGGGAGCGAGACGCCGTAGATCAGGGGTTCGCCGACGCCCAGGAAGCCTGCGGGGAGGGCGGACTTGATGGTCGTACGGAGCGAGCGGTTGTGGGGGAGTCGGAGGTAGACGGCGAGGGCGGCGCCGACCTGGCCCGCGCCCGCCATGGCGAGGATCGGGAGCAGGACGGTGTAGCCCTGCTGCTCGATGAGGGTGGTGTGGATCGGGATCAGGGCCTGGTGGAGGCCCAGCATCACGAGGGGGAGGAAGAGGCCGCCCAGGACGAAACCGGCGAAGGCCCCGCCGTGGGCCAGCAGCCAGGTGGCGAAGGTCCCGATGGCGGTGGAGACCTCGCCCGCGACGAACATCAGGCCGAAGATCGTGACCAGGCCCGTGACCAGGACGGTCAGGGTGGGAGTGAGCAGCACGTCCAGTGCCTCGGGGACCCTTCCCCGCCTTCTCGATTTCGCCCGGCCGGGGAAGACCCCGTTGCGGCAGCACTTCTCCACCTGGACGGCGAGCAGTGCCGCGCCGAGTGCGCCGAGTACTCCGCCCTGGCCCGGGACGAGCTTCTGGCCGAAGGCCGTGACGTGGGCGATGCCCGGGAAGACGATGATCGCGGCGACCGCGCCGCCGAGGATGGGTGTGCCGCCGAACTCCTTGGCGGTCTGGAAGCCGACGAAGACGGCGATGAGGGACATGAAGCCGGAGGCGATGGCGGCCAGCGCCGGGACGACGGACGGCAGCCAGCCGAGGTTGGTCAGCAGGCCGTTGATACCGGCGACGATGCCGCAGCCGATCAGGGCCGGGATCAGCGGGACGAAGACATTGGCGATCCGGCGCAGGAACAGCTTCACGGGGGTGGCGTTCCGGGACTTCTGCCGGGCCTTGAGGGCGGCGCCCTGAGCGGCCAGCTCCTCGGCGGTCGTGGCGGTGGGGGTGGCGGCCGGGGGGCCGGCGGTCGGCGCTACGGCTTCCGGGGCACCGGCCTCCGGGGCACCGGCCTCCGGGGTTACGGCCTCCGGGGCTCCGGCCCTCGGTTCCGGGCCCCGGTCCGTGGTGCGGGCCTGCTCGACCAGGCGCTCGAACTCGGGGGTGACGTGGGCAACCGTTCCGGGGCCCAGCACGATCTGGTACGTGTCGTCCTCGACCACGCCCATGACGGCCGGGAGCGCCTTGAGGGCTTCGTCCCGGACCAGGGAGCGGTCGCGGACGCCCAGGCGGAGCCGGGTCATGCAGTGGGCGATGGAGGTGAGGTTCTTGGCGCCGCCGACGAGAGGGAGGATCGCGGCGGCGGTGGCGCGGTTCTTGTCTTCGGTCATGTGCGGTGCCTTGCTGTGGGGACAAACCAGGGGCAGGGGTCCAGGAGCAGGGGTGGGGAAACGGGGGCGTGGTCGGTGTGGTCGGCGTGGTCGGAGGGGTGGGCGGAACCGGCGGGGACCGTGTGCCTCAGCGGCTCTTGGCGGCCTGGAGGGCTTCGCGCAGATGGCCGTTGGCGGCGTCGAGAAGGCGGGCGGCGGTGGGGCCGTCGACATCGCCGAGGAGGGTGAGGATGGCGTTCTTCACCTCGCCGTCCGTGATGCTGAGGGCCGCCTCGATCTCCGGGTCTGTGGCGCCGGTGGCGAGCGCGACGATCCGGCGCGAGCGGGCCCGCAGCTTTTCGTTGGAGGCGCGGACGTCCACCATCAGATTTCCGTAGGTCTTGCCCAGGCGGATCATGGTGAGGGTCGAGAGCATGTTGAGCACCAGCTTTTGGGCGGTGCCCGCCTTGAGCCGGGTGGAGCCGGTCACCAGCTCCGGGCCGACCACGATCTCGATGCCGTGCTCGGCGGCCGCGGCCAGCGCCGAATCGGCGTTGCAGGACAGGCCGATGGTCAGGGCGCCCAGCTCACGTGCGTGCTCGACGGCCCCGATCGCGTACGGCGTGCGGCCGGAGGCGGAGATGCCGACGACGGTGTCCAGGTCGGTCAGGCCGATCCCGGTCAGGTCCTCGACGGCGAATTTCGTGCTGTCCTCGGCGCCCTCGACGGCGCTGATCATCGCGGACGGCCCGCCCGCGATCAGTCCGAGGACCTGGGAGGGGTCGGTGTTGAAGGTCGGCGGGCATTCGCTGGCGTCCAGCACCCCGAGGCGGCCGGCCGTGCCGGCGCCCGCATAGATCAGCCGGCCGCCGCGGGCCATGCGCGTGGCGGTGGCGTCGATGGCGGCGGCGATCTCGGGGAGCCGCCGGGCGACGGCGGCGGGGACGGTGGCGTCCTCGTCGTTCATCGTGCGGGCGATGTCCAGGGTGGAGCGGCGGTCGATGTCCGCGAGGTCGGGCCGGAACGCTTCGGTGGTGAGGGTGTCCAACTGGGCGCGCAGGTGGGCGTGGTCGGCGGTGGAGGTCATGGCAACGGTGGCTCTTTTCGGGTCGGGTCGTGGGCAGGCCGGTGCTTTCTTCGGTTGCGCGCCTCGTCGCGGGGCCGCTGTGCCGCCCGCGCCGCCGTCGCGGGCACGGGACCGCACAGTGGCGGGGCGGTGTGAGGTCAGCGCTGGTTGTGGCGGGGTGAGTGGCGGTGGGCAAGGGCCTCGTAGGAGGCGGAGAGCGCCGGGGCCGCGGTCTCGTACGTACGCTGCGCGACCCCTATGAACAGGCAGTCCACGACCAGCAGCTGGCTCGTCCTGGACGACATCGCGGCCGGGCGCAGCTCGCTCTCGCGGGCGGTGGACGTGGTGAGGATGTAGTCGGCGTAGGAGGCGATCTCGCCGTCCGGGCGGCCGGTGATGGCGATGGTGGTCGCGCCGTGGTCGAAGGCCACCCGCAGCGGCTCTATGACGTCGGTGGTCCGCCCGGAGTGCGTGATCGCGAGGGCGACGTCACCGGTCCGCATCTGCACCGCGTTGGTCACGGCCAGATGCGGGTCCGCGTGCGCATGCGCGATCAGGCCGATGCGCAGCAGTTTCTGGGCCAGGTCCTGGCCGACGAGGTTGGAGGCCCCGATGCCGTAGACATCGATGCGGCGGGCCCCGGCGAGCGCGGCGACGGCGGCTTCGAGCTGGGTGACGTCCAGCGCCGCGGCGGTGTCGGCCAGGCACTGCTGTTCCTCCTGCGCGAGCTTCGCGACGACCTCGACGAGGGAGTCGTCGACCGCTATGTCGGCGGTCACCGCGGGCGCGCCGCCGACCGCCTGCTGCGCGGCGAGCGCGGCGAGCGCGAGCCGCAGGTCGCGATAGCCCGGGTAGCCGAGCAGCCGGGATGTCCGTACGACGGTGGCTTCGCTGGTGCCCGTGCGCTCCGCGAGGCCGGTGACGGTGAGGGCGGCACAGCCGGCCGGGTCGCTCGCGACGGTCTCGGCGACCCGCTGCATGGAGCGGGTCATCGTCGGGGCGAGGGTGCGGACCTTGGCGGCCAGTGCGGCGGGGGCGGGTGGGGTCGGGGCCGGTCGGGTTTCGACGGGCGCGTCCTTGAAAGTTTCCTTCACGCTGCTGCTCACGATTGAAAAGTAATTTCATCGCCGCGCGGCGTCAATACCCTCTGTGAGTGCTGTGGACAAAGCGCATGATCCGCCCCGCGCGAGCGCGTGAGGTGTGCCGGGGCTGTGGACAACTCCGTTCGCGGTCGGTGGCCGGGGGACAATGGGCAGCATGGAGCTGGAACAGGCATTGCACGCCGCGCGGGCGCTGGTGCTCGCCGACCTGATGGCGGATGAGGTGGCCGACGCCGACATCGTCTCGCTCGTGGAGGACGCGGTCGTCCACCGCCGGTGGTGGGTGGAGCAATGGCCTGAAGGCGCGGCATTCGTCGCGGGACTGATAGCGCAGGACGTCCAGGACGCCCTGCTGGACCGGTACGGCCGCTGGCCGCTGTGCCCCGTGTGCACGGAGTCGGGCGATCCGCATGCGCTCGACGTCGAACCGGAGTTGGGGCCCGACCCGCACTGGGTCTGCCCCAAGACGGCGGTCGCCGTGGCCCGGGTCGGCCGGCTCGGCACTTCCCTGGAGGGGTGAGGCGGTGGATGGCGCGAGGCGGTGGCCGGGTGCGACGCGGTGACCCGGCCGGAGGACTGACGTGACGGTCTATATCGATCCCCCCACCTGGCCAGGACACGGCCGGATGTGGTCACACCTGGTCAGCGACCACTCCTTCGACGAACTGCACGTCTTCGCCGCGGGCATCGGCGCGCCCCGGCGGGCGTTCGAGCGCGACCACTACGACCTGCCGGCGGAGCGGTACGGCGATGCGGTGCGGGCCGGCGCCGTGGAGGTCGGCAGCAAGGAACTGCTGCGCCGCCTGACGGCCGCGGGACTGCGCCGCCCCAAGCACCGGCCGGCGCCGCGGGTGTGAGGCCCCGGTCCCGGCTCGGTCCGTGGAGCCGTACGCCGTGAGCCGCAGCCCGTGGAGCCTCGCCCCGTAGACCCTGCGGCGCGTCGTAGCGGGGGCAGGGCGGTGGGTCGCCGGACGATGGGCCTGAGCCTGCGTGCGCCGGGTGGAAGCCGTATGGGAAGGGGACAGCCATGTCCGTCAGCGAACCGGGCCGGGAGCCGGTCACCGATCTCGACCCCGACTACAGCAGTGAGGACGCCACGGCGACCGGATGGGCCACGGCCGTCGGCGGTATCACCGAGGCGGAGATCTTCTGGCTCACCACCGTACGGCCGGACGGCCGCCCGCATGTCACCCCGCTGCTCGCCGTCTGGTCGGACGGCGCCCTCCACTTCTGCACCGGCCCCGGCGAACGCAAGGCCAAGAACCTCGAAACCAACGCGCACTGCGTGCTGACGACCTCGACGGCCGGCGGCAACGATCTGCACGCCGGGCTCGATGTGGTGGTCGAGGGCGACGCGGTGCAGGTCAGCGACGAGCCGACGCTGCACCGGCTGGCCGGTCTGTACACCGAGAAGTACGGCAGCGACTGGCATTTCGACGTCCGCGACGGTGCGTTCCACGGGCAGGGCGGCGGCCGGGCCCTGGTCTTCCGCGTCGAGCCGGTCACGGCCTTCGGGTTCGGGCGGGGAGAGACGTACAGCCAGACGCGGTGGAGGTTTGAGGGCGGGGCGTAGGGCGGGGGCGCCGCTGCTTCAGGGGGCAGCGGCGGCCCCGTCTCAGGGGTCAGTGCCGCCCTGCCGGGTCCCCGGCCTTCGCTGTCTTGTGTGCCGCTGTTGCGGGGGCGCCGGCTGTTGAGGAGGCGATCACCCGGGAGCGGCTTGTCGCGTGGTGGATCCGGAAGGCGAGGGCGGTGGTGACGACGGCCGCCGCGGCCAGCGCGGCGCCGGTCCAGGCGACGGACGGGTAGCCCCAGCCCGCGCCGATGGCCAGGCCGCCGAGCCAGGGACCGAGGGTGTTGCCGATGTTGAAGGCGGCGGTGGTGGTGGCGCCGGCCAGGGTCGGCGCGGCGTTCGCCACGTTGAACATCCGGGCGTTGAGCGCCGGGGCCGTGGTGAACGCGGTCACTCCGAGCATCAGCGAGAGCGCGACGGCGGCGGCCGGGCTGTGCGCGGTCAGCGCCAGGACGGCCAGCACGACCGTGGAGGCGCTGATGCCGCCGAAGAGCGTCCCGAAGAGGTGTGCGTCGGCGATCCGGCCGCCGATGAACGTACCGATCAGTGCGCCGACGCCGAACAGCGCGAGCACCGTCGGCACCCAGCTCTCGGCGAGGCCTGCGGTGTCGGTCAGCAGCGGCGAGAGGTACGAGAAGAGCGCGAAGACCGCGGCGCCGTTCAGCGCCGTGGCGGTCAGCGCCAGCCAGACCTGCTTGTCCTTGTAGATGGCCAGCTCGCGACGGAGCTGCGGGCGGTCGTCGCCGGTGGGCACGGCCGTACGCGGCACCAGCGCGACCACGCCGAGCAGGCCGATCGCGGCCAGGCCGGCCACCGCCCAGAACGCGGCGCGCCAGCCGGCGTGCTGCCCGAGCAGCGCGCCGGCCGGGACGCCCGCGATATTGGCGATGCTCAGGCCGCCGACCATCACCGCCATCGCGCGGGCCCGTGCGGTCACCGGTACCAGCGAGACGGCGACGGCCGCGCCGACGGCCCAGAAGCCGGCGCAGGCGAGCGCGCTCACGACACGGGAGACGAACAGCACGCCGTAGGAGGGTGCCAGCGCGCCTGCCACCTGGCCCAGGCCGAAGGCCGCGAGCAGTGCGATCAGGGTCGTCCGGCGCGGAAGGCGGAGCGTTGCGGCGGCGAGGACCGGGGCGCCGACCACCATGCCGATCGCGAAGGCGGAGACCAGGAGCCCGGCCTGCGGAATCGAGACGTGGAGGTCGCGGGCGAGCGGCTGGAGGATGCCGGAGAGCATGAACTCGGACGTGCCGAGAGCGAAGACGGACAGGCCGAGGATGTACACGGCTATGGGCAGGCGGGCGCGGTCGGACGGTGCTGGCATGTCAGCTACTAACAGCGGTAGGACGGCTTACATTCCCCGGTCACGGTACCGGTCGCAGCCGCAGCCCCTCCGCCCAGCCGGTCGCCTCCCCGTCGCCTTCCCGGTCAGGTGCCCGGTCGCCTCCCCGTTGCGTTCCGGCCGCCGGCGATGGAGGAGACGCCCCCTTGGAGCCGGCCGGAGCCCCCCGAAGCCCTACGCCCCCCGCAGCAGATCCAGCTCCGTGGCGAGGTTGCGGCGGGCGAGGTGTTCCCAGCGGTCGTAGCCGCGGGGGGTGCGGAACAGGCGGGGGAGGGCGAGGAGTTGGGACAGGATGGCGGAGCGGCCGGCGAGGAAGTCGGGGTCGGGTACGAAGGCGTACTCGGCACGGACCGCGGCGGCGTAGGCCGCGTACTCGTCGGGGGACCCGGCGAGCACGGCGAGGTCGGCGTCGCACAGGACCTCGCCGTCGGGGTCGTCGGGCGCCGGGTCATGGGTGACGGTGAGCCGCACCAGGCGGGCGACCTCGGCCGTGCGGGCCGGGCCGATGCCCAGCTCGGGCAGGGCGCGTTCGGCGAGGGCCGCGCTGCGCTCCTCGTTCTCGGAGCGGTCCGGCCGGTAGACGGCGTCGTGGAACCAGGCCGCCAACTGGACGGTGGGCAAGTCGTCGGCGTGCTGTGCCAGTTCGTCGATGCGGTAGAGGACCGCGGTCAGATGGTCGACGGTGTGGTAGCGGCGTTGCGGTTCGCGCCAACGGGACAGGAGGTTGTCCGCGTACGGGGCGGGGTCGGGTGCCGTGGGGTTCTTGGTGCCGCGCGCCTTGGCCACGGTCACGGCCCAGCGCTGCCGCAGCTCCTGCGCCGGGTCGGTGGTGTCTGCCGTACGGGACACGGAGGTCATGCCCGCCATTGTGCCTCGTGCGCCGGGAAACCGGGGTGGAGGGCGAGTGCCCGGTCAGGTCTGGGGCTCGTCGTGGCACGAGAGGGAGTCGATCGACTCGACGCTCGGCTTGTAGTTGCTCTCCCATCGGGGGTCGGCCTTGGGAATGGACCAGAGGGACGTGGAGAAGTCCTGGTTCCAGGTGTTGTCGGTGACGTAGTCCCGCAAGGCGTCACGCAGCTTCAGGCAGTCCTGGCGGTGGCCCTTGGCCATGGCGATGCCGTAGCGGTTGGCGGAGCCGTAGGTGAGGCCCGGGACGACCTTGAGATCCCGGTTCTCCTGGGTGAAGCCGTAGAGGATCATCTGGTCGGTGGAGACCGCGTCGGCGAACTTCGTCTCCTTGAGGTCCCTGATGCAGCTGGAGGCATCCGGGGCCTGGTAGAGCTGGATCCGGCGGTACGCCGGGCTGTCCAGTGTCGTGAAGGAGGTCGTCCCGGGCCAGGTGCAGACGCGCTTGCCGACGAGGTCTTCGGGCTTGTGGATGCGGTTGTCGTTCTTGCGGACCATGATCCCCTGGAAGGTGGAGGCGTACGGTCCGGCGAAGTCCAGCTTCTTCATACGGTCGGCGGTGATCGAGAACGTCGCGGCGACCAGGTCTTTCTTCTTCTCGGTGAGCACCGTGCTGCGGTCCTCCGACGGCACGATCCCGAAGTCCGGCTCGGCGCCGACCGCTTTGAGGACCTGTCGGGCGACGGTGATGTCGAAGCCGGAGAACTTGTAGACGTGGACGACGCCGGTGCCCGGCTGATCGTTCTTCGTGCCGACCGATGCCCTGCCGTTCGCGAAGAGCGAGGGAGGCTGCGAGGTGCCGCAGGCGGTGGCGGTCAGTGCGGCGAGGGCGAGGAGTGCCGTGAGCGGGACGGTGCGGCTGCTGCTGCAACAGCGGCGGCTCGTGCCTCCGGGTGCGTGAGTGGTCATCAAGATCCCCCGTTCGTGTCGTGGGCCGTCGGTGCTTCCACGGCCGGCTTCGGGCCGCCGGATCACCTGTCGTGCAGCACCGCGTCCGTCGCGCTGATGTCCATCCGGCAGCCGCGGTCGGTGTGCAGGGTGACGTTGATCCGTACGGTGCTGACCCCCGCGCCCAGGGCGAAGTCGACGGTGCCGTGGGAGCGGATCCGCTGTGGCTGGGCCGCGACGCCCGAGGCGAGCAGGGAGACGGTGGCGGAGTCCGGGAGGCAGGTCGGGCCGGCCGGATCGTGGTCGTTGATGGCCAGCGTCAGGCGCAGGGCGTCGCGTGCCTCCTTCAGGGCGGGGGCGTCGAGAAGGAGCGTGAGGTCCCGGTTCGTCTCCCCGTCCAGCGGCTGTGTGCCCTGGATGCGGACGGACCCGGTCACATCGATCTCGCCGTGTGCGACGACGTGCTGGAACGCCAGCCAGCCCCCGACCGTCGCCAGGACGGAGACGAGGGACAGCGTGCCGACGACGCGGGCGTCGCGGGGGCGCCGGTTGAGGACGCGGGCGGCGCCGGTGAGGAGCGCCAGCCCGGAGAGCGCGCCCCAGAGGGTGTACTGGCCGGCCGGTCCGCCCGGCTGGGTGGTTCCGGCGATGACCACGGCGGTGCAGGCCAGCAGGAGCGGCAGCCAGCGTGCGCTGGGGTGCATCACCCACTTGACGATCACGTTCTTGATGTCGTTGGCCGCGATGGAGTGGTCGCCGTGTGCCGTCGGACTGTTGTGGACGTTGCCACTGCCTCCGAGGCGGGTCATGAGCCGTTCCGGGGGGCCGGGCCGCCCCCCATGTGGATGTCGCCGTGGATCTCGACGGCCGCGATGGAGCCCTGGCCGGTCGCGGTCGGGGTGTTGTGGACGGTGTGCACGGCGGCTGCCGGGGCGAGCCGGGTGACGTGCTCCAGGAAGTGGGGGGCGTCGCGACGGTCGGCGGGGGACCGTAGCCAGGCGGTCAGGGCGGCGGACAGCAGGTGCCGCTCCTGGTCGTCGAGGCGTGCGAGCAGTGCGTCGAGTGCGTCCGCGCGCCGGAGGTCGAGGAGCGGCGTGGCGGCGCCCTCGCCGAGGCCGGGGTCGGCGCCTTCGCCGAGGCCGGCGTCGGTCCCGTCGTCGCGGCGCAGCAGCCGGCGGAAGAAGCCCTCACCGGCGGTCACGGTGCGTTCGGCGATCCGCTGCTGGGCGGCGGTGAGCACGGAGGTGCCCATGCTGTTCGCCGCCAGGGCGAGATAGGGGGCGATTTCCGCGGAAACATTCGCTAATTCGGACATCCGATCTCCCCCTGATCTTGGGCGGGCGTCCTGTCGCAACGCCCTTACGAGGAGGGCGTGTTACCCCCGCGAGGGGTGGCTCAAACCTGTGCCAATGGGGTGTTTCGGGTCGGGGTGTCGTCGGGGTGACGGGCCGGCATTGGCTGCGCGTCGGGGTGTCCTGGCTGCGCGCCGGACGTGCGTGGTCTGCCGGGTGGCCCGTAGTCTGGGCTATTGGACTAGACCTGTCGCCCGGTGTCGGGGTGGGCCGTCACGTCCCGTCCCGTCACGTTCGTCATCGAAGGATGAGGTCATATGAGCAAGCGCGCGCTCCTGGAGGTGATCGCGCTCGACCCGCGGGACGCGGTCGCCGCCCAGGCCGGCGGGGCCGACCGCCTGGAGCTGGTCACGGACATGGCGGCCGACGGGCTCACCCCGCCCCGCGCGGCGTTCGCGGCGATCCGGGCGGCCGTCGACCTCCCGTTGCGGGTGATGCTGCGGTCCGCCGACGGCTTCGCGGCCGGTGACGTGACGGCGCTGTGCGAGGAGGCCGCGGCGCTGCGGGCGGAGGGCGCCGAGGAGTTCGTCCTCGGCTTTCTGACGCCGGACGGGCGGCCGGATCTCGATGCGGTGGCGGCGCTGGCCGAGGTGATCGACGGCTGCCGGTGGACCTTCCACCGGGCCATCGACCGGGCCGCCGACCGGGACGCGCTGCGCAAGGAGCTGTCGGCGGCGGCCGGCGCCGCCGGGCTCGACACCTATCTGACGGCCGGCTGCGCGCAAGGCGTCGGCGCGGGGGTGCGGACACTGCTGGCCGAGCAGGCACGTACGGCAGCGGGCGAGCCCGGGTATGCGCCGCGGATCCTGGTCGGCGGCGGACTCGGGCTCGGCCATCTGCCGGAGCTGCGTGCGGCCGGTCTCGACGCGTTCCACATCGGGGGCGCGGCCCGGCCCGCCGGCTGGGCGGCGCCCGTGGAGGCGGCGGCGGTACGGACGTGGCGGGAGGCGCTGGACCAGCCGGTCGCGGAGGGGGTGTGAGCGTCGGCCCGCGGGCCTGAGACGTCGTCCGGCGGGCCCGGGACGGGTGCGCCGGGCGGGCGTCGCCCCGGGGGCCCGGGGGGCCTGACGCCCCGCCGTCCGCTCCTCAGGGACCGGTCAGTGCTTCCGGCAGCGCCGCGCCATGAACCACCGTCAGACCGGACACCGGCCGGGTCAGGCAGACGTAGAGGCGGCGCAGGCCGGTGCGTTCGTCCGGTTCGCCGTCGACGATCGCGGCCGGCTCCTCCAGGACGACGTAGTCGTACTCCAGTCCCTTGGCGAGGGTGGCGGGTACCAGCGTCAGCCGGGCCGTCGCCGAGGTCTCCTCGCCGGGGGCCAGGCAGACCGTGCCCGCTGCCTCCAGGGCCGTGCGCAGCGTCGGAATGCGGGCCTCCGCGGCGATCAGGCCGACCGAGCCCTCCTTCGTCAGGGCATCGTCGCAGGCCGCGAGGGTGGCGGCGGTCAGCTCCGCCGGATCGACCGGACGGATCTCGAAGTCGCCCGCCGACTCGCGGATGGAGGTGGCCTCCGTCAGATCGGGGGCGATGGCGGGCAGCAGCCGGGACGCGTACGCGATGACCTCGCGCGGTACGCGGAAGCCCTGGGTGAGTTCCTCGACGGCCGCACCGGGCTTGCCCAGGTGGGCCAGCGCCTCTTCCCAGGTGTGGGTGGCCCAGGGGGTGGTGCCCTGGGCGATATCGCCGAGGATGGTCGCGGAGCCCGTCGTGCAGCGGCGGCCGACCGCGCGGTACTGCATGGGGGAGAGGTCCTGCGCCTCGTCGAGGACCACATGGCCGAGGGAGTGGGTGCGCGCGACCAGGTCCATCGCCTCGTCGATCAACACCGCGTCCGCGGACGACCACTTGGCGCTCTTCACGCTGCGGGCCGGTTTGGTCCACAGGATCGTCTTCTGCTCCTCGGGCGTCAGGATTCCCTCGGCCTGCCCGGCCAGGAACTCCGCGTCGCCCAGCAGCCGCAGCACCAGCTTTGCCGGGTCGACCGGCGGCCAGACCGCCTTGACCGCGGCTTTCACGGCGGGGTTACGGGCCACCGCGTCCTGCACCCGGTCGTCCGGGGCCTCGCCCGCCTGCTCCATCCGGACCAGCACGGCGTGCGCGATCCGCTGCGGCAGCGCCTCGCGGGCGGCACCGTAGCGGATGTCCCGGTCCATCAACTCCTGTACGAGCTCTTCGAGTTCGTAGGCCGGTACGCGCCAGCGGCGGGAGCCGCGGACGACCACGCAGGGCTCCTGGGGCATGGTGATGTGCGAGCGGACCGCCCGCCGCAGCACCTCCGCCATGCGCGCGTCGCCCTTGACCGCCGCGGCGGCCGCCTCGTCCGTGCCGCGTACCTCCACATGACCGACCAGGTCGTCGACCGTGGCCTGCTTGACCTCCAGCTCACCGAGGGCCGGCAGCACCTGCTCGATGTAGTGGAGGAACGAGCGGTTCGGGCCGATGACGAGGGTGCCGGTCCGGGCCAGCCGCTCGCGGTGCGCGTACAGCAGATACGCGACACGGTGCAGGCCGACCGCCGTCTTCCCGGTGCCCGGCGCACCCTGTACGCAGACCGAGCCGCCGATGCCGGCGCGCACGATCTCGTCCTGCTCCGGCTGGATCGTGGCGACGATGTCCCGCATGGGGCCGACGCGCGGGCGCTCGATCTCGGTCTGGAGGAGCCGGCTGGTCCGTTCCGCCTCCGCGGGGTCGGTGAGGTGTTCGTCCTCGTAGGCGGTCAACTCGCCCGCCGTGTAACCGAAACGGCGGCGCAGCCTGAGGTCCATCGGGTCCTTTTTGGAGGCCCGGTAGAACGGCTGGGATACGGGCGCCCGCCAGTCGATGACCATGGGGTCGCCGTCGGCGTCGTGGACGTGCCGCCGCCCGATGTAGAAGTTCTCTCCCGCGGCTCCCTCGGCGAGCTCCAGTCCGGGGGCGTGGAGATAGTCGAGGCGGCCGAAGAAGAGCGGGGTGTGGGAGAGGTCGGCGAGGGCCTTGATCCGGGCGTCGATCTCGCCCTGGAGGACTTCGGCGTTGACCCAGTTCGCGGTGACGTCGGCGATGTTCAGCGCCTCGGCGTCCTCGCGCATGGCGCGCAGGGCCGCGCGGGAGGCGGCCAGGTGGGACTTTTCGCGCTGGAGGGGGTCAGGGGTGGCGGGCACGGCGTTGCCTCCGGGGGCGGGTACTTCGGCGGGCGCGCCAGGGTGAGCGGGCGCGGCGGGCCGGTGTCGGTGCGCGGCGCGGGTCAGGCGGTGCGCGGGTCAGCGGCGTGAAGCGAAGGGCCGTCCGGTTTCCGACCGGTCGGCGGCACTCCTCGACGGGAGGCAGGCAGACGGGCGATTGTAATCAGCGGCTCGGAACGGCGCCAACGGATTTCCGGCGGCGTTGCGGCGGTCGTTTCGGGGCGAACGAACCCTGAGGGCGCCGTAGGCCTCCCGTAGGGGGCCGGGTGGGTCCGGAGACGGACATCCGGCCCCAGGGATGGACCTATGGACCGATGTGCTGCAATCGCGTGAATTTCATCATGGAGACATGAGCAGCGCAGCGATTCCCCCAGGTTCTGTCCCTCCGATCTCCGTCCACCCGGTCAAGGGCGCCACAGCCCTCGGCGCGGACCCCGGACGCGGTGCGGCCGCCGTCCACGAGCACCGCTACGTCGTGGGCAACGCACTCCGCGCGATCAAGGTCTTCGTCACGGCCGCCTTCAGCGTCGCCGTCATGGGCGAGTACGCGGACGAACCGCGCACGCCCGACACCACGAACACCCGGCACGACAACCGCGATGCCACGAACGCCTGACTCCATGAACCCCCGGCCCCGCACGACCCGACTCCGTGCCGGCGGGCTCCGCACGACCCGACTCCGTGCCGGCGGGCTCCGCACGACCCGACTCCGTGCCGGCCGGCTCCGCACGACCCGACTCCGTGCCGGCCGGCTCCGCACGACCCGACCCCGCACCACCCCCGTTGCCATCCGGTTGATTTCCGGTTGACCGGAAACCGTTACGGCCCGTCGGGCTCGATCCATTAGCGTCGCCGAAAGAGAGCGCACTCAGGGCTACGGGGAGGGGACAACGGGTGTCTGCCGCCGGCGGGACGCGGACGTGGAGACGGACCTGGGGGCAGGGCATCGCCCGCCCCGGACGCTTGGTGATCGCAGCGGCGCTGCTCATGGCGTCACTCGCCGGACTATGGCTGCTGTACCAGGTCCTGCCGATGCCGATGTCCGACATAGCGGTCTACCGAGCCGAGGGCCAGGCGGCCTCGGCGGGCGGTGATCTCTACGGCTTCACGGTCACCAAGTGGGCACTTCCGGCCACCTATCCGCCCTTCGCGGCCGTGCTCTTCATACCGACCACCTGGCTCTCGCTCGGCACGCTCAAAGTCGTGTGCGTGCTCGTCAACGCGGCCCTTCTCGCGCTGCTGATCCAGCTCTCCTGCAAGGCGGCCGGCCTGCGCAAGACTTCCTGCACCGCGCCCGCCATCCTCGCCACCACCGCGCTCGGCCTCTGGCTGGAGCCGGTCTTCCAGACCCTTGTCTTCGGCCAGGTCAACCTCGCACTGACCTGCCTGGTCCTGTGGGACCTCTCCCGTCCGGACGGCGCCCGCTTCAAGGGGTTCGCCACCGGCATCGCGGCGGGCATCAAACTCACCCCCGCGATCTTCGGTGTCTATCTCCTCGTCACCGGCCGGGTGAAGGCCGCCTTCACCGTCCTCGGCGGGTTCCTGGCCTCGGCGCTGCTGGGCTGGCTGGTCCTGCCCGATGCCAGCATCGAGTACTGGACGCAGCGGATGTTCGAGACCGGCCGGGTCGGCAAGGTCTGGATCGTCGACAACCAGTCCCTCCAGGGCCTGATCACCCGCGTACTGCACCAGCCCGAGCCCGGCCTGCTGTGGGCGGTGCCCGCGCTGCTGACCGCCGCGGCGGGGCTCTACACCGCCCGCCGGGTGTATCTGCGGCGCGGTCTGGACAGTTGGGGTGTGCTGTGCACGGCGATCACGGCGCTGCTGGTCTCGCCGATCAGCTGGTCCCACCACTGGGTCTGGTGTGTGCCGCTGCTCGTCGCGCTCGCCGCCCGTACCCGGCGCAGCCCGTGGCGCAGGGCGCTGTCGGCCGCCGTCACCCTCGCCTTCGCCGCCCGCTCGATGTGGGTCCTCCCGCACACCGGCGATCTCGACCTGCACTTCGCGTGGTGGCAGCAGCCGTTCGCGGCCCCGTACCCGCTGCTCGGTCTCGCCCTGCTGGCGGCCGTGGTCCTGTGGACGCGGAAGCCCTCCGGCATACCCGGTGCGGCGGCCGGCCGCCTCCCGGCGCCGCGCGCCGAGCAGCAGCTCGCCGGCGGCGCGCGGGCGGTCTGAGCGGGAGCTCAGACCTCGTCGTCCGCCGCCAGCAGCTCGTCCGCGTCCACGATGCGGTACGCATAGCCCTGCTCGGCCAGGAAGCGCTGGCGGTGTGCCGCGAAGTCCTGGTCGATGGTGTCGCGCGCGACGACCGAATAGAAGCGCGCCTCGTGGCCGTCCGCCTTGGGACGCAGCACCCGGCCCAGCCGCTGGGCCTCCTCCTGGCGCGAGCCGAACGTGCCGGACACCTGGATCGCGACCGTGGCCTCCGGAAGGTCGACCGAGAAGTTCGCGACCTTCGAGACGACGAGCACCGAGATCTCGCCCTCCCGGAAGGCGCCGAACAGCTTCTCGCGCTGTGCGTTGGTGGTCTCGCCCTTGATCACCGGCGCGTTCAGATGCTCGCCCAGCTCGTCCAGCTGGTCGATGTACTGCCCGATGACCAGCGTCTGTTCGCCCTGGTGGCGGCGGACCAGTGCCTCGGTCACATGCTGCTTGCTGGCGGTGGTCGCGCAGAAGCGGTACTTCTCCTCGGTCTCGGCGGTCGCGTACGCCAGCCGCTCCGAGTCGGTCAGGTTGACCCGTACCTCGACACAGTCGGCGGGGGCGATATACCCCTGTGCCTCGATCTCCTTCCAGGGGGCGTCGAAGCGCTTGGGCCCGATGAGGGAGAACACATCCGACTCCCGGCCATCCTCGCGCACCAGCGTCGCGGTCAGCCCCAGCCGCCGCCGCGCCTGCAGATCGGCGGTGAACTTGAAGACCGGGGCGGGCAGCAGGTGCACCTCGTCGTAGACGACCAGACCCCAGTCGCGGGAGTCGAACAGCTCCAGGTGCGGGTAGACGCCCTTCCGCTTGGTCGTCAGCACCTGGTACGTGGCGATGGTGACCGGCCGGATCTCCTTCTTCGTCCCGCTGTACTCGCCGATCTCGTCCTCGGTGAGCGAGGTCCGCTTCACCAGCTCGTGCTTCCACTGCCGGGCCGAGACCGTATTCGTCACCAGGATCAGCGTGGTCGCCTTGGCCTGTGCCATCGCGCCCGCCCCGACCAGCGTCTTGCCCGCGCCGCAGGGCAGCACGACCACACCCGAGCCGCCGTGCCAGAACCCCTCGACCGCCTGCTGCTGATACGGCCGCAGCGCCCAGCCGTTCTCGTCCAGCTCGATCGGATGCGCCTCGCCGTCCACGTAGCCGGCCAGGTCCTCGGCGGGCCAGCCCAGCTTGAGCAGCGTCTGCTTGATCTGCCCGCGCTCCGAGGGGTGCACCACGACCGAATCCGGGTCCAGCCGCGCCCCGACCAGCGGCTGCACCTTCTTCGAGCGCAGGATCTCCTCCAGCACCGGGCGGTCGGTGGTGGTCAGCACCAAGCCGTGCGCGGGGTGCTTGGTGAGCGTCAGCCGCCCGTAGCGGGACATCGTCTCGGCGATGTCGACCAGCAGCGCATGCGGCACCGGGTACCGCGAGAACTGCACCAGCGCGTCGACGACCTGCTCGGCGTCGTGCCCGGCCGCCCGCGCGTTCCACAGCCCGAGCGGCGTCACCCGGTAGGTATGGATGTGCTCCGGCGCCCGCTCCAGCTCGGCAAAGGGCGCGATGGCCCGCCGGCAGGCGTCCGCCAGCTCATGGTCCACCTCCAGCAGCAGCGTTTTGTCGCTCTGGACGATGAGGGGTCCGTTCACGCGCCTCGCCTTTCACTTCCCGGCCTTCGGCCGCCTGCACCGGCCGCGGGCCCGGGTCGTCGATCACCGGCCCACGGTCTCGGCCGCAGATGCGGCCAAACGTCCAGTCTGCCCTACCGGCTGCGTTTGGGGCGAGGCGTGCTTCACACCGGTTTGCGGACCGGCCGCTGAGGAGAGTGCGGGAAGCCTATTCATGGCCTCGTTCGCCGAACTCGGCAGATAGATCCCTTGTGGAATACTCGTGAGCCAACTCTCTGCCGGTCCATGTGGTGAATGCGACCTTTTGATTCCCTTCTTCGTCTATAAATGGGTGGCCGATGGAAAAGCTGCGCCCTTCATTATCTGCCATCAGGCGGTGAAGCGTTGCCATCTCGGTGGTCTGCGGACGCTCACCAAGCTGTTTACGTCACGTGCCAGCTCACGGGCTTCCTGGCTGTCATCCGCAGGGATGTAGGGCACCGCCCCAAGCTGCACGCTGATACGTGGCTCCTCCGTGCTGAAGCGGACGTCATCCAAGTCAGCTCGCTCGTTCTCGTAGCCGAGGAGGCCGACGTAAACAATCGCCGGAACCAGTTGCGTGGCATTCAGCCGAGGTAGGGCGGTGCGCAGTGCTCGCGGTGCCGCAAATAGTGCTCCAGCCGTAGCCGTTGAGTGTGGTGCATGGGCAGTATGTCGATCTCGGCCGGAGGCACGAAGCGGAGGTCCGTGGACTCGTCCGAGATGGTGAGAGAACCGCCGGTGATCCGGGCGGTGAAGCAGACATTGAACTGCCGCCGTACCTCGCCGTCGGAGTAGGCGATCACATGCCGGGGGTCCGTATACGTGCCGACGAGCCCGGTGATCTCCACGTCGAAGCCGGTCTCCTCCTTGACCTCTCGTACGGCGGCGCCCGGCAGCGAATCCGCCATCTCCATGCCGCCGCCCGGCAGGGCCCACAGCCCGCTGTCCCGCCGCCGTTGGAGCAGCACCTCCCCGCCGGTATTCGTCACGACCGCGGACGCGGCGACGACGAGGCTGTTGGGCTCGGGGGCTTCGGGGTCGTCGAAGTACTCGGTCCGGGCCATGGTTCAGTCCTCCTGCACGGGCGTCGCTGTTGCCCACACGGCGTCGAAGCTCGATGCGTACGTGTCGTACATCCCACCCTTGCCGCTGCGCCGCAGGTGCCAGACGGGCGCTGCGTAGGCGTTGACACCCCAGAGGTGGCTGTTCACCAGCGCCTGGTCGTCAGCGAGGTAGATGCTGTTGTAGAGGGTCGTGGCGTGCGTACGCAACTCAACCCCGGGAACGCCGGTAAGCGGCCTGTAGTGCATCAATGCCAGTCGGCAACGCGATTCGATGCCATGGCCGAACTTCTCTTCCTGTCCGCGTTGTTGCACATGAGGGCTGTCGGCGTCCCCGATGGCAATCCTGACGGTGCATCCTTCGGCGGCGCGCTCTTGCAAAAGGCCGGTGAGGCGCGGGTAGGCCTCGTGCAGAAAGACTGCCGCGTAAACGAGGACATCGACGCGTTCTCGGGCTTGCGAGAGGAGATCCACAAAGACGGATACCGGCAAATCGGCCCGCTTGTCGTAGAGCGCGATCAGCTCCGGGCTGACGGCCCGGGCCGCCCGTGGCTGACGCAAGGATGGCCAGAGTGCGTGCACGTCTTCCCCTAACTTCTCGGCCGCTCGAAACGCGGTCGTACGGCGTGGCGTGCGGCCGAGGTTGACCCAGCGTTCCACGGACTTGGTGTCCACTTCCGTTGCTTCGGCCAGGGCGGCATGAGTCCATCCGCCTGACGCCATCGCGGCTCGAAGTCTTTCGTTGGGCATGCAGTCTCTCCCTGTGCGAGGGGACGTTGCCAGGGACGTTCTGCCGGAAGCGGGACGTCCCGAAGTGTGGTTTGGCGGTGGTTTCGCCGTCCTGGGTGACAGCCGGAAGCTCGGTGGCATGGAAAAGGACGAGCAGAGCACTGAGGTGACCACCGCGCGACTGCTGCCATGGCGGTCGCCGGAAGGCAAACGATGCGTACTGATCACGGACAACGAAGGTGGTCTGCTGTCGCATGTCGCGGGCGAGATGAAGCGGGTTCAACTCGCCATGGGAGCGGAGCTTCTGGACCATGCCGCCGCGCTGCTCGCTGACAGCGCGGCGACGGAAGACCAACTGCGATACCTGGCCTGTCGGCTTGCTGAGGCGCCGGCAGACACGCTCAGCATTGCGGAAGGCCGAGGCGACCGCCGTTCGTGACGGGGCTGACGCCGGTGGCGCGGAACAGGCGCAGCACCGTCAGTGATGGTGGCCGGGGAGGGGCCGCCTCGCCACCCCTCAGACCGAGTCGTCCGCCAGTTCCGCGACTCCCGTGATCCGGTGCAGCGGATAGGTCCGCACCTCGTCGGAGGTGTGGTCGTAGGCCGTCACGAAGCCGCCTTCGACGCGTACCGGCGCGATGACGCGCTGGCTGGCGGCGCCGTCGGCGTTGACGTAGCCGATCCACAGGGCGGAGTGGGTCAGCACCGCGGCCTGCATGGTGGCAAGGGTCTCGGCGGAGGTGGTGCGGGGGAGGGCGCCGGGGGCGGCCGGAGCGGGGGCGCGGACGGGCTTGCGTTCCGCGGTGGCGGCGAGGTCGCCGGCGCGGATGGCACGTACCGCCGCGGTGAGCAGGGTCGCGTCGGGGGCCGGCGGGCCGTCGGGCACCGGGGTGGGGGCGGTGCGCGGCGGGGTGCGGTAGGTGTCGGCGCGGGCGATCAGCACGTCGCCCGCGGTGGACTCGGCGGCCGGGGCGTAACCCATCGCCCGCAGGCCGTCGAGGAGTTGGTCGGGGGCGGTCTGGGCGGCGAGCACGGTCGGGGCGAGCCGGCGCAGCCGGAGGGTGGCGGCGCGGCGGTCGGCAAGGATCTCGGAGAGCAGGGCGTCGTCGTCGCAGCGGACGTAGGCGGTGGCCGCGCCGACCCGCAGTCGGCCGTGCTTACGGGCCACGTCGTCGATGAGGTAGGCGAGCGGCTGGGGGACCGGGGTGCGGGAGTGGGCGGTGAGGAATTCCTGCAGTTCGACGGCGGAGCGGCCGGCGTCCAGGGCACGGCGTACCGAGGCGGGGGTGAAGCGGTAGACCGTCGCGCCGCCCTTGGACTCGATGTCGGCGAGGACGCCGAGCGCGTCGGCGAGCGGGCGGTGCAGCGGGCCGGGGGCGACGGCGGTCAGGTCCGCCTGGAGGAGGACGTGGTCGACGGGTTCGGGGAGGAGGGGGGCGAGGAGCGCGGCGGCGCGGCTCGCGGCGGCGTCGGTGTCCGCGGGGGGAGGGGCCGCGCCGGGCGCGGCGGAGGAGGCCGCGGCGGACTGCGAGGTGGTGTCGGCCGAGGTGGCGTCGATCAGTGCGCGGCCGTGGGTGGAGAGTGCGCCGCGGCCGGTCACGCCCAGCAACTCGGCCTCGGTCAGCGTCCATTGCGCGAGACGCGAGCGGAGGTCGTCGGCGGGGGCGGAGCCGGCGGGACCGGGCGCCGGGCCGGCGGGGCCGGCGGACGGTACGCCGCCTTCGACGGCCCCGGCCCCGGCCCCGGTCGCGGCCCCGGTCGCGGCCCCGGCCCCGGCCCCAGCCCCGGCCCCGGCCCCGGCCCCGGCCCCGGCCGGCGTCCGGCCCGTGGCCGGTGCCGGGACCTGGCCCGCGGCCCCGGCGCTGCGCAGCGGACGCTCCCACTGCAGCCGGGAGCGGACCGCCGCCGCCGGTACGGCGGTGCCGGGCGGCAGGCCGGCGAGGAGGGCGAGGGCGCGGCGGCGGACCTCGGGGGCGGGGGAGCGGTCGAGGTGCGGGCCGAGGGCGGCCAGCGCGCGGCCCTTGGCATCGGCGCTGCCGACGAGGCCCGCGGCGCGGGTCGCGGAGAGCCAGGCGGCCGCCAGCACGGCCCAGCGCTCGTGGTCGGGCAGCTGCAGCCACTCCTCGGCGGCCGGGGTGGCCGCGAACCGCTCGTCGGCCTCACCGTCGGAGGCGATCAGCCCGGCCCCGTAGGCGAGTTCGAGCCAGAAGGCGGCCAGCTGCTCGGTGGTGTCCAGGGCGGTGGCGGTGCGCTTGAGATCGCGGACGCTCATCCCGCCGGCGCGCAGGACACCAGGCCCGCCCAGGTCCCACTCCTTGAGCAGTTCCTCGACGGTCGCCAGCGCGGTGAACGCCTGACTCGCGGCGGCGTTGTCCACAAGCTGTGGATCGCGCTCCGTGACGGGGGAGAGCGCGGGCGGGACCGGCTCGGGGGTGCGATGGGCGCGCCCGGCGCGCAGATGGAGCGCCGCCTCGCGCGGCAGGACGACGTTGCGGGCGCCCGCCGGGAGCAGCAGGCCCCGGTCCAGCAGCCACTGCAGATGCGGGGCCGGACGGTCGGTGACCCCGCCGTACGGCGGGCCCCACAGCAGCTTGTCGAGGACGGCGACGGATTCGGCGGGCGCGGTGTCGAGCAGCGCCGCCATCCGGGCGCGGTCGGAGAACAGGGCGGACAGCGCGGCGACCGCGGTGACCGGGTCGTGGGTGGCGGGCAGCCCGGCCGCGGCGATGATCTCCTGCAGCCGCCCCGGCGACATCCCGGCCGCGGCCTCGGCGACGGTCGGCCCCAGCCCGGTCGGCGACGGATGCGCGGCGCTGGGGCTGAGCAGTTCACGGGCCGTACGCACCAGCCGCAGGCGGTCGTCCGGGCCCCACACCAGCGCCTGCGCCCGCAGCTCGGCCACCGCCCTGGGCAGCTCGGCGGCGACCGCCGCGTCCCCGGTGTCCCCGCCCATCAGCGCGCCCAGCGTGTCGTACGGGCACGGGTCGGGCGCCACCGCCAGCGCCTCGGCGGTCTGCAGCACGAACCGGTCGAGCCGTTCCACCGCGCGGACGACCGACGCCCGGGTCCCGGCCCGGGTGGCGAGCTGGGTGACATCGCCCGGCACCGGATTGAGCAGGTCGGGCCGTGCCCGCAGCAGCCCGACGAGCCCGCGGTCGGTGCGGGTCCTGAGCTCCTCGGCGAGGGTGCGGGGTGTACCGGTCATTCGTCCTACGTTAGCGGGGCCGGGCCGGGCGGGGGACCGAGCGGCGGCACGGTATCCACGGAACGCCGCCACGCCACGGGTACGCCACCCCGCCCCGGCCCCCGCGGCCTCCGGCCCGCCGGGCGGCGGAGGCGGTACCGTCGGGGCAGTAACCAGCGGACGCCGCAGGGGATTTCGTGGGGATCGAGAGCGATCAGCTCGTCTATGACTATCTGAGCCGGGTGGGCGACCTGGCCCAGCAGCGGGGACTGCCCTCCGCCACGCGGATGCGGCTGGTCACCGGGCTCCGGGCCGAGATAGACGGACAGCAAGCCGATTCGGTGTCCGGTGTGAAGCGGATTCTGGCGCGGCTGGGGACGCCGGAGGCGGTGGTCGCGGCCGCGGGGAGCAGGGACGACAGGGCGCCGGGCGCGTCCTGGGGCGGCCCGGAGGCAGGGCGCGGCCCGCAGCCGCGGCAGGAGCCGGTGGCCGGGAGCGCCCCGGGGGCCGGTCCTTCCGTGCCGCTCGGCCCGACGCCGCCCGCAGCTCCGTCGTGGCCCGCCGGGACCCCGCGCCCGTGGAGCGCGGCGCGCGACAAGCTCACCGGTCTGGCCCGGCGCGGCGGGCTGACGGGCAAGCCGCCCGCGAACGGCAAGGACGCTCCGCACGGCACGGCCGGCACGGACGGCCCGTACGGCGCGGTGCCCGCCCCGCGCGCCGGTGCGCCTCGGGCCGCGCCGTCCGTCGGCCTGCCACCGCATCTGGCCGGCGCCGACGAGCTGGGAGACGACGGTGACGCGCCCGACTGGTGGCGGGTGGAGCCGGCGCCGTTCGGGCCGGGCGAGACCGTTCCGGGGTTCGTCGGCGGGATCGAGATCCCGGAGATATGGGACCGGCCGGAGAGCGACCGGGTGTCGATGAAGAAGGACGGGGCCGGGGGAGCCGGGGAGCAGGACGCGGAGGAGGACGCGGACGGCGCGGCGCCGGCGGAACGCCCGCTGCGGCGGATGGTCCGGCGGGTGCTCGACCGGCGGCGCGGCGGCGGGCCCGGTGCGGCGCCCGCGGCCGGGGCCGGCGAAGACGTCGTGGTGGTGCCGGCGCGGGCGCCGCTCAGCCCGGTCCTGATGCTGGCCGTGCTGCTGCTGGTGGCCGGTGCGGCGCTGGGGTCGTGGCTCGCGCTGGCGGGCGGCTGGGGGCTCGCGTACGTCTCACGGCGGCTGAGCCGGGCCGAGGCCAAGTTCGCGGCGCTCGGCGTGCCGGGGGCCGTCGTCGGCGGGCTGGTGGTGTGGCTGTGGGGCCGGTTCGACGGGCGCTGGGGCGAGCCGATCGCACAGGGGCGGCTGGGGCAGGAGATGGTCGACGGGCTGCCGGGGGTGGTGCGGGTGGCGGCGGTCGCCTCGGCGCTGTTCCTGGTGTGGCGGATGCGACGGGCGCCGCGATGAGGAGGCCGGGCCGCCAGGGGGCTCGCCCCCGGCCGGAGCGCCCCCCCGGGCCCCAGCCGGGACTAGGGGGAGACACCCCTAGGGACGCCCCAGGGGCCTCCTCCCGGCCGGAACGCGCCCACAGGCACAATGGCAGGCATGGCTGCGCACACTCCGACGGTCGGACTGACGGTCGGCTTTGACCTCGACATGACGCTGATCGACTCCCGTCCGGGCATCAAGGCCGCGTATCTGGAGCTCTCGGCCAGGACCGGCACCGTGATCGACGCCGACCTCGCGGTGAGCCGGCTGGGGCCCCCGCTGGAGGAGGAGATCCGCCAGTGGTTCCCCGCGGAGCGGGTGACGGAGATCGCCGAGCTCTACCGCGCGCTGTACCCGGAGTACGCGATCGCCGCGTCGCCCGCCCTGCCCGGCGCCCGGGAAGCCATCGACGCGGTGCACTCGGCGGGCGGCCGGGCGATCGTGGTGACGGCGAAGTACGAGCCGAACGCCAAGCTGCACCTGGAACACCTCGGCCTCGGCGTGGACGCCCTCTTCGGCTCGCTGTGGGCCGAGCGCAAGGCCGAGGCGCTGCGCACCCACCGGGCACCGGTCTACGTCGGCGATCACACCGGCGACGTCGTGGGGGCGCACACCGCCGGCGCGCTGTCCGTCGCGGTCGCCACCGGCCCGTGCGACGCCGCGGAGCTGCGCGACGCCGGTGCCGAGGTGGTGCTCGCCGACCTGACGGAGTTTCCGTCCTGGCTGGAGCGCTACGTGGCGGACGGGGGCGACGGCGCCGCCACCTGACGGCGCTGAGCGGTGGCGGAACGGATCACTCCGGCCGCCGCGATGAGGAAGCCGAGCCCCATCAGCATGCACAGCCAGTAGAAGACGGACGGCAGCGGTTCGGTCCCGAGGAACAGCGGCGCCACCGTGGCGAGAGTGGCCACTGCGCCAACTAGGAACATGATCGCGCCGATTCGGACCAGCAGATCCCCGGCCTGGGGAGTTTCGTCAGACACCTGACCAGGGTAAGTCGGGGCCAGAAGCACCGAGGATCCACCCGGCGGCGTCTTGTCACCGGCCTTGGGACCATTAGCCTGGGTGATGGCGGGTCCTGCGGCCCGCTGCACTGCTTTCCAGCCCCTCCCCACTCTCGGCTTCGCTCGTCGAGCGGGGGGACACCCACCCGCAGTCTCCGCAGTAGACCCGGCTCCAGATTTCAACGCTTTTTCCAACGAGTACGAGGACGAGGACAGACGTGCCTACCGGCAAGGTCAAGTGGTTCAACAGTGAGAAGGGCTTCGGCTTTCTCTCCCGCGATGACGGCGGTGACGTCTTCGTACACTCGTCGGTGCTGCCCGACGGGGTAGCCGCACTCAAGCCTGGCCAGCGCGTCGAATTCGGCGTCGTCGCGGGCCAGCGCGGCGATCAGGCGCTGACCGTGACGCTCCTCGACCCCGCGCCCTCGGTGGCCGCGGCGCAGCGCCGCAAGCCCGATGAACTCGCCTCGATCGTCCAGGACCTGACCACGTTGCTGGAGAACGTCACCCAGCAACTGGAGCGCGGCCGCTACCCGGACAAGGTGCACGGCGCGAAGATCGCCGGCATGCTGCGCGCCGTCGCCGACCAACTGGACGTCTGAGCACACCTGCCCGCGGGCGGCCGCACCCGGCCGTCACCCGGGAGGCACGTCACACGAACTGCAACGCATCGGGGCCGAGGGGCGGAACCAGCCCCTCGGCCGCGGCGCGGGTGAGCAGTCCGCGCACCGCGGCGTAGCCGTCCTCGCCGAGGTCGGCGGTGAATTCGTTGACGTACAGCCCGATGTGCTGGTCGGCGACCTTCGGGTCCATCTCCTGGGCATGCTCCAGGACGTACGGCCGGGAGGCCTCGGGGTCGTCCCAGGCCATCAGCACGGAGCTGCGGACCGCCGCCGCCAGCTCGCGCAACGCCCGCTCGCCCAGCGACCGCTTGGCGATGATCGCGCCGAGCGGGATCGGCAGCCCGGTGGTGAGCTCCCAGTGCTCGCCCATGTCGGCCAGGCGGACCAGGCCGTAGTTCTGGTACGTGAAGCGCGCCTCGTGAATGACCAGACCCGCGTCGACCTTGCCGTCGCGCACGGCCGGCATGATCTCGTGGAACGGCAGCACCACGATCTCCCCGACCCCGCCCGGCACCTCGGCCGCCGCCCACAGCCGGAACAGCAGATACGCGGTGGACCGCTCACTGGGCACCGCGACCGTCTTGCCCGCCAGATCCGCGGCCGTCCCCTGCTCCCTGGTCAGCACCAGCGGCCCGCAGCCGCGCCCCAGCGCCCCGCCGCAGGGCAGCAGCACATAGTCGTCGAGCACCCACGGCAGCACCGCGTACGACACCTTCAGCACATCGCCCTCACCGCGCTCGGCCATGCCGTTGGTGATATCGATATCGGCGAAGGTGACCGCCAGCTCCGGGGCGTCCGGGACCCGGCCGTGCGCCAGCGCGTCGAAGACGAAGGTGTCGTTCGGGCACGGCGAGTACGCGATGTTCAGCGGCCGGGTCACGGGGTCCTCCTCAGGGATGGTGCGGAGCCGGAGCGGGCGCCGGAGCCGGTACGGTGGCGGCCGTCAGGGCTCCGGGAAGCGTGCGGAAGGCACCGGTCAGGGCGGTGAGCGCGGGGCCGATGCGCCAGGCGGCGCGGTCGCGCGGGCCGACGGCGTTGGAGACCGTACGGATCTCCAGCACCGGCACGCCGTGCGCGGCGGCCGCCTCGGCGACCCCGAAGCCCTCCATCGCCTCGGCCAGCACCCCGGGGTGACGCGCCGCCAGCTCGTCGGCGCGGGCCGCGCTGCCGGTGACCGTGGAGACGGTCACCACGGTGCCCAGGGCCGCGCCGGCCGCCGCGGCGACGGCCTTGGCCAGCGCCGGGTCGGGGCGGTGCGCCACCGTCCCGAAGCCGAGGTCGGTGACCGGGGTGAAGCCGTCGGGGGTCTCGGCGCCCAGGTCGGCCGCGACGATCGCGTCGGCGACCACCACGGAGCCCAGGGCCGCGCCGGACGCGGCGAAGCCGCCGCCGATACCGGCCGAGACGACCAGGTCGTACGGCGCTGTGGCGAGCGCGGCGGCGGTCAGCGCGGTGGCCGTACCGGCGGCAGCGGCGGCCGGGCCGACACCGGCGGCCAGCACGTCGAGCGCCACCGGCGCACCCGCCGCACGTCGCAGCGCGTACCCGCCGGGCAGCGCCGTCTCGTCGCAGGGTTCTGCCGCGGCGGCCACCGCGTCGCGCTCGGCGGCCACCGCCGTGACGACCAGGACCCGCATCGGCCGGCCCTCCCGTCTCAGCTCTCTCAGTCCTGCTGCTTCAGGGTGAAGTGCCACAGGGTCTTGGGGCCCTCGCCGCCGCCCAGCTCCGCGACCTGGAGGGTGACGTCCTTGCGGTAGGAGGTCTGACCGGTCTGCGGGTTCTGCTGCATGAAGAGGGTGTCCGCGTCGAAGCTGCGGTACGTCTGCTTGCTGGGCGCGCGCATGACGGGGCCGGCACCGATGACGATCCACCCGGACTTGGCGACCTCCGGGTCGACGCCGACGCGCACCTTCTCACCGGGGTGGACGGTGATCGTCTTGCCGCCCTTCTTGGTGATGCAGGTGGCGACGGCCTTCTTGGAGAGGACCTTGCCCCCGCCGTCGCAGCCGGGGGTGGCCTCGGCCTGCACCGTCGTCGAACCGACGGTCACGGTTGCCAGGGATGTCGGCTTCTCGCAGGCGGAGAGGGTGAGGAGACCCAGGGACACGGCACCGATGGCGGCAGCGGCACGGCGGCCCTTGCCCCAGGAGATCAACGCAGCGGTCATACGGGCAGGCTATCTGGCGCCCCAGCTCACGCCACGCCCGGGTACGGCGTGCCGCGTCGCCCGTCGGATGTCAGGCCACCCGGGGGGCCGGCGTACCGCCCCGGCGGGCCGCGCTCAGCAGTCCGCGTACGGCCAGCACCACGCCCAGCGCCACCAGCCCCGCGGCCACCGACATCCCGAGCGGGCCGATCAGCGGCAGCGAAATCCCGATCGCGCCGCCCACCACCCACGACATCTGCAGCGCCGTCTCGGACCGGGCGAACGCGGAGGTGCGCACCCCCTCCGGCACGTCGCGCTGGATCATCGCGTCCAGCGACAGCTTCGCCAGCGCCTGGCACAGCCCCGCGACGGCCGCCGCGGCGGGGACCACGACCACCGCCAGCACCGGGTAGAACACCGCGGCGAGCACCGTCGCGCACAGCGCCAGCCCCAGCATCGCCGCGACGATCGGCTCCGGACCGCGGGCCTTGAGCCAGGCGCCGACCGCCGTCCCCAGTGCGTTTCCGGCACCGGCCGCGACCACCACCAGCCCCAGCGAGGCCGCCGCACCCAGCCCGCCCAGCGGATGCTCGCGCAGCATGAAGGCCAGGAAGAACGTCAGGAAACCGGAGAGCGCCCGCAGCGCGGCATTGGCCTGCAGCCCGTGCAGCACCGACGGCCCGACCGTACGCAGCCCCGGCTTCCGCTTCCCGCCCCCGGCCGGCCGCGCCGAGGCCTCCCGGGACGCCAGCCGGGCCCGGACCTCGCCCTTCGCCGAGTCGACCTTGGGCGGCAGGGAGAACGACAGGACCGTCCCGGCGGCGAACACGGCACACGCCCCGTACAGCGGCCAGCCCGGCCCGAGCAGTTGCAGCCCGGCCCCCGTCGGCGCCGCCACCCCGGTTGCCAGCAGCCCCGCGAGCGTCACCCGCGAATTGGCCTTGACCAGCGAGATCCGCGGGGGCAGCAGCCGCGGCACCACCGCGCTGCGGACCACCCCGTACGCCTTCGACGCCACCAGCACCCCCAGCGCCGCCGGATACAGCTGCAGCCCGCCGGTCGCCACCGCGCCCGACATCGTCAGCGCCAGCAGCGCCCGCGCCAGCATCGCGCCCGCCATCGCCGCCCTGCGGCCGTGCGGCACCCGGTCCAGCAGCGGCCCGACCACCGGCGCGAGCAGGGCGAACGGGGCCATCGTCACAGCCAGATACAACGCCACCCGGCCCCGCGCCTGATCCGTCGGCACCGCGAAGAACACCGTCGAGGCCAGCGCGACGGTGATCATCACGTCGCCCGCGGAGTTCACCGCGTGCAGTTCGATCAGCTTGCCCAGACCCGATTCGCCCGCACCGTGCGCATGCGTGGCGCGCCGCAGCCCCCGCGCCGCGCCGGTGACGGGCCTGCGCAGCGCACGCCCCAGAACCCGGCCCGCCCGGCGGGCCCGGCCGGCCTCGTGCCCGCCCCGGGTCGAGGCGCGCGACACCTGTGACGACTTCCCTGCGGTCCTGGACACCCTCGACACCTTCGACGCCCTTGCGGCAGCCACCTGGTCATAGTGCCCCAACTCGCCCAGGAGAGGGCACTTTCTCCGCATTGGCGCGCGAGGCGCAGCGGCCCGCGGTCGCCGGTGCTGACATTTGCCCTCCCACCGAGGGGTCGTACACCGTTGAAGGGGTAGCGTGTGTAGCGCGCCACCGGCGGTCGTTTTTGGCCGCGTGCCTCCGCGCGATCCCGCAGAATGGGACGCAAGAGGTGCGCTCGACCGAAACGACCGGGCGCGGACGTCGACGCGGTCCCCTGGTCCGCTCCGCCCGCCCCGGTACCGCCGGTCGTCCGGACAGGACAAGGACAGCTCCGGCTGGCGCACTCGTGAGACGGCGTAGAAGAGAGAATCGATTCTTGTGAGTGCTGCGATGCGAAGCCGTACCCCTGACCGCCTGTGCGCCGAGGCGGTCGACCTTGCCCGGGAGGCGGCGGAGGAAGTCGCACTGCCCGGCATGGTCGGCGAGCACATCGATGCGGTGGCCGACGGAGACCGCGTCGTCACCCACCTCTTCGCCTGCAACGAGCCCGGCTACCGCGGCTGGCGCTGGGCCGTGACGGTCGCCCGCGCCTCCCGCGCCAAGCTCGTCACGCTCGACGAGGCGGCCCTGCTGCCCGGCCCCGACGCGCTCCTCGCACCGGAGTGGGTGCCGTGGAGCGAGCGGCTGCGCCCCGGCGACATGGGCCCCGGCGACCTGCTGCCCACCGAGGCCGACGACCTGCGCCTGGAGCCCGGCTACACCGGCGAGGACGCCCCGCCGCCGAATTCCGTCGTCGCCGAGGGCATGGCCGCCGACATCGCCGACTCCGAGGAAGCGGACGTCGTCCCCGGCTCGCCCGCGATCCAGCCGGCCCCCGACCGCGGCAGCATCGCCGCGCTCGCCGACGAACTGGGCATGCGCCGTGCCCGGGTGCTCTCCCGCTACGGCCTGCACACCGCCGCCGACCGCTGGGAAGAGGCCTTCGGCGCCAAGACCCCCATGGCCCAGGCGGCCCCCGCCACCTGCGTGTCCTGCGGCTTCCTCACCCTGCTCCCCGGCTCCCTGGGCCAGGCCTTCGGCGTCTGCGCCAATGAGTTCTCCCCGGCGGACGGCCGGGTCGTCTCCCTCGCGTACGGGTGCGGAGCGCACTCCGAGGCCGCCGTGATGCCGAAACCGCCGCGGCCGGCCGCGCCGGTTGTTGACGAGACGGTCGTCGAGCCGTTGTCGCTGCGTCCCGAGCGGGACGGGGGCTCGGTCGAGGAGAGCGGGCCGGCCGAGGAGCTAGGTCACAGCTAGGCGCTGGGGGCCCCGCCCCACGTTGTTTTCTGCGGCGCCGTGTCGCCTCTCGTCTTTCGCCTCCGGCGGGGTGGGGTGGGGTTTGGGCGGGGCCGCGCTTGCTCTGTGGTGGGTGCCGGTGGCGGGCCTCCGGGGCCTGTGTGGTGGACTGCTTCGCTTTACGTCCACCACACAGGCCCCTCCGGCCCACCACCTCCCGCCCGGTGTGGCGGCCCCCGCCCGGTGGGGGTGAAGGTTTTAAAAGCCAGAAGCTTGGCCGCGTCGTGGCGTAGCTGATGCTTGGGGCTTTTGGTCTTTTCGTTCACCCCCACCGGGGTGGGGCCCCACAACCGGCGGGAGGGGGCGGGGCCGGAGGGGTGGGTGTTCGGACGTAAAGCGAAGCAGTCCGAACACCCACCCCGGAGGCCCCGGACCCGGCACCCACCACAAACCCGGGCCCCACCCCAAACACCCCCTCCCGCCGAAGGCGGACACCTCCCGCCGAAGGCGGGAAGCAGGCACGGCGGGGCACCCGACAACGTGGGGCGATACCGTCGGCCCACCGACACACGCTTTAGGGAGACGGACAGTGATCGCTACGTCCTTGGTGCGAGGCGCAGCCGGAGACCCGTTCGGGACGGCCCGGCTGCGGCGTGGCGTGCTGGATGCCTGGGCCACCTCGCCGGCCCGGTTCCGGGAGGATGCCAACGCCGAGGAGGACCTGGCGCTCGGCGGCTACCGCGACCGGCTCGCCGTGGAGCTGGCGCAGAACGCGGCCGATGCGGCGGCGCGGGCCGGCGTCCCCGGCCGGCTGCGGCTGACCCTGCACGCGGCGGACGGCGACGCCCCCGCTGTGCTCGTCGCGTCCAACACCGGCGCCCCGCTGGACGCCACCGGCGTCGAGTCGCTGTCGACGCTGCGGGCGTCCGCGAAGCGGGAGGCCAGTGTGTCGGCCGGTGCGGTCGGCCGGTTCGGCGTGGGCTTCGCCGCGGTGCTGTCCGTGAGCGACGAGCCGGCGCTGGTGGGCCGTACCGGCGGTGTGCGCTGGTCGCTGGCCGAGGCGCGGGCGATGGCGGAGGAGGTCGCGGCGCACAGCCCCGGCCTGGGCGGTGAGTTGCGGCGGCGCGACGGTCATGTACCGCTGCTGCGGCTGCCGCTGCCCGCGGAGGGCGGGGCGCCGGAGGGGTACGACACCGCCGTCGTGCTGCCGCTGCGGGACGTCGCGGCGCAGGATCTCGCCGAACGGCTGCTGGACGCGGTCGACGCCGCGCTGCTGCTCACCCTGCCGGGGCTGTCCGAGGTCGTGATCGAGACCCCTGAGCACGTACGGGAGTTGAGGCGGAGCCAGGACGGTCCGTACGTCCTGATCGAGGACAGCGAGCGCGGTGCCACCCGCTGGCGGGTGGCGAGCGACGGCGGTCCGCTGGACCCGGCGCTGCTGGCGGACCGGCCGGTCGAGGAGCGGCTGCGGCCGGCCTGGTCGGTGACCTGGGCGGTGCCGGTGGACGGCGAGGGCGCACCGGCGCGGCCGGGAACCGCGCCGGTGGTGCATGCGCCGACGCCCACGGACGAGCAGCTGGGGCTGCCCGCGCTGCTGATCGCCTCGTTCCCGCTGGAGCCGACCCGGCGGCATGTCGCGCCGGGCCCGCTGGCGGACTTCCTGGTGGAGCGGGCGGCCGCGACCTATACGGCGCTGCTGGGCGACTGGCAGCCGGTGTCGGTCGGCACGCTGGACCTGGTGCCCGGACCGCTGGGCAAGGGCGGTCTGGACGGTGAGCTGCGCCGGCAGGTGCTGGAGCTGCTGCCGCGGGTGCGGTTCCTGCCGAGCGCGGGTGCGCCCGGTGGCCGGCCCGCCGAGCCGGCGGCGGGCGAGTGGGACGAGGACGGCGGCGGGGTGGACCGCTTCGTTTTGCGCCCGGTGGACGCCGAGCTGGTGGAGGGCGCGGGCGCGGCGACGGTCGGCGTGCTGGCCGAACTGTTCCCGAGCCTGCTGCCGGCCGGCCTCGAACGCCGCCCGGAGCTGCGGGCGCTGGGCGTGGCCCGGGTCGGGCTCGGCGAGATGGTGGACCGGCTGGCCGGCGTCGAACGCTCGCCCGGCTGGTGGTGGCGGCTCTACGACGCGCTGGCCGGCACCGACCCGGACCGGCTCAGCGGGCTGCCGGTCCCGCTGGCGGGCACCGCGGCCCAGGCCCCCGGCGGGGGCGGCGGCGTACGGACCACGATCGGGCCCCGCCAGGTGCTGCTGCCGCTGCCCGGCGGCGGCGACGAGGACGCCGCGGCCCGGCACCGTACGCTGGCCCGGCTCGGACTGAAGGTCGCCCACCCCGACGCGGTGCACCCGCTGCTGGAGAAGCTGGGCGCCACCCCGGCCCAGCCCCGTGCCGTGCTGACCACGCCGCAGGTGCGCGCGGCCGTCGCGAACTCGCTGGACGCGGACGAGGACGCCTACGACGTCTTCGCCGACGACATCGAGGGCGGGCCGGGCGCCCCGCTGGGCGCCGAGGAGCTGGCGGAGACGGTCCTCGGCCTGGTCAGGGACGCAGGCCTCGCACCGGGCGACGAGCCGTGGCTCGGGGCGCTCGCCCTGCCCGACGAGGACGGCGAACTGGCGCCCGCGGGTGAGCTGGTGTACCCGGGCAGTGCCTTCGAGCGGGTCATCCGGGAGGGTGAACTCGCGGCCTGTGAGGGGGAGTTGGCCGAACGCTGGGGTGAGCAGCCGCTGACGGCCGTGGGTGTCATGGCCGACTTCGCGCTCGTCCGGGCCACCGATGTCGTACTCGACCCCGACGAAATGGAGCCCCGGGAAGGCGACTTCGCCGAGCCGGACGACGTCGGGCTGCTGGACGCGGTGGACGTGTGGTGCGAGGACATCCTCGACGCCCTGCCCCAGAGCCCCGTACCGCCGGTGGTGACCGAACTGGTCGCGGTGCGCGACCTCGATCTGGTCGACGACGACGCCTGGCCGGACGTGCTGGCCATGCTCTCCCGCCCGCCGCTGCGCGACGCCCTGACCGCACCGGTGCGGGTGCTGCTCCCCGACGGCACCACCGAATCCGTCCGCCCGTACACCGCCTGGTGGCTGCGCGGGCACCCGGTGCTCGACGGCCGCCGGCCCGCCGGTCTGCGTTCGGCGGGCGGCGATCCGCTGCTGGCCGGGCTGTATGAGTCCGCGGACGCGGGCGAGGTCGATGCGCAGGTGCTGCGCGCGCTCGGCGTGCGCACCTCCGTCGCCGCCCTCCTGGACGAGCCGGGCGGCGCGGCGGAGCTGCTGACCCGCCTCGCGGACCCGGAGCTGCCCGTCGGCGCCGCCCAACTCCACGCGATCTACGGCCTGCTGGCGGACCTGGACCCCGAGCAGGTGACGCTGCCCGACGAGCTGCGGGCCGTGCGCGGCCGGGAGGTCCGGGTGGTCGACGCGGCGGATGCCGTGGTCGCCGACGCACCGGATCTGGTGCCGCTCACCTCCGGCCTCGCCCTGCTCCCGGTGCGGCCCGCCCGCGCCGCGGAACTGGCGGAGCTGCTGCAGGTCCCGCGGCTGAGCGAGGCGGTCGGCGCCGGGGTCCGCTCCGAGGGCGTCCGCCACGAGGTGCCGGAGGCCGTCCGCGTACTGCTCGGCGCCGCCACGCCCGAGGCGTACGTGGAACACGAGGAGTTGCTGGTCGACGGCCCGGACGGCCCCACCGAGCTGGACTGGCGCCGGACGCCGGACGGCACCGTGCACGCCGCGACCCTGGAGGGCGTGGCGGCGGGCCTGGCCTGGGCGGCCGGCCAGTGGCCGCGCCGCTTCGAGGTCGCTGCCCTCCTGGAAGACCCGGAGCGGGGCGAAGAACTGGCGCGGGCGCGGTGGTTCGACTGACGGAGGGCGGCAAGGGCGCTGCCCGGAAGCTTGGGGGGTTCCGGATCGGTCCGTTTCGTGCCTCTCGGGCGCCTCGTGTATGACGTACCGTCACGCCTCGCTGTGAGGCGGGCCGCCCCTCCTGTGCCGGGGGGCGGCTTGACGACGTCAAGGAACACGTGATGAGCCTGCCCGCAGTCACCACCACCGAAGTTCTGATCGCCGGAGCCGGGCCCACCGGCCTCGTCCTCGCCTGCGACCTCGCCCGGCGCCAGATCGCCTGCCGCGTCGTGGAGAGGGAGAGCCACAGCTTTCCCGGTTCACGCGGCTCCGGCCTCCAGCCGCGCAGCCTGGAGGTCTTCGACGACCTGGGCGTCATCGACGCGATACGGGCGGCAGGCGGCCCCGTCCAGCGCCTCCAGAGCTGGGACGGCACCACACGTGTCGCCGAGTGGGACACGGTCGAGCGCTCCGAGCCCTCGCCCCACGTCCCGTACGGCGAGATGTGGATGCTCCCGCAGTGGCGCACCGTCGAAACCCTCCAGGCGCGCCTCGAAGAGCTGGGCGGCAGCGTCGAGTTCGGCTGCGAGCTGACCGGCTTCGAGCAGGACGCGGACGGGGTGACGGCGCGGCTGCGCGGGCCGGACGGCACCGAGTCGGCCGTACGGGCCGGCGCTCTGGTCGCGGCCGATGGCGGACGCAGCACGGTCCGTAAGGCCCTCGGGGTGGGCTTCCCCGTCACCGATATCGTCACCGACCCGACGCTGATCGCGGACATCCGCATGGACGGATTCGACCGCGCGCACTGGCACGTGTGGCCCACCGCGCCGGGCGGGCGCGTCGCGATCCGCCCGCTCGAAGGGGCTGACCTCTTCCAGTTGCTCGCCCACTTCGGCGGCGCGGGCCCGGACTTCACGCCCGACGCCACGCCCGAGGCCGTCCAGCAGCTATTCGTGGAGCGCACCGGCCACGAGGGGGTGCGGGTGCACGAGGTGCGGTGGTCCTCGGTGCTGCGCATCAAGGCCGGGGTCGCCGACCGCTTCCGCGTCGGCCGCGTCCTGCTCGCGGGCGATGCCGCGCACATTCACTCTCCTACGGGCGGCCAAGGCCTCAACACCAGCATCCAGGACGCGTACAACCTCGGCTGGAAGCTCGGCGCGGTGCTGCGCGGGGCGTCCGACGCGCTCCTCGACACCTACGAGGCCGAGCGGCGGCCGGTCGCGCAGCAGGTGCTCGCCCTCACCACCCAGGTCTTCGAGCAGGACCGCGTGGACACCGACCGCGGCTTCTCCCGGCGCGGCGGCGAGATGTTCCAGCTGGGCCTCGGCTACCGCGAGAGCCCCCTGACCCGCGAGTGCCGCGAGGGCCTGGCCGACGACGCACTGCGCGCCGGAGACCGCGCCCCCGACGCCCCCTGTGGGCCCATCCGTCTCTTCGACCTCTTCCGCGGCCCGCATGCCACCCTCCTCGCCTTCGGCGGGACCGACGCCCCGGCCTCCGAGCGCTACAAGCTGGTGCGGGTCGGCCGACCCGGCGAGCAGGCCGACGTCATCGACGTGGACGGGCACGCACACAAGGCGTACGGGGACCGGGGACTCTTTCTCGTACGGCCCGACGGGTATGTGGCACTCGCGACGGAGGACCCGGCGGACCTGGCCTCGTACGAGGCCCACTAGGGGGTGTCGTTCGGATCATGGCGGGCTCGCGGGGCCTGGCACGCACTCCCCCACGCCTGAACGGCGCGGGGGGACCCCCATCCGCGTTGTCGTCACTCGCCGACGCTCCGCGTCGACTCCCTCCTCCGCCTTGCGATCGCACGCGCCAGGCCCCGCTCCCTGATCCACCATGATCCGAACGACACCCCCTAGCGCCCGGCGAGAGACCCGGCGCCACACCGTCATCAGGCTCTGGCACGCTGCCGGTAACTCGCCGCCGCTCAGAGCTTGATGCCGGCCCTCTTGGCAAGAGCCGTCACTTTTGGATTGCTCCGCTTGTGCAGGGAAACGAGGACACGGCTCAATTCCAGGCTTGTGGGGTGGACCTTCGCCATCTGCGGTGCGATGTCCCACGCCTCGGCCAGTGAATCCACCGCCCCGTCGCGGTCTTTCAAAGCCAGTTTGGCCCTGGCGATATTCATGTGGACGGGGCCGATCCGAGTGGCCGGCAGGGTGTGTCCGTCCCGCAAATACTGCTCGCCCACCTCAAGTGCCTCGGCATTTTTCTTGAGATCAACGTGGGTCGCGAGAATGTGGGTGATGGTGTTCTCCGGGCCGAAATGCACTCCGAGAGCGTTGATGTCGGAGTCGACCACCGCAGCAGATTTGCGAGCGCCCCTGATATGCCGCTCGACGGTCTTCTTGTCCCGCAGTCGACCTGCCAGCGTCATTCCTCGGAGGTGAAGCAGCCCCAGTGCGAGGTGCCGAGTCCTTCCCTTCATGGTCGATTCGGCCCGTACGACGGCCTGGTCGACCACGGACAGTCCCCCGGCGAAGTCACCGCCGTTGAGGAATGTCCCGGCCTCGTCCCGGGCAGCCACAGCGAGCGCCAAGGGGTTCGCACGCTCTGCCGCCTGCCTCTGCTTGATCACGGCCAGCTCCGCCAGCGTCATCCAACGGTGGCGGGCCGCCAGCCAGTAAACCGCGCTGTACACCTCAGCGACCTTCGACCAGTCCTCGGGCAGGCCGGTGGCGTGCGCATTGTCCTGTGCGCGTCCCAGTAGTCCTGGGAGTTGCCGGGTGACGGACGAGAGGTTGGCGTCACCGCGCAGCCGAAACAGCTCGGCCAGGTCGTACGCGAGCCGGTCCTCGTGCACTGGCTCGCCGGTCGGCAGGTCAAAGCGCCGCATCACGGCTCGCAGCTCCGTCAGCCGGTCGCCGTCGCCGGACTTCACGGGAGCCTGCCCCAGCAGTTCGTCCAGAGTGATGCCGAAGGCGTTGGCGAGGACTGCGCCCATGCCCTGAGTGAGCGGCCGTTCGCCTCGCTCGATCTTGCCGAGCATCGACGTCGACAGTCCGGCCCGGACGGCCAGATGGTCCTGCAGCCAGCCTCGCTCCAGGCGCAGCACCTTGACGTTCGCGCCCGGTCCAGGAGTGGTGATCTCTGCACTCATGCGCCGTTCTTCCCAGTCGAGTTCATCTGGTTCGTCTGGACTCCATCTTCACCGGGTCCCTTACCCGCGCACCGCCCTTGTGCACTTCCTGTGCACATTCGCGGCTGCCTTCTGTCGTTGACTGATTACGCAAGCCAGGACCACGCCGCACCCCACTTGCAAAGGCAGAAGGCCGACTGGCCGGCGGTGTCGAGTAACGAAGCCCGGACCTCGCGGCCGCTGAACGGACCGGGGCCGGCTGCCAACCTCACGGAGGTCGATGACGTGTTCCCACGCACCATCAGCGTCTTGGAGCGGCTGTTGCGAGGTCTGTTACCGCCCTCCGGGGGTCGCAGAGCTGCCCCTCGCACCACGGCCGGGCCGACGGACCCGTCGTCCGAGCTCGCACTGAGGCGCCCATGTGGCACGTGCGTCGCCCTGGTACGGGGCGAGGACACCGCCATGATCCGTCCGTATCTCGTTGCCTACGAGCGGGCCCACGGCTTGGAGGTGACGGCATGACCGAACACCCTGGCCCGGTGCGGCTCCTGCCCTGGTCAAGCCCCGACGGCAAGCCCTGTTACCTCGTGGGCGAGGGCACCGGCTACGTCTCCCGCGTCGCGGACGAGATCGAGGGCGTACAGCTCGACATGGCGGACGACATTCTGGGCCACGCTGAGCACATGCTCGTCGGCCGTCAGGTCACCAGCCGCGAACTGTGCTTCCTGGCCCGGGGTTTGACCGACGCCCTGCGGGACGTGCGTCGCGTCGCGGAGAGCCGGGGTGCCCGGCTGCTCGCGATGGACCGTGACCGTGACGGGAATCGCGGGAGTGGGGACCAACGGCCGCCCACCGTTGGGTGGTGAGCTGCTGTCGCAGCCGGGAACACGCCGTCAGTTCGAGCGGAACCTCTTGACCAGGCTCCAGATGACGACGATCGCGGAGAGGGCGAGGAGGGGCCACACCCACCAGTCGAGGGCGCCGTCACCGGTGCCGCCGAAGTGGCTGCCGGTGTGGTGGTAGTGGCGGTGCGAGCTCGCCAGCACCTTGTACGCCAGGTCCCCGTGGAGTGTCATGGGGCTGGAGCGTAGTACGGCGGCAGCGACCGGGGTATCGGCCGGGCAGGTTCTCTTCGGCCCGTCGCACCGCCCGCGGACCTGTCGCGCCGCCCGCGGCAGTGGGGCGGCGCGCGTGCCTCCTCAGGCCGGTTGTGGCGACGGCCGGCCCGGAGTCGGCGGTTCTGCCGTCAGCGGCCCGCGATGCTGCCGCCGCCGTCCACGCACAGGGTCTGTCCGGTGATGAAGCCCGCGTCGTCACCGAGGAGGAAGCAGATGGCGGCGGCGATCTCCTCGGGGCGGCCCAGCCTGCCCATGGGGATGGTCTGCAGTACCCGGGCCTCCGCCTCGCTTCCGACCGGGCGGGTCCGGTGGAACAGCTCGGTGTCGACCGGGCCCGGGGCGACCGCGTTGACGGTGATCGCGTGTTCGGCCAGTTCCAGTGCCCAGGTCCGGGTGAGGCCCACCAGGGCGCTCTTCGCGGCGGAGTAGCTGCTGCGGCCGCGTGCGCCGAAGACGGCCCGGCTGGCCACGTTGACGATCCGGCCCCGGCCCTGCTCCCGCATGCCGCCGACGCATGCCTGGACGACCTGCATTGCGGCACGCACGTTGAGGTCGAAGGCCATCTGCAGGCTCGTGGTGCTGACGTCATCCAGTGGTTCGGGCAGTGCGATGCCGACGTTGTTGACCACCGCGTGCACCTGGTGGTCTCGCGCCAGCGACCGCATCACCTCTCGGGTCTGCTCCCCGTCGGCCAGGTCGCAGGGCGTGAGCAGGCCGGGGAATTCCGTCTGCGGGGCGGAGCGGGCAATGCCCAGTACCCGGGCGCCCCCGGCGGCGAGCCGGTGGCTTACGGCCAGGCCGATTCCCCGGGTGGCTCCGGTGACCAGCACGGTCCTTCCCTGCATCGGACGCTCCGTTCTGCGTAGGCGTACGGCATGGCACCGTACGCCGGGTGAACAGCGCGGTGGCTCGGTTCCGGCCTGCTCCGGTGCATCGGGAAGCAGCGGGGCAGGTTCTCCTCTGCCCCTTGCGCCGGCCGCGGGCGAGCCCCCGCCGGCGCTCGCTCACGCGGACCGGAACCGCCGCTTCACGAACACCCAGGCCACCCCGAGCACGGTGCCGAGCGGGATCATCCACCACGCGCCGCCGAACGAGACGTCGGGGGAGTGGGTGCTGTAGTGGCTGCCGTAATGGCTGGTGTAGTGGCTGATGGAGTGGCTGGAGTGGTGCGAGCGGGCCAGTAGTTCGACGGCGCGGGCCGCTCGGTGAGATGTCATGGGCATGCACTGTAGGGGACGCGGGCGGGCGTCGCACGCCCGGTCCGTTTTCGTCAGGCGGGGAAACGCCGGCCGACCCACCGCCAGGTGAACTCCAGCAGCACCGCCGCCCCCACCGCGATGGCGACGGCCGTCCACGGCATCGTCGTGCCGACCAGGCGCAGGTCGAAGAACCGCTGCAGCCAGGGCGTGGCGAGGACCGCGAGGAAGGCCAGGCCCATCGCCGCGACCAGGGCGATCCGCCACCAGGTGTAGGGGCGGGCGATGATCGCCAGTACCCACACCGCGGCGAGGAAGAGCGTCAGGGTGGCCGCGCTGGTCTCGGCGGACAGGGACCCCGGGCCGGAGTAGTAGGCGCGGGCGAGCAGATAGGTGGTGAAGGCGGCGAGGCCCGTGATCAGGCCCGAGGGCACGGCGTAGCGCATCACCCGGCGGACGAAGTGCGGCCTGGCGCGCTCCTTGTTGGGGGCCAGGGCGAGGAAGAACGCGGGGATGCCGATGGTCAGGGTGGAGAGCAGGGTCAGGTGCCGTGGCAGGTACGGGTAGGGGATCTGGCAGCAGGCCACCAGGATCGCCAGCAGGACCGAGTAGACGGTCTTGGTGAGGAAGAGGGTGGCGACGCGGGTGATGTTGCCGATGACCCGGCGGCCCTCGGCGACGACCGAGGGGAGCGTGGCGAAGCTGTTGTCGAGCAGGACGATCTGGGCGACGGCGCGGGTGGCCTCGGAGCCGGAGCCCATGGCGACGCCGATGTCGGCGTCCTTGAGGGCGAGCACGTCGTTGACGCCGTCGCCGGTCATCGCGACGGTGTGACCGCGCACCTGCAGGGCGGCGACCAGCTCCCGTTTCTGCTGCGGGGTGACCCGGCCGAAGACCGCGGACTTTTCGACCGCGGCCGCCATGGCCTCGCGGTCGCCGGGCAGTTCGCGTGCGTCCACCGCGCGGCCCGCGCCCGGCAACCCCAGTTTGCCGGCCACCGCGCCCACCGACACCGCGTTGTCGCCGGAGATCACCTTGGCCGCGACGTCCTGCCCCGCGAAGTAGCGCAGGGTGTCGGGGGCGTCCGGGCGCAGCCGCTGCTCCAGGACGACCAGCGCGGCGGGCCGTACGCCCCGGGTGACCTCGGGGTCGTCCAGCTCCCGTGCGGCGCGGGCCAGCAGCAGGACGCGCAGGCCCTGGGCGTTGAGGTCGTCGGTGTCGGTGAGGTGGCGGTCGCCGGGCGGCAGCAGGACGTCCGGGGCGCCGAGCAGCCAGGTGCTGCTCTCGCCGTCCGGGCCGTTGAGGGCGGCGCCGCTGTATTTGCGGGCGGAGGAGAACGGCAGCGCCCTGGTGCAGCGCCAGGCGTCGTCCGCCGGATACGCCTCGATGATCGCCTGGAGAGAGGCATTGGGCCGTGGATCGGATGCGCCCAGCGCGCCCAGCACCTGCTCGAGGTGCGCCTGTTCGCCGTCGAGGGACCGCAGGCCGTGGAGGTCCAGCCCGCCCTCGGTCAGCGTGCCGGTCTTGTCCAGGCACACCACGTCGACCCGGGCCAGCCCCTCGATCGCGGGCAGCTCCTGGACCAGGCACTTCTTGCGGCCGAGCCGGATGACACCGATCGCGAAGGCGACGGAGGTGAGCAGCACCAGGCCCTCGGGGATCATCGGCACGATGCCGGCGACCATCCGGCGGATGGCCGCGTCGCCCGGCAGGCCGAGGGTGAGCAGATGGCTGAGGACCAGGCCGATCGCGGTCGGGATCATCATCCAGGTCACGTACTTGAGGATCCGGCTGATGCCGCTGCGCAGTTCGGAGTGGACCAAGGTGAAGCGGCTGGCCTCCTCGGCGAGCTGGGCCGCGTACGCCTGCCGGCCGACCTTGGTGGCGGTGAAGGCGCCGCTGCCCGCGACGACGAAGCTGCCGGACATCACCGGGTCGCCGGGCTTCTTGAGGACCGGATCGGCCTCGCCGGTCAGCAGTGACTCGTCGACCTCCAGGCCGTCGCTCTCCCGCACCTCGCCGTCGACGATGACCTTGTCGCCGGGCCCGAGTTCGATGACGTCGTCGAGGACCACCTCGGAGGTGGGGATCTCGGCGGTGGCCCCGTCGCGCCGGACGGTCGGCCGCGCCTCGCCGATCACCGCCAGGCTGTCCAGGGTCTTCTTGGCGCGCAGTTCCTGGACGATGCCGATGCCGGTGTTGGCGACGATCACGAAGCCGAACAGGCCGTCCTGGATCGGGCCGACGATCAGGATGATCACGAAGAGCACGCCGATGATGGCGTTGAAGCGGGTGAAGACATTGGCGCGGACGATCTCGGTGGCCGAGCGGGAGGACCGTACGGGGACGTCGTTGACCTCGCCCCGGGCGACCCGCTCCGCGACCTCGGCGGCGGTCAGGCCTGGGGTGACCGGTTCCCGAGCGGTCCGCCGGGCCGGCGCGCGGCCCGGTCCGGAGTGCTCGGGTTCGGCGCTCGCCCGCTCCGTCATGCCCTAGACGTTACGGGCGCACAGGGCAGTTCACCCGCCGGCTCGGGCGGGGCGGTGGAGGCGGGCGCTCAGTGCTGGTCGGCGGGCTGCCCGGCCGTCGCGGCGGCGGAGCGCTTGATCGCGGCGTCGCGGGCCCGTACGTACCAGATGCCGACCAGCCCGAGGCCGCCGCCGGCCAGGCAGGTCCACACCCACCAGCTGTGGCCGTGGTCGGCGAACCAGCCGTAGAAGGGGAGCTGGCCGAGGAAGAGCACGAACCAGATGATGGTGCCGCCGGTGATCGTGCCGACGACGGGGCCCTCAAGAGGCGCCGGGGCCTCGCGCAGTTCGGACTTCTTCCACATAGTGGCCAGCTTACGGGGAGGGGGTGCGGGGCCCACGGGCGGCGGTGGGCAGGGCCCGGAAGCCGGTGGGGTGACCTGCCCGGACCTTGCGCCACAAGGGTCTACGCGCGGAGATGGTGATCAGTGGCTTGTTTATTCATACTGAACCTTTCTGGATGCGGCTGGTTCAGCTCGGATTTTCCTCCAATTTGCTCCGGCTGTTTCCTGTTTCTGTATGTGTCCCGGGCCCCCGGGCCCCCACGCCTGCCCAGGCCCGTCCGACTGAGGTCCCCGCATGTCCCCCTCGGCCACCACGCCGGTCGACACCCTCAAGAACCCAGGTCCGAAGCCCCCCAAGAACGGCCTGGACCGCTTCTTCAAGATTTCCGAGCGGGGGTCGACGGTCGGTCGCGAGCTCCGCGGCGGCCTGGCGACGTTCTTCGCGATGGCCTACATCATCGTGCTGAACCCGATCATTCTCGGCTCCGGAGTCGATAAGTTCGGCCACCATCTCGACAACGCCCAGCTGGTCACCGCCACCGCGCTCATGGCCGGTCTGAGCACGGTGCTGATGGGCATCGTCGGCAACGTCCCGATCGCCATCGCCGCGGGCCTGGGCATCAACGCCGTGGTGTCCCTGCAGCTCGCGCCCAAGATGAGCTGGCCGGACGCGATGGGCATGGTCGTGCTCGCCGGTCTGGTGCTGATGATCCTGGTCGCCTCGGGCCTGCGGCAGCGGGTGATGGACGCGATTCCGGGCGGGCTGCGGCGGGCCATCGCCATCGGCATCGGCCTGTTCATCTCGCTGATCGGCCTGGTCGACGCCGGTTTCGTCACGCGTAACCCGGACGCCGCGCACACCACCGTGCCGTTGAGCCTGGGGCAGGGCGGACAGCTCAAGGGCTGGCCGGTGCTGGTCTTCGTCCTCGGCCTGGCGCTGATGTTCGTGCTGGTCGTGCGGAAGGTCAGGGGCGCGATCCTGATCGGCATGGTCAGCATGGCCGCGGTCGCCATCGTCATCAACGCGCTGGTGCAGATCCCGGACGCGTCCTGGGGCCTGGCGGTCCCCAATGTGCCGGACAAGATCATCGGCACCCCGGACTTCGGTCTGATCGGTCAGATCAGTCTCTTCGGCGGCTTCAAGGAAGTCGGTGTGCTGACCGGCTGCCTGTTCGTCTTCACCGTGCTGCTGTCCGGCTTCTTCGACGCGATGGGCACCATCATCGGCGTCGGCGAGGAGGCCGGCCTGCTGAACAACGAGACCGGCCAGCTGCCGAACATGGGCCGGATCCTCATGGTCGACGGCATCGCGGTCGCGGGCGGCGGCTTCGGCTCCGCCTCCGCCAACACCTGCTTCGTGGAGTCCACGGCCGGTGTCGGCGAGGGCGCCCGCACCGGTCTCGCGAACCTGATGACCGGTGGCCTCTTCCTGCTCGCGCTGGTCTTCGCGCCGGTGGCGACCGTCGTCCCCTCGCAGGCCGCGACGCCCGCCCTGCTGGTCGTCGGCTTCCTGATCATGGCCTCGAACGTCCGGGACATCGACTGGGGCGACTTCACCATCGGCATTCCCGCGTTCCTGACGATGGTCTCGATGCCGTTCACCTACAGCATCACCAACGGCATCGGCATCGGCGTGCTGGCCTTCATCCTGCTGCGCACCGCGACCGGCCGCTTCAAGGAGATCCCCTGGCTGCTGAACGTGGTCGGCCTCTGTTTCCTCGTCTACTTCCTGCTCGACCCGATCGAGCAGGCGCTCGGGGTCAAGTAGCGGGCCAGCGGCCCCCCAGCTTCTCCGTCTCGTCGACGGAGGACTTGAACCGCTCGTCGAAATCCTCGCGGATGAGCGTCCGGACCACATAGTCCTGGACGCTCATTCCGCGTTTTGCGGCGTGCTGCCGTATCCGGTCCAGCAGCTCCCCGTCCATGCGCAGGCTGAGCACTTGCGATCCCATGCGGAAAAGGTCCCGTCCGCACGCGGTCAGGTGCGTCGCTTTCGGCCGCGTCCTCACCCGTATGGGTGAAGCCCGACGGGCAGTACCCCGCGGCTTTCCTTAGAAAGGGTAATGAGTTATGCTAAAGACCATGCCGGAACTGTCCTGCCCCCAGCCTGACGGCCGGGAGGCGCCCCCAGACGACGCGGCCGCGGTGAACGCTCTGCGGTCCGCCGTGATGCGCCTGTCGCGCCGCCTCAAGCACCAGCGGGTCGACGAATCGCTGAGCCCCACCGAGATGTCGGTGCTCGGCACCCTGTTCCGCTGCGGCAGTGCCACCCCCGGTGAGCTGGCCCGCAAGGAGCATGTGCAGCCGCCGTCGATGACCCGCATCGTGGCCATGCTGGAGGCCAAGGGACTGGTCCGGCTCGAAGCCCACCCCGACGACCGCCGCCAGAAGGTCGTCACGCAGACCGAGCAGGCAGAGGCGATGCTCGAAGAGAGCCGCCGCAAGCGCAACGCCTGGCTCGCCGAGCTGGCCTCCGGGCTGGACGCGGACGAGTGGGCGAAGCTGCGGGCCGCCGCGCCCGTACTGGAGAAGCTCGCACAGCTGTAGACCCGAGGCCGAGGAGGCGAACCCACTTTGAGTACGGGATCCGGAGCACACTCCGCCCCCGCACCGAACTCCCCACACGACACGGTTTCCGACGACGCGACCGCGACCCCGCAGGGCCCCGCCCCGGGCGTCGCCACCGGCCCCGCCGCCACACCGCGCAAGGGCACGTTCAGCTCGCTCCGCATACGTAACTACCGCCTCTTCGCCACCGGCCAGATGGTGTCCAACACGGGCACCTGGATGCAGCGCATCGCCCAGGACTGGCTGGTGCTCAGCCTCACCGGCTCGTCCGGCGCGGTCGGCATCACCACCGCGCTGCAGTTCCTGCCGATGCTGCTCTTCGGGCTCTACGGCGGCGTCATCGCCGACCGCTTCGCCAAGCGCAAGCTGCTCCTGTTCACCCAGTCCGCCATGGGCCTGACCGGCCTCGCCCTCGCCGCGCTCACCCTGAGCGGCCAGGTGCAGGTCTGGCACGTCTACCTGGTCGCCTTCGTCCTCGGCCTGGTCACCGTCCTCGACAACCCCTCCCGGCAGGCCTTCGTCTCCGAGATGGTCGGCCAGGACGAGCTGCGCAACGCCGTCAGTCTCAACTCCGCCAACTTCCAGTCCGCGCGGCTGATCGGGCCGGCCGTCGCCGGTGTCCTGATCACCGCGTTCGGCAGCGGCTGGGCCTTCCTGCTCAACGGCCTCTCGTTCATCGCCCCGCTCACCGGGCTGCTGATGATGCGGACCGCCGAACTCCACAAGGTCGAACGGGTCCCGCGCAGCAAGGGGCAGCTGCGGGAGGGGCTGCGGTATGTGTCGGGGCGTCCCGACCTGCTCTGGCCCATCGTCCTGGTCGGCTTCATCGGGACCTTCGGCTTCAACTTCCCGATCTGGCTGACCGCGTTCGACTACCACGTCTACCACCAGGGCGCCGGCACCTACTCGCTGTTCAACGGGCTGATGGCGGCGGGCTCACTGATCGGTGCGCTGCTCGCCGCCCGCCGTGCCGGCTCCCGGCTGCGGCTGCTCGTCGGCGCGGCGGTCCTCTTCGGCGCCCTGGAGATCGCCGCCGCGCTCGCCCCGTCGTTCTGGGTCTTCGCGGCGCTCCTCGCCCCGATCGGCATGGTCGGCCTGACGGTCAACGTCACCGCCAATTCGAGCATCCAGATGGCCACCGATCCGCTGATGCGCGGCCGGGTGATGAGCCTGTTCATGATGGTCTTCGTGGGCGGCACCCCGCTGGGCGCACCCGTGGTCGGCTGGATCACCGACGCCTTCGGCGCCCGGACCGGCTTCCTGGCCGGCGGTCTGGTCTCCATGGTGTCCGCGGTCGTCATCGGCCTGATCCTCGCCAGGGTGGGCGGCCTGCGCCTGAAGATCGATCTGCGCCGGGGGCATCAGCACGTCGCGTTCGTTCCCCGGGTTTCCGCCGCCGGTGCCACCGCCGCTGCCTCGGCGGAGCGGAGCCTGGCGCCGGCGGCGTAGGGGCGGGGGCGGTGACGTAGGGCCGGGGCGGTGACGGCGGGCGGCGGTGCGGCGGCCTGGCAGGCCCGGTCGGTGAGCCCGCCCCGCCCCGCCCGGCTCGTCCCGGCGCGCCCGCCCCTCCCCGGCCGGCCCCGGCCCCCGACCGGGGCGGCGCGCTTCCGGGCCGCGAGCTGCCGGACGGCGCGAGAGCCCTGCGCCACACTGGCCGCATGAGACTCTTCGCCGCCGTCCTGCCCCCCGCGCCCGCGATCGAGGAACTGGCCGCCGAGGTAGCGCAGTTGAAGAAGCTGCCGGCCGCCGACCGGCTGCGGTGGACGGGCCGGGACAGCTGGCACTTCACCCTTGCCTTCTACGGCGAGGTGCCCGAGGAGCTCGTCCCCGACCTGCAAGAACGCCTGGGCCGCGCCGCCGGCCGCCGTGATTCCTACCCGCTGCGGATCGCCGGCGGCGGCCGTTTCTCGGACCGGGTGGTGTGGGCCGGGGCCGACGGCGACCGGCCCGCCATGCGCACGCTGGCGGGCGCGGCATCGGCAGCGGGCCGCCGGGCGGGCGTGGCCATGGAGGAAGAGCACCGCCCGTACACCCCCCACCTCACCCTCGCCCGGAACCGCGTCCCCGATCTGGACCTGCGCCCGTACGCGGCCGCCCTGAAGGATTTTGCCGGTGCCCCCTGGACGGTCGACGCCCTGGCCCTGGTGTGCAGCCATCCGCCCGTCCCCGGGGCGGCGGGCACCCAGCCCCGCTACGAGACGGTGGGGTCCTGGCCCCTGGGCCACTGACCGGCCGCTGGGCCACTGACCGGCCGCCGGTCGTCGAAGGGCTGCCGTGCTACCGAACAGCCCGCGGCTGGGCCGCCCCGGGCCGCCGAAACGCGCGGACCGGTCCCGGTTACGCTCAAGGGGTGGACCCCAAAACCCGTAACCGGATCATGTCCGGCCTGCTCGCCGTCCTGCTCCTCGTCGTAGCCGTGGCGGCGGCGCTGCACTGACTGCTGCCGTGGCCGCTGCCGCGCGCCCGGCCGCCGGTCCGACCGGCCGCCGGGCGCGCCGCCCGCTCTTCAGGCGAAGGTCACCAGGCGAAGGCCTCCGGGCTCGGGCCGGGCCCGGGGAAGATCTCGTCGAGCGAGGCGAGGAGTTCGTCCGGGAGGCTCAGTTCGACGGCGCGCAGCGCGGAGGCGAGCTGGTCCGTGGTGCGCGGGCCGACGATCGGGCCGGTGACGCCGGGACGCGTCAGGAGCCAGGCCAGCGCGACCTCGCCGGGCTCCAGACCGTGCTTGTCGAGCAGGGCCTCATAGGACTCGATCTTGGCGCGGATCGCGGAGTTGGCGAGGGCATCGGCCGAGCGCCCGATGCCCGAGCGGCCCGCGCCGCCCTCGCGCTCCTTGCGCAAGGCCCCGCCCAGCAGCCCGCCGTGCAGCGGGGACCACGGGATGACGCCCAGGCCGTAGCCCCGGGCGGCCGGGATGACCTCCATCTCGGCGCGCCGCTCGGCGAGGTTGTACAGGCACTGCTCGCTGACCAGGCCCAGCGAACCGCGGCGGGCGGCCGTCTCGTTGGCCCGGGCGATGTGCCAGCCGGCGTGGTTGGACGAGCCGGCGTAGAGGACCTTGCCCTGCTGGACGAGGACGTCGATGGCCTGCCAGATCTCGTCCCAGGGGGTGTCCCGGTCGACGTGGTGGAACTGGTAGAGGTCGATGTAGTCGGTGCCCAGCCGCTTGAGGCTGGCCTCCACCGAGCGCCGGATGTTGACCGCGGAGAGCTTGTCGTGGTTGGGCCAGACCTTGTCGCCCTCCACCCCCATGTTGGCGTAGACCTTGGTGCCCAGCACGGTCTTGTCCCGCCGGCCGCCGCCCTTGGCGAACCAACTGCCGACGATTTCCTCGGTACGGCCCTTGTCGGCGCCGAATCCGTAGACATTCGCGGTGTCGAAGAAGTTGACGCCCGCGCCCTGCGCCGCGTCCATGATGCTGTGACTGGCGGCCTCGTCCGTCTGAGGCCCGAAGTTCATCGTCCCGAGGACGAGTCGGCTGACCTTGAGTCCGGTGCGTCCGAGCTGCGTGTACTTCATGGTGGTCCAGCCAACGCCTTGGAGTGCGCTCGATGCAAGGACCGCGCGGGGTGGCGGGCGGACTCCTCGTGGTTCCCTCGGCCGGGCGCTCCATGGGACGTGTGGTGCCGGTGTGGCGCCTCAGTGCGAGGACAGCACCCCATACGCCGCCCCGACCCCCCACGCCTGATGCATCGCCCCGGCGAACGCGCCCGCGAGCAGTCGCTCCCCCCACTCCGACGGGTGCGTCCCGTCGTAGGTGGCGCGGTCGATCTCCCAGCCGTCCGGTTCGGAGGCCAGCAGCAACGGCGAGGCGGGGGTGGAGAGATCGGCGACGGCCTTGGCCAGTAGCTCGTTGAAGCGTGCGCACTCCGTGCCGAACGCGGGGTCCGCGACCGCCCGCACATTGGGTATCACCGGCATCAGCACGGCCCGCAGGTGCGGCGCCGCCGTCCGGGCCCGTGCCACGAACTCCCGTACGTTCTGAGCGGTCTGCTCGGCGTTCGTGTAGAAGCCGAGGTCGATCAGGCCGAGCGAGACCAGCAGGGTGTCGGCGTCGTACCGGCGCACCATGTCACCGATCAGCGGCGCCATGTGCAGCCAGCCCTCGCCCCAGCCGGCGAGGTGGCGGCGGGCGTCCTCGGGGAAGCCGGGGTCGGCGTAGGCGGCGGAGGTGGGGGCGTCCGTGACCGGGTCGTGGAGCGTGTGGCGTGGTCCGACGATGCGGTACGGGCCGTCGAACGTCGCGTTCAGGTGCTGCCACATCCGGTAGCGCCACGTGAAATCGCCGGTGCTCCCAATGGTCATCGAGTCACCGACGAACATGATCCTCATCCGGCCATGATGGCCGAGACCCCCTACTGCCCGGTACGTGACGCTGGACACGCCCGGTCCGGGGCGCGGTGACGGTGTGCCGAGGTGGCGCGGTCGGCGGTGGGGCGGCCGGTGGCTTGCGGCCACGTCCGGTGGTCCCAGATGGCAGTCTGTGCCCATGCGTTCGCTTCTGTGCGCGGCCGGTGCCGCGGGAATCCTGTGGTCGGCGGCCGTGGTGCCGGCCGTCGCCGACGAGCCCGACGGCTTCACCATCGGCGATCCCCGGATCACCGAGTCCAGCGGCCTGGCCGCCAGCCGGGCGCACCCGGGGATCTACTGGACCCACAACGACAGCGACGACGGCCCCTACGTCTACGCCGTCGACGGCCGCTCCGGCCGTACGGTCACCCGGATCACGCTGCGCGGCATCGGCAGGCCGCGCGATGTCGAGGCCATCTCGGCCGGCCCGGACGGCAACATCTACGTCGGCGACATCGGCGACAACCTCGGCGGCAGCTGGAACCACGTCTGGATCTACCGCTTCCCCGAACCGAAGAAGCTGCGCGACGCGACGGTGACGGCGACCCAGTTCGATGTGAAGTACGCGGACGGGCCGCGGGACGCCGAAGCGCTGATGGTGCACCCCAGGACCGGCCGGGTCTATATCGCCAGCAAGAAGCAGGACGGCGGCGGCGCCCTCTACGCGGGCCCGCAGCGGCTCACCACCTCCGGCACCAATGTCTTCAGCAAGGTCGCGCCGGTCGATCTGTGGGTGACCGACGGTGCGTTCTCCCCCGACGGGACCCGTCTGGTGCTGCGCAGCTACTTCGGCGCCCGGATCTTCCGCTGGCAGGACGGCCGTCCGAAGGACCTCGGCAGTGTGGGCGTACCGGTCCAGCAGCAGGGCGAATCGGTCACCTTCACCCCCGACGGCCGCACCCTGATGTACGGCTCGGAGGGCAACGACAGCGAGGTCAAGCCGGTCGGCCTGAGCGACGACCAGCTGCCGGACTCGGTCAAGGACGACCCGTCGAACGGCGACGGCGCAGGCGGCCAGGGCGGCAAGGGCAGCCAGGGGACGGACCTGGACCCCGGCTTCATCAAGGGGGCGATGGTCCTCGCGGTGGCCACGGCACTGGTCGTCGGGCTGCGCAGGCTGCTGCGGCGGCGGTAGGACGGGGCTTTTTCACGGCCCCAGCGATGAGTTTGCCCGGCCCCGGCAGTCTCACTTCTCACCGACATCGGTACCGACACCGGTATTGCCAACGGCAGGAGGAAATACATGGCTCAGCTGCTGAGGGTCCAGAACTTCAACGTCTCACGTGACGGGTTCGGTGCCGGTGAGCACCAGAGCTTGGAGAGACCGTTCGGCCACGCGGACCCCGGAGCCCTGTTCGCCTGGGCCGGCGCCACGGCGAGCTGGCCCATGCGCACCGACCCCGGAGGCAGCCGCGGCCTCGACGACTATTTCACGCGGGACTTCGCACGCAACATCGGCGCCGAGATCATGGGCCGCAACAAGTTCGGGCCCTATCGCGGGCCCTGGAGCGACCACGAGTGGAACGGCTGGTGGGGCGACGAGCCCCCGTTTCACACCCCGGTGTTCGTCATGACCCACCACGAGCGTCCTTCGCTCACGCTCTCCGACACCACGTTCCACTTCGTCGGCGGCGACCCGGCCACGGTCCTCGAGCAGGCGCGGGAGGCCGCACAGGGCAAGGACGTCCGACTCGGTGGCGGGGCCACGACCATCCGGCAGTTCCTCGACGCCGACCTCGTGGACACGCTGCATGTAGCCGTCTCGCAGGTGGAGCTCGGTTCCGGGGTACGGCTCTGGGAGTCCCCCGAGGAGCTGCTCGACCGGTTCCACCTCGACGTCGTGCCCAGCCCGAGCGGCGTGACGCACCACCTGTTCTGGCGAAGGTGACCCACGGGCCCGCTCGGACGCCGGCGCGGTGGCCGCGGCCGTCTCAGTGGGCCCCGGCCCCGGCCGGTGCCATGGGTCAGCCCTCTTCCCTGACCCACCCCTGCTCCCCGGCCCCGCCCTCGACCAGCCGCAGTTCGTAATGCAGGGTCCGCTCCTTCTTCAGCCGGTGCAGCAGCGGTACGAACAGCCCGTGGATCAGGGGGTATTTCCGGGTCAGCGAACGTTCGGCCCGCCGGTACTCCCGGGTCCGCGGGTCCAGCAGCCGCACCCGCGCCGGGACGGTGGGCCCGGTGGGGCGGCCCCGCCAGGTGGAGGCGCAGATCTCCACCTCGGGGAAGTTCCGCATCCGTTTGGCCTTCCAGGCGCTGCCGTACGTCCGCAGATAGGCGTGATCGCCGTCGACGGCGATGTTCATCGGCGTGCCGACGCCGGTGCCGTCCCGCTTGTACGTGGTCAGCAGGATCGCCCCTTGCCGCTCGAAGGGGGCGAGACCGGGGCTCGGGGGGTTCGTCATGGCTCCCATACAGGCACATCCGGCCCGTTCCGTCACTTCATGGTGCGTCCGTTCGGGCGGTGCGGGCGGCGATGAGCGCCTCGAATCCGTCCAGGAGCGCGGTCAGGCCCAGTTCGAAGACCGAGGGGCCGTCCCCGGTGAAGGTGTCCTCGTCCAGGCCGGCGAGGGCGGGGTAGCGGCCGCTCAGCATCGCCTTGGACAGGACCGGCTCCTGCGCCTGCCAGAAGTCGGCGTTGCTGACGCCGGTCCGCTTCTCGGCGAGGGTGGAGTTGAGCTCGGTGCGGGCGGTGCCGATGACGAAGCCGGCGAAGGACACCATGACGTGCACCTTCTCGCGGTCGGTGAGACCGGTGCCGGCCAGGGCACGCAGCGCGTACTCCATTGCGTCCAGGGCGCTGGGGCCGAGCAGCGGGCGGGCCTGGTCGACCTGGAGCAGCCACGGGTGCCGCTGGTGGCGCCGCCAGTCGTCGCGGGCGAGGGCTTCGAGCGCGGGGCGCCAGCCGGCGGCGGGGTCGGGGTGGGCCTCGGCGTCGAACGCGGAGACCTTGTCGAGCATCAGGTCGAGGAGTTCGGCCTTGCCCGGTACATAGCGATAGAGGGACATGGTGCCGACGCCGAGGTCCGTGGCGACGCGGCGCATGGACAGGGCGCCGAGCCCGTCGGCATCGGCGGCCGCCACCGCCGTGGTGACGATGCGGTCGAGGGTGAGCCCTGGCTTGGGGCCACGGCTGGGCCGGTCGCCGAGGCCCCAAAGCAGCTCCAGGCTGCGCGAGATATCGCCGCCGCCGCTGTGTTCTGTCGTCGTCATCGTGCGGTCATCTTATGCCGTCCGGCCCAAAAACTGGGTACGGCGTACGCGTAATCGGGTACGGTGTACTCAGTTTTCGACCGGAGGGGGTTCGATGATGACCGGCAGGGCGAACGGGGCGGGGTGCGGAGCAAGGGGAGAGGCGGGGGTGGCGGCTGCCGCGCAGGCGCCGCCACCGCCGCCACCGCCGGATGCGGCGGTTCTCGCGGAGGGCCTGGAGAAGCGGTACGGCGACAAGCGGGCCCTGGACGGCCTCGATCTCACCGTCCACCGCGGCACGGTGCACGGCCTGCTCGGACCGAACGGCGCGGGCAAGACCACGGTCGTCCGCATCCTGGCCACCCTGCTGCGGCCGGACGGCGGACGGGCGAGGGTCGCCGGACACGAGGTGGCGCGGTCGCCGCAGCAGGTGCGCGCCAGGATTGGACTGGCAGGTCAATATGCCGCCGTGGACGGCGTACTGACCGGACGTCAGAACCTGGAGATGTTCGGCAGGCTCTTCCACCTGGGCGCCCGCCGGGCGCGGATGCGGGCGGCGGAGCTGCTGGACCAGTTCGGGCTGGGTGACGCGGGCGGGAAGCCGGCCCGGACCTACAGCGGCGGGATGCGCCGCCGCCTCGACCTCGCCGCGAGCCTGATCCTCGCACCCGACGTGCTCTTCCTGGACGAGCCGACCACCGGCCTCGACCCGCGCGGCCGCAACGAGGTCTGGGAGGCGGTCCGCGAGCTCGCCGCGACCGGCACCACCGTGCTGCTGACCACCCAATACCTCGACGAGGCGGACCAGTTGGCCGATCGGATCTCCGTCATCGAACACGGGCGGACGATCGCCGACGGTACGCCCGCCGAGCTGAAGCGGCAGGTCGGCGGTGAGCGCCTGCAGGTGGTGCTGCGCGAGCCGGCCGGCCTCCCGCACGCGGTGCGGGCCGTGGCACGGGTCGCCGCGAACGGCGTACCGCCCACGACGGACGAGGCGGAGCGGCGGGTCGGCGCCCCGGTGACGGAAGGCGTCGCGGCACTGACCGAGGTCGCGCGCACCCTGCAGGACGAGGGCATCGGGGTCGAGGACATCGGGCTGCGGCGCCCGACGCTCGATGAGGTCTTTCTGCGCCTCACCGGGCGCGGTACGGCCGAGGCCGGGACGGAGGTGGCCGCGTGAGCACCGGCACCGTTCTGCCCATCCCGCACGACGACGGCCCCGCCCCGTGGGGGCCGGCCGGTGCGGACGACGGCCCCGCGCGCCGTCTCTACTGGGCCTTCGCCGACTGCCTGACCATCGTCCGCCGGGATCTGACCCACCTCGTCCGGCAGCCCGTGATCATCGCCTGGCAGCTGGGCTTCCCGATCGTCTCCGTGCTGCTCTTCGTCTATGTCTTCGGCAGCGCGATGAACGTCGGCGGCGGGGTGGACTACCCGACGTTCGCGATGCCCGGCATCTTCGCGATGACGATCTCCTTCGGTTTCATGAACACCGCGGTGGCGATCGTCGTCGACCGGGACCATGGGGTCACCGACCGGTTCCGCTCCCTGCCGATGGCGACGTCCGCCGTGGTCAGCGGGCGCGGGGTCGCGGATGTGATCGGTGCGGCCGTCGACCTCGTGGTGCTGGCCGCCATCGCCGTGGTCGTCGGCTGGCGCTCCCACGGCAGCCCGGCCGCCACCCTCGCCGCCTTCGGTCTGCTGCTGCTCCTGCGCTTCGCCCTCACCTGGATCGGGGTCTGGCTCGGACTCCTGGCGCCCAACCAGGAATCGGCCGGCGGCCTTTACGCCGTTGCCTTCCCCTTCGGCATGATCTCCAGCGTGTTCACCCCGCCGTCGATGATGCCGGACTGGCTGGGCACCATCGCCATGTGGAACCCGGTCTCCTCCACGGCCGGCGCCATCCGGGAGCTCTTCGGCAACCCGGCCACCGTGGGCGGCAGTTGGGTCGAACAGCATGCGGTGCTGATGGCGGTGCTCTGGCCGGTCGTCCTCACCGCGGTCTTCCTGCCGCTGGCGGTACGGCGCTTCCGGCGGCTGAGCCGCTGAGCCGATGAGCCGCTTGGCCATTGAGCTGCCGAGCCACTGAGTTGCCGAGCCACTGAGTTGCCGAGCTGCCGGGCCGTCGGGCGTGGACCGGTACCGGGCAGCGCACGGGCCCCGGCGGTTGCCCGCCGGGGCCCGTGGTGGTGCGCGGTGCCGTCAGCCGGTCACAGCTTGCCGATCACATGGTCGATGCAGGCCGTCAGGGCCTCGACGTCCGACGGGTCGATCGCCGGGAACATCGCGATCCGCAGCTGGTTGCGGCCGAGCTTGCGGTACGGCTCGGTGTCGACGATGCCGTTGGCGCGCAGGGCCTTGGCGACGGCCGCGGCGTCGATGTCGTCGTCGAAGTCGATGGTGCCGATGACCTGCGAACGCTTGGCCGGGTCGGTGACGAACGGGGTGGCGTACTTGGAGTCCTCGGCCCAGCCGTAGAGGGTGCGCGAGGAGGTGGCGGTGCGGCGGACCGCCCAGTCCAGGCCGCCCTGGCCATTGATCCACTCCAGCTGCTCGTTGAGCAGGAAGAGGGTGGAGAGCGCCGGGGTGTTGTACGTCTGGTTCTTGAGGGAGTTGTCGATCGCCGTGGGCAGCGAGAAGAACTCCGGGATGTGGCGGCCGGACGCGTGGATGGCGCGGGCGCGCTCCAGGGCGGCGGGGGAGAAGGCCGCCAGCCACAGACCGCCGTCGGAGGCGAACGACTTCTGCGGGGCGAAGTAGTAGACGTCGGTCTCGGCGATGTCCACGGGCAGGCCGCCGGCGCCGGACGTGGCGTCGACCAGGACCAGCGCGCCCTCGTCCGCGCCCGCGACCCGCTTGATGGGGGCGGCGACACCGGTCGAGGTCTCGTTGTGGGTGAAACCGTAGACGTCCACGCCCGCTTCCGCCTCCGGGTCCGGGTGGCTGCCCGGGTCGGCGGAGAGGACGGTGGGCTCGTCCAGCCACGGCGCCAGCTTGGCGGCCTTGGCGAACTTCGAGGAGAACTCACCGAAGCTGAGGTGCTGGGACTTGCGCTCGATCAGGCCGTGCGTCGCGATGTCCCAGAACGCGGTGGAGCCGCCGTTGCCGAGCACGACCTCGTAGCCCTCGGGGAGCTGGAAGAGGTCGCGTACGCCGTCGCGCACCTTGCCGACCAGGTTCTTGACCGGGGCCTGGCGGTGGGACGTGCCGAGAAGGGAGCTACCGGTGGCGGCGAGGGCGCCGAGCGCCTCCGTACGCACCTTGGAGGGGCCCGCGCCGAAGCGTCCGTCGGCGGGCTTGATGTCAGCGGGGATCTGGATATCAGCCACGGGGCGAAGCCTAATCCGTTGTGCTGCGGGGTTCGGCGGCACGTCCAGCGGATGAGATGCCGGGTGCTCGTACGGTGGACGGTTTCGGAGGGGGCCGGAGGGAGGCCGGACGGGGGGCCGGCAGGGCGGGGCGACACCCGGTCGGGGGCTCGGGGAGCTACCCGGTGGTGGGGCGCTCGGGCCGGCCGGGGCGGTCGTCCGCGTAGACGGCGGTGAGGGCGGCCGCGGCCTCGGCCAGCACCCGGCGGGCCTCGGGCGGGGCGAGCACTTCGAGGGAGTCGCCGAACTGGAGCAGTTGACGGACGGCGCCGATGACCGGGTAGGCCAGCTCGATGACGGCCCAGTCGGATTCGGTGTTCCCACCGGTCTCCGTTTCCTTGCCGTTCCCGGTGCCCTCGCCGTCACCCGTACGGGGTGGTCCGGTCAGCGCCGCGCTCAGGATCCGTACGGCGAGGTCGAGGCGGTTGCGGCGGATCCGGGCGGTCACCCTGACCTCGGCGGGCCGGTCCTCGACCTGGCGCCGCAGCTGTTGCCACACCCCGGCGAGGCCGACTCCCGCGCGGCGCCGTACCGGGGCGTCGGTGAGGGTCGCCGAGGCCACCCGGTCGGCGCGGAAGAGCTGGGGCCGGCCGCGCCGGTCCGCGACGAGGTACCAGGTGCCGGCCTTGGCGACCAGCCCGTACGGGTCGACGGTGTAGGTCCGCAGCCGGGTCTCGCCGCTGTGGCGGTAACGGATGCGCAGCCGGCGGTCGGTGAAGACGGCGGTGTGGAGTTCGTCCAGGTCGACGACGGGGCGCGGGCCGCTCATCCACTTGTCGGGGTCGACCAGGATGCGGCTGCCGGCCAGCTCCGCGGCCGGGCGGTGCGGGGCGGGCAGCGCCGCCATCACCTTGCGCAGCGCCGAGCCCAGCGCCTCGTCCAGGCCGAGGGCGGTGTGTGCGCCCTGCGCGGCCAGGATGAACAGGGCGCGGGCCTCGTCGGTGGTCATCCCCGTGACATCCGTACGGAAGCCGGGCAGCAGCGCGATCCCGCCGTGCCGGCCGCGTTCGGCATAGACCGGCACCCCGGCCGCCGACAGCGATTCGACATCGCGGTAGACGGTCCGGGTGGAGACCTCCAGCCGCTCGGCGAGCTCCGCGGCCGGCACTCGGCCCCGGGTCTGGAGGAGCAGCAGGATCGAGAGCAGCCGGTCCGATTTCACAGGCGACGTTATATATGACGGCGGGTGTCAAGTTATCGCGGCAGGGTGCGCGGCATGGAGATCAACGACCCCGCACGGACGCACCACGCCGCCCCCCACGCTGACGGCGACATCCACGGCCACGCCCACGCCGACGTCCAGGCCCACGCCAACGCTCACACACTCGACCCCGCCGCCCTCCCCGCCCTGGTCCGGGAGACCCGGGGCCCCGTCCTCGTCCCCGGTGACGACGGCTATGACGCCGAACGGTCCGGGTTCCAGCGGGCGTACCGGCACCGGCCCGCCGTGATCGTCGGCGCGGAGTGCGCCGGGGACGTCGTCGCCGCGGTGCGCTTCGCCCGCGCGCAGGGCCTGCCGGTCGCCGTCCAGGCCACCGGGCACGGGCTGTCCGCGGCCACCGACGGCGGGCTGCTGATCAGCACCCGGCGGATGACCGGGGTGCGGGTGGACGCGGCGGCCGGCACCGCGCGGGTCGAGGCGGGCGCCGTCTGGGGGCAGGTCGTCGAGGCGGCGGCCCCCTACGGGCTCGCGCCGCTCAACGGCTCCTCCCCGGGCGTCGGCGTCATCTCGTACACCCTCGGGGGCGGCGTCGGGGTGCTGGCCCGGACGTATGGCTTCGCCGCCGATCACGTGCGGTCCGTCGACCTGGTCACCGCCGACGCCCGGCTGCGGCACGTCACCGCAAAGACCGATCCCGGGCTGTTCCGGGCGCTGCTCGGCGGCGGCCACGGCCTGGGGGTGGTGACCGCGATGGAGTTCGGGCTGGTGCCGGTGGCGCGGCTGTACGGCGGGCAGCTGGTGTTCGGCGGCGAACAGATCGACGCGGCGCTGGCGGCGTATCTGGACTGGACCGCGACCGTCCCGGACGAGCTGACGTCGTCGCTCGCGCTGATCGCGTACCCGGACCTCCCGCAGCTGCCCGACGCGCTGCGCGGCCGCTACCTCGCGCATATCCGCATCGCCTATACGGGCAGCGCCGCGGAGGGCGAGCGGCTGGTGGCGCCGCTGCGGGCGGTGGGGCCGCGGGTGAGTGACGACCTGCGCGAGATGCCGTACGCCGAGTCGCACACCATTCACCGCGATCCGAGCGATCCACATGCCTACGACGGTGACAACGCGCTGCTCAGCGGCCTGGACGCGGCCGCGCTGCAGCGGGTGGCGGCGCTGACCGGACCGGCCGCCCCGGTCATGTGCGTGGTCCAGCTCAACCATCTCGGGGGCGCGATGGCGAAGCCGGGCGGGCCGGATGGGGCGGCCGGTTCCGTCGGCCACCGGGACGCCCGGTTCGCCCTGCGGCTGCTGTCGCCGCTGACCGAGCGGGCGGAGGAGAGCCCCGGCGCCCCCGATACGCGGTGCTCCGACGGACGGCCCGATGCCGCCCTCGCGACCGTACGGGGGCTGCACGCCGAGGCGCTGGCGGCCGTCGCGCCCTGGCGGCTCGGCCGGAGCGTGAACTTCCTCTTCGGCGGGCACGGGGAGCGGCCGGACGCCGAAGAGGTGGCGCGCAGTGTGCACGAGGCCGACGCGCACCGGCGGCTGGCCGGGCTCAAGGCCCGCCATGACCCGGCGAACGTCTTTCGTTTCCACCCGGCCGGGGCGCTTACGGCGGGCCGGACGCCGGTCGCCGCTTCCCTCTCCGGCTGAGGTCCGCGACGCGTCCCGCCCGCCGGCCGCGACTCACCTCTCCCGCCCGCCGCGACCCGCCCCGAGGATCGGCCCCGCCGACCGCCCATGAACCCGCTCCAGTGGGCAGGCTGGAGACATGGCTGATCGCACGGAGACGGAGAAGCGGAACCTGGAGAAGGAGTTGGCGGCCGCGGTGCGGGGGGAGGTCTCGTTCGCCGCGGCCGACCGGGCGCTGATGACGATGGACGCGTCCAATTACCGGCGGGTGCCCAGGGCGGTGGTCGCGCCCCGGGACGCCGAGGATGTCGCGGCGGCGCTGCGGGTGTGCCGGGAGCACGGGGTGCCGGTGGTGCCGCGCGGCGGCGGGACCAGTATCGCCGGGCAGGCGACCGGCGTCGGGGTGGTGCTGGACTTCACCCGCCACATGCGGCGCATCGTGTCGCTGGACCCCGCCGCCCGTACCGCCGTCGTCCAGCCCGGCGTCATTCTGGACGACCTGCGGGCGGCGGCCGGCGCGCACGGACTCACCTTCGGCCCCGACCCCTCCACCCACAGCCGCTGCACCCTCGGCGGCATGATCGGCAACAACTCCTGCGGCTCGCACTCGGTGGCCTGGGGCACCACCGCCGACAGCGTCCGCACACTGGAGCTGCTGACGTACGGCGGCGAGCAGGTACGGGCCGGGCGCGGCACGGACCGCACCGGCGCCCCCACCGGCCTCCCGCCGCGGCTGCGGGACGGGGTGAAAGCGCTGGTGGACGCCGAGTTGGCACTGCTCCGCACCGGCTACCCCGACCTCCCGCGCCGGATCTCCGGCTACGCCCTGGACGCGCTGCTGCCGGAAGCGGGCACCGACCTCGCCCGCGCCCTCACCGGCAGCGAGGGCACCCTCGGCGTGCTGACCGAGGCGACCGTACGGCTCGTGGAGACGCCGGCCGCGCGGGCCCTGGCCGTCCTCGGCTACCCGGACGAGAGCGCCGCCGCCGAGGCCGCGCACACCCTCCTCCCGCGCTCCGCACCCAGGGGCCTTGAACAGAGCGGAGGCGAAACGCAGTGGAGCCAGCCGATGACCGTCGAGGGGATGGCCGCCGACCTGGTGGGGAACGCGGCGGGGCTGCCCAAGGGCGGCGCCTGGCTGTTCGTGGAGATGGGCGGCGGGAGTCCCGGCGAGGCGGCGGCACGGGCCGAGGCGCTGTGCCGGGCGGCGGCCGCGGACGGCGCCACCGACCACACCCTCGTCACCGACCCGGCCGGCCAGCGTGCCCTGTGGCGGATCCGCGAGGACGCCTCCGGCACCGCCACCCGGCTGCCCGACGGCTCCGAAGCGTGGCCCGGCTGGGAGGACTGTGCCGTCCCGCCCGCCCGGCTCGGCCCGTATCTGCGGGACTTCCGCGCCCTGCTGGCCCAGCACGGCCTGCGCGGTACGCCCTACGGCCACTTCGGCGACGGCTGCATCCACATCCGCATCGACTTCGACCTGCTGACCGCCCCCGGCATCCGCCGCTTCCGGGAGTTCTCCTACGACCTGGGTGACCTGGTGGTGGCGCACGGCGGTTCGCTCTCCGGCGAGCACGGCGACGGCCAGGCGCGCGCCGAACTGCTCCCGAAGATGTACGGCCCGGAACTCGTCGGTGTCTTCGAGCGGTTCAAGTCGCTCTGGGACCCGGCCGCCGGGCTCAACCCCGGCATGCTGGTCCGTCCCGCCCGGCTCGACGAGAACCTGCGCTTCGAGCTGCTGCCCAAGCGCCCCGTCCCGGTCGAGTTCGGCTACCCGCACGACAACGGGGACTTCTCCGCGGCCGTACGGCGCTGCGTCGGCGTCGCCAAGTGCCGTAATGCCGCGACCGGTCCGGGCTCGACGGACGTGATGTGCCCGTCCTTCCGGGCCACGGGGGAGGAGCAGCACTCCACCCGCGGCCGGGCCCGGCTGCTGCACGAGATGCTGGCGGGCGAGGTGATCACGGACGGCTGGCGCTCGCCGGAGGTACGCGACGCCCTCGACCTGTGCCTGTCCTGCAAGGGCTGCCGCACCGACTGCCCCGTAGGGGTCGACATGGCCACCTACAAGGCGGAGTTCCTGCACCACCACTACGAGGGCCGGCTGCGCCCCGCCGCCCACTACTCCATGGGCCGCCTCCCGCAGTGGCTGCGCGCCGCGGCCCCCGCCGCCCCGGCCCTGAACGCCCTCGCCCGTACACCGCTGGCCGCCGTCGCCAAACGCCTCGGCGGAATCGCCCCCGAGCGCCCGATCCCCCGACTGGCCACGGAGACGTTCACCCGCTGGTGGTGGCGCCGCCGCGGGACGGTGGGCGGCGGAGGTTCGGAGCCGGGCAACCGGTCAGCTTCCGGGACCGTACCCGCGGCCCGGCCGCGCGCCGCACCTCCCGGCAGCCGCACGGTCATCCTCTGGCCCGACACCTTCACCAACCACCTCTCCCCGGAGGTCGGCCGGTCCGCCGTACGCGTCCTGGAGGCCGCCGGGCTGCGTCCCCTCCTGCCACCGACCGCGCCCCTGCGCCCGGCCGGAGCCCTTCCGCTGCCGCGCCGCCACCGCCCCCTGTGCTGCGGCCTGACCTATGTCTCCACCGGCCAGCTCGACCAGGCCCGTGCGGAGATGCGCCGCACGGTCGAGATCCTGAGCCCCCTCCTCCGTGACGGCCGCCCCCTGGTCGTCCTCGAACCCAGCTGCGCCGCCGCCCTCCGCACGGACCTCCCGGAACTGCTGCCCGACGACCCCCGGGCCGCCCGACTGGCCCGCTCCGTACGCACCTTCGCGCAGGCCCTGGAGGAGCTGGCCCCCGACTGGCAGCCCCCGCGCATCGACCGCCCCGTCGCCGGCCAGACCCACTGCCACCAGCACGCGGTCCTGGGCGACGCCGCCGACCGCCGCCTGCGGGAACGCGCGGGCCTCACTGGCCAGTTGACCGGCGGCTGCTGCGGCCTGGCCGGCAACTTCGGCTTCGAGAGCGGCCATTACGACGTCTCGGTGGCGTGCGCCGAGGACCAGCTGCTGCCCGCGGTAAGGGAAGCCCCCGAAGGGACGGAGGTCCTTGCGGACGGGTTCTCCTGCCGCACCCAGCTCGATCAGCTCGGCGACCGTCCGGGCCGCCATCTGGCGGAGGTGCTGGCGGAGGCTCTGGACGAGGCGGCGTCGGGGGAGGAGAGCACCTGAGGAGACGGTGAGTTGCCGGGGCCGGGACCGCGGTCCCGGCAACTACCGAGCGGACGGCTGCCGGACGGCGCGGAGCGGACGGCCGGTCGACGGCGCGGGGACGGAACGGAGCGGCTCTCCCCTGTCGAACCGCTCCGTCCGTCTCTCCTTCGGCGGGCCGGGCGGTCCGCCGCAACGGGTGGTCAGTTCCGTCAACGGTGTTGCGGGGGCGGGCGTTCCCCGTGCCCCGCCGACGGACGTTCGCCGGCCGCGCCGGCTCAGCGCCGGCCCCGATTCCGCAACCTCTCGATCCTGCGGCACCACGGCCGTCCGGCGGAACCCTGATCCTGATGAGGGTTCACGGCCGATTGATAACGTCCTTGCATGACGGAGCACGGTCAGGGCGCGGACGACCCGGGAGCACCCGGGCCCGCCGACACTCCGTGGACGGCCTCCCGGCAGGCCCCGAGTGTCCAGCAGCTGGAGTCCTTCCTGATCCTGGCGGAGGAGCTGCACTTCGGCCGGGCAGCGGCCCGGCTGTTTGTCACGCAGCCCGCGCTCAGCCGCCAACTGCGGTCGCTCGAAGAACGGCTGGACGTCATCCTGCTGCGGCGATCCCGGCGTCATGTCGAGATCACCCCGGCGGGAGCGGCGCTCTTGCCCAAGGCGCGCGCCGTGGTGGAAGCGATGGCCGGGCTCTGCCGGGCCGCCGGCTCCCACTCCCGGCAGATCGAGGGCCGGCTGGTGATCGGCTCCATCGGGGCCGAGGCCGCGATGCCGTACACCCGGGCCGTCCTCGACGAACTGCACGCCTGCCATCCGCGGCTGCGGACCAGCGTCCGCGGCCTCGATCTCGCGACCCACTTCGAGGCGCTGGAGCGCGGCGAGGTCGATGTGCTGTTCCTGCGCCCGCCGGTGCCGCCCGGCATCGAGACACTGACCATGGCCACCGAACCCCGGGTGGCATGCCTCCCGGCCGACGACCCCCTGGCCGGCCGGGACGAGGTGACGCTGACCGAACTGTCCGGGCGCCCCGTCGTGGACGTCCCGCCCGAATGCCCCCGGATGTGGTGGCGTTTCTGGGCGGCCGACCCACGTCCGGACGGCTCTCCCGTGCGGTACGGGCCGGTGGTTCCCGATATGGAGGCGCTGCTGCTCGCCGTCTCCCGGGGCCAGGCCATGGCCTTCCTCCCCGCCGCCGCCCGCGGTTTCTTCCCCCGGCCCGGCATCAGCTACGTCGCGGTGCCGGACCTGCCCCCGGGCACCGCGGCCCTGGCCTGGGCGGCAAGGAACCGCACCCTGCCCACGGTCGCCGCCATCCGCCGCGCCGCCGCGACGGTACTGCGGAACGCGCCGGCGGATCCGTGAGGGCGGATCCGTGGGGGCGGATCCGTGAGGGCGGTGCCGTGAGGGCGGTGCCGTGAAGAGTGGCGTGGGCTCCCGCTACCGGACGGCGAACGCCGACCGCATCCGCCTGCCGTTCACGATCACGACGACACCGAGCAAGAGCACGCCGCACACGCCCTGTTCGGCCTTCAGCCACACCGGGAAGGCACCGGGCAGCGCGACGATGACCGCGATGGCCAGCAGCATGATGCCGGACGCCAGCCGCAGCCGCAGATAGGACCGACTGTGACCACGGCCCGTCCGCACCGCGAAGGACACCATGAGCAGGGAGGTCGCGACGACGATGGACGCGCGCACCCACACGGCGTCGGTCACCAGGTCGGGGTGGTGGCGCAGCAGGATGATGGCGAGAAGCGTGAGCCCGCTGAGTAAGGCGTAGCCGCCGACGAGCAGCTTGGCGCCGCGCAGCGCCCGCCGGAGGGGCGGTGGGCGCCAGTCTCCGCCGGTCGGCTCGACGGCGTGCGGCATCGGGGTGTTCATGCTGATCCTCTCTGATCCGGGTGCAGGGCTGCCTATGGCCGGGCGCACGGCTCACGACGGGCCTTGCGTTCCCGGCGCGTGCCGCGCGGGCGGCCGGTTCCATGGTCGTCCCCGCCCACCGCCGCTTCCTCGTTCCCGTGGACGAGACGCGGCCCCGGCCGTCCTCAGGGGCTTCCCGGGGCCGTCCCGTAATGGCATCCTCGATGGCTCTGAATGGAGGCCTGGCCGGAGACCTGGACGGAGACCTGGACGGCAGTCCGGATGAGCTCGTCTCGACGGCATCGCCGCCCGCGCGAACGGCCCCGCCGCGCGGCCCTGATCCTGACCCAGGATCGTGATCCAGCACGGGGCGTGGCGACCCCGATCGTTTACGGGAACCCTCCCGCCGGTGCCAGACGCGCCCCGAACCCCACAGCCTGACCGCCTCGGCACGGACAAGGTGTGCCCGGCGGCGCCCCGTCGACGAGGGGCAGGAAGAGGACCGGACTGACCGTCCATTCCACCCACGCCCCGCCGCAGTTGAGCGCAAGCCCGCACGGCCAGCCCCGCTGGAGTGCGGCCATGGCCCCTACCTGCCCCGACCTGCCCAACTCGCCCATCACCCGCTGTCGTTCGTCGCCGGGCAGCAGTCCGGCAGCCACCTCCCGCGCATCCGCGCCCAGCAGCCGGACCGCACGTACCGGGCTGTGCGTGGCGCGGGCCGTCCAGGAAGCGAGGCGATCCGCATGGACGGACCGATACACGAACCGCTCGCACCAGAAGCCGGGTGTGAGCAGAACTGATGCCGCCCCGCGCGTCATGCTGCCTCCCGGACACGCGGGACCTGAGGGGAGGCTTCGGTAGGGCCTGGGCACACGAGGTTTGAAGGGAGGCTGAGGTACGGGCGTGGGCGTCCGGTCGCGCCACGAATGTGCAGGTGCACCCGTCCGCGTCAACTTCCCTGAACATGAAAGGAATCCCGGCCACCAGGCCGTCCCGCGCCCACCGGTACCCGACCGCATCCTCCAGCCAGGCATGCACCACACCGTCGTACGGCGCGCCTAACTGCTGCGCCACATGCCCCGCCCGCATCCGGACCCAGCCCAGCGCCCGGCCCGGCGAGTGCGACGTCCAGCAGCCGAGGCCGATCGAGCGACCGCCCGGATAGCGGGCCGTGGCCTCCGCCCGGTAGGTCATGGGCCTCGGGAGCGTCAGAGGCCGAGCGGTGCCGGTGACCCTCACCGTGCCGCCGGGGCGTCGCATGCGGCCAACCCGGCCAACCCGGCCAACTCGGCCCACACGGTCTTTCCGGTGCCGTCCCGGTCGACGCCCCAGCCACTTGCCAAGGCGTCCACCAGCACCAAACCACGCCCACATTCCTCGTCCTCCTTGGCCTCGCCCCTCACGGGCAGTTCGTCGCTCGCGTCCCGCACTTCAAGCCGGAGGCGACCGTCCGCCCATGCGAACCGGATGCCGACCTCCGCGACGCCGGGCGCCTGTGCCCGCACGGCATTGGTGACCAGCTCGGACAACAACAGCTCTGCGGAGTCGGCCAGTTCGCCACCGATGCGCCAGACCCGAAGCTGGTGGCGGAGCGCTGCGCGGGCACGGGCGGCACTTCTGTCATCGCTGGGTAACAGGTGGGCCACCGCCGCCGGGACGGGTGTGAGTCGTGTTGCTGCTGGTCGGGCGCGTGTGGACATAGGTATCCCCTTGGAGCGCATGACGGAGACTCGTTGCTACACAACGCAGTTGACTGAGCGCTTTGCGCAACGACTCTCAACGTAGGGGAGTGTTCGGCGGCTGCGCAAGCAGGACTATTGCAAATTTGCGGTGACTCTGTGTGCGGGCTCGGATTAGCCTGGCGTCACCCAAGGCGGCAAACTGGGGCGGCCGTTGAAAGGAGGGGCCATGCCCGCAGGTGGGAAGGCGACGGTGCGAAGCCGCAGGCTCGGAACCGCTCTGAAACGTCACCGGGAAGCGGCCGGCCTCGATCAGGCCGATGGCGCTGAGGCGATCATGAAGTCCGTGTCCAAGATCAGTCGTCTGGAGAGCGGGCAGACGTCCGCCTCAGCCTTGGAGGTCCGCACACTGCTGGATCGCTACGAGGTGGAAGACACCGAGGAGCGGGGCCGGTTGTTGGAGTGGGCCCGCAAGAGCAATGAGCGCGGCTGGTGGATCGATTTTCAGGAGATGGTCCGGCCGGGCTACGCGGACCACATCACGCTTGAGAACGATGCGACGTATATCCGCTCCTGGTCCCCCACGCGGATTCCAGGTCTGTTGCAGACCCCGGACTACACAGAAGCTGTCGTCACCACAGGGCCCAAATTCATTCCACCTGAGCGGGTTGTGGAGTTGGTGAGGCTGCGGAAGGAGCGACAGCGCAGGATCGAGGAAGGCGGCACCCACTTCACGGCGATCATCTGGGAACCGGCTGTTACTGCGCTGGCCTGTGAGCGCCATTTGCGCACTGGCCAATTGAAGCATCTCCTTGAGGTGAGCCAGCGGCAGAACGTCACACTTCAGCTCCTGCCGATGGCCGAAAGCTTGATCGCTGGAATGTCGGGTGCCTTCGTGGCCTTCTCGTTCGGCGTGGAAGCGAACGTGGAAGCCGTGACGCTGGAGAATCCGGCGAACACCAATGTCGTGGAGGCTCCTGAGGATCTGGCCCTCTACGTCAATGTCTTCGATCAGCTACGCTCGGCGGCATTGTCGCCTGATGAGACCACCGAGCGTATCCGGCAGTTCCTTGACGGCGGACCGAAAGTGCAGGGAGAGGGATCGTGAAGCCTGAGATCGTCAGTGCGTTTCGCAAGTCGTCCTACTCGGGCCAAGAGGGGGACTGTGTAGAGGTGGCCCACACTGCTGACCTGGAGCGCGTCGTGCGCGACAGCAAATACCCAGCCGGCCCTTGCCTCGCCTTCGGGATGCACGCGTGGGCCTCGTTCATGGCAACGTTGCAGGGCGACGACGCAGCGGCTGCCTGAGACCACGTTTCCCAGCTCTGCGGCAGTGAGGTCCCCCGGAACCAGGTGTTGGGGGCTCGGGCCGGGGTGACCTTCGCACGTCTCGCAGGTCACTGCCATACATGACAGCCAAGGAACCTGATCGGCCCCTTGGCTGCTCTTCACTGCGACTGCCTGGGCCTCCTTCGTGGAGATGTCGAAGGCCGATGATTCGGCACCTTGAGGCGCTGCGGCATCAGCCGCAGCGCCCGAGGATCGGACATCAGGCTGAAGAGATGGATCGCCGGGCCCTGTTGATGATGTTCTGGGCCTGGGTGCCGTAGACAGCGGACTCCCGAAGCGTGTTCCAGATCTTCAGGTACGTGGCGATGGTATCCGCATCTTCCAGCCATAGTTCCGCGTGCCAGTCCTCGGCGACCGCCACCCGATTGTCCAGGATGATGAAGGAATTGGCCGGCGGGATCTTCAAAGGTGCGTGAAAAGGCACTACTCCCAGCTCTACCGAATCCACGTCCATGACGCCGGCGAGATGGTCGAGCTGGGCGGCGAGCACAGTGGGCGGACAGATCAGGGCGTGCAGTGCTGCCTCCCACATAAGGATGCGGAACTTGCGGCCCGGTTGATAGAGCATCTCCTGACGCTTGAGCCTAGCGTGGACAGCCTCGTCAGTATCCCGAGGGGAGTTCCGCATCTCCGCGTAGCGGATGAAGATATGCCGTGCATAGTCGGCCGTTTGAAGCATGCCGTCGATGATGGATTCTTCCCATGCGTGTACCACCCTGGTCTGCTCGATTGTGGCGCACCAGTTCTCTTGTACCGGGCGGTGGCCCGAGGACAGTTGACTTTGCCAGGGTCGGATCTGGGCTTCGAATGCCTTGAGCTTCTGTTGCTCTGTGGTCACTGGTTGACTCCCCATCGTGTGGCTGCGGTCATCCGTACCGCGATCAAGTGAAGGTTGATGGCGTGAGTGCACTGCGGATTCAGGTCAACGTTTCGAGCGCCTTCAGAATGAGTGTCCGCGCCTCGGCGCCGTACGCGGCCATGCTGCGCAATTGCTCAAAGGCTTTGAGGTACAGAGAGATCTCGGAGTGCTGCGTGACCCGTACCCGTGCTGATACCAACTCGACCGATACCAGAGTGTCGTCGTATATGTGGAAAGTCTCGCGTGGTCCCAGCACACGGTCGTGGGTTGTCATGGGAATGATGCCGAGTGACACGGACGGCAAGGAACCAGCGGTAAGTATGGAGCCGAGTTGGCCGGCCATCGTGTCTGCGTCTCCGACGCGGTAATGGAGCGCTGCCTCTTCCATGAGCAGTACGAATCGGTGCCCCGGCTCGTGGATGATGTGGGAGCGCTCAACCTGTGGCTGGGCGGCTTCGGCGCTGTCGTCGACGGACAGTCCCCGGAATTCGGCAGCCCTCCGCAGCACCGCGGCCGCGTAGCCCTCGGTTTGTAGGAGGCCGGGAACAAGGGTTGAGGAGTAGACGCGGAACAGCGTGGTCTCACGGAAGAATCGCACGGAGCGGTTCTGCAATTGTTTGAGGCCGTCGCGCACCTGGTGGCGCCATTCGGTGTACATGGACTCGGCGTGCAGCGACAGCGTGATCATTCCGGCCGCCTCGTCCTTTGCACCACAAGCGTCGCACCAGAGTCTGATGTCGTTGGGGGAAGGCGCAGTGCGGGCGTTCTCGATGCGGGATGTTTTGGCATGATGCCATCCACACCGACCGGCCAGCTCGGTGACCGTCAACCCTGCCCCTTTTCGAAGATCGCGCAGCCGCACGGCAACTGCTTCGCGTGCGGCCTGCGCGGACGAGGAAGGAGAGGCGGTCATGAGGGAGCGAGGTGTCTTTTGCTAGCGGATTTCGTACTGCTCATGCGGAACAGCGCGTGCCCACACAGCCTCGAAAGCTTCCGAGCAGAGCTTCGCCGTGGCCGGGTCGTCGGCGATCTCCGGGCCTCTCGAGGAGCCATTACCGGCGAAGTGGTTCCACCGGATCAGTCGGCCGTCGAAGAGCCAGAAGTCGTTTCCCGGTAGAGCGATGTCGGAGGCGCGTCGACGAGGCAGCCATCGAACCTGCTCTCCGGCAGCGAGATTGACGGTGGTTCCGGCGTGCTCAAACCGAATGTAGTCGGAGGCCGGCTCGGAAATGATGCGTGCCCGCCGGACGATGACCCCACGGGCGACGGCCCGCGAGACCAGGTCGACCCAGGGTGCCCAGTGAGCCGAGTGGCGGTCGATGTCCCGCTGACCGGTGCGCTGCCAGGTGGTGAAGTCATTGGCTTCGCCGCTGACTCCATACGCGTCACGCATTTCGAGGTGCACCGCTGAATGCTCAGCGCCCTCCAACATGCTGCTAAAGCTTGGCACGTTCTGCGGCATCGCACGCCTCCCTCAGGATCGGCACCAGTCGCGCGGGGACACGGATGACCGACTCGTGGTCAGGGATGAGCTGGGCGTGCCCAGGTGCATTGTGCTGCGCACACCGGGCTCGCGTGGCGTCATCCGCCGTGTAGCTCTGAATCACGATGTCGGCGTTCTCTAGATCCACCCAGGCGGTCGGGGACTCATCGATGTCTGAGTTCGGGTCGACTCCGATGAACTGTAGATGCACGTCAACCTCCAGTGAAGGGGTGAGCAGGGGGCCGCAGCGGCCGCCTCGTGGCCGGTGTCGATGATGTAGGGCCCAAATGACTCTTTGGCTTCGTCTCCGCGATGTGCGCTGATGTGCACCACAATTACGGAGAGAGACGGCTCGGATCAAGCTGAAAAGCAGCCAACTCGCCTGAAAGTTGGGCTCTCTGCACATCGATGCACATTGTTGGCGACGGCGCACCCGACGCCTCTAGCGTCGCCATCCTGCGTAGCCCCGTCCCGTTGGGATGGAATCGGCCGCTGCGCTCGGTCCGACGACGCCCGATGGAGGCATCTGCATGGCTATCTCCGGATCCCGCCCCGCGTCCGCGGCACCGTCTGTCATGCAGGAGTGCAAGGCCTGTCAGGACCTGGAGCGCGGCCGCAAGCAGGCCGCAGCGGCGCGGGATCGCAGCAAGGTGACCGACTTCGACGTCCTCATCGAACGCCACCGCGCGAGGCACCAGCAGTAGCCGCGAAGAGGAAACGGGTCGCGGCTCCGGGTGGCCCGATGGCCGACGTGATTGCTGGACCGGCGCTTCGTCAGACCCACGGCCGCCTTACGAAAACTCCCGCCCCGGCCGCCATTCCCTGGCAGGACACGGCCGGAGCGGGCGGGCCCACGAGGGGCCCTCGCAAGGGCACGACGGCGCGCGGACCGACCGCGCGGCGACTTTGCACCCGAGGAGAGCACCATGCGATACCGCCTCGATCCGGTCAAGTACGGCGGCGATGAGGACGACAACCAGGGCGGCAACCCCAACGGAGGCTGCGGCGACGGCGAAGGCTGCGGCCGCCAGTAGCCCGTGGACCCGGCGGCCCTCGTCCCGTAACCGGGGCGTGGGCCGCCCGTTCGGATCAGTGCAGGCAAGACCGTGCAAGCAAGGCGTTCGCAGTAGGGAGAGAGATGCCTGGACCCCACCACCACGCCTATGTCTGGCTCGGCAGTGGCGACGTGCTCGTGAAGCCGGGCGACGCTCACCGGCGCCCGGACCACCCGGAGTTCCGCTCCGCCCAGGTGATGCCGCTGGAGTGCGCGGACTGGCTGCTGAAGCCGGCCTCCCGGATCGAGGCGACGTTCGACGAACCGAAGGAGGGGGCCGACTGGTATGCGGGGCAACTCGCGCAGTATGCCGACGTCTTCGTCGGCTCGTATCCGGGGGAGCCGTCGCACGAGGAAACCGTGCGGGCGCTGTCCGCCGGTGAGGACCGGGTCGGCGGGTGGTGGGTGACCGGTGGTCGTTTCCTGTCGCTCAACCTGATCGCGTGCAGTCCGCATCGGGTGCGAACGGATTACGCATGCCCGGGGCGGTAGGCGGTGGGCAGTAGGCGGGAGACGGCAGGAAGTGGGCGGGTGGTGCGGCAGGCCGGACGCGGCGTTCGTGCGCGGCCCGGCCGTCATCCGCCCGGGCCTCGCCAGATGTTGCTGAAGGCCTCTTCGTCGATGGCTCGCCGTTGGCGTTCGAATTCCAGCTCGTTCACCGCGTCGGTGACGGTGGCGAGCACGGTCTCCACCGCTTCGTCAGCCACGTTCGCGGGCTCTTCCGCCGGCTCGTCGCGGAGCCTGAGGGCCGCCGCAAGGGCCGCGAGGACGGGCTCGCCCGCGGTCCAGCGGGCCGCCGCCGCGCGGCGGGCGGGCGAATCGGCCAGTGTCAGTTCGCCGCCGGACCGGAAGGGGAGCCAGCGCTTGCGGGGCTGCCGGGTGAGCTGACCTTCCGACTCAAAGGCGGACAGGTAGGCCGTGGACAGGCCCCGGCCTCTGCGCCACAGCCAGTCGTCGACCGACTCGTACGGCGGTTGCTGGTCGAGTGACGACGCGGCCTCGTCCATGAGGCGGTCGGCCACGGACGGCCGGTAGCCCGGCACGATGCGGTCGCCGTCCAGGCTGACGGCCTGCGCCTCCAGGAGGTCGATCAGCTCGGCGCCCGCGAGCGCGAGCGACAGATTGCCGCGCTCCACCGTGCGACTGGATTCCATGTCCATGGTGACGAACAACAGGTCCCGCGGTGTGGTCATGAAGGACTCCACGTCAGGGCATCAGGAGCATGGATGGGACGTTCCGCCGGCCGGTGAGCGTTTCCTCCGGCTCCTTACGAGCTTATGGAGCGAAGGCGGTGGCTGCATCCCACGGGGGATACGGGACGGTTCCTATCCGCCGGTGCGCGGTGGCGCCCCGCCCGCCGCCCTCCCCATGACCTCGTGGGCCAGTCTGACCAGGTCCGGGATCCGCGGGTGTCCCGGGCCGTCGCGCCAGGCGATGACCACCGGGACGGGCGGGGCGTCGGTCAGCGGGACGTACGCCATGGACGGGTGGGGGTGCATGTCGGCGGTGGCGGAGGTGGTGACGCCCACGGCGCGGCCGCCGGTGATGGCGGCCAGCCAGTCGTCGGTGTTGCCGATGGTGATCGTGGAGGCGGGGCGGGCTGCTGCGGGCCACAGGTCGAGCGTGGTGGTGCCGGAGACGGTGTTGAGGGCGATGGTGCGGTCCGTCAGCTCGGTGAGGGAGAGGGCGGTGCGGTGGGCCAGCGGGTCGTCGGCGGGGAGCCCGGCGACCCGGGGCTCGGTGGTGAGCTGGTCGGTGATCAGACCGGGGGCGCGGACCTCGCCGCGCAGCAGGGCCGCGTCCACATCGCCGCGGGCGAGACCGGCCGTGCGGTCGTCGATGCGGAGGAGTTCGAGCGGGGTCGCCGGGTGCTCCTCGTGCCAGCGGCGCAGCAGCGCGGTGGTGTCCGTACCGGCGGCCGACCAGGCGTGGCCCAGGCGCAGCGGCCAGGCGGTGTGCGGTGCGTGGCCGAGTGCCCGGTCGAAGGCGGTGACCGCGATCGCGGCCTGGTCGCGGAAGGAGAGGCCGTCGGGGGTGAGCGCGAGGTGGTGGGTGGTGCGGTCGACGAGCCGGAGGCCCAGCTCCGCTTCCAGCTGGCGCAGGGTGCGGGAGACGGCCGGCTGGGTCAGGTGCAGGCGCTCGGCGGCACGGGTGATGCTCAGGGTGTCGGCGATGGCCAGAAAGCAGCGGAAATGACGCAGCTCGATGCTCATGCGTGGGGAGCATAACAACAGGGGAAAAGGCATTTCACGGACCGGAAGAAGGCCCCGTAGCGTGGTGGCGTGAATGCATCGTCCGAGAGCCCCGATGGCCGTCTCCCCGCCGCTCCCGTCCACACCGTGTCCGCCGGCGACGACGGGGGGATTCCGCACCCCGTGCCGCCCTCGCCCGAGGTGCTGACGGCGGAGGCCCAGGCCGGGACCGTCGGGACCGCCGGGGCGTCGGGTGCCCGCGGGCGGCTCGTGTCGGTGGCGCTGGTCATCGGCGGGATCGTCTCGCTGCAGTTCGGCTCGTCGGTGGCGGTGCTGCTCTTCCCGCGGGCCGGTGCGCTGGGCGTGGTCACCCTGCGGCTGGTCGTCGCCTCGCTGGTGCTGCTGGCCGTCTGCCGTCCCAAGGTGCGCGGCCACTCGCGGGGCGACTGGGCCACGGTGCTCGCCTTCGGCGTCGCACTGGCCGGGATGAACTCGCTCTTTTACCAGGCCATCGACCGCATCCCGCTGGGAGCCGCGGTCACCCTGGAGTTCCTTGGGCCGCTGATCCTGTCGGTGGCGACCTCCCGCCGGCTGCTCAGCCTGGTGTGGGCGGCGCTGGCTCTCGGTGGCGTGGTGCTGCTGGGACGCGAGGGCTTCGACGGACTCAACCTCACCGGCGCGGCGTTCGCGCTGGCGGCCGGTGGCCTGTGGGCCGCCTACATCCTGCTGTCCGCCCGTACGGGGCAGCGCTTCCCGCAGGCGGACGGGCTGGCGCTGGCGATGACCGTCGCGGCGCTGCTCAGCCTGCCGTTCGGCATCGTCAGCGCGGGTGCCGCCCTGCTGAACCCGGTCACGCTGGGGCTGGGCGCCGCCGTCGCCCTGATGTCGTCCGTCATGCCCTACACCCTGGAACTCCTCGCCCTGCGCAAGCTCCCGGCCTCCGGCTTCGCCGTGATGATGAGCCTGGAGCCGGCCGCCGCGGCCACCGCCGGGTTCCTCGTCCTGCACCAGTCGCTGGGCTGGGCCGAGGTGCTGGCGATCGGGCTGGTCGTGGTCGCGAGTGTGGGGGCGGTACGGAGCGCGGGGGCGGGGTCCCAGTGAGCGTGTGCGCCGGCCCCCGCTGAGCGGGGGGGGCGGCGCGCCCTCAGGAACGAGGGTGCGGAATCCTGTGTGCGCGGGTTGGTCAGCTCGGGGACACTCCGGGCATGAGCTTCGACGCCATCCAGACACCGCAGGAGCGGGCTCTTGGCCATGTGGCCGGGCTGTCGTCCGGTCCGCCGGTAGATCCGGTGCTGCGGGTGACCCTCAACTTTCATCCGGACCGTCTGACGCGCGGCAAGCCGATCCTTGACTCCCTGGCTGAGTGCGGTGCCTATGTCTCACAGTTCGTCACCG